>CAYZZU010000001.1:0-187321 GCA_964483105.1 uncultured Nitrospirota bacterium
TCTATACCCACGCGACCATGAGACTCGACTACTCAAAGGCCGACGTCGAGGTGGAGCGGGATGGAGAGGCGGTCCCCGTGGTGTTGCAGGATGCCGGGGGAAGCGCTCTTACGACTCTGGAACTGACCGTGAGGTTTTCGGATCGTCATCGTCTCCGTATTGCGCCGGGTATCCCCGCCCATCTTTCACTCGATTTAGATCTTCAGGCTTCGAACGACGTGGATATGACCCTCGACCCGCCCCTCGTGACGGTGGAGCCTTTCCTGGTCGCCGATGTCAATCCCGAACGTCCCAAGATCCATCGTGTCCGGGGTCCGCTCAAGAATGTTGATCTTCAGGGGGATTCCTTTGAAATCATGATCCGACCCCGGCAGTGGCGCCGGGGGGACTTCGGTTCCCTCACGGTGCGCGTTGATGAGGCGACAGCCTATGAGATCGATGGGGAGACCTATACCGGGAAGGGAGGCCTGGGGGTCCTTGACGAGAAATCGTCCGGGACGGCTGTGGTGGCCATCGGACGTCTCAACATGGCAATGCGTCAATTCGAAGCGACGGAGGTCTACGCGGGGTCGAGCGTTCCGGGGGGGCTTCTGGACGTGGTGACTGGGAATATCACGGCAAGAGAAGGGGATACCCTGACTCTTCGCGGCGTGACATTGGCACGAACAGACGGGACCCTGGTTTTTCATGACGACGTGACCGTGCTTGTGGGGCCCGATACCCGGGTTGTCCGCCAAGCCCTTCCTGATGATGGACTGGGCAGGGACGATCTTTCCGTGGGGCAGCGGATTACGGTCTTTGGCACCCTGACGAATCAACAACCAGGTTCTCTGGAACTGGATGCCACGGCCGGTCGGGTACGCATGCTGATGACCCCCCTCGCCGGTAAGGTGGTTTCAGTTGCATCGGGTTCCCTGGTTATGGAACTGCAGTCGATCAGTCGGAGGAGCGTGTCGATCTATGATTTTACCGGAACCGGCATCGATCGTGACCATGATGCCGATCCTGCACGGTATGAAATCGATACGGGCGCCCTCGACCTTGGATCGCTTTTGCCCTCCGATCCGGTGCGTGTCCTCGGATTCGTTCGATCTTTCGGGGAGGCTCCGGACGACTTTGAGGCACGGACTGTAGTGGATCTTTCCTCTGTGAAATCGCCTCTTGCCGTTTCCTGGAAGGAGAAGGGGGCGGTATCTCCCTTTCTGAGTCTTTCTCCCCAAGGTATCGAGGTTAACCTGGACGAGGCGGAATTGGGACGGTTCCACCATGTGGTGCAGGGCGGCATTGTCACCGACCTCCTGAATTTGGAAACTTATCCTCTGATTCAGCCGGGAGATGAAAATCACGGTCTCTTTGCCATTCGTGGGGATGGCGTGGTACAAGTTTTTACCGTATTCGGGGATTTCGTGCAGGATCTCCAGGAGAAGCTGGACGGTTCCAATACGATGAAGGCCCTTTTTGCAACCGGTCATTTTGAAAATGGAGCGGCGACTCTGACTACAGGCAGAATTGCCGTCAAGATACAATGATCGAACAATAAAATCATCGCCTCTTCCCCCCGAATTGTGGTAAAAGGAATCCGATCGATTGGATGTTGGCGGTTCGGAAGCGGAAAGAAGACCGCCGGATCCGGCTCCTGGAATCGTGGAACGTAAGGAGACGCTGAGGGGGGAGGAGGGCTCTCATTCATGCATTGCAACCGTTCGGCAGACTCTTCGCGGAGGGGGTTGCCGGTTTCTTTTGCCTGGTTGAATACGACCCAGTTTCTGGGGGCTTTGAACGATAATATTTTCAAGTTTCTGCTTGTCTTTTTTCTGATCGATCGTCACGGTGCAGGGGAGGCGGGTACCATCGCCGCGAAGGCCGGGACGGTTTTCGTGATTCCCTTCCTGATCTTTTCATCCGCCGCAGGGATCCTGGCGGACCGGATCAGCAAGCGGAGAATCCTCGTCGGCGTCAAGGTTGTCGAAGTGATTGTGATGCTGTTCGGGACCTTCGCCTTCTTCCGGGAGATGGAAGGGGGGCTCTATGCCGTGCTTTTTCTGATGGCCTCCCAGAGCGCCTGGTTCGGCCCTTCCAAGTACGGTGTTGTTCCGGAGCTGGTCCGGAAAGAGGAACTGTCGCGCGCGAACAGTTTACTGGAATCTTTCACCTATCTGGCGATTGTCCTGGGCTCCGCCCTGGCGCCGTTTCTGGCTCAGATCACGAAACCGGATTACGGGGCGGCCTCGATCTTCTGTATCGCAGTCGCGCTGACCGGTTGGGCCGCGAGTCAAAGAATCAAGCCGACATCCGCGGCGGGGTCGGAGAAAGCGCCGACGCTGTTTTTCGTCCGTGAGATCCTGGAAACTCTCAGAGAGATCCGTCCGGATGGTTTTCTGCTTCTGGCGGTTGTCGGTTCCGCCTATTTTCTCTTTCTCGGGGCCTTTGCGCAGATTAATCTCATTCCCTATGGGATGGAGACCCTCCACCTCACTCAAGAGCAAAGCGGGTATCTCTTCCTGGTGGCGGCTCTCGGAATCGGTATGGGATCCTTCCTTTCCGGAAAGCTTTCGGGACGGAACGTCGAATTCGGGGTGGTCCCGATCGGGGCCGTGGGACTCACAGCCTCTTCTTTGTTGTTGTACCTGCTTCCTTCACGGTTGGGTCTGGTGATCCCGTCGGTGATCCTCTTCGGACTGAGCGCCGGACTTTTTATTGTTCCCCTTCAGTCTTTTATCCAGTTCCGCAGTCCCAGGAAGAAACTGGGGCAGGTCCTCGCCGCCTCCGGTTTTTTGAGCTGGGTCGGTGTGCTGATTGCATCCGGATTGGCCTACTTCCTGAACGGACCCATGGGGTTATCGGCGGCCCAGGGATTCCTGGTGGTGGGATGTCTGACTCTCATTCTGACTCTGATTACCTGGATGACGCTGCCGGATTTTCTGATCCGTTTTTTTGCGTTGCTGGCTATGAAACTGGCCTACCGGATTCGGGTTCTGGGAGCTGAGAACGTTCCCGTGGAGGGACCTGCGCTCCTTGTGTCGAACCATGTTTCCTGGATCGACGCTTTGCTCCTGACCGCGACTCAGCAGCGACGGATCCGGTTTGTCATGGAGCGGGGGATCTACAACACACGCTTTCTGAAACCGTTCTTTCGGCTCATGGGGGTTCTCCCCGTATCGTCCCACGATTCCAGGGCAGAGAAGGTGGCCTTTTTCCGGGATGTCCGGATCGCGCTGGATCAGGGGTATATGGTCTGTATCTTTGCCGAAGGGGCGATTACGCGAAACGGAAGGGTCCAGGAGTTCAGACCCGGTCTGGAGCACATTCTGAGGGGAACCCGTTGCCCGGTCGTACCGGTTTACATCGGAGGCGTCTGGGGGAGTCTCTTCAGCTACGCCCACGGAAGATTCCCGGCGAAAGCGCCCCGTCCGGTGACGATCGTTTTCGGTGAACCCTTGCCGGAGTCCTGTCGGGCGCAGGATGTGCGGAATGCCGTGCTGGAGCTCTCCCCTTTCTACCCGGAGGAGGAAGTGGGCTTGTAGAGGGGGGCGGGAAATCGGGCGCGTGCCTTGGGTGATTTCCACAAAGAGGAATGGAACATGAAAAAAGCTCTTTTGATTTCGTTCTTGATTCTGCTTTGCGTGCTGATGGTGGTCCCACCCCTTCCTTCAACACCGCGATGGATCACGATTGATGACTTTGAGAGAGGGCTGACATCCCGGTGGGAAAAGCGAGCCTTCAGGGGGGAGACCCGATACGGGATCGTGAAAATGGAGGGAGGACATTGTCTTCGGGCGGAGAGCAGGGCGTCCGCCTCCGGCCTCTTCTATCGCATTGAATACGATGTGAAGGATTATCCGATCCTGACCTGGCGCTGGAAGGTGGAACATGTTCTGAAGAAGGGGGATGCCGAAAAAAAAGGGGGGGATGATTACGCGGCGAGGCTCTACGTGGTTTTCCCGGGGTTTTTCCCCGGATGGATCCGGAGTATCAACTATATCTGGGCCAACCGTCTTGCTAAGGGCAAGATGGTCCCGAACGCGTATACCTCCAGGAACATGATGGTGGCCGTGGAGAGTGGTGAAGAGTTCGCGGGGGAATGGGTTCAGGAACGCCGGAACGTTTATGAGGACTATCAGGCCTGTTTCGGTGCTAAACCCCCGAAGGTCGGGGCGATCGCCGTGATGACCGATACGGACGACACCCGGGAGACTGCCACGGCCTACTATGATGACATACGGATCGGTCCGGGCCCGTTTTGAACCGGGAAGGTGGATGCGACGATCCCTTGCGGGTTCCTCACAGGTTGTCAGGGCAGTTTCCGGGTTTCTTCCTCAGTGAGGATGGAATCGATGGAGCGGAGGTAGCGGTTTTCACGTTTGTGGAAGTTCGTCAGGTTTACGATGCGTTGATCGTTCAGTTTGTTGTTTTCTGCGTCGTAGAGCAACTTGACGCGGGGTCGATAGGGATTTCTTGGATTGATTTCATGGACGATACCGATTTCTCCGGTATCGAGACGGACCATCTCTCCCACGGGATGGAGGTTCGAGATCCGGGCGAAGAGGTTGAGAAGAAAGGGGTCAAGGGGTATGCCGGACATGATTTGAAATGTCTCCACCTTGGATGTTTCAGAACGATAAGACCGAATGGTTCTCAGTGCGTCGAAGATATCAGCGATGGCGGTGATCCTGGAACAGAGATGGGGCCTCCGGTCTTTGTAGGTGACCGGATATCCACTCCCGTCGTAGCGGATATGGTGTTCGAAGGCTACGATCGGGGCCAGGTCGGGTATATCGCGGAACTGCGTCAGCATGGCCGCCCCTTCGGCCGGATGACGCTTTACGATCCCGAATTCATCCTCCGTGAGTCGGTCTTTTTTCTGAAGGATCTCCGAGGGGATCCGGATCTTCCCCGTGTCGTGCAGCAGTGAGGCAATTCCCAATTCCCTGAGCTGCGGCGGCGGAAACCCGAGCACCCTCCCCGTTGCGAGGCAGAGTGTGGAAACGTTCATCATGTGGGTGAAGGTATATTCATCGTGTTCCTTGATCTGTGAGACGAGGGGGATGGCATGGTTTTCCAGAATGATTCCGTTGAGGATGTGATCGACGATTTCTTTGGCCAGGCGGTATTCCATCAGCCGGTTTGTCCGGATCTGGTCGACCAGTTCCCGGGCGTCCTCCAGATATTCACGGACGATACGAATCTCTTCCGGGCGGAGCGAGCCGCTGCCGTCTTCGAAGTTCTCAACCACCGTTTCCGAGGAAAAATTTCCGGGAACGATGTGGGGCCACCTGGAATCCCGGTGGAATGTTCTTCCCGGATGGCCGGGCATATCCTCTTTGGTTTTCGCAAAGGATTTGAAAAAGTCGGCTATTTCTTCCCGGGTGATGCCGGAGTAAAGGACGATCTTTTCAATCCCGTTCATCTGAAAGATGTGCTTCAACCCCTCGGCTGATCCCTCCAGACGCTGGAGTTCCCCCGCGAGGAACAGCAGATCGGTGCCGATGAGTCCGATGGTAATCCGGTCCGATTCGTGGAAGAAATGTTTCAGGATGATTTCAATCCGATCGATTCCTGCTCTGATCTTCGGATGGGTGGAAGGGTAGAGTGAGAAGGCGTAATAAAGGGACGAGAAGGATTTTGCCAGATTTTCCACCGAAGGTTCCCGGGATGTGTCTCTGAAGAGATTCGTCGGAGTCGCATTTCCGGTTACTTCCGCTGTCTGTCGATGACTTTGTGTGGTGTTCATGCTGATACCCGGATGGTGTCCGCGCAGATCCTCTGAATCTTTCTGTTTCTGACGGTCAATCCTTCCTGGAGCGCCTCCCTCGCCTTGGGTGTGCCGATTCGTTTGAGCGCGTATGCGGCCGTTTTCCGGAGGTCCGGATCCGTCCGCTTGTCCCGGTTGAACAGCAGTCTTTTCAGTACAGGGACGACACGGTCTCCCCCGATCCTGGAGAGGGTGTGAATGGTTTCCCGGACCACCTGGAAGCGTGGATGATTCAGGAGCGGCATGAGGGGGGTGACACAGCTTGAATTGCCCGTTCTGCCCAGAATCATGACCGCGTTGCGCACCAGGTACCAGCGATCATCCTCCAATGTTTTCAGCAGCGCAGGGAGGGCTTCCTCTCCTAATTGGACCAGGAGGGTGGCAAGTCTCTTCCTGCCGGCGAGACCCTGTTCCTTGCCCAGTTGGACAAGCAGTCTTTCGGGAAGGCCTTCCTTTTTCCGGAAGAGAATTTCCCGCAATATTGTGAAATCCTCTTTGTTCATTTTCCCGATTTTATCCAGCAGAGTGGATACCCAGGAATCGTTTCCGGAGGGGAACAGGGTTTTCAGGATCTTTTCTTTCGATTCGGGCGGCCGATCTTCCGAAAGGGAAAGTTTCAGAACAGACAGGATCTCCCGGAGGTTCCCCCTGCGGGCGTTTTCCTCGAGCATTGCTTGAACCTCCCGGGAGAGTGACGACGGTAGATCCAGACTGTCGGACATCGGAATCAGGCCGAGAATGATTTGAGTCCGTCGATTCCGCAGAAAGTCCCGGTCCATGGTGGAACGGATCTTTTCCAGGATTTCCGGTTCAAAGGTTTCTTTCAACTCCGACAGATGGTAGCGGTTGAGGTCTTCCAGCAATTGATGATAGTCATCCGACATGAAGGGCTCCTCGGAGCCGGCAAGGATCAGCTTCCGGACCTCTCCCCAAATGAAGGGCGATGTTTTTTCGCCCTGCCGTTCCAGGGAGTCCGGATCCAGGTTGTCCAGGAGAGTGCGCCTCTTTTCAGGGTCCTGCGCAATTCCCTTAAATGTGGAGGCGATCCGGCTGTCCAGTTTTCCTCTCAGCACAATCGCGCTTGCCAATACCTTCAGGAGCATTCCGGCCGGAAAGTGGAGGAAGGTCTGGCGGATCATTTCGCGCGACTCCTGGTCCATGGGGGCTTCAGAACAGGCCATGGACGCGATGTTTTTGCTGAAAGATGTTTGGTCTGATTTTGGCAGGGTGTCGTAGACCTTCTCCTGGATCTCGGCAAAGAGTTTAGCATGATGGCTCACGGAGTGATCCGCACCCTTCACATTCTGATCTCGCAGGATTTTTTCCTGCAGGGTGAGCAAACCTTCCGGGTTCCTGATTGTCTCTGCCATTTTCCGGATAGAGGATCGATCCCCCTTCCGGACGTTCCGAATCAGGTGGATCCAGAAATCCCCGGGATTCCGGCTGGACGACGTGGCCGTCTGTTGTTGCATAAGCTTTCGGTAATCTACAAACGATGGATGGATATGGGGGAATTGCGTTGCCGGGAAACCCTGTTGAACCGTCTCTTTTGATTGGAAATTTCCGGAGGATCCAAGGAGACGTCTCCAGAGTGATTCGTATTCCTCCCGGGTCAGGCCGGGTGTGATCCGTAAAGTCAGGACCCCGAACTGATGAAGCTTCACGGCCAGATCATGGGAAATCCTTTGCTCTTCCTCATCTCCCGATCCGTGGAGGATGATCTCGTTTTCGGTGACGCCGAACCGGAGTTCACCCCGGTTTTTCAGAAAGGAGGTGATCTTACGGAACGTTCGCTTCAGGGTGGATTCCACTGTGGGGTGATTCCGGGGATAGAGCGTCAGAGTCTTTTGCAGAACTGAGAAATTCCGGAGAATCTCCCTGATTTCATTCAGAACGGCCTTTTCTTCGTCAACTGGAACAGTCAAACCGCTTTTCCCTCCTGTCTTTATATCATAACATCTCATACTCTATTTAGACAATTTTTTTGTGTCGGTTTGGTGACACTAAAGAAAAAGGAGGTCTTTTCGGCCATGGTCGGTATTCAACACCTGCTCCTCCGAAAAATAAAACAGTATTTTTTTGCGACTTCCGGAGATTTATGAAGATGCAGGTTTTTTTCTGCTCCTTTCAAGTAGACTGGCCGCATTGTTTGCCGTTGCGCGCCGGCGGGGCGGCTGAAAGGTCTGATCGACCATCCGGTTTTCAGAGATCAACCAGGACCCTGTTCCGCTCCACGCGGACGGGGTAGATGGTGAGATCTCCGGTCGGGGTCCGGACCATCTCCATCTTCTCATAGTGCATGTAATCCGGGGAGGCCTTGGGCTGGGGAAGCCAGGGGGGCGGGGGAACGGGGCCGCTGAGGGCTTTTCCCGTCCGGACGTCAAACTGCGCCTTGTGAAGAGGGCATGTGAGGACGTGCCGGAGGAGCGATCCGTTCTTCATGGGGGCCTGAAGGTGTCCGCATGATTCACTGACGGCATGGTATGTTCCGTCCACGTTACATAGAAGGATCTTCTTCGGACCGTGGGTGAACTCTTTGATCCCGCCAGGTGCGATTTCATCAACCTTTGCCGCTTCGATCCACATCGTCCCTATTCCATCTCTTCTTCGGGAATCTGTTTCAGAACGGAGACGTCCTCCACATCGGAATGGACGAACAGTCCGCACCAGCATCGCCGCATCCGGTTGAAGTGTTCACGGTGATAGGGGATGCAGGGACAAATGGCGCGGAGGTCTTCTTTCCGGTTCCCGGAGACCATTCTGCACGGGCAGAAGGGCATGCCGTACCTTCGCTCGTTCCTGGCCACCTGTTCCAGGAGGAATCCGGCTTCTTTAACATCGGGTGTGAACCGGTACCCGAGAGCGGCCGCGGACGGGCCGAACATCATCCGGAGGGTCTCCCGCCGGGGGACCAGGAGGGGGTCTTCCTTCCAGTCCGCGTGTGCCGGGGAGGTCTCTTCGTGAATTTCCCTCAACCCGAGTCTCCGGGCCAGCCATTCCGGGTCGAATCCCACGCGCGTCTCGTCTCCGATCACGACGACCGGAATCGAAAAGCTTCCGCTGAGTTTATGGGCGCGCTCCCGCTGAGATTGATAATTCATTCCCCGTAAACGGTCGAGATCCGTGTAATCAAAGGGGACGTTGTGACGCCTCAGAAATTCCTTGAGCCTTCGACAGGAACTGCAGGTGGAAAGGGTGAAGAGGAAAACTTTTCTCATGCGGTCTCTCTGTTTATCAGGATCCAGAGCGTTTCACGATCATCGCGTACGGGAAAGGTCCTTACCCGGATTTCAGGAGCCTCCTGAAGTTCTCCGGTCCGGATGTCGAAGGCCCATTCATGGCAGGAGCATAGCAGAAAGTTTTCTTCCAACAGACCATCAAAAAGAGGGCAGCCCATGTGGGCGCACCGGTTCTCCAGTGCGTATACTTCCCCTCTTTTCCGGATCAGAACAATCGGGATCCCCCTGAGGTGGACCAGTACCTTCACTCCTTCCGGAAGTTGATCGTCCTTCAGGATCGGCAGCCATTCCATATCGACTATCAGACTCCGATCATTCCAGTGCCTCGAAGACCTTTCCTACCATCTTTTCGGAGGGCTTCAGGGTTTTGGCTCCTTCCGTCCAGTGGGCCGGGCAGGCTTCTCCGGAATGCCGGGTGACGTGGATGTTGGCCTGCAGCTTCCTGAACAATTCCCCGATATTCCGGCCGACGTTGTAGAAATTGACTTCCGAGCCGAGGAGAATCCCCTCCGGGCTGATGATGAAGGTACCGCGAAGGGCAAGTCCCTTGGCCGGATCGTAGACGCCGAACATTCGGGACACGGCTCCGGTGGGATCCGCCGCCATGGTGTATTTCACGTTTTGCAGCAGTTTTTCGTCCCGCTGCCAGGCCAGATGGACGAACTGGGTGTCTGTGCTGACCGTAACGAGTTTTGCTCCGGCCTTCTTGAAATTTTCGTGCTGATCTGCCAGATCAGCCATCTCCGTGGCTCAGACAAAGGTGAAATCGGCGGGATAGAAAAAGAGAATCGTCCATTTTCTCTGTTTCTTCAGTTCCGAGAGCGACAGGCTTCCGAAGCTGAACTGACTCGGCTCATAGGTCTCCAGCGTAAAATCCGGAACACTCTGTCCCAACAACAGTCCGTTGTTGATGTTCGTATCCATCTTGGTGACCTCCTTTTTGAATCGAGTGAGGGAAAAAAATCACTGAAAAATTTCTTCAGAGTATAAATGGAATCCTCCTTTTTGGCAATCGATTCGTCCGGGAAAAACCTCGTTCTCGTGAATACGGATGGAGAAGCGAAGCTCATCCGTTGTTTCTCCAATGACAGGGATGTGGAACCGTTTTCGGAACGAGTGGCCGTAAAGTGTTCTTTTCAGTCCGCCTTGTGATTGTTGACAAACTCCACAATATGGCAAACGATCTCTTCCGGTGTATTGCAAACCTTGATCAAATCGAGATCGGAGGGTGAGATGCATTTTTCCTGCAGGAGCGGTCCTTTGAAGAAGGAGAGGAGGGGCTCCCAGTAATCCTGATCATAGAGGACGGTCGGGAACTGTTCAATTTTCCCGGTCTGGGCAAGGGTGAGTGCCTCAAAGAGTTCATCCATGGTTCCGAATCCGCCTGGAAAAATTACAAAGGCGGTGGAATACTTGATGAACATCAGTTTTCGGACGAAAAAGTACCGGAAATCCAGAGAAATATCCTGGTAAGAGTTCGCGGTCTGTTCAAAGGGGAGCTGGATGTTGCATCCCACGGAGATATTTCCACCTTCCTGCGCCCCGCGGTTCGCCGCTTCCATGATGCCGGGTCCTCCTCCGGTGATGACCGGAAACCCCTTCTCCGCCAATTGGCGGGCCGTTTCCCGGGCGGCCTGGTAATATCGGTCCTGTTCCCTGGTCCGCGCGGAGCCGAAAAAGGCGACCGCGCCATGGATGTCGTGCAGTGCCTCGAAACCCTCTACAACCTCTCCTAAGATACGAAGCGCACGCCAGGGATCCTTGCTGGTAAAATCCTTTCTTTCTTCCCGTTTCGGGGTGCGGAGCAGTTCGAGATCTTCATGGACGGATGGACAGTTCTTCTTCATGGCCAATAGGTTTCCTCTTCCTGTTGAAACTAATTTCACGGTTCCCCAAGGTCCGTTCATGAAGTGAAGGGACCCACAGATACAGATGCCCTGAGACTCCGGATCAGATCTCCACCTGAGGCAGGTGGGCCAGAGCGGCCTTGATCTTGGCCTCGGGATATTCGAAGTCGACGAGTTTCCCGGAGAGATAGGCGTCGTAGGCGCTCATGTCGAAGTGACCATGTCCGGACAGATTGAAGAGGATCACTCGTTTTTCTCCTGATTTCTTGGCTTCCAGTGCTTCGTCGATGGCGGCCCGGATGGCATGGGAGGTCTCGGGGGCCGGAACGATCCCTTCGGAACGGGCGAAAGTGATCGCCGCTTCGAAACAGGCGGTCTGCGGATAGGCCTTGGCCTCAATGACTCCTGCATCCACGAGTTGGCAGAGAAGGGGAGAATCGCCGTGATATCGGAGTCCCCCGGCATGAATCCCCGGCGGGACGAAGTCGTGCCCCAGGGTGTGCATCTTGACAACCGGCGCCATCCTGGCCGTGTCCCCGTAATCGAAGGTATAGGGGCCTTTGGTCAGGGTAGGGCAACTCGCCGGCTCCGCGCCCAGGATCCGGACCTGCTTTCCGGATGCCTTGTCCGGGACAAAGGGGAAGGCAAGACCGGCGAAGTTGGAACCGCCTCCCACGCATCCTATGACCACGTCCGGGTACTCTCCGGCGATTTCCATCTGTTTTTTGGCCTCCAGTCCGAGAATCGTCTGATGCAGGCAGACATGGTTCAGAACACTCCCCAGCGAGTAATGGGCTTCGGGATCGGTGGCCGCTTTTTCCACGGCTTCACTGATGGCGATGCCGAGGCTTCCCGGGTTGTCCGGGTCTTCTTTGAGGAGCTGCCGGCCGTAGTGGGTTTCTTCCGAGGGGCTTGCGAAGACTTTGGCGCCCCAGGTCTGAATCAGGGAACGGCGGTAGGGTTTCTGGTTGTAGCTTACCTTGACCATGAAGACCTGCAGTTCGATGTCGAAAAAGTTGCAGGCCAGGGAGAGGGCGCTTCCCCACTGTCCGGCACCGGTTTCGGTGACGATTTTCCGGATTCCTTCTTTTTTGTTGTAGTAGGCCTGCGCTACCGCCGTGTTCGGTTTGTGGCTGCCGGCCGGGGAAACGCTTTCATTCTTGTAATAGATATGGGCGGGTGTGTTGAGCAGCTTCTCAAGGCGTACGGCCCGGATCAGGGGAGTTGGTCTCCAGATTGAGTAGATCTCCATGATTTCATCGGGAATCTTGATCCAGCGTTCACCACTGATTTCCTGTTCGATCAGCCCCATGGGGAAGAGGGGAGTCAGGTCGTCGGGTGTGACCGGCTGAAGTGTGGCCGGATGGAGCACCGGTGTTGGAGGACCCGGAAGATCCGGAATCACGTTGTACCAACGATCCGGCATCTCACTTTCTTTCAGGAGTATTCGGTTTCTCATAGGTTCTTCTCCCTGGTAGGCTTTTGAGTGGATTTGAATCCACGGGATCATTTTTACGATTCTAACCTATCAATTCGAAAAAAGAATGTCAATATGGGAAAAATCGTCCCTCATTGTTCAAGAGGAGTTTGGTAACGTCTGCTGATCTTCTGTTTGTATCGCGCAATCGCCGTTCCGATGGGAAGAGTGAAAAGGGGGTAGAGGGCGATGAATTTTCTGATCAGGCGGTATTCATTGGGGACTTCCATGGATGTCGGGGTTATGCGATCGGAGAGATCCTTCTCTTTTCCATGAATTGATTGTCCTGGTTTTCCGGGGATTAAATTGCGGAATTTCTCCGAATTTGATATGGTAGGTGAGTCAATCGGGTCCTTGATATTCTCAGGACTCTTCAAAGGGGAGACCTTGGTGAGATTTTTGAACCGGGGGTAGGGGGATGCTCCATGAACAGGAAACGGGTCGGGATCAGTGCCTGTCTTTTGGGGAAAAGAGTCCGATATGACGGAAGGGGAAAACTCGACCTTGTCGTGACCCGGAGGCTTGCTCCCTGGGTGAATTGGGTCTCCGTGTGCCCTGAAGTGGAATGCGGTTTGTCTGTGCCGAGAGAGTCGATGCGTCTCTCGGGAGATCCCCGGGATCCCCGTCTGGTGACGAATGAGACCGGCATGGACCGGACGGAGCTCCTGCTCCGTTGGGCGGAGAGGAAGATTTCAGAGTTCAAACGGAATCCTCTGTCCGCCTTCGTGTTGAAGAGCGGATCACCGAGCTGTGGTCTTCGGGGGATTCCGGTCACCGGTTCGCAAGGAAGGATCTTCCTGAACGGGACCGGCCTTTTTGCCGGATTGGTCAGGAGGCGGATCCCCGGTCTCTTCTGTGAGGACGAGATCCGCCTCCACGATCCGGAGCGGATGGAAGCGTTCCTGGATGCGGTTTTCGTTCACGGGCGGGATTGCGCGAAGTATGATCTCAGCGAGTCTCCCCCTGCGCCGAGGGAGCCGGGGGGAACTCGGAAAGTCAGATGATTTCCCTGAATCTTCCTTGATCAAAGAGGGGATCTGCGAACAGGATTCCTCTTTATGGGGAAGTGGGAAGGAGAGGGTTTTCCAATTGATTCTGCAGGGCGATCGGTAATCTCTACTACCGGGAGGGCGGAGATGGGCATCCTGATTTCGGAGATGTGTGAAGGGCAGAAGGCGGAAGGGGTGTATCTTGTGCGGAACAAGAAACTGGGATTTACTCGGGCCGGGAAACCCTTTCTGACTCTGACGCTCGGTGATCGTTCCGGAGTGCTGGAAGCCAAGGTCTGGAATGAAGCCGAAGTCGTTTCGGAAGGATTGTCAACGGGGGATTTCGTGAAGGTCACCGGACAGGTGGGGCAGTACAACGGTCGCGCACAATTAACTCTGGAAACGGTTCAGCGCGTGGACGAGCAGGATGCGGGGATTGATCCGGCTGATTTTCTTCCAGTGACTACGAAGGATCCGAACCGGATGATGGCCGAACTGATGGAGCGGATTGATCGAATCCGGGATGGGGATTATCGTGAACTCCTTCTCAAAATTTTTCGAAAAAAGGGGATTCGCGAGAAATTCCGGACGGCTCCCGCATCAAAGAGTATGCACCATGCCTTTGTGGGAGGTCTGCTGGAACATACTTTGTCTTTGTTGCATCTCTGCGAGTCGGTCGCGCCCCATTTCCCTGAAATGGATCATGATCTTCTCCGTGCCGGTGTTCTTCTGCATGATATCGGTAAGGTGGATGAACTTTCCTGTTCGCGGGCCTTCGACTATACGGATCCGGGACGTCTTATGGGACATATCGTCCTGGAACTGGAACGAGTCGACGAAGCCGTTCGTTCCATCCCCGGTTTCCCGGAAGAGAAGGCCGTTCTTTTAAAGCACCTTCTGGCATCCCACCATGGAAAGGAAGAATTCGGTTCTCCGGTCAAGCCGATGACCCTCGAGGCCCTGGTACTTCATATGCTGGATGACCTGGACGCCAAGACGCAGACCTTTCGTGAGATGATGAAGAACGCGCCTTCCGGGCATTGGAGCTCCTATCATCCCCTGCTCGGGCAGTTCGTGTTCAAGGGATTTGATGCGCCTGTCTGCGTGCAACGCACAGGCAGGAAGGGCGCGCGAAAGGAGACCGACGAAACCAAGGCCGCCGACGAAGAGGACCCGGGTTATCCCACTCTTTTTTAGATCGACGGCTGGCCCGGATATCCAGGCCGTGGTCCTACAAGGCGTCCCTCCTTTCGGAAGACCGCCTTTCCCCCGAGGTGGCCGTGTCCGGTTTCAATAAACAACAGATTGAAAAAGAGCTGAACCACCGGATAACCCGAGTGGACGTGCTCGGGAACCACTATCAGAGAAATATCCGGAGCATCCGGGAGTTCCTTCCCTCCTTGTTGAGAAGATTGGACCGGGAGGAGGTGCTGCCCCTCTTCGACTTCCGGGAGGTCTCACCCCTTTGTTACGAAGAGATGGACTTGATCCGGAAGTTTTTCCCGGAGAGGGAGGAGGCCATGAATGTCCTCGGTTGTTACTACTCCCTTCATCTCATCGGTCTGAATCTCAGGATCCTGGAGGGGATGGATCGCTCCGGGCATTTTCTTCCAGACCCTACAACCCGCTATAAGGAGATGCTCCTTCTTGCGGAACGGGCTTTTACCAGGCTTTACTCGGCCCTGATGCGGTCCTTTCTGGAAATGCTGACCGAATCGGAGTGTAACCTCCCGGAGTTCGTGATTTGTCATGTCGGCGCGCGGCGGGACCAAGACGATATCGATGTCGGGATTGTACACCGTCCGGGAGGGGACCTGGTTGCGTTGAACCGGGTGATCGGGCGGCTGAACCGGGAGATGTACCGGAGAGGGACGCCGATGCACTTCTATCTGTCCGAGCACAGTGGGGCGACTTGGTTTTCTTCATCGATCGATGACTACGAACGCCTGATGGACGAAGAGCTGAAAAACTTCGTGGTTATCTCCCAGCTTTTCGGTTCCATTCCCATTACCGGGAGTATCTCGCTTTTTAACGAGTTTCGTAGTCGCGTGGTGATGCGTTATGCCTACCGGAGAGGGAAAGACAATCGCTATTATGAAGGATTCGTCCGGGGGGTTCTGGAAGAGATCCGCTCTTTCGGGCGGCATCGGCCGCATGCGGGAGAGATTGTGCCGAAGATGGACGGATTGCGTCTGGCCAAACTGATGCTTGCCGCCCGGCGTGCGACGCTTGGAATCGTCGGAGGTCAGTTCTGGAAGGCCTTCAACGCCCTTCAGGAGGAGGATCCCGACTATCGGAAGGAGTACGCAACGCTGGAGGAGGCTATCGCTTTTCTGGAGTCGGTTCGGTTTTTGTATCAGGTGATCTTTGTTCAGGAAGAGGGGATCCGTTATACCGAGTCTTTCTCCCGGGGGGCGCTGGACCGCGTGGCGCGGCTGATGGGGTATCCGGAAGAATCCGCAGGGGATTCCTTAAAACGGCTGTTGCGTGATTACTTTCGGTATTGCAAAAGAATCCGCGCGGTTTCCCTGGTTTTTCAGGAAGAATTCAAGAAGTCGGTGGATTTCATCCGTGTCTTTCACTGCCTGGCAAGCCCCTGGCCCGGATCTGCGACGCCGTGCCGGACCGGCAATCTGGCGCGCGATCTGATCGGGGTCCTGGAACGGATGGGAACCTCGGTCTCCGCGGAAGAGTTTGTCAGCTTCCTGGAGGAGGAAAAAACGTTCCGGCGGCGTTTCTTCACTGACCTGAAGCGGATCGGTCCCGGGGCGAGGCGTGTCCTTCTGGAACGATATTTCCGTTTTCTCTCCGGGACGTTGATGCATACGGCCCGCTTCTCCCTTCTTTTGCCGGAGGATACCGAATTTTCCGGATTGGATCGACTCCGGGAAGAATGGGCGGCGATCCTGAGGGAAAAGTTCGTGCAGTCTCCTGAGCGGGTTGATTCGTTTGTCCGGTTCTTTCACGCCGGAGATCGAAGGATCCCCCACTTCACACGTTTATTGTCCGAGTCTTTTGTGTTGGACCTCCTCGGGCACCTGCTGGAACGCGGAGGACGGTTTACCGATCCTCTCATCAGTTGCACCCTGATCTTTTTCTTTCATGATCATTACCGGAGTCCTTTCCTCGCACGCAAGATCAAGGGATTGATCGGAAGAGGGGTGATCCGGAAACAGGATGTGTTTGACACCGGACGGTTGCGCACCGCCTCTCTCAATGCACTCAGAAGGTCACGCGGTGCCCGCACTTTCCGGGAAGGATATCAGAGTCTTGCCGATTACCATGATCTTGAAACGCTTCGCTTTTTCCCGCGCGGCATTCTGGCCGGGCGTCTTCCTCACGCGAACTATACGGATCGTTACCTTCGCAGAATGATCCGCCTTGCCCTTCGGGAGGCGGGGATCGCGTACCAGGAAGGGGAGGGGATCGGGATCTACGCCGCGGGCGGGAATGTACAGGAGGAGGGATGTGTGAACGATTACGATCTGTTTCTGATCCTGGACCCCGTCCTTGTCAACCCGGCGCTGTTCCGAAAAGCCGTGCTGCGGATGCACCGGGAGCTCTCCCGCCTCGGCATTATGCCTCATCATCGGATCGGGGAACAGATCGGATGCTATGCCGTCTCCATCGAGCAACTGGTGGAATACCTGGACCGGAAGGGGCCCGGTGATTTTGTGGATCGGGCCGAGCTGTTGGGATCGCGGCTTGTGTTCGGAGATCCGGAATTGCATTCCCGGTTTCAGGAGGAGGTGATCCGGATGCGGATTTTCAGGGAAAAACGAAGGCTGATCCAGGCCCTGATCGGGGAATATGCGGCTCCGAGGCCCTCGTTTCCGGGAGAACGGGGGGTGGATCTCAAATACGGTCCGGGCGGACTGTTCGATATCACCCTCCTCATGAATATGCTCCGGGCCGCCTATGAAATTTATGAACCCCGCGATATCCGTCTTCTGCAACGGATCGAAAAGATTACGTCCGGTTCAGATGCAGACTATGCCCTTCTGGTTCGGGCCAGAAGGTTTCTCTCCGACCTGGCGGGGGTCCTGAGATTGACCGTACGTTCCCAACAGGTTCACGACGTGGAAGGACTGCGATTTCCGGCGTTTCTGATGGGATATACCGATCCCGCCCGGTTTTCCGATGAGATCATCCGGCAGATGGCGGCGGTAAGGCGGATCGGGGAAGGACTGATCAATCGACTGTTATGAACGGGTATCCTTCAGATTCTGGAGGATGTCTTTCAGACGTGAAACCATGAATGCTTCTTCCGACGCGCCGAGGGATTCGCGCGTTGCGGCAAGTTCGGCGGAGAGGATGTTCTTCAGGCCGGCGAGCAACGTTTCCTTTTTCTGATTTTCCGAGATCTGCTCAAGGTTTTCCCTGAGTACCTCGGCGGCCAGGGTTCCGTCGGGCAAGAGAAAAATCCCCTTGAAAAGAACCGGGTAATCCTCTTTGACCTCCTCGAGATAGTGGGAAAGATTCTTGTCTCCCAGTTTTCCCACTTTTTCTCCGAGATACCGGTAGATATAAGAAAAAAGACGGTTGTAGCACCGGATGGTTTTCTCAAAGAAATCCTTGGCCTTTTTCTCTTCCACCACGGAGATCTCGGAATTCGGTATTCTTCGAATGAGATTGGCGCAAAGAAAGGCCATCAGGGTGCGGCAGGTTTTGAAATCGTTTCCGGCGATTCTGGCACAGATGTCCGCCACGGAACGTTTTCCATCGACGAGTTGGAAGATCCGGTTTTCTTCATCCGACAACTGAACCTCGAGACGTTTTTTCTCAGTCCTGGCGGAGGGCTCGAAGATGGTTTCAATCCCGGAGAGGGTCTGCAGGATGCGGTTCCAGTCCGTGATCTGCTGAACCCCTCCCATGATCAGTTCCGGCGTGTTGATGTTCAGGGTGATGACCTCCTTCAGGAGATCCTTTTCTTCATGGAACGAATAGGTCCCATCCGTTTCGTTGAAAAGGCCATAGACGATATCGCGGACCTGCTCGATGACCCCGGCCTTGATTTCTTCCTTGTTCAGGACCCCCATCTCGATCAGGATCTGTCCGAGCCGTTTTGATTCACGGATCCTTCGGGAGGCCTCCACATAGTCTTTGACACGAACCCGCCCCTGACGCAGGAGAACTTCTCCGAGTCTTTCCTGCTTCCGGTTGGATGAGGCGAAGACAATTTTCCCCTTGAAGAGATAAACTTTTTTCTCTCTGGAAAAATGGGTCCAGTGAAAGAGCCCGGTTGCATTGGAAACCGACAGGGCGTGAAAAATCTGGGGAACGGAAATCTCTGAAAGATCCCCCTCCAGTTTGATCTTGTTTTCCGGCATCAGTCGTTGTTTGGTTGCTTGAATGATGAGCCTGTTTTCCGACTTTCTGTTCTTCTTTACTTTTAAATTATCACAACCCTCTTCGGATGGCAATCTCCTTCCGCTTCCTCCTGGTTTCTCTCCTCCTTACGGGGAAGAAGAATGACGGTTCCGGTACCGGGCGAAGACCGGATAGAGTTCCTTCGTATTTTTTACCGCGTGGAAAGGAAAGCGGATCCTGTGTGGATAGAGGATAAAGGGAAAATTCTGCATTCCTCCGACACCTCCATGTCCGCTCATCTGTTCTTCAAAATTGATGACGTAGGAGCCTTTCATGGCGCCGTAGAGCACCAGGTCGCCTGCATTGGGCATGGAGGACTGTCGTAGAATCTCCTGTTCCACCCGTTCCGGATCGTCGATTCCCTGCAATGGATCTTCACCATCGCTTTTCCGGCGCCCGTTTTCATAAAAGATTCTTCCGCCCTTCGAAAGAATCAGGGGCGCCCCATTGGATCTGCCCGCAATCAGACCGATCCCGTCGTGGCGGACCAATGCCCCGATCAGACCCGGGTAGACCTGTTCGATTTCCTCGATGTCCAGACGCTTACGGGAAAAATTGAAGTAAAGATTCGAGAGGGGGCTGGAATTGACGATGGAGATGTTCTCGAAGGTCTCGCCCCTCCTTTCCGGAGAGATATTGCGTTCGATGTACCGGGCGATCCGCCTGAAAAGCCTTCGCAGAAAGAAAAGGTTCTGGGCGGCGAAGGACTGGAGTGTGGAAACCAAGGTTGTCATCAGGTAATCTTTGACATCCCCGCCTGTGCCGTACTGGGTGACCTGTCCTTCCTTCACTTTGGAGTAGATGAAATCCTCCAGAGACTCGCCATACTGATATCGGAAAGGAATGGATGGATGTTGGCCGTGATCGGAGAGGATATAAATGTCGTATTGCCTCCCCCGCTTTTTCTTCAGTGCCCGCTTCACCACCTTCCGGATGCCGCGATCAATGACTCGAAGCGCCTGGAAGGCATACTTGGTATCCGGTCCCCGTTGATGGGCCGCTTCGTCATAACCATTGTAGGTTAGATAGATCGCGGGTTTTCCCTGCTGAATGTCAATGATCGCTCCGACGGTCGCCACTTCGAAGAACAGGACATTGGAAAAGATTCTCACCAGCGGGAAGAATCCTTCGCTTTTCCGAATTCCCCCCTTCAGGCGGATCTCCAGGTATTCAATGAATTCCCGGGTCAGTTCAATTCCCAACGAGGCGATTGTACGGAGGACGGGAACGATGTTGAGGAAAAAAAGAAAGAAAATGGCCATCCCGGAAATCCGCTTGTGCATGTCGGGTGTTAGAAAGGTACTGAGGGTAAACACCGATCGTTCGGCTCCGCCGGAAAGAAGGTTCACGTAGCTGCTGCCGTGAGTCAGAATTCCTTCCCTTTCCCTGGAAATCCGTTCTTCCACGATTTGCGCCGACAGAGGATTCTTGAATGAAAAGAGGGTATCGTCCTTTTTGTCGAGCCAGCGGAAGGCGGGAATTCCAAAGTTTTCCCCGTACATGATCCCGCTCTGGGCCGCCGGGGTACATCCGGGAATGCCGCAACGGTAACGGCTGACATCGAACTTCCCGGAGTCCAGAAGATATTTCAGGAAGGGCATGGTACCTTCCGAGAGTGCCCTCATCAGGATCTTGTGGGGAAGACCGTCGATCTGCAGGATCAGCAGACCGCGTCTCCGCTCTCCTCTTTTCCATTCCCGCGCCCTTCGTTCAAAGGAGGAACGAAGGACATGGAGGGTTTTCTTTTTGGGAACCGCCCGGTTTGTTCGTTTCTTCTTATTCCGTTTCATCGGAAAGGGGGATCATGGAATTCCAGAGTCTGTCCGTCGTAGGCCAGCGCCATGTTCGGGGGGAGGCTCCGGTTCACCGTTTCGTGATCCAGTTGGTGTGCCATGTGGGTAAAGAGGGTCTGTCCGGCTCCGATCCGCTGTGCTACTGCCACGGCCTCCTTCAGGGAGAAATGAGTCGGGTGCGGTTTGTCACGCAAAGCGTCTAAAATCAGAAGGTCGAGACCCTGAAGCAGGGCTTCACTCTCCTCCGGGATGCCGTTGCAGTCGCTCAGGTATGCCACGGGGCCGGAACGGTAGCCGTAGATGGTCTGCTTCCCGTGCCGGATCGGGACGGGGATGATCTCGAAGCCGAACAGGTGGAAGGGCCCGTCTAATATATGAGTCGTGATCCGGGGGCTGAAACTTTCCCGTTCCTCTTCCGGAACAAAGATATAGGGAAACTGTCTGTGAATGGTCGCAATGGTCTCCTGGTTTCCGTAGGCCGGGATTGCGGCGCCCTGGTGAAAACAGAAGATCCGGACTTCATCGATTCCGTGGATGTGGTCGGCATGTGCGTGGGTGAACAGGATGGCGTCGATCCGTGAGAACCGGTAGCGGAGAGCCTGTTCCCGCAGGTCTGTGGCGGTGTCCACCAGGATGTTCCTCCCACCGATTGTCAACAGCAGTGAAGAACGAAGACGCCTGTTCCTGGGATTTTCAGAACGGCAGACATCGCAATTGCAGAGAATAGCCGGTACTCCCGATGATGTTCCGGTCCCGAGGAAAAGCAGTTTCATCTTGGCTCCGTAAGAATCATGCGAACTGTTGATTCGTAATCATACTCTTACTCTTTATCTTAATCTGAATCAGATGATCTTTCAAGAATGGATTATAATTCAGATTCATCTGAAACCATTTGTTTTTGGTTCATTTTCTTTGCTCGTCCAAAGAAAACGAACCAAAAGAAAGGACGCCCCTAATCACGCGGTCCCGCAAAGCGGGACAACGCTTCGCTTCTCGAAGGAGAGGGGGGCTCGATAACATGCTCCGCATGGTCTCCCCTTCGGGTCGACACGATCTTGCCCTTTTCCCCTCTCCTTTTGAGATGTTAGGCCGCGTGACAGGGGGGGTATGCTCCCCCCGCGGGGGAGTCGGGTCCGCCTATCCTGTCGATCCGGTTCATCCTGTCAAAAAGGTTGGGTTGTGGAGATCGTATCCCCCTCCCGGTCTTCGGTTTCACCTTCAAGGTGAGTCGTATACTCACCATAAACCTTTAAACCAAGAGGGGCTTTTTGTGATCGGACTGTTTCTATCGCTCATTTAAACACCTTCCTCCTTGAAATCGACCGGATCTTTTCTTATAATCCTTCGGGGCAGGAGGAGCTTATGATTCGAGCGTGCTGGGTCTGGTCGGTGGGAATCGTCCTGACGGTTATCCTGGGGATGGTTATTGTTTTTCTTTCTTTTTTCGATTCAAGCGGGAAAAGTCTGCATTTTCTTGCCAGGCTTTGGGCGCGTGGCATTCTGTCGATATCCGGTGTGCGTGTAGAAGTCCGGGGCGCCGAGAATTTATTGCGGGACGTCCCCCAGATTGTTGCCTCCAATCATCAGGGGTACTTCGACATCTTCGTTCTCATGACTTGCCTGCCCGTCCACCTCGGCTGGATCGCCAAAAAGGAACTCTACCGGATCCCGGTTTTCAGTTTTGCCATGCGGCGCTACGGGAATATCGAGATCGACCGCTCCAACCGGGAGAAGGCCAGGCAGAGCCTGCGTGACGCGGCCCTCCGGATCCGGGAGGGGCAGTCGGTCCTGATCTTTCCAGAGGGAACACGTTCCCCTGACGGGAAGGTGCATTCCTTCAAGAAAGGATGTTACTATCTTGCCAGGGCCTCCGGGGTCCCGGTGGTTCCGGTCAGCATTTCCGGGAGTTTTGAAGTGATGCCGAAGCGGCATTTCCGAATCCGGCCCGGGACGATTTTCGTGGTGGTTGGAAAACCACTTCGGCTCTCTGAGGATGGTTCTTCGGATCGAAACGGTTTCCTGGAACGTCTGAGAGGGACGATTATTGAGAACCAGATCCCGGTCGTGTAGGGCAAGCTTCCGAAGAGTGTGACGGACGTATCTGCCGGAACGTTTTCCCGCTTGATGAAGGGGTGTCTCTGTTCATCAATCCGGGGGTTGGGACGTGTCTTGACTCCGATCTTTCGCTCTATCGTTTTGTTTACCCATAAGGCCATTCAGCGGATCTTCCGTTGGTACTCCTTCAGGCATTTCGAACTGCAGAAGTAATGGGTTTCTCCCCGGAGTTTTTTCCGGATGGCGCCGGAACGGGGGATGAAGGTGTTGCAATTGGGATCGTGGACCAGCATTGGGATCTCTTGCGGGTCGTTGGATTCGGAGCCTCGCCGGGATCGTGGGGAAGGGAACAGAAACTTCCAGAGGAAAAAGATGAATGCCCCCCAGAGGAATACCAGGAACAACCGTCCCATCGGATCACCCTCCCCGTGAAGGGGTCTCATTTCTTTGCGCTTCTTTCTTGAGAGTCCCGAGAGAAATATGTTCTCTTAAAAACAGGACCATTCCGTAGAGAATCACCGGTGCGAAGAGCAAGAAATGAGACAGAATGGCGAAGCTGAGCCCCGCCGCCTTGTCGGAGTGAAAGGCCGCAAGCCCGGTCACGACGGCGGCGTCATAGGTTCCGACGAACCCGGGAGAGGAGGGAATCCCCACGGCAAAGGCCTGCACGACGAGAAGATAAAAGGGGACAAAGCCGGGGGTGGAAATCCGGAAGGCCTTGAGCATGAAGGCGTTGCCGACCCCGTAAAGCCCCCACAACAGAAAAGAGTAGGCGACAATCCAGCAGAGATCCCTACCGATCCGGAGGATATCCAACCCTTTCACGAAAGACTGAAGCACCGACAGGATCTTGTCCCTCCAGGAGGCGCGCAGGGGGCGGAGGCATCTTTCGATCAGTTCCAGGGTCGCCGCTGTCTTGTCCCGGAGGAAAAAAAGAAAGCAGACAGCCCCGGCGAAGAGGGCTGACATCAAGATGCCTGCTCCCTGCAGGGCTTTGATATAGAACGGATCGAGATGAAGAGGGTCCCGGGACATGGCAAACAGGACCCAGACCAGGAACAGCAGCAGGACAAAGATGTCGAAGAGTCGTTCCACGATAATGGTGGCCAGTGCGGCGCTTTTGGAAACGGGCTCCTTCCTGCCGATCAGGTAGGCCCGGGCCACCTCGCCCAGCCTGAAGGGAAGGATGTCAATCGCCATAAATCCGATCATGGTCGCCGTAAAGAGGTTCCGCAGGGAAGCCCGGTGAAGAGGGGCCATGATATGGCGCCATCGGAAAGCCCGGATCAGGATCCCGAGCAGCGAGACGGCGATTATGGGGAGACAGTAGAGGTAGTCGGCATGTCTGAAAGCCGAAACCACCCGGTTCAGATCCACACTGTGCAGCAGGTACAGAACAAGGGCCAGGCTGATAGCGATTCCGATCCAGAATTGTTTACCGGGCATTTCCATGGAATTTCTCGTCTCGGGGCGGGTTCCGGAGAATTTTCCGTGCATGGTCTATATCGGACCGGATCTGTCGAATCAGCGTCTCTTTGCTGCTGAAGTGGATCTCATCCCGCAGCCTTTTCCTGTAGAGTACACGGACAAACTGGCCGTAGATTTCTTTATGAAAATCGATGATATGGACCTCAAGGGTCACTTTCCCCTCTCCGAAGGTGGGGTGGGTTCCGATGTTGAGGACGCCGTCCATCAGGCGTCCCCCCGTTTCAACCTGTACGGCGTACACCCCGCGTTTCGGAAAGATCTGATTATGGGATTGTAGATTCGCGGTGGGGAATCCGAGAGATTTGCCCCGGTGATCCCCCCCCACAACGGTCCCCTCGGTGGCGTAGGATCGGCCGAGGAGTCTTGCCGCCTCTTCGATCCTTCCTTCCCGGACGAGTCCGCGAAGGCGTGTGGTACTCACGACTTCGTCGTCCATGATGTAGGCCGGCACCACTGTAAGCTTGAAACCGTATTCCTGCCCCATCCGGGCCAGGGCCTCCGTGGTGCCCTGTTTTCCCCTTCCGAAAGCGTAATCGTACCCCACAAAGATTTCCCGCACTCCGATCTTGTCCACGAGGTATCGTTGGACGAATCCTTCCGGAGGGATGGCGGCGAATTCCCGGGTGAAGTGCGCGCAGATGACCACATCGATCCCGAAGGATTCGAAGAGTTCCATTTTCCGCCGGAAGGTGTTCAGCAGGGGCGGGCAGTTCGAAGGGGAAAGTACCATGCGCGGATGGGGTTCAAAGGTAAAGATGATCGATGTCCCGGACTCTGTCCGCGCCCGCTCGATGACCTGCTGGAAGATTTTCTGGTGACCGAGATGGACACCGTCGTAATTCCCGAGGGTTACAACGGGATAGGGAAATTTTTCGTTGAGTTGATCCAGTTCCCGGATAATCTGCATTCTAAACCCTGTGCGGCCTTGAAAACGCGTTCATCTTTCTCATATCCTGTGTTTCTTGTCAACAACAAATGCCGGGTGGGGGATGAACCGTGGCGGAATCGGAGAAAAACGGCTGGAAATGTGGTTAAGCCTTTCCGAACGGTTTGATGCGGGATTTTTCGGCCAACTCTTCGAAATTGATCCGGGAAAGTCTGCCCACAATCTCCTTCTGGATGTCGGCCCAGACATTGTGCATGGCGCAGAGGTCTTCCCGAACACACTCATCGAACCCGTTCAAACACCGGTTGATATGAATAGGCCCTTCCATTGCTTCAATCACATCCTTCATGAAGATCTCTGAAGGGGGTTTTGCAAGAGTGAATCCACCTTTTTTCCCGCGATGAGAACGGATGATTCCGGTTTTGGCCAGGGTCTGGAAAATCCGGGCCAAAAATCCCTCCGGGATGCTCATCTGTTCGGCAATTTCACTGATAATGCAGAGGGAGTCCTTGGGTTGCATGGAAAGATAAAGCACACCCCGTAAGGCGTAATCCGCCGCCCGTGTCAGTTCCATCCCTTCTCCCAAGAATCTATTTTAATACCATTAAAAAGATAAAAATACTCTAAAAATAATAGCCTGTTTTACACATTTTGTCAAGCCTGTTTCCCGGAAGAATTCGTCCTGTCAGAGAAGAACTTCTCCCTGGGGACTAATCTTCCACATTCTCGCTTGCCTGATCCAGATCAATGATCTTATCGCCGAGCAGGTATTCCTTTGTTTTATAATCGGTGATATTTCCTATCTTTTTTATAATCTGAGTCATCTTTCGGACTGAATCGTAAAGAATTGTGATTTCGCGGCTTGGAGGCAATCCAGCTTCCTCAAGAGATTCCTCCAACAACTTGACCTGGCAGTTGATGACGGTCAGAGGTTGGTTCAATTCATGGGCCGCGGCGCCGGCCAGTTCCATGATCGCGATTTTCTTCTCCTGTTCCACCAGTTTATCCTGCGCCTTCTTCAACCGGAGGGCAGTTTTGACCCGTGCGAGAAGTTCGGCGATAATAAAGGGTTTCTTCACGTAATCTACGGCTCCCGCTTCCAGTCCTTTTCGCAGGTCTTCCGGATCATTTTTGGCCGTGAGCATAATCACAGGGATTACCTTCGTCAGTTCATGATCCTTCAGCAGCCTGCAGGTCGTAATTCCGTCCATCCCGGGCATGATGACATCGAGCAGAATCAGGTCGGGCACGCCTTTTTGGGCGATCCGGACGGCCTCCTGTCCATTGTCCGCACTGACGACATGGTAGTGACTGTACTCCAGGACGGTCCTCAACACCTCGATATTGTCTTTCGAGTCATCCACGACCAGGATTGTAGACGCCATCGATTCTTCTGTCCGCAAGTGGTTCCGCCACCCGGGAGCGGACTTTCGCGCCCCGGAACTTCTTGAAATCTATAACCTGTCGCGCCCTCTGTGTCAACCGTTTCCCTCTTCGACCAGGACGTATTCCTTGTTGCCCAGCCCCAATTCAAAGGCCGCATCGATTTGCTTTTGTCCATCAATATCATGGAGGCGCAGCATAATGTCCTCTCCCTTCCGGATTCCCTTGTCTTCGGCCGCGGAGCCGGGGAGAGGAGGACTCTTCCGGAGAAGGTCGATGGAAGCCTGATCCACCGCGACCACGTCCTCTGAGACCAGGATGCCCAAATCCTGGATTACCGGGACATCGGCGGCGGGCATGCAGTCACATTCCGGCTGGATCTCCAACAGGAAGTTCATATAAAGGACCCGGTTTTTCCCAAAGGTCGACAAGACCGCCCTCGTGGATTCGGCCAGCCCGCGGTGGAAACGCTCCTCGTCCGTGGGAAGGTCGAGGGCCTGTTCCGGACAGACACGGACACATCGTCCGCATCGCCAGCATTTTTTGTTATTGTAGGTGAATAACTCATTCTCAAAGGTGCAGGCGAAGAGTGGGCAGACCTCAACGCACTGGTTGCAGCGACTGCAAAGATCCCGGTTCCACTTCAGTTCCCCTCCCACAAAGGCGTGCATGCCGCCCCGGCCGTGTTTCCAGTCGTGATTCCGGCTTGACCCGGAGAGGCCGCCCATGGCGAGGTTCTTGATCGCCCCTCCCACGCCTGCGTTGAAGTGTCCCTTGAAATGGGAGAGGACCATCATGGAGGGGACGTCATGAATGGCCGAAGCGACCAGGACTTCCCCCTGTTCCCTCCCGGACGGAACGGACACGTTGTCATTGCCGAAAATTCCGTCCGCCAGGAGTACGGGTGCCCCGCATGAAAGGGCGTTGATGCCGTTCTGATTGGCGACCTCCAGGTAGTCGAGCCCCTTGATCCGCACCGTGTCGGTTACGAACGGCTTGCCTTTGGCCTCGCGAACCGCTTCCACCACTTTGCGGATGAAGAGGGGACGAACCACCCGGTGAGCGCCTTCCGAGCCGAAATGGGTCTTGATCGCGACCGGTTCTTTCTTTTTGATGAAGCGGGCGACCGGAAGTCTCCTGAGGAAGGCCTCGAACCGTCCGGCCAGACTCTTCTTGTAGGACCATTTTGTAGCCCGGGCGGAAAGATAATAAACTTTGCTCGGTGCCATCGGTTGACTCCTTATCCAGAACCGTTGAATCGGTTATTTTTTCAGACTCTCCCGGTAAACCTCCTTCTTGGGGAGTCCGAAGGTCTCCGAGACGATCCGTACAGCATCCTTTCGGGTGACCTTTTCCCTCTGAATGACCTCCCGGAGTGCCTTCTGAAGATCGGCCTTCTCTCCTCTGCGTGGGTTCTTCCGGTTTCCCTCCAGTACAAGAGTGAATTCTCCCCGGATCTTCTCCCGGTCTCTGAAATGATCCAGTGCTCCTTCCAGGCTTCCACGGTAGACCTCCTCGTGAAGCTTGGTCATCTCCCGGAAAACAGCGATTTTCCGGCTTGCCAGGATCTCTTTCATCTCCTTCAGTGTTGCGAGAATCCTGTGCGGAGATTCATAGCAGACCAGGGTCTCGGTTCGGCTCCCGAGGGAACGGAGCCGGGTTTTCCGGGGGCCGGACCGCTTCGGGAGAAAACCGCAGAAGTAGAAACGGTCCGTGGGAAGGCCTGAGACGGAGAGCGCCGCGGTCAGGACCGAAGGTCCCGGAACTGCGTGCACTTCGATCGCTTCGGAGAGGGCCTCCACAATCAGGCGATAACCCGGGTCAGAGATTCCCGGTGTGCCGGCGTCGGAGATCAGGGCCACATCATTTCCCGAAAGGATCTTGTGGAGGATCGACTTTCGTTTTTTTGTATCCGTGAAATCGTGATAGCTGGTCATTTTGGTGGAGATCTGATAATGATGCAGAAGGCGCGCGGATCGGCGGGTGTCTTCTGCCGCGATCAGGTCCACTGTTTTCAGGACACGGATCGCGCGGAGGGTGATGTCCTCCAGGTTCCCGATCGGTGTGGCCACGATATACAGGGTGCCTGCCCCCATCTGCCGGACCCTCATGAAAAAAACAGAACCAGAACCATCTGGATCAGGCCGATACAGAAACCGAGAACGGCTCCGACCCCCTCGATCCAGGTCAGTTCCCTTGAAATGAGACGCATCAGAATCGCCTCGATCTTTTCCATCTCAAATCCCTCGACCTTCCGGGAAACCACCTCCCTCAGTTCGATGGCATCCTGGAATTTCCGGACGAGACGCCCCTTGTGTTCATGAATCTTCCCGATGATTACGCGGGAGAGAATCTTCTCAAACTGTCGGACGACCTCATGCCCGATGAGTCCCACGATCGGGGTCTTCAGCAGGAAGGAAAACCGGTTTTTCTTCAGGCGGGTATCCAGTGCCTTCTGGACGGCATGCACCACCTCTTCTTCCCACTCCACCCCGTCTAAGAAACCCACGATGTCCTGAACGGTCAGAAGGTCCTTCTCTACGGTTTTCGCGATACTCTCCGCGAATTCTTTCCTCCGTTTCGGAAGAAGTCCTTGAATGGACAATCCGAAAAAACGTACGGGGCGATAAGGACGGAAAAGCATCTTGATCGCGATCGCATTGGTCACCCACCCGATGACCGCGCCCACCAGTGGGAGCATCAGGATCCGCCAATCCCAAGGCATAGTTCCTCCCTATCCGAGTGGAGGCACTATAACAGCAATGAGATTTGGGTGCAAAGGGATTTTTCTCTTGACCCAATGAATATGTAGTCATATTATGAAGCAACATTCAAAAAATAGATACAGAATTCACCCGGAACAACACGGCCTATGAAAAACAGCGCTCATCTGTCCAGAAAAGAACGTGAACATCTGCGTCATCGCGAGGAGATTTTAAAGGCGGCGCTTTCTCTTTTTGCGGAGAAGGGATTTCATGGCACGACCATGCAGGATATCGCGGAGGTTTCGGAATTCTCTGTGGGAACCCTGTACAACTTCTTCCGGAACAAGGAGGAAATCTACGATTCACTGATTCTGGACGTGGCGGAAGAATTTCATCAGATCTTAAATGAAATCCTGGACGGAAAAGGAAGCGAGACGGAACGGATTCAAGAGGTGATTGCTGCCAAAATAGATATTTTTCGCAATCATCTCAAACAGATGCGCATCTATTTCGCCGAGACCCAGGGAGCGACCTTCAATGTGAAGGCGGGCCTGGATTCGCAACTGAGAGGGTGGTACGAAGAATACCTTCAGAAACTGGCCCGTGTGTTTCGAAGTGGAATCCGCAAGAAAATTTTTTGTGAGCGGGACCCTTATCTTCTGGCTCTGGCCCTGGACGGGATTTCCACCGCTTTCCTGGTGGAAAGTATGGATCACCCGGGAGAACGTCCCTTTGACGCCGGAACTGTTTTGGGGATCTTTTTCCATGGCGTATTCCGCCGGAAGGAGAACGGAAAATGAAAAGATGGATCCTGATCGGTTTTTGGGTGCTGTCCTTTTTCCCCCGGGTCGGGGAAGTCTTCGGCGCTAAGGCGCCGGAAGGTTCTCCGGGACCGGTAACGGCCGAAGCAAGGAGCGGATCTCCTCTTACGCTTGAGGAAGCGGTCAGAACGGCCCTGGAAAAGAACAGCGATATCAAAATGGCTGAGAGTGCGCTGCGCGCGGCCCGGTCCCGGGCCGGGGCCGCTTCCGCAGATCTGCTGGCGAAGTTCGAGACCCGGTACAGCGTGATTCGTCTGAACGATGATCCCGAAGTGATTTTCGGCAAAGGTCTGGAGTTCATCGCAGGGAGTAAACCGAATTATCGCTTCAGTGTGGGGTTTTCGCAGCCGCTCTTCGCCGGCTTTGCCCTGACTTCTTTACGGGAGTTGACGGTCCTCGGTGTGGACGTGGCCCGGTTTCAAAGAGAGGAGACCGAAGAAGAGATCGTCTTTCGGACCCGGGAGGCCTATTTCCGGCTTCTTTTGGCCGGGCGGCTGTCGCAGGTGTCGAGAGAGGCCGTGGTTCGTCTCAGTGCGCATCAAAGGGACGCCCGTGCCCTCTTTGATGTCGGCATGATTCCAAGAAATGACCTTTTAAAGTCGGAAGTGGAACTGGCGGAGGCCGAACAGGACCGGGTGCGATTGGAAAACCGGGAGGAGCTTGCCCGTTCCAATCTCAACCTCCTTCTGAAACGGAAGGTCAACGCGGAGCTTTCCGTGGCGGATGTACTGACGCTCACCCCCTTCCCCCTCTCTCTGGAGAAGTCGATCGAGAAGGGAATGTCCGGTCGTCCGGCGGTGCTCGCGGTCGATACGGTTTACCGGCAGGCCGAACAATCGGTCCGCCTGGCCAGGAGCGGCTATTATCCGAAGATTCAACTGGTTGGAGAATACTACCGACAGGGGGACACACTGTCGGTGAACGGGAACGGTTATACCAACACCAAGAACGCCTTGATCGGGGTGGAGACGGAATGGACCTTTTTTGAGTGGGGTAAGACCCGGGAAGAGGTCCGGGAGGCGCTTTTCAAACTGGAGCGGGCTTCCGAGGCGCGCAGCCGAATCCGGGACCGGGTGACCCTGGAGATTCAGAAGGCCTATCTCGATCTGTCTACGGCCGAAAAGAATGTGGAGACCGCGCGGGCGGCCCTGGCCCAGGCGCGGGAGAACTACCGGATCACGGATCTGCAGTACCGGGAGCAGATGACTACCTCCACTGAGGTTCTGGATGCCCAGACGCTCCTGACCCGGGCTGAAGCAAGACATTACGGGGCCCTCTATGGATATAATATCGCCCGGGCCGCGTTGGAGCGGGCCGTCGGCATGGGAAGGCCGTAATCCGCAGGATGCGAAAATGGGAGATCAATCCATGGAAAAAGCAGGTACCGAGGTCGTCGAACAAACAGGAATGACGCCGGGGAAGAAGGTTTTTTTCATTATTTTTCTGCTGGTCTTGATGGTCTTTGCCGGGATCGGCGTGAAGTGGGTTCGTTACCGTTTTACCCACGCGATTACCGACAACGCGTTTGTGGAAGCGGATATGGTCAATGTCGCTCCGCTGGTGTCCGGGCGTATCAAAAAGATTCATGTCCGGGAGGGAGACCGGGTGGAGAAGGGAGATCTCCTGGTGGAAATCGATCCCGCGGATTATGAAAATCAGGTCGCGCTCCAGGAGGCGAACGTGGAAGGGGCGAAGCACCGCCTGGACCGGAGTCTTGCCGGCCTGATGAGTCTCCGGATTTCATCCAGGGAGGCGATCCGGAAGGCGAAAAGCGCTCTTGCGGCCGCTGAAGCCAAGCGGGACCGCGTCTCCGGGGATTACGAGCGGATCCGTGGATTACTGAAGAGCGGAGCGGTCGCAAGGAGCCGGTTCGACGCGATGAAGGCTGCATTCATCGCGGCGCGGTCCGGGGTCACCGCGGCCGCGGCGGATCTCGAACGGGCTCGGGCGGGCCGCTATCAGGTCAAGGAGGCGGAGAGCGGAGTCGCGGCCGCCCGGTCAGCGCTCAGGGCGGCGCGCGAGGCCCTGCAGGTGGCCCGGACTCACCTCGGGTACACCCGGATTGTGAGTCCCGTAACCGGTGTGGTGGCGAAAAAATTTCTCTACGAGGGGGATTTCCTGGCGGCGGGATATCCGGTTCTCTCCGTTTATGACAGGAAGGGGATTTACGTGACGGCCAATCTGGAGGAGACCAAGACGAGAGGCGTGCGGGTCGGGCAGGAGGTGGATCTGGATGTGGATGCCTACCCCGGAAAGGACTTCAGGGGCAGGGTCATCCTGGTGGGAGAGGCCTCCGGCGCCAAGTTCGCCCTGATCCCGAGGGACAACTCCGCGGGGGAATTCACCAAGGTGGTTCAGCGGATTCCGGTCAGAATCGCGGTGGGAAAAGGAATCAATCTGCTCAAACCGGGAATGTCGGTTACGGTGGGAATCTCGTTAAGGGATCATGACCTGTCCGCGGCCGGGTCCGGAGAGTAACGTCATGAAAACATCCCGCAAGATCGGGAACGAGCCCTATTACCTGGGGATCCGGTACAAGTGGTACGCCGCGGTCATCGTGATGATCGGGACCTTCATGACGCTCCTCGATACGACGATTGTGGATATCACCCTTCCCAAGATGATGGCCTCTCTGAATGCCGACACCCATGGAATTCAATGGGTGGTGATCGCCTACATGATCGGTTCCGCCATCGCCATGACCGCTGTGGGATGGCTGGGGGCCAGGATCGGGCACCGGGAGACCTATATCTATGGGTTGGTGATCTTTACGGTCATGAGCATACTCTGCGGGCAGGCGACCAGCCTGGAGATGATCTCCGTCGGAAGGTTCATCCAGGGAATTGGTGAGGGACTGGTCGTGCCGGTGGCCATGACGATCCTCTACGAGATTTTCCCGGACGACGAGCGGGGGATCGCCATGGGGATCTTCGGACTGGGGGCGTCGGCGGCCCCGGCCTTGGGCCCCGTGCTGGGAGGATTCCTTACCGAGCACTTGAGCTGGAGGTGGATCTTCTACGTCAACATTCCTGTTTCGGTGGTCGGTCTCGGCGCGGCGATTCTCCTTCTGAAGAGGAGCAAACCGGACGAAGAGCGGGCGGGTCGTTTCAACCTGGGAAGTTTTCTACTCATGTCCGTCAGTTTCGGATCCCTCATCACATTTCTTTCCAAGGGGCAGGAGTGGGGCTGGCTCCGATCGGACCGGATCATTTTCCTGATGGCTCTGTGGGTTGTCACCTTCGCTCTCTACATCTACCGGGAATCGAGGTCGGGCCATCCCCTGCTTCATCTCCGTCTCTTTATAAACCCTGTTTTCGCCCTCGCCGTGATCGGGATGTTTATCTTTTCCATCACCATATACGGGGGCTATTTCCTGATCCCCCTTTACCTGGAGCGGCTCCGCGGTTACACGACCCTCGATGCCGGTCTCATCATGCTTCCCGGCTCCATCGCCACATCGGTCGGCGTGGTGGTGGGAGGAGCACTGAGTGACAAATATAACGCCAAGTTGATCGCTCTCTTCTCCGCCGTCCTCTTTGCTCTGGCGACTTTTTGGCTCTCCCATTATGATCTTTCCACGGAAAAGTCGACCCTGATCCTCCTTTACATCTTCTGGGGAGGTGCTTTCGGGCCGCTCTTTCCGTCCCTCACTGTCCTGGCCTTGAACGTCCTGCCCATCCGGGACGTGAACATGGGATCGGCCATCCAGAATGTCTCACGGTTGGTGGCGGGGGCGGTAGGGACCTCCCTTTCCGTAACGATCCTCGCGAGAAGGACCGATCTCTTCTTTGACCGGATCTCGGAGCAGGTCCATTACGGTAATGCCGTTGCCCTGGGTGCCTTCCGGAAACTCCAGCATAATCTCATGATGCAGGGCGCCCACGTTGAGACAGCCCGCCGACAGGCCACGGCCCTTTTCGAGATGCTGATCAGGCAGAAGGCTTCCTCTTACGCCTTTCAGAGTGCCTTCATCTGGCTTGGAGTGATCGGGCTCCTCTGTATCGTCACGATTCTCTTCATCCGATATCGAAAAGGCGGAGGGGCTTCCGTGGCGATCCATTAGCCCCTGGATTGACACCTGGCCGGTTCCGCAATCTGAGGATTGACATTCTTTTTCCCCTTTGATATAGTCCCTTCCAGAAGCTCAAAAGCCGAGGGGGAGTCGGTGAGACTGAGAGTCCGGGGAACCGGGCGACCCTTAGAACCTGATCTGGGTAATGCCAGCGTAGGGATTCGGTTTGGAACATCCTCTCATTCCACAAGGTTCTGTTCCTTATCTTTCCAGCCGCGCGTTTTTCCTGCGGGTTCTTTCCCACCGGATTTTTTGTCCCTCCATCTCATTGTCGGGATCGGAAGATGAAAATAAAGGTCAATGAGCGCCCTTACGATGCCGCGGACCGGGTCACTCTCTCCGAGTTGAGACGTCAGGTCAAGCCGGAGGCCGATATCCTGATCGTGAATGGTTTCCCGGCGGGGGTGGACCGTCCGCTGGTTGAAGGAGACGAGGTGGTTCTGATCCGGCGCGGGGAGGTTCCGTCACGTGAAGAGTTCGAGGCCCTGATCACGGCCCGGCACACACCGGGTGTCCATGAGAAGGTGAAGCGCGGGGTGGTCGGAATTGCCGGGCTCGGCGGGCTCGGGTCCTCCGTGGCCGTGGCGTTGGCCCGGCTCGGGGTTGGAAGGTTGATCCTGGCCGACTACGACGTGGTTGAACCGTCCAACCTCAACCGGCAACAGTACTTTGCGGACCAGATCGGTCTCCCCAAGGTGACCGCGTTGCGGGAGAATCTGGAACGGATCAATCCTTACGTGGAGATGAAGGCGCACGAGGTGAAACTCGATTCCGGGAATCTGCCCCGGATCTTCGCCGGGGTCGATGTCCTGGTGGAGGCCTTTGACACCCCCGAGGCCAAGGCGATGCTGGTCAATACCGTTCTCCGAAGCATGCCGGACGTGGTTGTGGTCGGGGCCTCGGGGCTGGCCGGTTACGGCCGGTCTGATGCCATTCGGATTACCTCTTTTGCCGGCCGTTGTTTCCTGGTCGGAGACGGTGAGACCGCCGCCGCGCCCGGTTGCGGATTGATGTCGCCGCGGGTTGGGGTCGCCGCGCACCATCAGGCGAACCTGGTACTCCGCCTTTTGCTTGGACTGGATGAGGGGAAACAATGAGCAGGACAACCGATACACTGGACAGACTGAAGCTGGATGAGCATTCCATAGTCTCTTTGATTGAGGAGGCAGGGCCGGAATCGGATGAGGTCCGGTCGATCCTGGAACGGGCGGGTGCCGGGGAAAGGATCGGGCTTCCTGAAGCCGCGGCTCTGCTGAACCTGGAGGATCCCGTTCTCTTATCGCGACTCTACGACACGGCCCGAAAGGTCAAGGAGCAGGTTTTCGGAGACCGGATTGTTCTCTTCGCTCCGCTTTATATCACGAACCGGTGCATGAACAATTGCCTCTACTGCGGCTTCCGTGCGTCGAACCGGGCGGCCCGGAGAAAGTCTCTCTCCCTCCCCGAGATCGTGAAGGAAGCGGATTGGCTCTTCCGGCGGGGATACAGGCGGGTTCTCCTGGTGGCCGGTCAGGAGCCCGGGGAAGACGCCGTTTCGTATCTGTGCGAGGCTGTGAGGGCGATCTACCGGGAGACTTCCATCCGGATCGTTCACGTGAATGCCGCGCCTATGACACTGGAGGAATTCCGGAGGCTCAAGGCCGCGGGCGCCGGGGTCTATCAGTGTTTCCAGGAGACCTACCACCAGGAGACGTATGCCCGGATGCATCCCGCGGGTCCCAAACGGGACTATGCGTGGAGGCTTTCGGTCATGGACCGGGCCATGACGGCCGGTTTCGGGGATGTGGGGATGGGCGCGCTCTTCGGCCTCTACGATCACCGTTTTGAAGTCCTCTCCCTGATTTCACACGCCCGTTACCTGGAAGAACGTTTCGGCGTGGGGCCCCATACGGTCTCCGTCCCGAGATTGCAGCCTGCCGAGGGGGCGGCGCTGGACCACGTCCCCCATCCGGTTTCGGATGAGGACTTCAAGAAGATGGTTGCCGTCTTTCGTCTCGCGATCCCCTATGCCGGGGTGGTTGTCTCCACGAGGGAGCCGGCCGCGCTCCGGCAGGAGGTGATCCGGATCGGCGCTTCACAGATCAGCGCGGGATCCAGAACCGATATCGGAGGATATACCGACCGGCGGGAAGATTCCGGCAGTTCCCAGTTTTCCCTCAATGATACCCGGACGCTGGATGAGGTGGTCCTCGCCGTTTTAAGGGAAGGACTCATCCCCAGTCTTTGCACGGCCTGTTACCGTTCGGGCCGGACCGGAGGAACCTTCCGGGGGCTCGCGGAAACCGGCAGGATGAAGAGATTCTGCCGGGCCAACGCCCTCTTTTCCCTGACGGAGTACCTGCAGCAAAACGCGGGGGGAGAGACCCATTCAGTGGGGATGCGGAGGATCCGTGATATACTGGAGACCCTCCCCGACCCGTCCGTGCGGAAAGAGATTGAGGCGCGACTTTCCCGGGTGGATTCCGGGGAGAAGGATATCCATCTTTAAGAAAGAAGTGATTTGTACACGGGGGGATTTCTGATGAAGATTTTCGTCAATAGTGAGGAACGGGATGTGAACAGGGGAACGACCCTGCTTACCCTCTTGGAACAACTCGGGATCGGTTGTGCCCGCGTGGCCGTGGAGCGGAACCGGGAGATCGTTCCTCCGGCGGATTATGGCAGGACGGAACTGGCCGAGGGGGACCGTTTGGAAGTGGTCAGTTTTGTCGGGGGGGGGTAGAGCGGCGATCAGCATTTGCTCGATTTTCGCGGATTGTCATGGGCCCGGCCTGTCTGTTTGAATACCATCTGCATGATCTGAAAAGCTGATTGCTTGAGAAGGAGTATGACCATGGACGAAAAACTGGTAATCGCCGGAATGGAGTTTTCCTCCCGCCTCTGGATCGGGACGGGGAAGTACAGGGATTTTGAAGAGACGAAACGCGCTGTGGAGGCGTCGGGAGCCGATGTGGTGACGGTATCGGTCCGGCGGGTCAATATAACGGATCCGACCCGCGAGAATCTCCTCGACTATGTCGACCCGGGGCGGTACAAAATACTCCCGAATACGGCGGGATGCAGCACGGCTGATGAGGCGATCCGGACGGCGCGGCTGGCCCGGGCGGCGGGAATTTCCGATATGGTCAAGCTCGAGGTGATCGCGGAACACAAAAGTCTCTTCCCGGACACGGAGGGACTCCTTGAGGCGGCGAGGGTGTTGGTGAAGGAGGGATTTATTGTTCTTCCCTATACCACGGACGATCCGATCCTTGCGAAGAAACTGGAGGATATAGGCGCCGCGGCGATCATGCCGTTGGGTGCCCCGATCGGTTCGGGATTGGGGATCTGCAATCCCTACAACCTTCGGATCCTGATGGAGACGGTTTCTGTTCCGGTCGTGGTCGATGCCGGTGTGGGGACGGCCTCGGATGCGGTGATTGCCATGGAACTGGGTGCCGATGCCGTGCTTATGAACACCGGGATCGCGGGTGCCAGGGATCCGGTCGCCATGGCGGAGGCCATGAATCATGCCGTGCAGGCGGGTCGTCTGGCGTACCGGGCCGGGCGGATTCCGAAGAAACTTTATGCCACTGCGAGCAGCCCCATTGAGGGGATGATCCAGGAGTAGAACGGTGTCAGCGGATGATGGCCGAAGTCGATTTCACACTCTACCTGGTCACGGACCGGAGGCAGATTCCCGGTGGGGATCTCCTTGCGGCCCTCCGGGAGGCGTTGGAGGGTGGAGTCCGCGCAGTCCAGCTTCGAGAGAAGGACCTGAGCGACCGGGAGATCTTTGAACTGGGGTGCAGGGTCCGGACACTGACTCGGGGATACGGCGCGAAACTCTTCATCAACGACCGGGCCGACATCGCCGTGGCCGTGGAAGCGGACGGAGTTCATCTGACGCAGAAGAGTTACTCCGCGAAGGAGGCCCGCCGGATCGTGGGAGAGTCCGGAAGGATCGGGGTCTCGGTTCATTCGCTCAGGCAGGCCCGGTCCGCGGAAGAGGAGGGGGCCGATTTTCTGACCTTCGGACCGGTCTTCGATACCCCCTCCAAGAGGATGTACGGTCCGCCGGTTGGGGCAGACCGGCTCCGGCAGGCCACGGAAACGGTACGGATCCCGGTTTTCGCCATCGGCGGGATCCGGGAAGAGAGAATTTCCGTCGTGATGGACTCCGGGGCGTATGGTATTGCCCTGATTTCCGGAATTCTGGCGGAACAGGATGTCCGGGCGGCCGCGGGGAAATATCTCTCACGGATCGATCGGAAGGAAGGATAGACCATGAACCAGATAACGGCGGCACGGAAAGGGGAGATGACCCCCGAGATGCGGCATGTGGCTGAAACCGAGCGGATTTCCACGGAAGAATTGGCCGAAAAGATCGCCCGGGGAAGGGCTGTGGTCCTCAAAAACCGCATACGGCAGGGCGTTGTTCCCGTCGGGATCGGAGAGAGACTTTCGACCAAGATCAACGCCAACATAGGAACCTCCGGGGATCATCTCGCGGTCCGGGAGGAGCTGGAGAAGGCCCTGGTCGCCGTATCGGCGGGGGCGGACACGCTGATGGATCTCTCTACCGCCGGGGATCTTCCGGCGATCCGCCGGAGGATCCTGTCCGAGGTGACGGTTCCCCTTGGTACGGTTCCGATCTATGAGGCGGCGCTTCAGGCCTTCGGGCGGGGACCCGGGATCGTCCACATGAAGCCCGATGATCTTTTTTCGATCATCGAACGGCAGGCCCGGGAGGGGGTCGATTACATGACCGTGCACTGCGGGGTCACTCTCGGCGCGATTGAACGGCTGAAACAGGAGGGACGTCTCCTGAATGTGGTCAGTCGCGGCGGCTCCTTCCTGCTGGAATGGATGGTTTGTCATGGGAAGGAAAATCCTCTCTATGAGGAGTTCGACCGTCTCCTGGAGATCGCGGGAAGATACGATGTCTGCCTCAGCCTCGGTGACGGAATGCGCCCCGGTTGCCTGGCTGATGCCACGGACCGGGCGCAGATCGAGGAACTGATCGTCCTGGGCGAGCTGGCCCGCCGCGCGCGGGAGGCTGAGGTACAGGTTATGATCGAGGGGCCGGGGCATGTTCCGCTCCATCAGATTACGACCAATATCCGGATTCAAAAGGAGCTGACGGACGGCGCGCCCTTCTACGTGTTAGGCCCCCTGGTCACCGATATCGCTCCGGGGTATGATCATATTACCTCAGCCATCGGGGGTGCGGTCGCGGCGGCGGCGGGGGCCGATTTTCTCTGTTATGTCACTCCCGCGGAGCACCTGAGCCTTCCTACCTGTGAAGACGTCCGGCAGGGGGTGATTGCGTCGAGGATCGCCGCCCATGCCGCGGACATCGCCAAGGGGGTTCGGGGGGCCATGGACGCGGATTGCCGTATGGCCCGGGCACGGAGAAGGCTCGATTGGGAAGAGCAGATCCGCCTCTCGATCGACCCGGAACGGACACGAAGCGTACGGGAGGCCTGCCCCCCCGCGGACCGGAAGGTCTGTTCCATGTGTGGGGAGTTCTGCGCCATCAAGGGTGTTAATGATACCCTGAGTCGTGGTTCCGGATCATGACTTCCGGTTCTTGACAGATGCCGGGTCGTTCGGTATAGTTTAGGATACATAGAGCTCCGGCGGCCAGGTTGATTTTAATCAAAAAAACTATTCAGGTCTAAAGAGCTGGCTCGACCGGGCTTTTCAAATGGGGAGCACCCTGTATCCGGTCAAACGGAAAAAGGGTGTTTCCTTTTTTGTGTTCCGCATTCTTGGATCCCTTCTTGTTTTCCTTGGTTTTTCCTGAAGTTACATCGGCAATCTCCTTGACAGTCTCCTCTTTATATGCTAAATGTATTCATCTTTTTTTTAAGTGTTGAATGCCATTGGGAAGCATATGCTTTATCCTGATTTCGAGGAATTTGCCAAAAGGACAAAACGGGGGAACCTGATCCCCGTGTACAAAGAGATCTTTGCGGATATGGAGACCCCGGTTTCGGCCTTCCGGAAGATCGATGACGGCCGGTATTCCTTCCTCCTCGAGAGCGCGGAGGGGGGAGAAAAATGGGGGCGGTACAGCTTTCTCGGAAGTAATCCCCGGGTGGTCTTTGAGGCGGATGAAAGGCGGGTCCGCCGGATGGAGAACGGTGTCGTGAAGGAGATTCGTGACGACCGGGATCCGGTGGAGACCGTTCGGGACTTCCTGTCGGAATTTCACTTTGTGGTCGACCCGGAACTGCCCCGGTTTGTCGGCGGCGCCGTAGGCTATATCGGGTACGACCGGGTCCGTTCTTTCGAGTCGATCGCGGAAGTTCCAAAGGAGAAATCCGGGTTTCCGGATTTGCTCCTGATGATCATGAGCGATCTTCTGATCTTTGACAATCAGCGGAAAAAGATTCTTGTAGTCTCCAATATCTTCCTGGACGAAGGCGAAGATCCGGCCGAGGCCTATGCCCGCGCCGGGGAACGGATTGACGGAATGATTCAACGATTGAACGTTCCCTGCGAGATCATCAATCTCTCCCTGCCGAGAGAGGTGAACCTCTCCGTTCCGGAATCGAGTTATACCCGGGAGAGATTTTGTGAATCGGTCCGGCGGGTGAAGGATTATATTGTGGCCGGGGATGTGATCCAGGTGGTTCTGTCTCAGCGTTTTCATGCGAAACTTTCCAACGATCCCTTTGATATCTATCGGGTCCTGCGTACGGTGAATCCTTCGCCGTACATGTTTTTTCTCCGGATGGGCGCTGTGAAGATCGTCGGGTCTTCCCCGGAGGTGCTGGTCCGGCTGGAAGGAGAACGGGTGGAGGTACGACCGATCGCCGGGACACGGCCGCGCGGGAGGAATGAGGAAGAAGACCGGCGGTTGATGGAGGAACTCCTCGCCGATCCGAAAGAGAGGGCCGAGCATATTATGCTGGTGGATCTCGGCCGCAATGACGTGGGACGTGTGTCCAGGACTGGAACGGTGAAGGTCCGGGAATTGATGGTGATCGAGAAGTACTCTCATGTCATGCACATCGTGTCGGACGTGGTCGGGGAACTGGAGGAGGGGCTGGATGCCTATGACGTCCTGCGGGCCTGTTTCCCCGCGGGGACGGTCTCCGGCGCCCCCAAGATCCGGGCCATGGAGATCATCGAAGAACTGGAGCCGGTGCGGCGGGGGCCCTATGCGGGGGCGGTGGGATATATCGGGTTTTCCGGCAATATGGACACCTGCATTACGATTCGAACCATCGTCATCAAGGATGACGATCTTTTTCTGCAGGCCGGCGCGGGGATTGTTGCCGATTCGGACCCGGAACGGGAATATGACGAGACCGTGAACAAGGCACGGGGAATGTTGAAGGCGATTGAGGTTGCGAGACAGGGATCGTTTAAGAACCCAGTGCCGGGATGAAAAAATGGGAGAGAAAGTCCCATCGGTAGAGCTGTGATCGATCCTCTGCTGAATGCCGGGGCGGATCGCCGGGGGCTGATATTATGTTACTGATGATCGACAACTATGATTCCTTCACCTACAACCTGGTCCAGTACCTGGGGGAACTGGGCGAGAAACCGGTGGTGTATCGGAACGACAGGATTACCATCCGGGAGATTGAACGGATCCATCCGGACCGGATGGTGATTTCTCCCGGACCGTGTACCCCGAACGAGGCGGGGATTTCGGTTGAGGCAATCCGGTATTTCGCGGGGAAGATGCCTATTCTGGGGGTTTGCCTGGGGCACCAGTCGATCGGAGCGGCCTTCGGCGCCCGGATCGTCGGGGCGAAACGGCTCATGCACGGCAAGACCTCGGAGATTCGGCACGACGGGAAGTCGATTTTTTCCGGTCTTCCGAATCCTTTCGAGGCCACCCGTTATCATTCTCTCGTGATTCAGCGTGAAAGTCTGCCCGGAGAGTTCGAGATTACGGCGGAATCCGAAGACGGGGAGATTATGGCGATCCGACACCGCAGCTATCCCCTGGAGGGGGTCCAGTTCCATCCGGAATCGATCCTGACCCGGGTGGGGCATGATCTTTTGAGGAATTTTCTTACGTTATGAGGGAGTGTCCCCGATGATCGTGAATGCCATTAAGAAACTGGTGGACGGGAAGGACCTGGGTCGCGAAGAGTGTTACGGAGCCATGGACGATGTCATGGGGGGACGGGCCACACCCGCGCAGATCGGTTCCTTTATTACGGCTCTCAGAATAAAAGGGGAGACGGTGGAGGAAATCACGGCGTGTGCCCGGGTGATGCGGGACCGGGTGATCCGGGTGCGGGTCGAGCGGGAGGGACTGGTGGATACCTGCGGGACCGGAGGGGACGGCTCCCGTACCTTCAATATTTCCACCACGGCGGCCTTCGTGGCAGCCGGGGCGGGCGTGCCTGTGGCCAAACATGGAAATCGATCCGTTTCCAGTCAGAGCGGGAGCGCCGATCTCTTCGAGGCGTTGGGTGTGAATATCCAGGCCGCTCTCCCCGTGGTCCGGCGCTGCATCCGGGAAGCGGGGATCGGATTCCTCTTCGCGCCTCTTCTCCACGGTGCCATGAAGCATGCCATCGGTCCCAGACGTGAGATCGGGATCCGGAGCGTGTTCAATATCCTGGGCCCGCTGACCAATCCGGCGGGAGCCGATCGCCAGGTGCTTGGGGTGTATGATGAGTCGCTGACGGAAAAACTCTGCTTCGTGCTGGGAGAACTGGGAAGCAGAAGGGCCTATGTGGTGCACGGCCATGACGGCCTGGACGAGATCACCCTGACCGGTAAGACCAAGGTTTCTGAACTGAAAGATGGGGGTGTCCTGACCTTTGACCTGGACCCGAAGGAACTCGGCTTTGCCTATTGCCGTCTTGACGAACTGCGGGGAGGAGATGCCGAAGCCAATGCCGGGATTACCCTTTCCATTCTCCGGGGTGAACCCGGGCCGAGAAGGGATGTGACTCTTCTCAATGCCGCGGCGGCAATCTATGTCGCCGGGAAAACTCCCTCCCTGAAGGCGGCCCTGGAGCAGGCCCGGGAATCGGTTGATTCCGGGAGTGCCCTGAAAAAGCTCGAACTTCTGAAACGTCTGAGCTGTGAACCGGGAGAAGGGTAGCCGGATCGGTGTAATGGACCGGAAAGAGTTTGTGACCCGTGATGTTAAATGATATAGTTCGCAAAGTTCTGGCACGGGTATCGGAACGAATCCACGCCGTGCCGCTCGATCTGTTGCGGGAACGTATCCGTGATGCCGGGCCGGTTCGTGAATTCCTGGGGTCTCTCCGGAAGACGCAGGATCGGGAGGGGGCGGTCCGGGTGATTGCCGAGGTCAAGGGCGCTTCTCCGTCGAAGGGAGTGATCCGGGAGCACTTGGACCCGGTCGCGATTGCCCTTGAATATGAAGAAAACGGCGCTTCCGCGGTCTCGGTCCTGACGGAACAGGATTATTTTCTGGGGGATCCGGAGTTTCTCCGCAGGATTCGGGAACGGGTGGCGATCCCGCTGCTTCGGAAGGATTTTATCCTCCAGCCCTACCAGGTGTGGGAGGCTCGGGTTCTCGGGGCGGATGCCTTTCTCCTCATCGCCGCGCTTCTGCCGGATCCGATGCTTGATGATCTGGTCCTCCTGGGGCGCGACCTCGGAATGACCGCTCTGGTGGAGGTGCACAACGAAGCGGAGTTGTCCCGGGTTCTTGCCACCTCGGCCGAGGTGATCGGAATCAACAACCGGGACCTTTCGACCTTTACCACCGATCTTCAGACGACCCTCCGGTTGGTGAAAAGGATTCCGGAGGGAAAGATCGTGGTCAGTGAAAGCGGTATCCGGTCTCCCTCTGATCTGGAGATACTGGGGCAGGTCGGGGTGGATGCGGTTCTCGTGGGGGAGATCCTGATGCGTGCTCCCCGTCCGGGTGAAAAATTGCGTGAACTCCTGGGACGCAGGGAGCGGTTATGAGAACCCGTATCAAGATCTGCGGCATTACCAGACTGGATGACGCGCGAACGGCCGTGGAAGCGGGTGCCGACGCGCTCGGTTTTGTCTTTTATCCCTCCAGTCCCAGATATATAGACCCTGACCGGGTCCGGGAGATCATCCGGCGGCTTCCGCCGATGGTGACCAGGGTGGGTCTCTTCGTGGATGAAAAGATCCAGACAGTCAAAGAGATTGAGCAATACTGCTTTCTTGATCTTCTACAGTTTCACGGCCGGGAGACGCCCGAGTATTGTGAATGGTTTCCCGGTCGCGCGATCAAGGCCATCGGCGTGAAGGATATCTCTCCGCTGGAAGAGATGAAACGATATTCGGTTTCGGGTTTCCTGCTGGATGCCTGTTCGGAGGATCTCAACGGGGGAACGGGATGTCCCTTTGACTGGTCGTTGGCGATTGAGGCGGCGAAGTCTGAACCGGTGATGCTGGCCGGAGGATTGACGCCGGAAAATGTCGGGGAGGCGATCCTGAAGATCCATCCCTATGCGGTGGATGTCAGCTCGGGCGTGGAGAGCTCTCCCGGCGAAAAGGACCCGGACCGAACCCGTCGTTTTATATCGGCGGTTCGGAGGGCGGATCAGGATCGTTTTCGCGTGGAGAATGAAGAATGAATTTACCGGATAATCGAGGACATTATCAGGAGTTCGGAGGCAAATTCGCGCCGGAGACCCTGATGCCCGCTCTGGAGGAACTGGAACGGGAATACGCGAGGATTCGAGAGGATGCCTCTTTCCAGCAGGAATTGGCCGGTTATTTGAAGGAGTATGTGGGAAGACCGACTCCCCTGTTTTTCGCTGAACGTTTGACTCGACGGCTGGGGGGGGCCAGGATCTACCTGAAGCGTGAGGATCTGAATCATACCGGCGCCCACAAGATCAACAATGCCATCGGACAGATCCTTCTGGCGCGCCGGATGGGAAAGAGGAGAATTATCGCCGAAACCGGCGCCGGTCAGCACGGCGTGGCCACGGCCACGGCCGCGGCCATGTTCGGGATGGAGTGTGAGATCTTCATGGGAGAGGAGGACATCCGGAGGCAGGCCTTGAACGTCTTCCGGATGCGCCTGTTGGGCGCGCGGGTTACTCCTGTCCGTTCGGGTACCTGTACCCTGAAGGATGCCTGCAACGAGGCGATCCGGGACTGGGTGACCCATGTGGTTGAGACTCATTACATCATCGGTTCGGCGGTGGGACCGCACCCCTACCCCATGATCGTCCGGGATTTCCAGTCCGTAATCGGGCGGGAGGCGAAGGCGCAGATCCTGGAAAAGGAAGGCAGACTGCCCGATCTCCTGGTCGCCTGCGTGGGAGGAGGAAGCAATGCCATCGGTCTTTTCCACCCCTTCTTCGACGATTCCTCGGTGCGGATGATCGGTGTGGAGGCTGCGGGTCTGGGGCTTTTAAGCGGCAAGCATGCCGCCTCCATTACGGCGGGGCAGCGGGGAATTTTGCACGGAAGCCTGAGTTTCCTGCTTCAGGATGAGAACGGGCAGGTGGTTCCTGCCCATTCCATCTCCGCGGGACTCGATTACCCCGGTGTGGGGCCGGAACATGCGTACTACCATGCCACCGGACGGGCCGAGTATGTCGCGGTTACCGATACGGAGGCGCTGGAAGGTTTTCGGCTGCTCTCCGAGGTCGAGGGGATTATCCCCGCTCTGGAGAGCGCGCATGCAATCGCCTACCTGAAGAAGGTCATTCCCAAGACCGATCGGGACCAGATCGTGATTCTGAATCTCTCCGGCCGGGGGGACAAGGATGTGAATCAGGTTGCCGAATATCTGAAACAGGGGGAGACGTTATGAAAGGAGTGTCGGCGTGAGCAGGATCGACGAGGTATTTCAGAGGCTGAAGGCCGAAAATAGGATGGCCCTCATTCCGTTTCTCACCGCCGGGGACCCCACGCTGACGATGACCCGGAAATGTATCCTGGAGATGGAAAGAAACGGCGCCGATATCGTCGAATTAGGGGTTCCTTTCTCGGATCCTTTGGCAGACGGTCCCACGATCCAGCGATCCGCTCAGCGGGCCCTGGCCGGAGGAACTTCGCTCACAGGGATCCTGGACTTTGTCCGGGAGGTGAGGCGGAGTGTCTCCGTTCCGATCGTATTGATGGGATATTACAATCCGGTCTATCACTACGGTGTGGAGCGTTTCGTGGAAGATTTCTCTGGGGCGGGGGGGGATGGAATCATTGTCCCCGATCTGCCTCCGGAGGAGGCGGAACCATTGATCCGGGCGGCCCGGAGGGCGGATGTCGATACGATTTTTCTTCTGGCGCCTACGAGTACGCGGGAGAGAATCGAACGGGTCGCGGCGGTTGCGCGGGGATTTATCTATTATGTATCCCTCACCGGTGTGACGGGCGCGCGCACGGAACTGAGCTCCGGAATTGAAGGATCCCTGGAACAAATCCGGGAGGTGACCTCGAAGCCTGTCTGTGTGGGATTTGGAATCTCCCGGCCGGAGCATGTCCGGGCGATCCGTGCCTTTTCCGACGGTGCGATCGTAGGGAGCGCCGTCGTGGAGATTATCGAAAAGAATCGGAGCGAGGCCCGGTGCGAAGATCTTGTCGGAGCCTTTATCCGAAAATTCCATGATGCTACGATCCGTGACTGAGGGGAAAGGAGGGCGTCGAATCCCCCTCCGTGGGCAGGGGCTGGATTGGTTGTGCGGAATGGGGATGACGTGGTTCGGGAGGATTTTATGAGGGGCATCGAGGGCGAAGGCAATCTCTTCGAAAGGTATGGAAAGGTGATCCCCCGGGGTACGGTCCTCTTCTACGAAGGAGATCCGGGACGGGAAATGTATATCATCCTGTCCGGCAAGGTCCGGATCAGCAAGCGGGTCCGCAATGTGGAGAAGACCCTTGTTCTCCTCGGGAAAGGAGAATTCTTCGGGGAGATGGCGATTCTGAACGACAAACCCCGTTCCGCGACGGCCACGGTCATGGAAGACTGCGAAATCCTGATTATTGACCGCGAAACCTTTGAGACCATGATTCGCAACAACGGTGAGATTGCCGTCCGTGTCATTAAGAAACTGGCCGCCCGTCTGCAGGAAGCGGATCATCAGATGGAGAATCTGCTCCTCAAGGATAATCTGAGCCGGCTGGTGAATCAGGTGAAACGGGCGGCTTCGGAACAGGGAGCCCCGGACTACGGGGAGTTCTCTCTGAATTACTCCAGGAGCGACCTGGCCTCCGACGCGGGGGTTTCAGAGCGCCATATCGACGAATTGCTGAAAAAGCTATCCTCGGCGAACCTGATCCGTGTATCGGGGGATCGGATGACTATTTCGAAGATGGAAACCCTGGAGCGGTTTTTACACTACCTGGAAATGAAGGATCAGTTCAGCCATCTATCCTGACGGGGTTTCCATGAAGATCGAGGTTCTCGGATGTCACGGTTCGGAGACCCTAACGTCAAGAGCCGCCGGTTTTTTAATTGATGACCAGGTGTTGCTGGAGGCGGGGACCGCCTCGTCCATGCTCTCCCTGGAACGGCAGGGGAAAATCCACAGTGTCATCATCAGCCATCTCCACATGGATCATCTCAAGGATCTTCCTTTTCTGGTAGACAACCTGATCAGAGGAGAAAGGCACGGGATCAGTGTGTACGGGATACCGGAAATTCTGGACGGTCTCCGGGAGCATCTCTTCAATGACAAGTTGTGGCCGGATTCCACCCGTTTTGTCAAGGAAGGTGGCAGCCTGCTCCGTTTTCATGCCCTGGTGCCGGAGAAGGAAATGCTGCTGGGAGAGATCGGAGTGACTCCCTATCTTGTTTGCCACAACGGTCCCGCCATCGGGCTTCTGGTCCGGAAAGAGGACCGGATTTTTCTGTACAGCGGGGATACCGCTCCGACCGATCGGATCTGGGAGGCTGCGAAGAAGTTGCCCGGTCTGTCCGGTGTCATGATCGAGGCCTCCTTTCCGAATCAAATGGGGAAGATCGCCGCCGCGAGTGCCCATCTGACCCCCTCCCTGGTGTTGGGGGAGCTTCAGAAACTGGATCGGCCGGAGGTCCCGGTCTATATCTTTCACATGAAGCCGAGGTATGAACGGACCATTGTCGGACAACTCGAACAGATCCTGGGTGACCGCGTGCATGTTCTGCAGGAAGGCGAAATAATTCACCTGTAGTCAAGAGGTGGTTGATGACCTGGTTTAAAAAGAAGAAGATCAAGCCGACGGTTTCGAATAAAAAGGTGATGGTTACGGAAGGCTTGTGGGAGAAGTGCAAGAACTGCCGGGAGATTATCTATAAAAAGGAGATCGACAAGAATTTCCGGGTCTGCCCGAAGTGCAACTATCATTTTCGGATCACCGCCGCGGAACGGATCCGGATTATCGCGGATCCGGGAAGTTTTCATGAACTGGATGCGGATCTGAAATCCGATGATCCGCTGAACTTCAAGGATTACCGGAAGTATAAAGAACGGCTCAGGGAGGGAGAAAAATTAACAGGCATGAAAGATGCCTTGATCTATGGCGATGTTTCCATTCAAAATCACCAGGCCGTCCTCGCGGTTTTTGATTTCGGGTTCATGGGAGGGAGCATGGGGTCGGTGGTGGGTGAAAAGATTACGCGGGGGATGGAACGGGCCATCTCCAGGAGGGTCCCCTTTATCTCTTTTACCTCTTCCGGAGGCGCCCGGATGCAGGAGGGGATCATTTCCCTGATGCAGATGGCCAAGACCAGCGCTGCTGTTTCCAGGATGGGGAAAGCCTCCGTTCCCTTCATTTCGGTTCTGACCGATCCGACCTTCGGCGGTGTGACGGCCAGTTTCGCCATGCTGGGGGATATCATTATTGCGGAACCGAAGGCGCTGATCGGCTTTGCCGGTCCCCGCATTATCGAACAGACCATTCGGGAGAAGCTGCCGGAAGGCTTTCAGCGCGCGGAATTTCTGCTGAAACATGGGATGGTGGATATGATTGTCGAAAGGAAGGATATGAGAAAGACCCTTGCCGGGTTGATCCGCCTGTTCGAACATGAATTATGATGAGGCGATGGCCGCCCTTTCCGGCCTTGAAGTGTTCGGAATTCTGCTCGGACTGGACCGGGTGGAAAAATTGTTACATGAATTAGGAAACCCCCATCATCGGTTCCGGTCCATCCATGTCGCCGGGACCAATGGAAAGGGTTCCACGGCGGTCTATCTCGCTTCCGTTCTCAGCAAGGCGGGATACCGAACCGGTCTTTATACTTCACCCCATCTGAGCCGTTTTACCGAGCGGATCCGCATCGGGGGAGAGGAGATCTCTCCCGCCCGGGTGGCTGCCTATACGGAGAGAATATTCGGGATCATCCGGGAACTGGGGCCGGAGTTTCAACCGACCTATTTCGAGGTGACCACGGCCCTGGCCTTCCTCTTCTTCGCGGAGGCGGGGGTGGAGTGGGCCGTGGTGGAGGCCGGCCTGGGGGGGCGTCTGGACGCCACCAACGTGATCCATCCGGACGGTGCGGTGATCACGAATGTGGGCCTGGAACACACAGAGTACCTGGGAAGTTCGCTTTCCGAGATCGCGTCGGAAAAAGGGGGGATCATCAAGCCCGGGGTGGAGGTCGTGACCGGTGAATCCATTCCAGTGGCGCTGCACGTTCTGCGGGAGATCTGCGAGCGTAAGGGTACACGTCTGATCCGCGTGGGGCATGAGCTTTCGGTCCGGTCCGTTCGCCTGAACCGGGAAGATGGATCCCGCATCTTCGATTTCACGGGAGAAGAGCGGCAATGGTCCGGCCTGACCCTGCGGATCCCGGGAAGTCATCAGATTGTAAACGCCGCGACCGCCCTGGGAGTTTTGGAGGGGTTGATTCGAAAAGGAGTTGAGATTCCCGAAAGAGCCGTCCGGGAGGGTCTGGAGTCGGCCCGATGGCCGGGCCGGCTGGAAATCCTCTCTGAAGATCCCTATCTGATTCTGGACGGGGCGCACAATCCCCACGCCGCCCGGGCGCTTCGAAAGACCCTGGAGGAGGATCTGGTCTTTCGCCGCCTGATCCTCGTGATCGGCATTCTGAGGGATAAGGACATCCCCGCGGTGTTGACACAATTGCTTCCCCTGGCGGACCGGCTCATTCTGACCCGGCCGGAGTATTTCCGCGGCGCCGATCCCCGCGCACTGTCCGGAGAGATCCGGAAACCGGGTCTTGCCGTTCAGGTCGCCGATCGGATTCCCCACGCGATCGATCTCGCCCGTTCCTGCTACGAGCCGGGGGACCTGATTCTGGTTACCGGTTCACTCTATACGGTGGGTGAGGCCCGGGATTACATCCGGTTGGGAAAAGGAGGGGAGGGAGGATAGCACCGGCTTTTCCGCGCCCTACCCTGGCTGTTGATTCTCAATCTCAAAATTTTGAATAACTTTTCAGGTGACTTCTTTTACGACTGGAGGACGGTTGTGTCCATCTGCGGGTTTTCCCTTCCGGAACGGTTTCCCCTGTGGCCGGGAAGAGGGTGTGCAGGAATCGACCGTTTCTCCCGGGAGAAGAAATGGGCGGTCTTGCTGTCCGTTTTGATCCTTCTGGTTTTACCCCGTCTCTCTTGGGGGGAGAACCTGGGCCGGGGGGAGGCGGTACGCCTGGATGCGGACCAGATCTCGTTCGATCGGGAACGGAACCTTTACGTGGCCGAGGGGGCGGTTCATCTGGTGGGTGAAGAACTCGATATGACCTGCGATTATGCCGAGTATTCGGATCTGACCGGTGACGTCTCCGCCGAGGGAAACGTGGTCCTTCAGGATGGTGATAAAACGCTTCAGTGTGAGCGCGCGCGCTGGAATGTCCGGACCCGTCTGGGAAACTGTCTGGCCGCCGCGATGGACAACCTGAAACGGGGGTATCTCCTGAAAGGGGAACGGATCGATAAGGTCGGAGAGGAAGAGTACAGGGTGAAAAGGGGATCCCTTTCGGAATGCGGGAAGAAGAGGCCCCTTTGGGAGATCCGTGGCGAGAGGCTTTCGATCAAGCCCCGGGGGTATGTTACCTCACGGGAAGCGACGCTCAGGATCGCTTCGATCCCGGTTCTCTATTCGCCTTATTTCTTCTATCCTCTCGGGGATACGAGATCAAGCGGTTTTCTCCCGCCCGTTTTCGGGCAGGGCGGCCGGAACGGTTCTTCCATGGAACTGGATTATTTCTGGGCGTTGGATACCGACCGGGACGCCACCTTCTCCTATGAGTATCTTGGGGACAACGGAAACCGTTTCGGACTGGAATACCGTTATGCCGTGACCCGCGATATCCGGGGCAGTCTGTTCGGCAGGTACATCCATGACCGGAACGCGGATCGTGACGGGAGCCGGATCGGGATGAACGAGGACCGGTGGGAGATCGGGGCGACTCACTTGTACAACATGCGGGACCGGCTGTACGGCGGGCTCTTCCTGGATGTCTTCAGTGACGGCAATTACCTGGGGGACTTTTCCCGTTCTTCAGAGGCGAGGGTCCGGAACAACGGCCAGTCCGATCTGACCCTCACCCGGCGGTGGGATGGAGGGGATCTGAATCTCGATTTTCGTTATTATCAGGAACTGGGGGTGAGGAGAAGGGTCACGACTCTTCAGCGGTTTCCGGAGGTACGCCTGGATTTGACTCAAGCGCGAATCGGGGATTCCAACTGGTTTTATTCCCTGGAATCCGGTTTCGTGAATTTCTATCGAAGGGAAAATTATACTTCCACCTTCAGTAGCACGATCTCCTCGGATCCACTCGTTCTGAATCCGGTTACGCCCGTTCAGAACGAGAATCTGGACCGGCTCAGGGAGGCCGGGTTCGATCCGGATATCGCGCTTCGCTATCAGGGGATCCAGGGACGCAGGTTCGATTTTTCCCCCAATCTTTCCCTGCCGATCGACCTGGCTCCCTGGCTGATCGCCACTCCTTCGATCGGTTATCGTGAAACCCTGTACAGCCGGAGTGCCTTGGGTGAGGATTTCGTGGAGCGGGGGGTGCTGCGTGCCGGATTCGATCTCGCGGCGCGACTGTACCATGACTTCGGGGTTGGGGCCCGGAAGAGGATCCGGCATATTCTGGAACCCCGGTTGACCTATGCCTACCGTCCCAGGCAGGGACAAAAGAGGATCCCTATTTACGACGGGATCGATCGGATCGATCCGGAGGATGCGATACACCTCAAATTGGTCAACCGTTTGATTCTGACTACGGTCCCGGGGGAAAGTCCCGATGGCGAAGAAGGGGGAAAGTTTCCGGAACGGCGTGAAGTGGTTACACTGAAACTGGACGCCTTGTATGACCGGATCAAAGATCAAGGAACGTGGCGGGATATCCAGGGAGAACTCGATCTGAACCTGATGGACGGTCTTTACCTGGAGACCAAGGGATCCTATGATTTTCTTGCCGATGATTTTGGGAGTCTCAACGTGGATCTGACTTTGCATCAAGGTGAGAGCCTTTCCTTTCAGTTGGGGCGTCGTTACACACGGACGATCCCGTTGGATCCGAACCGTCCCACGGGGAGCGGTCTCGTCCGGGCCATCGGTGGGAACGATGTCATCACGGGATTGACGAACGAAGGTATTTCGTACTGGACCGCGCATTTAAACTGGAACCCCGTGAAACCCCTGACCTTATCGCTTTCGGGATATTTCAATGCCAAGGAGACGACCGGCAATGAAGAATCTTTCCGGATGGCCTATGAAACGAGATGCTGGGGGATCAGCCTCTCTCTGGATCGTTATGACGACGCGGTCTTGAATGATCATACGCAGCAACTTGAGATCGACCGGGTGAATGAGATCCACGTTTTTTTCACCATCAAGTCATTGCGCATCAAGGTGCATTGATGGGTCGGAGGGGGATTGCGAAGCGGATCTTCAACCCGTCGGAGGAATGTGCTTGAAGATCCCCAAAAGAAGTATTATGATAAAAACACATGCGGGAAGGAGGATGATTTCTTGAAGGGGTTGATTCTGAGCGGAGGGAAGGGGACCCGTCTTCGTCCCATCACCCATACAGGAGCCAAACAGTTGGTTCCGGTGGCGAACAAGGCGGTTCTGTTTTACGGGATCGAGGCGATCAGGGACGCAGGGATCACGGACATCGGGATTGTGGTCGGCGACACCAGGGAGGAGATTCGTGAAGCCGTGGGGGATGGCTCCGCGTGGGGGGTCCGGGTCACCTATATTGAGCAGGAGGCTCCGCTCGGGTTGGCGCATGCGGTGCTGATCGCCGAGGATTTCATCCAGGATGAATCGTTCGTGATGTACCTGGGAGACAATCTGATCCTGGGGGGAATCCGGGAACTGGTGCGGGCCTTCGAGGAAAACCGGCCCAACTCTCAGATTCTCCTGGCCGAGGTGAAAAATCCCTCCCAGTTCGGTGTGGCCGAGCTTTCCGACGGGAAGGTGATTCGTCTGGTGGAGAAGCCCGAGAAGCCGGAAAGCAACCTGGCGCTGGTTGGAGTTTACATGTTTGATCGCCACGTCTTTGAGGCGGTCCGATCGATTACCCCATCCCGGCGCAATGAGCTGGAGATTACCGACGCCATTCAGTATCTGATTGATCACGGGTATACGGTTCGTCCTCACATGGTCCAGGGATGGTGGAAGGATACGGGAAAGCTGGAAGACATGCTCGAGGCGAACCGGATGATTCTGGACCGGTTGGAGGAACAGATTGAAGGGAAGGTCGACGAGCTGTCCCGTGTGGAGTTCAAGGTGGTGATAGAGGCCGGAGCCGAGGTGACCCACAGTGTGATCCGGGGACCCGCGATTATCGGGAAAGGGGCCCGGATCGACCGGTCGTACATCGGGCCCTTCACCTCCATCTCGGAGGGAGTGACCATCGAGCAAAGCGAGATCGAGCACAGCATTGTTCTGCAGAACAGTTCGGTGCTCCGGATCAATCGACGTATCGTGGACAGCCTGATCGGACGGAACGTGACCATCTCCCGTGCGGACAATAAACCCCGGGCCCTCCGCTTCATGCTGGGGGATAACAGCGAGGTAGGGGTTTAATCGGCTTTCTTCTGAAATTCGTCGGTGTTTTCTTGCACGATAGCCCCGTTTCTCAGGAAAGTATACCGCATCCCTCCGGGATGCGGTTGCGAAATCGGAGAGGTTTCGGGGTACCGGCCGGACGCCGGCAGGACTTTTGATGAAGACCATCCGATAAACGGAGGAAGAATTGAGAAGGATTCTGGTAACGGGAGGGGCCGGATTTATCGGGAGCAACTTCATCCGTTATTTTTTGCGGGCCCACCCGGAAGATGAGGTCATCAACCTGGATTTATTGACCTACGCGGGGAATCTGCTGAACCTGGAGGATCTGTCCGGGGAAGGCCGATACCGGTTTGTCTGGGGCGATATCGCGGATGAAAAGGTTCTGGCATCGATCTTCGCCCGGGGTGTGGACGCGGTGGTGAATTTCGCGGCTGAGTCTCATGTGGATCGGAGTATCAAGGATCCATCGGTTTTTATCCATAGCAATGTCCTGGGGACCCAGGTCCTCCTGGACGCCATTCGTCAATATCCGGTGGAGCGGTTTATTCAGGTGAGTACCGACGAGGTCTATGGAACGCTCGGTCCGACCGGCGCCTTTACGGAGACCACCCCACTTGCGCCCAACAGTCCCTATTCCGCCAGCAAAGCGGGTGCGGATCTTCTGGTCCGTGCCTACCATGAGACTTTCGGTCTTCCGGTACTCATTACGCGATGTTCCAATAATTACGGCCCCTATCAATTTCCGGAGAAGGTGATCCCCCTGTTTATTATGAACGCCCTGCAGGATAAGCCGCTTCCCCTGTACGGCGACGGGCTGAACGTTCGGGATTGGCTCCATGTCGTGGACCACTGCCGTGCCGTAGACAGGGTGCTTGAAAAGGGGACGGTGGGAGAGGTGTACAACATCGGTGGTGACAACGAGAAAAGAAATATTGATATCACCCGGTTGATTCTTGATTTGTTGCAGAAACCGGAGAGCCTGATTCAGTACGTGGAGGATCGGCCTGGGCATGATCGGCGTTACGCCATGGATGCCGGAAAGATCCGGAGGGAGTTGGGGTGGAGACCTCTCTATACCTTTGAGGACGGGATCTCCGAAACCATCCGGTGGTATCAGACGAATCGTTCCTGGCTGGAGGATATCCGGAGCGGTCGGTACAGTGCTCTTTCAAGAGAGATAGCCCAGCAGGGGAAAGAGACGTGAAGAAAGTCGCCCTGGTCGGATCTCACGGTATGCTGGGACGGGATCTTGCCACCCGCCTGAAGGAGTCTTTCTCCATTGTTTCCGTGGGAGGGAGGGGAGAACTGGATATCACGGACAGGGAAGGAGTCCTGCGTTGGGTTGCTTCGGTTCGGCCGGACATTCTGATTAACGCGGCCGCTTTTACCGATGTAGACGCCTGTGAAACCCAGCGGGAGCGGGCTTTCTCGGTGAACGGCGAAGGGCCGGGGTATCTGGCGGAGGCCTGCGCCGAGTCCGGAACATGGATGGTGCAGATCAGCACGGATTTCGTTTTTGACGGTGCCCGGCGTGAACCGTACCGGGAAGAGGATCCACCCAATCCTCTTTCGGTCTACGGGGCCTCGAAGCTGATGGGGGAGCAAAGGATCCAGGAGAAGGGGGCACGTTTTCTGATTGTGCGCACCTCCTGGCTTTACGGAACCGGCGGCAGGAATTTCGTGGAAGCCATTCTGTCCCAGGCCGAAAAGCGGGAGGATCTTCGAGTGGTTTCCGACCAGGTCGGATCTCCGACGTATGTTCCGGATCTCACCCGGGCGCTTCTCCGCCTGATCGCGTCCGGGGCGACCGGGACGGTTCATGTCGCCAACAGTGGACAGTGCTCGTGGTTCGGGTTCGCGAAGCGAATACTGCTCCTGACAGGATTTTTGGATACTCAGGTTTCTCCCATTCTGTCTTCGGACCTGAATCGGCCGGCCAGACGTCCGGTATATTCCGTTCTTTCCGGTCAACGTTATTCGGAACTCTGTTCCGAACGGATGCGCCCCTGGGAAGAAGGGCTTCAAGCCTATCTGGAGGAACGGGTGCTTTCGAGGGGGAGGAAGGGCTGAGAGGAATTTTTCGCGGAACCGCCCCATTGAAATTCATGAAAATCAGGATCAGGGCATGAAGGAAGTTCAGGAAGAAATTGTCGGCCTTTTACCTCTTGATTTACAGCATCTCTCGAAAGGGGCGCTCCGCATTCTCGCCGCGGATCCGGGAGTGGATCCCTCTCTTCTTCGGCATATCCTCTTCCAGGAAAGGGAGGATCCGGAGACGGTCCGGTGCCTGATCCGAAACCCTGCCTTGCCCGATGAAGCCTTTCTGGACGTTCTTTCGGAATTGCCGGAGGCGCTTCGAGAGGAGGTTGCCGCCCGTCAGAAGGAGCTTGCCGTTCTGGAAGATCGTTCCCCGGCTCAGGTCGGCAGTGGATCCGCGTCCCGGACCGGGGAAAAGGAAACGGCAGGCCGGCATCTGAACGTGCATCAGCAGATCCAGCGGATGTCCGTCGGAGACAAGATCGCCTATGCCCTCAAAGGCCCCAAAGAGGCCCGGGGGGTTCTGGTCCGGGATCCGAATAAGGAGATTGCGCTGACGGTGATGAAGAATCCGAAGATTACTGAGAGCGAGGTTGAATTCTATGCCGCGGCCACCAATGTCTGTGAGGAGATCCAGCGTGAGATCGGGAAAAACCGGGAATGGTGCAAGAAATATGGTGTGGTCCGCGCACTGGTTTTCAATCCCAAGACGCCGGTCGGGGTGGCGCTGGAAAAACTTCCCTACATCAAGAATAAGGATCTTCAGTTCCTGAGCAAAAGCAGAAATATCCCCAGTGTGGTCCGGAATACGGCAAAACGGATGCTCGCCAGAAAGAAACGAAACAGTTAGTCCGGGAGAATCAGAATGATCTTCGGCGCTTGGCTGATGCAGAGCAGACTCAGAAAGGCTCTTGATCTTATCAATTGCGGTATCTTTGCGTCGGCCGCGGCCGAACTGAACCGGATTCTTCGAACCTTGAATGATGGAAAGAGGCGGAATCCGTTCAAAGAGGATATTCTTTTCTATCTCGCTGAATGCTACCTGGCGATGGGAGATGAGAAAAATGATGCCTGCGATTTCGCCGGAGCCTTGCAGGAATATCAGAGGGCTGTTGAACTGGATATCCATTATCCGGATCTTTTTTTTCGCATCGGGTCGACCTGTTTCAAGCTTGATGATTTAAGCCGGGCCCGGGAAAACCTGGAACGGGCCCTTTCGATGAATATCCGTTATCTGAATGCCCATATCCTTCTTGCCATGGTCTACGCGCGTCTGGGGGAGGAGGAAAAGGCGATCCGGGAGTATAGGACGGCCCGTGAGCAGGGCGCGGTTTGCGATACGCGGTTATTCGGGGAGGCGCTCGGTATCATCCGGAAGGGAGAAAGAAAGCGCGGCCTTGAACTTTTGCAGACCCTTTTTCAGGAAAAAACCGATCCGGTGAAGAACCTCACCCGGAGGGGAGTGGACGATTTGCGGAATCATGAGTATACCCGTGCCATCGGAACCTTCCGGGAGGCCCTGAGACGGTATCCCGATTTTCCTGATCTCCTGAACCTGTTGGGTGTGGCGCACTGTGGAGCGGGGCATTATCCGGAAGCCGAAACCGCTTTTCGGCGTTCCATGGACCTGAATCCGGGCTACCTGGACCCGAGGTTGAATCTGGCCTTTCTGTATATCCAGTGGGAAGAATGCGAAAAGGCGGAAAAGGAATTTTTGGAGGTTTTGTCGATCTGCCCCGGGCATGTGATCGCGACTGAAGGATTGACGCATCTGAAAGGTGAGGGGAATGCCCCATCCGTTTCCGAGGGTACCGAAGGAGTTTGAGCGAAACCGGAGACCGGAGTTCTTCGATGGGAGAGAAAGATTATTATAAAATTTTGGGGGTTACGCCGTCCGCCAAGGAAGAGGAGATCAAGAAGGCTTTTTTCCGTTTGGCGAAGAAATATCATCCGGATCGGCACCGAGGAGAAGACAGCGGTGTTTATGAAAGGAAATTCGCCGGCATCAATGAGGCCTACAATGTCCTGAAAGACCAGGCCGCCAAGGCCGAGTATGACCGCAGGCTGAAAGAGCGGGGTAATCAAAAAAGGAGGAAGACCACTCAGGACCATTATCAGGCCGAAGAGCTGTTCGATACAGCCCAGAAGGCCATTCAGCTTAAGGATTACAACAGTGCCATCAATCTTCTGAAGGCGGCGGTACGGCTTGAACCGGAGAAGTCGGAATATTACTCCGCTCTGGGAATCGCTCTCTCCATGAAACCGCGACGTTTACATGAAGCAAGGGAGATGTGTGAAAAGGCTGTGGAGATGGAGCCCTACGATGTCCGGAATTATCTGAATCTTGGTTTGGTGTATAAGAAGGCCGGACTGAAGATCCGCGCTCAGAAACAGTTCGAGAAGGTTCTCCGATGGGATCCTAAGAATCCGGTTGCCAGGAGAGAACTGGGACTTTCCGAAGAGACGGCGCTGTTTGGACTGGTGAAGAATTTCGTCAGGAGATTGAAGAGGAAATAAAGCGAATCACGAGGATCGGATGGAGTGATGATCCGGGGGAGACCGTTCATCGGTGGGGTGGGAATATCCATCCCGAGAAGAACCGGGCTGACTCTTTTGGGTTGTTTTCGGTACTTGCCGGAGGGGACGGGAAGGTCTCCGGGATTCCTTACCGATCTTAAAAAAAATCTGAAAGAAGACTCATAACAGACCAGTAAATAAGGATTTTTCAAGAAATATTCTTGACAGTTCCGGGGGGGTATGGTAGCTTGAAATTAATGGCCGATCTGTCCGGAATGAAAGGGGAAAAGGATGGTGATGGATGTCCTTTTCGATAAACTGTGACGTTCGGTCGCGGCCTCACCTTGCCTTGTGCGAATCCCCGCACAGTGGAGGAGAACATGTTGTTCTCTAAATCAAAACATCTCGTCGGCCTGGATATCGGTTCCAGCTCCGTTAAGGTTTTCCAGCTCAAGGAATCCGGCGGCGCTTTTCAGTTGATTCATATGGATGTCCGCTCCATTGATCCCGAGGTCATCGTAGACGGGACGGTCATGGACGCAGAAAGGGTGGTCTCGACCATCCAGGAGATTTATCGGGACAACAGAATCAAGGTCAAGGATGTGGCCCTCTCCGTTTCAGGGATCTCCGTGATTGTCAAAAAGATCAATCTTCCTGTGATGACGGAGGAGGAACTGGATGAGTCGATTCAATGGGAAGCGGAGCAATACATTCCCTTCGACATTGAAGACGTCAACATAGACTATCAGATCTTAAGACCCATCGAAGAAAACGGCAACAAGCAGATGGAGGTGCTCCTGGTCGCCGTCAAGAAGGACAAGATCAATGAATATACATCTCTGGTCGAGGAGGCCGGTCTCAGGCCGGTCGTGGTGGATGTAGACGCCTTCGCCCTGGAAAACATGTATGAAATCAATTATGAAATCAATCGAAATGAGGCCGTCGCCCTGGTGGATATCGGGGCGGGCCTGATGAATATTAATATCATTCAGAATGGGATGCCTTCTTTTACGCGGGATATTTCGATCGGGGGGAACCAGTTCACCGAGGCGATCCAGAAAGAGTTCGGGATCAACTTTGAAGATGCCGAAACGGTCAAGAGAGGAAAGGACCTGGAAGGAGTGGCTTACCAGGATGTGATTCCCATTCTGGAATCCGTCACACACGACATTGCCTCCGAGATTCTCCGGTCCTTTGATTTCTATCGGGCCACGGCGTCCTTAAACAAAGAGCCGGTGGCACGGGTCATGATCAGCGGCGGGTGTGCGAAGATGAAGGGGTTTCGGGAATATCTGGCCGGACACCTTGGGGTTGAAGTCGAGATACTGAATCCCTTTCAGAATATTGAGATTCTTGAAGGAACCTTTGACATGGACCGGATTCTGGAGATTGCACCGACGGCGGCGGTCGGCATCGGTCTGGCCCTCCGGAGAGCAAATGATAAATGATCCGAATCAATCTTCTTCCCGTTAAAAAGACTCGGAAACAACTCGGGATCAAACAGGAGCTTCTGCTGTCCGGGCTGATCCTGTTGCTTGTCGTGATTCTTCTGGGATTGGTCTGGTCCTGGCAGGGGCACAAGGTGGAGCGACTGACCCTGGAAAAAAGCCGGAAAGAGCAGGAACTGAAACGGTTGAAGAAGGTCGTGGCGGAAGTCGAACGGTTCAAGAAAGACAAGGCGGTCTATGAACAGAAAATCAAGATCATCAAGGAACTGGAAAACCGCCAGAACGGTCCGGTGCATGTTCTGGACGAGCTGAGTTTGAATCTTCCGGATCAACTCTGGTTTAATTCTTTGAGCTTGCAGGGAGATCTCCTGACCCTGGCCGGTTCGGCCTTTGCCAATATTGCGATCGTTAATTTTATCAACCGGCTCAAAAGCTCTTCATTTTTTCAGGGGGTGCAGCTGTTGGAATCCAAGCAGATCAACCGGGATAAGGTCAAGGTCTATTCTTTCCGGTTAAGCGCGCGGGTGACGGTTCCCCCGGTCAGGGCGGGGAGCTCTGGAAAAGGTGCGTTATGAGTTTTGAGACGCTGGAAGGGATTCCGAAACAACAAAGAGTGCTGATGATACTCATCGTATTCGTTGCGGTGATCGGCATCTTCTTTTTTTATCCGTACCGGAATAACTCCAAGAAGATTCACCGGCTCGGCAAGGACATCCGGGAGCTGGAACGCCAGATCATTGTGAACAAGAGCCTTGCTGAAAAGAAAGACGAATTGATGACCAAGAACGCTCAATTGCAACAAAAGCTCAAGGAAGTACAGCAGAAATTTCCCGCCAGCAGCGAGGTGACCAGTCTGCTGAAACAGGTGTCGGTTTTAAGCCAGCAATCGGGGCTGGAGATGCAGTTCTGGAAACCGCGCAAAAAGGTCAAAAGCGCTTCCGGTCTTTATTACGAAATTCCGGTCGAGATTGTGATGACCGGAGGATATCATGAAGTGGGGATCTTTCTGGATCGCGTGAGCAAACTGGCCCGAATCGTCAACATCAACAATCTCTCCATGACCAAGGCGCCGGGTGCGAACGGGATTGTGACCAAGTGCGTGGCCAAGACCTTCAGTGCCGTGAGCGAGGCGGAGACGAAAGTCTCCCGATAGGGGGGCGAACGAAAGACCGGCCTTCGTGAAAAACGTTTCCGGAAGGTATGGTGATGAATGATCTGGAGTGGAAAATCGGGAAGACCGTTCTGGCCGTAGTGATGTTTTTCTGGGCACAGGGATCGTTGATCCCTCTTCACGCGGCTGACGAGCCGTCCGTTCGGATCCAGGTGAATCAAGAGGGGAAGTCGATTCAACGGACGGTTCCTTCCAGGGAAGAATATACCTATATTCCGGGAGAGCGGCGTGACCCGTTTATTTCTCTGCTTCGCAGAGGATCTGAACAGACCATGACCGGCGGCGAATTGACGCCCCTGCAGAAGGTGAGAGTCGAAGACATGAAACTGGTAGGAATCGTGAAGAGCCGAAAGGGGATGACGGCTCTGATTCAGACCCCGGATGGGAAAGGATACTTTCTCCGGCCCGGCGTCCGTGTGGGGATGAAGGAAGGTGTTGTAGAGAAAATCCTGGAGGACAAGGTGATTGTAAAGGAAGAGAAGAGAGACTTTCTGGGGCAGATCCAGGTCTCCGAGATTGTTCTCCAACTGAATAAAAAGGAGGAGGCGAGACGATGAGATGCCCTGGGACAAGGACAAGTCTGTTTCTTTGCATTCTGCTGGTCTTGGCGGTTTTCTCGCTTCCTGTTCGGAAAGCCGGTGCCGGGGACAAGATCGAAAACCTGATTCAATCTCTGAAGAGCGGGCAAACCTCCGGCACGGGTTCTCTTTCCAGCAAGCCGGTTAATGTCAGGAAGATCTATTCCTCTTTGTCCAAGCCTGTTGGAGCGAAAAAGTACACGGGAAAGAGGATCTCCCTGGATCTTCAGGACGCCGATGTGGTGAATGTCCTCCGGCTGTTGGCGGATGTCGGCGGTGTGAACATTGTCTTCGGGTCCGATGTGAGCGGGAAGGTGACCCTGAATCTCAAGAACATCCCCTGGGACCAGGCCCTCGATATCGTTCTGATGACGAACGGTCTGGACAAGGTCCGGATGGGGAAGGTGATTCGTATCGCCCGTTCCGAAACCATTACCGATGAGGCCAACAAACGGCTGGCGGCGATGAAGGCCAGCGATAAGGTAGAGCCGATGGTCACCCGGATCATTCCGGTGAACTATTCGGACATCGACAAGATCAAAAGTTCGGAGCTGATCAGCAACATCCTCAGCGACCGGGGAAAGATCGATATCGATGAAAGGACGAATACCCTGATTGTGCACGACATATCGAAGAACGTGGAACAGATCGAAACCCTGGTGCGGAGGTTGGACACCCGGATTCCCCAGGTTCTGATTGAGGCCCGAATTGTGGAAGCGAACGACGGTTTCGCGAGAGAGGTCGGGGTCCAGTGGGGATTCGCCAGGGGCAAGCAATCCAAACATACCTCTTCCAATATCTTCGGTGGCAATACCGGATCCGATGCCTTCTATGGGCTGAAAGACCGGGATACGGGGACGCCGGCCATATCCGGCGGTGATACCCTTCCGGTGGGATTTAATCTGAACCTTCCCGCGACATCTGTTCTGAGTCCACCCGGCACATTCGGGTTCAATTTAGGCCGTTTCTTTTCAGACGGTATTGCCGTTCTGGACATGCGGCTTTCCCTCGCGCAGACCAAGAATCTTGCCAAGGTCATTTCCTCGCCCCGGATCATGACCGTGGACAACCAGAAGGCGAACATCATCCAGGGAGAGGACATCCCCTTCCTGAACACCACTTCCCAGAACGGCGCCACCGTAGAGTTTGTGGAGGCCAATCTGGAACTCGAGGTGACTCCCCACGTGACCTCCGAGAACACCATACTGCTCGAAGTGGAGACCCATCGTGACGCTCCGAATTTTGATGACGCGGTGGCGGGGAATCCGGCCATCACCCGGAATACGGCCAAAACGTCGGTACTTTTAGACGACGGTGAGATCACGGTGATCGGGGGTATCTATGTGATTGACAAGACGGAGAAGGAGGAAGGGATCCCCGGTCTGATGAATCTTCCCTATGTCGGAAGGCTGTTCCGACGAGAGCTCACAGACAAGAAGAAGAAGGAACTCCTGGTCTTTATTATTCCCAAGATCATCCGCTGAAGGGAACCCCCGGTACGGGGCGTTCCCTTCAGCACGAATCTTGTATTTACATCCTTCCTTTTTTTGATTATGATTCCATCCGGGTTTTTCATTCTACGATAGGTGTTGTGATCCATGGTTCTGCGTTATATGACAGCCGGTGAGTCCCATGGGAGGGGGCTGACCGCCATTCTGGAAGGGATGCCCGCGGGTCTTCCTCTTTCCTCCGATCGAATCAATCTCGATCTTTCCCGTCGGATGGTCGGGTATGGACGGGGGGCCAGGATGCGGATCGAGGCGGATCGGGTTACGATTCTGTCCGGGGTTCGCGGGGGAGAAACCCTGGGGAGCCCGATCGCCTTCTGGATTGAAAACCGTGACTGGAAGAACTGGCAGGAAGTGATGTCCGCGGAGGGAAAGGGAACCGGGGAGTTGAAGCAGCTCACGCGACCCCGTCCCGGGCATGCCGACCTGCCCGGCGGGATGAAGTACGGCCATCGGGATCTCAGGAACATCCTGGAGCGGTCCTCCGCCCGGGAGACGGCCGCGCGCGTGGCCGTGGGGGCGGCGGCCCGTTCTCTTCTGTCCGTGTTCGGGATTGAAGTCGTAAGCCATGTGGTGGAGATTGGAGGAATACGGTCACACCGGGAAGAAAAACTTTCTGCGCGGAAGATCAGGAGGGTTGCTGAAAAATCCGATCTGCGTTGTCTGGATCCCGAGACGGCCGCCCGGATGCGGAAGAGGATCGATGAAGCCCGGGAGGAAGGGGATTCTCTGGGGGGGGTTTTTGAGGTGATCGCATCGGGGGTTCCCGTAGGTCTTGGGAGTCACGTGCATTATGATCGGAAACTGAACGGCCGTCTTGCCGGCGCCGTGATGTCGATTCAGGCCATCAAGGGAGTGGAAATCGGCATCGGTTTCGAGGCGGCACGGCAACCCGGCTCTGAGATTCATGATGAGATCTTCTATTCCGAACGGAAGGGGTTCTATCGGAGAACCAATCGTGCCGGTGGGATTGAAGGGGGGATCAGCAACGGGGAGGAGATCGTGATCCGGGCGGCCATGAAGCCGATCCCGACTTTAATGAGGCCCCTTCGTTCCGTGGATATCGCCGACCGACGGACCTTCAAGGCGAGCGTGGAACGATCCGATGTTTGTGCCGTTCCCGCGGCTGGGGTAGTCGCCGAGGCGGTCGTGGCCTTCGAACTCGCGCGCGCCTTCATCGAGAAATTCGGAGGGGATTCCCTGTCTGAGATGAAGAGGAACTATGAAGGGTTTCAATCGGATGTCCATCAATATTAAGCCCACGGAAAAAGTCAATGTCCGTCTGGGGGATCGGAGTTATTCCATCCTCATCGGGGCCGGGTCCATCGCCCGGGTCGGAGAAGAGCTCAAACCTTTGAATCTCGGCCGGAAGGTCGCACTGGTCACCAACTCCGTCGTGCGGCCGCTCTATGGGACACGGCTGAAAAAGGTCCTTGAAAAAAACGGGTTTCTGGTTCGGATGATCGAGGTTCCGGACGGGGAGACACACAAATCGCTTGCCACCGCTTCCCGCCTTTATGATGAACTGGTCGCCTTTCAAATGGACCGCAGCTCGACCGTGCTGGCCCTGGGGGGAGGAGTCATCGGAGATCTGGCCGGATTCGTCGCGGCCACGTATATGCGGGGTGTCCATTTCGTGAATATTCCCACGACCCTCCTGGCCCAGGTGGACAGTGCCATCGGAGGGAAAACCGGAGTAGACCATCCGGAAGGGAAAAACCTGATCGGGGCCTTTTATCAGCCTCGAATGGTTCTATGCGATCCGGAGCTTCTTTCGACCCTGCCGGAGAAAGAGATCCAAGCCGGGATGGCCGAGGTTGTGAAATATGGTGTCATTTCCGATCCGGAATTTTTTGATTTCCTGGAGTCTCATCTTTCGGAGATTCTTCAGTTGCGCCTGGATGCCGTCTCCGTGGTCGTACGATCTTCCTGTACGGTCAAGGCGGACGTTGTGGAACGGGATGAACGGGAGTCGGGACTGCGTGCCATCCTGAATTTCGGTCACACCCTGGGGCATGCGGTGGAATCCCTGACCGGATACACGCGTTATATTCATGGAGAGGCCGTTTCCATGGGGATGGTGGCCGCCGCACGGATCGCCTATCGGATGGATCTTTGCGATGAACGGACGGTTTTGAGACTCAAAGAACTGTTGGACCGGATCGGGCTCCCCACCACCATGCCGGAAATCGATCCCGGGGAGGTCATGCGGATTCTTTCCCACGACAAGAAGGTGAGAGACGGCAAGGTGCGTTTTGTCCTCCCCCGAAGGATCGGTGAGGTTGTAATCCGTGAAGATGTGAAACCGAATACGATTCTCCGGGCACTCCAGGGGTGAGACGCGTTATTTCCTTTTCTTGAAAAAGATACGAATGGGAACCTGTTCGAAACCGAGGTGCTTCCGGAACTGATTGATGAGAAACCGGCGGTACGAAAAATGGACGCCCGCGGGCGCGTTGACGAAGAGGATAAAGGTGGGGGGCGCGATCTCCGTCTGGGTTCCGTAAAAGAACCGCACTCTTCTTTTCCGGTAGAGAGGAGGTTCATGGTGGGTGACCGCCGTGCGTAAGACCCGGTTCACATCGGCCGTTGGAATCCTCCTGAAGACCTCTTTCCTGATCCTTGTCGCGAGAGGAAAGATCCGGTTCAACTGGTAGCCGGTGAGCGCCGAAACAAAGAGGATCGGCATATAGTTCATGAACTTCAGGTGCCTCTGGATTTCCTCGGTAAAGGCCTTCCTGCTTGTTTTTCCGGACATCCGGTCCCACTTGTTTACCAGGAGTATAGAGGCGATGCCTGCCTCATAGACCAGGCCTGCGACCCGGATATCCTGGGCCGTGATCCCTTCCAAGGCGTCGATCAGGATCAGGCAGAGGTCGGAACGTTCAATACTCTTCAGGACCTTGATCACACTGTAAGTTTCAATTTTATCACGGATCCTGCCTTTTCTTCGAATACCGGCCGTATCGACCAGAAGATAGGGCTCTCCCTTGTAACGGATCGGCGTGTCAATGGCGTCCCGGGTGGTTCCCGGGATCTCGCTCGCGATCAACCGTTTTTCACCGATCAGGGAGTTGATCAAGGTGGATTTTCCCACATTGGGTCTCCCCACAACGCTGATTTTAGGGGGGGCCTCTTCTTTTTCTTCTTCGGGTGCCTCTTTTTTCGGAAAGGACTCAACGACTGCTTCCATCAGTTTTTCAATACCGATGCCCTGTTCGGCCGCGATGAGATGGAAGTCTTCGGTTCCCAGCTCATAGAATTCATAGACGTTCTTTTCCTGCCTGGGACCATCGACTTTGTTGAGGACGGGATAGACCCGTTTCCCTTTTGTCCGGAGAAAACGGTACACCTCCCGGTCTGAAGGAGTCAGACCTGTCCTGCAATCCATTACGAACAGGATACAATCCGCCTCTTCCACGGCCTTTTCTACCTGATCCCCAATCTGGCCCATCAGTGGATTCCCGGCCCGGGGTTCGAATCCTCCCGTATCGACCAGAAAAAAAGGGTGGTCGTCAAATTCCGTGAAGGAGTAGTTCCGATCGCGTGTAATGCCCGGCATATCTCCGACGATGGCCTTGCGCCGTCCGATCAGACGATTATAAAGTGTGGATTTCCCCACATTGGGTCTTCCCACAATGGCAACCACTGGTTTGGGCATCACAACTTTCCTGACAAGAATGACGGTTTGAAGGTCCGAAAACGTGGAGTATCTTACCATAGGATGCGGCCGGCTCACAAGACAGATCGTAACTTGGTTCCCCTGAATGAGCGATAGGAGTTTCATCCAAAACAAAAAGCCCCTCTTGGTTGAAAGGTTTATCCGGACACTTTTCAAAACGAGCTTCCTCAACCAAACGATCTGAACATTTCTATCGCCGGATTTGGGTGGTTTATGCCCGCTTGACGAATACCGACCCCGCTGGTACTTTCTGAATGAATCCGGTTCCGGTAAGAGGAATAGGGTGGACGCCGGGACGAAGTACCTGCCGGAGAGGTCTCTACATGAGAGGGTAGCCTGAGGGGTTTTGTGACCGGTCTTTTGGAAAAAGGTCCGGCGGGAGGAGGAGTGTATTTGATCTGTGGAACAGGGCATGAATGAAATGAAGTGACAGGAAAGGAGACCATCGCAATGAAGTTGAAGGGATCGAAAACGGAGAAAAACCTTCTGACCGCCTTTGCGGGGGAATCACAGGCACGCAACCGTTACACCTATTTTGCGTCCCGTGCGGGAAAAGACGGATTGGTCCAGATTGCCGACATCTTTGAAGAGACTGCCAACCAGGAGCGGGAACACGCGAAGCGGTTCTTCAAGTTTCTCGAGGGAGGAGAGGCCGAGGTCCGGTGGTCCTTCCCGGCGGGTGTGATCGGGTCCACGGCGGAGAACCTGAAGGCTGCGGCGGCCGGTGAGCACGGGGAGTGGAGCGAGATGTATCCCGGGTTTGCCCGGATCGCCCGCGAGGAAGGGTTTGATGAGATCGGCCGTGTTTTCGAAGCGATCTCGGTTGCCGAAAAACAGCATGAAAAGCGGTACCTTGACCTTCTGGCCAACGTGGAAAACGGGACGGTATTCCGGAAGAAGGAAAAGACTGTCTGGCGGTGCAGAAATTGCGGATATCTCCATGAGGGTGATGAGGCACCGGGTGTCTGTCCGGCTTGCGCCCATCCGCAGGCCTATTTTGAGCTTCTGGCCGAGAACTGGTAACTGGACGACGAAGATGCCTTCCGAGAAGGTGTCTCTGTTATGGCGGGGTGATGATTGGACACGGGAATGGAGGGAGTAGATGAAGACCAAAGAAGTGCAGGAGAAGATTATCAAAAACATGAGAAGCTGGCAGAAGATCGAGGACGCCGCGGTTTCCATCACCGGACAGGTCATGGAAAAGACCGATAATGCGATTGTCCGAATAGTCATGGAGATCATACAGCACGACTCCAAACTGCATTACTTGGTGCAGGAGATGATTGCCGACAGTTTGGAGAGCAAACCCCTCTCCCTGACCCCGGAGGAAATGGCTGATGTGTGGGAGATGATTGAGCGCCACCTTGCCACCGAGAAACGGATGGTCAAGCTGGTCGAGGATTCGCTGGCCGCTCTCAAGGGAAGGAAGATGATTGTTCAGGAGTATCTGCTCAACTATCTTTGGACCGACGAAAGGAAACACGACAAACTTTTGGCCGATTTCGAGAAAATCAAGAAAAACATCTATCCCTATGCATAATCGGAAGGAGGATGAATCATGACCGAGAGGTTGCAAATCTACAAGTGTGAAGTATGCGGAAACATAGTGGAGATGATCCATCCGGGAGACGGGGAACTGGTTTGTTGTAACCGACCGATGGTGCTTTTTTCGGAGAACACGACCGATGCCGCCCTGGAAAAGCACGTACCCGTAATCGAGAAAAACACCGAAGGGATTCTGGTCACTGTCGGCAGTGTTGCGCATCCCATGGAGGAAAAACATTACATTGAATGGATCGAGCTGGTCGCTGACGGTACGGTCTATCGGAAGTTCCTGGAGCCGGGCGGGGAGCCGAAGGCGTTCTTTGAAATCCGGGCGGACCGGATCACGGCCCGGGAGTATTGCAACCTGCACGGGCTCTGGAAGGCGGATGCCTGAGAATATACAGAACCGTTGGGATCAGATCCCGGTTGGATGCCCGAGTTTCTATTCTTCCTTCCGGAATCGGTGAGTCGATCGGATTCGGAGCGGAGCCTGTTTTTCCGAAGATTGAATGAGGGCCGGATGTGTCTTCTTCCATTCAGGTGGTGATCGGCGGTGAGGCCGGGCAGGGACTCGTCACCATCGGCCAGCTCCTGGCCAGAAGCCTTGTGCGAAGCGGTTTTTCCATCGTCGTGACGCAGGGCTATCATTCCCGTATCCGGGGAGGCCACAATACCTTCGCCGTTCGGGTGAGTTCGGAGGAAATTACGGCGCCGGGGGATCGGATCGATCTGTTGATCGCGCTTTCCCGGGAGGCCGCCTTGCTCCATCGCCGGGAACTTTCGGCGGAGGGAAGGATTGTCCTGGACCGTTCCTTCGATCTCTTCGGAGAGGAAATTCTGAGCGTTCCCTACGGGGAGTTTTCTTCCACCAGGTATTCCAATGTCGCCGCGCTCGGGGTGGCCGGTTCTCTTCTCGGTCTGGACGAGGGGTTGCTTCACAACCTGGTGGGGGACCTCCTCGGGAAGAAGGATCCGGCGGTTGTTGAGCAGAACCGCAAGGTGTTACACGATCTGTACCGGTGGTGTGCGGAATCGTCCGATCTCTCTTCTTTTCGCCTGCCCCCTCCCCGATCCCGTGAACGCCTGATGCTAAACGGGAACGAGGCCGTGGCGTTGGGCGCCCTCTCCGCCGGTCTGAAGTTCTGTGCATTCTATCCCATGACGCCTTCCACATCGATTCCCCTGAATCTGGTCGCCAGGGCGGAGAAGGCCGGCTTGATCGTGGAGCAGGCGGAGGATGAAATCGCCGCGGTGAACATGGCGATCGGCGCCTCCTTCGCGGGTGCTCCGGCCATGGTGGCGACCTCGGGCGGCGGGTTTGCGCTTATGGTGGAGGGGGTCAGCCTGGCCGCGATGACCGAAACACCGCTGGTGATCGTGATCGCCCAGCGTCCGGGACCGGCGACCGGGCTTCCAACCCGCACTGAACAGGGGGACCTGGAATTTGTGCTCCATTCCGGTCACGGCGAGTTCCCGAGGGCGCTCTTTGCGCCGGGGAGCGTGGAGGAGTGTTTCCACTTGACCCGGCGGGCTTTCGCGCTTGCCGAACGATACCAGGGGCCGGTTTTCCTCCTGACTGATCAGTTCCTGGCCGATTCTTTTCGGGCCGTGGAGCCTTTCGATGTTGAAAATCTCCCGCCGGTCCGGGTCGGTGCGGATCCCGCTCTGTTTGAGGGGGTGTACCACCGTTTTGCCTTTTCAGACGACGGAGTTTCGCCCCGTTTTCTGCCGGGGCGATCCCGCTGTCTTGTGGTGGCCGACAGTGATGAACATACCGAAGACGGTCATATCACTGAAGACCTCGTCATGCGAACCCGCATGGTGAAAAAAAGGCTGGCAAAGGGGGAGGGAATGCTCCGGGAGGTGCTTCCTCCTTTCTGTTCGGGAGAGGAAAACCCCGAATTGTTGCTGGTCTGCTGGGGGTCTTCCATGGGGTCGGTCCAAGAGGCGATGTCTTCCCTGAACCGCCGTGGGAGGCGGGTCTCCATGCTCCATTTCTCCCAGGTCTGGCCGCTGGTCCCCGGACAGTTTCTGGGGATTCTGGAGGGGGCGCAAGAGGTCGTCTCTGTCGAGGGGAACGCCACTGGGCAGTTCGCCCGCCTGATCCGCAGAGAGACGGGGTTTGAGATCACGAAGAAGGTCCTCCGGTATGACGGACTTCCGATCACGCCGGAGTTTATCCTGCGGGAGCTGAACAGCTGACCCTGTTTTTTGTCCTTTGAAAGGGAGGGAGATGGTCAGCATCACTGATTACGGTGATTTTGAGACGGCGTGGTGTCCGGGGTGCGGAAATTTTTCCATTCTGAAGGCACTCAAGCAGGCCCTTGTCGCGAGTGGCATTGCTCCCCATCAGGTGCTCTTTGTATCCGGGATCGGACAGGCGGCCAAGACGCCTCACTATCTGAAGACCAATCTGTTCAACGGCCTTCATGGACGGCATCTTCCCGTGGCGACCGGCGCGAAGCTCGCCAACCCCGAATTGATCGTTATTGCGGAGAGTGGGGACGGCTGCACCTATGGAGAGGGAGGAAACCACTTTCTGGGCGCCCTGCGCCGTAACATCGACATGACGGTTCTGGTCCACAACAATCAGGTGTACGGCTTGACCAAGGGGCAGGCCAGCCCCACCTCGGATGAAGGGTTTGTGACCAAGGCGCAACCGGGAGGTGCGCTCTCCGAGCCGATCCATCCTCTCGCCCTGGCGGTCTCTCTGCATGCGGGATTTGTGGCCCGCAGTTTTTCCGGGATGCCGGAGCATCTTGCAAAGATGATCCGGGAGGGAATCGCCCATCGCGGTCTCTCTCTGATCGACGTGCTCCAACCCTGCGTCTCCTTCAACAAAATCAATACGTATGCCTGGTACAAGGAACGGTGTTACCCGCTTCCGGATGACTATGACCCCCGGGACTGGGAAGCGGCCATGAGGAAGGCCATGGAATGGGGAGAGAAAATCCCGATTGGAGTGATCTACCGGGACGAACGCCCAACCTTCGAAGAAAAATTCTCCGTTCTGAAAGAGGGGACGCTTCTGGACCGTCCCGTGGATCAGGCCGTTTTAGCGGAGATCCTGAGGGAATACCTGTAAGGGGGAGGTGAAGCTCCGGTTTACCGGTCATGGCCGCGGGGACGGAGCGCTCCGGCTTGTCCGGACCCGGAAGAAAAGTAGGACCAGGATGGCCGTAAGCTCGGTGAGGAAGAAGTCCGTCCCGACCGGTATCAGGGGCCGGAGGAAGATGGCTCGTTCGATGATCAGGCCGATGAGGATGGAGAGGGAGACCAGGGAAACGATCCATGGATTTTTCTTGACCCGTCTTGGAAGCAGTACGAGGAAGGGGACGAGGAAGAAGGCGAATACGACGAGGTACGACATCTCCCGTAGGGGGGAGGTGGTCACCCTTTCGACGAGAAAGCCTACTTCCTCGGGGATGTTTCCGTACCAGATGACCAGGAACTGGGTGAAACAGAGTCCGCCCCACAGGATACTGAAACCGAAGAGGAGTGTTGCCACGTCGCGCAGGCTCTCCCGCAGTCTCTTCCAGTCTTTGTCATGTGCCCTGCCGTGCAGGAGCGAGAGCAGGATTCCGGAGACGGCGAGTCCCACGTAGAGCGCCTCCACAAAAAAGTAGGCCCCGAAGAGGGTACTGTACCAGGGGTACTCCAGGGACATGACCCAGTCAAAGGCGATCAAGGTCTGCGAGAGGACGAAGAAGAAGAGGTAGACGACCGCCGCACGCTCCCGCTTCTCATCGTTCCGGATCGAACGGACGGTGAAACGCCGGCCGGACCAGGCCGTGAGGAGAAGCGCCGCGAGGTTGCGGAGGATGAAAAAAGGTTTGTTCAGCCAGATACCGACTCCGTTTCCTCCGGTCCAGGGGTAGAGGTCCATGCGTGGAATGAGCAGCAGGAAGAGCAGGCATATGAGGTAGAGCATGGGCGTCACGGAGAGCAGTTCTCTCCGGACGGAGCGGAACCAGCGGGCGTGAACCACCTCGCAGACCGCGGCCACCGCGATACACCCCTCGATCACGGCCGTCCAGAAGAGCAGGGTCATCAGGAGGGATCCGTTCCTTCCGGAGAACGGTCCGTTCTCGATAAACGCAATTCCCCCCCACAGGATCAGTGCCGCCGTCCACCACCGTTTCCCCCCGCGCGCCGTGAGCCCCCCGGTCATCTCGTTTCCTCCGTCCGGATCACGAACTGGTTTCCGTACTCCTCCAGGGGAGAGACAACCCGGTGAATCTTCGGGAGAATGGAAAGGAGGAAGAAACCCAGGAAGGATGCCAGCGATCCGAAGAGAATGGTCAGGATATACGCGATCAGCAGAAAAGGCGGAATGGAGATGAGCGGTTTTCCGCCGGTGATCAGGGGCCAACTCAGCACCGTATAGATGGTGAACCCGACTCCGATGAGAAAGCCGGCGGAGGCTCCGGCCAGTGTGAAGACCCGAACCCACCCCCGCCCGGGAAGGAGCAACTCCTCCGCTTCCCGGATAGGGTAAGGCATCCGGACCTGGATGCGGTCCTTCGGCACCCCCTGGTCAATCATCCGCCTGAGTTGAGCCACGAATTCATCACAGTCTGTAAACAGCATTACTTCGGACATGTTTCCCGCTCCTTGAGTTCCGTGATCGAGAGCACGGGGAGGGTTTTCAAAAAGATCAGATAGGCCATGAAGAAAAGACCGAATCCCCCCAGGGTGATCCCGGTCTCGACGAAGGTCGGCCGGTAGGTTCCCCAGGAGTAGGGGTCGTAATCCCGGGCGAGGGACGAGACGATGATGACGAAGCGTTCCATCCACATCCCGACATTGACCAGCAGAGAAAGAACAAACAGCCAGGAAAGGTTCCGCCGGAATCTCCGCAGGAAGAGAGTCAGCGGCAGGAGGGAGTTACAGAGGATCATGATCCAGAAGAGGATCCTGTAGTCTCCCAGCGCCCGGTACCGGAAGGTCTCCATCTCGACGGGGTTTCCGCCGTAGAAGGCCATTCCGAACTCGACGATGTAGGAGTAAGTCACGATCAGGGAGGTGAAGAGAAGGATCTTGGCGATCGCCTCGAAATGATCGAGGGTGATGTACCGCTCCAGGGAGAGGGCGCGCCGCAGGGGCAGCACCAGGGTGATGACCATGGCCGTCCCGGAGAAGATCGCCCCGGCCACGAAATAGGGTGCGAAGATCGTCGTGTGCCATCCCGGCACGATGCTCATGGCGAAGTCCCAGGAGACGATGGAGTGCACCGATGCGACGAGCGGGGTGGCAAAGGCCGCCAGGAAGAGATAGAGCTGGTTGTAGTTCCTCCATTCCGTGAGTTCGCCCTGCCAGCCGAGAGAAAGGGTCTGGTAAATTCGTTTCCGGATCCCCCGTGTGTAGCGTCTTACGATCGAGAAGTCGGGGATCATCCCGACGTAGAAAAAAACGAGACTGACCGTGAAATAGGTTCCGATGGCGAAGACGTCCCAGATCAGGGGAGAACGGAAATTGACCCAGATGTGTCGCTGGGTGGGATAGGGGAACAGATAATAGAAGACCCAGCTTCGTCCGAGATGAATCAGCGGAAAGAGGCCGGCGACCATCAGTGCGAAAACGGTCATGGCCTCCGCTGCCCGGTTGAAACTGGTCCGGAATCGGGCGCGCAGGAGGAAGAGCACTGCGGAGATCAGTGTGCCGGAATGGGCGATTCCGACCCAGAAGACGAAGTTCGTGATATAGACGGCCCAGGCCACAGGGTGGTTAATGCCGGCGACCCCCATCCCATGCTTGAGCTGGAATCCCCAGAGAGACATGCCGAGCAGGAAGAGTGCGGCGCAGAACCCCAAGGCGCCCCGGTAGGCATGGCCGGGTTTCGAAAGCGAAGCGAGTACATCTTCTTCAATCTGTTGCGGTCGAATTCTCTGCTGCATGGCTTTTCTGTCCTGAATGAGTCACGCTATACATCCTCTGTCCTGAGTCGCATACCCGGATGCAAGATTCCATGTGTCAAAGTGAACGCCCTTCCCGGCGGTTCCTCAGGTAGTAAACCGATGGTTCCGTCCCGAGATTCTCAAAGACCCGGTAGGCGCGGGATGAATGAGCGAGTTGATAGACCCTGGACGTTTTGTCCAACAGGTTCCCGAATACAATGGCGCCGGTCGGGCAGCTTTGTCCGCAGGCGGTGGCGATCTCTCCGTCACGGATTTTCCTGGATTCATCCTCGGCCCTGTCCCGGGCCTTTCGAATGCGTTGAATGCAAAAGGTGCATTTCTCCATGACCCCTTTCCAACGTACAAACAAGGCGGGATTCAGCATCCGATTGAGTGGTTTCTTCCAGGTGTGTTCGAACCAGTTGAACCGCCTGACCTTGTAGGGACAGTTGTTGGAGCAGTACCGGGTTCCCACGCATCGGTTGTAGACCTGGATATTCAGACCTTCAGGGTTGTGATACGAGGCGTAGACCGGGCATACCGGCTCACAGGGCGCCGACTCGCATTGCTGGCACAACATGGGGATCCATTCCATCCGTCCGTTTCCGAGAAGAAAGGGTTCGAGATGAATCCAGGACATCTCCCGTCCCTTGAGGTGTTCCCCGACGCCGACCAGGGGAATATTGTTTTCGATATAGCAGGCGGCCACGCAGGCCGAGCAGCCGATGCAGAGATCCAGATCGATGGCCATGCCCCAGCTGTATTCTTCGTGCCGATGTTCCGGATAGAGGGAGATTCGGTTGTGCCGCTTTTCCTCGTTTTTATGGACAGGGTCCGGAATGACGCCGCGCCCGCGCTGGGATAAGGACCCGGAGAGGATCGGGATCGCAATGGAGAGTCCGGTTTTCCTGATCTGAATTCCTTCCAGAAACCGGCCGGATTCGCCGGAGCGATTCTCCACCGGAAAGGGAGGAGAAGAGCCCAGTTGGTCCCTGTACACCTGGAAGACTCCCTCGGGAAGCCCCGGCTGGATTCTGACTGGCAGTCTGCCGGACCAGCCGCGGACGGAGAACTCGACCTCGTCCCTGTCTTTCAGCGACAACCCTTCAGCCGTCGCCGGAGAGATGGATATCCAATTCCCGTACGATACCGTGGTGAGGGGATCCGGGACCTCCGACAGAATGGGGAGGTCCCGGCTGCGTCCGTCGAAGGTTCGGATGGAGGGAGGCGCGATCAGGATCGGGGTTTTCGGTGTCCGGGTTTTTCGCAGGTTCTTCAGAAAGCCCGCGGTTCGGACCGGATCCAGATCCATCTTTTGAAGCGGGACCTCTTCCTGGATGTAACCGACCTGAAGCAGTTCCCGGATGGAGGTTGCGTCATGATGTTTTCTCCATTCGGACAGGAGGTATTCACGGTAGGTTTCCGCAAGGGGGCGGCCGCTTTTGCTTCGAATCAACCGGAGAAGGATTTCCCCTTCGGAAAGGGTCCCGTAAAGGGGCTTCATCATCGGCTGGATCAGGGTGCGGACGCCCCGTCTCGGAGAGGTGTCTCCCCAGGATTCAAGGGAGTGGGACAGGGGAAGAACCAGATCGGCTTCCTGAGTGGTTTCATCCGGGAGATCCGTCAACACGATCGTGAATCTTGTTCTTTTGAGATTTTCCCGGATCCTGTAGGAGGAGGGGAAATCCCGGACCGGGTTGATGCGGGAAAGAAAGAGAAGTCCCACTTCCTTCCGGTCCAGCCGGATCGACAGGTCCCTGATGTCCCGAAGCGTTCCGACTCGTGAATAGGTCTCCGATCGCGAGAAATCGAGGGTGTTGCGATCCATCCCCGTTGCCCATTGAATCAATCCGCTCAGTACGGCGGTCTCGGTACCCCGGGAGTGCGCAGTGGAGAGTCCACCTGTGATCAGGAGGGGATGTCCGGCCTTTTTGAAGTGAAGGGCCAACCGCCTCAGATGTTCTTCGGAAAGACCGGTACGAAGGCTCGCCTCCTTGCCGGAGATCCGGGGAAGCGCGGCCAGGATTTTCTGCGGTATCATGGACCGGAAAGCGCCTTCTGCGGACAGGACCGTCAGGAGGTAAAGCAGAAAATCGGCCTCACTTCCGGGCCGGATGGCCAGCCTTGTGTCCGCGTTTGCGCCGGTCAGAGAGAAGTGGGGTTCCAGGTGCGCCCAGAAGAACCGGCCGGTTTCTTTCGCTCGGGAGAATCGGCGTGCGTGGGAGACCGGGCTGATGAAGGTTTCGAAGAGATCGGCTCCCAGGGTCAGCAGAAAATCGGACTCCTCGATCCGGTACTGGGGCAGATTCCTTTCATGAAACAAGATCCCGTAGCCCGTTCGGAGCGCGGCATGGGAATGCGTTTCGAATTCGGGTAATCTCTCCATGTGCAGTTCTTCACAGAATCGGTCGGCCAGGGAGGTGAGGGTTCCCGTGGTCCTTCCGGAAAGATAGAAGTTCTTCAAACCATTCTTCCGGGTCTGATCCCCTCTTTCCAGAATCAGCGAGAAGGCATGATCCCAGGTAGTGGGAAGGAATTCCCCGTTTTCACCTCTCAGGAGGGGGGAGCGGATCCGGTCCGGGTGATACAGACGATACAATGAAGATTGCCCCCGGATACAAAGACCGCCGTCATTGACCGGATGCCCGGGGATTCCTTCCGGTTTGATCGGCCATCCGTTCACCTTCTTCAGTGATACCCCACAGCAGGCCGGGCATTCCGTACAGGTCGTGGGAGCGTAGACCGCCTCGTCCGGCATGACCCCGTCTTCCGGGGGGACAAGGTAGGAAATGAGTTTTTCCGTTTCCCCTTTCTTCCCGCAGGATGAGAGGAGTGTGGCGCTCGATACCTGACCGACCATTTTTAAAAAGTCCCGACGTTTCATGGGGCATTTTCCTTTACTGGTGACAGGTGGCGCAGTCGAGCGGCGCCCCCCTGTCCCTGTGACAGTTGACACAGAAGCCCATCTTCAGGGACCGGACCTTGCGGATCTTCTTCATTCCCCCGACGGCGCCGTGGCAGGCCGAGCAATCCACCTGAGCCTTGATGTGTCTCTTATGGGAAAAATAGACGAAGGAGGGGATGGAATAGATCCGGATCCATCGGATCGGTTGCTTTTCCCGGTAGAACCGGGTCAGTTTTTTGATCTCCGGTTTCTCCACGGCCACGCTTTGATGGCACGACATGCACCGGGAGATGGAAGGAACTCCGGCCCGTTTCGCCTTCTCCACATAGAGATGGCAGAAGTTGCAGGGAAGTCCGATCCGGGAGACATGGATGAAGTGCGGGAAATGAATGGGTTGATCCGGAGGTTGGCCGGATCGGACCCAGCGGCTTGCGAGTCCCAGTGTCAGGAAGACAAAGATCCCGAAATAGGCGATGATCAGAAAACTCCGGGTGCCTTGACTCACTCTCGCCTCCTGTTCACGGATCCGGGGTCGCTTCCCCTCTGTTCCTTCTTCCGCGATCCTTCGAGAAGGTAGGCTGCGGCCGCTTCGATTTCTTCTTCTTTCAACCCGAGTCTGGGCATGGGTGGATAGTCCGGATTTTTCTTGACAGGATTTCGGATAAAGCTCTTCAGGCCCTCCATGTCGTTTCGGTACTTGGGAAGGACCGTATCGAGGGGAGGACCGACGAGTCTCCGATCGAACCGGTGGCAGGCCGAACAGATTCGCTGAAAGATTGCATGTCCGTTCTGAATCAGCCGTCTCTTTCCTGTCGCAAGGTCGTCTGTCCGGACCCGCAGAGGGGCTGCTTCCATGGACTTGAGGCTGATCAGCAGGGTCTCTTCCTGTGTGACGTTGATCCGCGCGAGCTGGTCGGCCAGCGTGAGGACCAGAAAGAGAAGGAGAAAGCCCGCCAGGACGGGGACGGTGTGTCTCCTCCCGGGAGCGCCGGGGAGATGGATCAACCGGAGACTGATCGCAGCCAGAAGGAGAAACGCCGCCGCGGACAGGAGATAGATCCCGATCGAGAGAGACGGGAGCGGCAAAGTCATCAGATCAGAGAGCAGGAGAATCGGCAGGATCAGCGCCGCCACAAGTGAGAGGACCGTTCCGAACCGGACACGGAATCGACGGTAGATCCATTCTTCCGGTCCGGTTTCGCCGGTGCGTGAGATTTTGATCAGGATCCCGCCGCCGGCTGCCGCGAAAGAGAGGACCGTGAACAGATGGATCCTTGCCAGGTTATTCCAGGAAAGAAGGACTTTCGGGGAGTGCCGCGCGACCAGCCAGTCATCCGGGCTCATGAGGAGACCGGTCCAGGCGATAACCGTCACAAAGGCGGCGCCGACAAGCAGGATGCCTGCAATACCGATCAGGCCCGGCAGAAGGCCATCTTCCTGCCAGGCGGGAGATGCGTGTTTATGGAAATAAAGAAGCAGCAGGCCTGTCGGGAGGCCAAGCTGGATCACGGGCTCCACACCCGGGGGAAAGATTCCGTCCGCGTTCAGAATGCGCCGGAAGAAGATGATGACGCCAAAAGCCGGTCCCGCGCAGAGAACCGCCCAGGTGAGCGGATGCATGATCCAGGAATTGACGAGGTCCTCCGACAGACGTGCCGCCGGAGTATCCCGCCTGCCTCCGGCGGCGAGACTGCAGATCACCGACAGGAACGTCCGGCTCAGGATGACGCCCGTGACCGGGAGGAAGACGAGAAGCGCGACCGGCAGGATCCATCGAAAGACCGGGTACCACAGGTGCGCAAGATCAGGGATCTGACTTCCGTAGAAGTACATTTTCGCTTTTCCTGGATTTCAACCGGGACCGCGGTTGACACTGGATTCTATATAAAGCACAGATCCGGAGAATATTCAACCTTGAATATCCCTTTCGCTTTTGTTAAGTTGAATATCCAGGCGATCCATGGGCCTGTGCCCGGGCTTCCGGATTTCCCGGAATCATCCAGACCACTCTTCGGAAAAAGGAAAAAGATGGAGGATCTTGGGTCGTGAAACGGGTCATGTCCGACCTGCTCAAAATTTTATCAGGCGGTCTCTTCTTGGGGGTGGCGCTCCTTTTTTCTCCGGTCCTGGCCGCGCGCAATTCCTGCGTGGGTTGTCACAGCGGCCTTTCCCGGGAGACGTTTCCCGGCAGGGCGTACCGGATCTGGAAGGGCTCGGTTCATGAGAGGCATGGGGTCACCTGTGACCGTTGTCACGGGGGGGATCCCTCAAACGATTCGATTCCCGGCGCCCACCGGCAGGTTCTTCCCCCCGCAAACCCGAAAAGCCGCGTGAACAGCGTGTACATTCCACACCTTTGCGGCCGGTGTCACCAGCCGCAACTGAATGAATTCACCCGGAGCAAGCATTACAAGGTTCTTCTTTCTTCGAAGCAGAGGGTCCAGGGGCCGACCTGTGTTACCTGCCATGGATCGATGCATACCTCCATCCTCTCTCCGGACAACGTGGCGAGCGCGTGCCGGCGGTGCCACAATTCGTCGACCCGGATTTCCCCGAACATTCCTGAAGAGGCCCATGCCACACTCAATCTCATCTTCTACGCCAAGAACACTGTCAAGTGGAGCGGGGAGTTCGTGAACATGGCGCGCAGTCAGGGAATCAATGTCGACCGGGCGGCCGATGCACTGCGGGATGCCCGGGAGAAATTCCATCTCTCCGAGGTCATGTGGCATTCCTTCGATTTCCACGAGATTCTGAAGATGGTGGATGGGGCCTACCAGTCTGCCCAAAAAGCCAAACGTCTGGCCGACCGCGCGGTCACCCGATCTAAACTCTCCACCCCCGAGTAGGGGACTTCCCCGGTTTTCCCCGACCGCGGGGGCTATCCGCAACTGCAGTCGCCACAGCCGGACGGATTACCCGAGTCGCAGGAAGCGGGTCCCTTCGCCCGGTCGATTTCCGCCTGGGTGGCGGCCCTTACCGACTGCACGGTCACATCGAAGATCAACGTCTTGCCCGCCATCGGGTGGTTCAGGTCGACCGTTGCGTTACCATTTTCGATTTTTCTGACGATGAAAGTCACGGGAATGCCCTGAGGGGTCTGGGACTGGAAGGCCATACCGACCTTCAGCTCGATATTTTCCGGGAACCGGTCCAGGGGGACTTCCTGTACCATCTCTTCGAGGTGTTCTCCATATCCCTCGTTCGGTGGGACTACGACCTGAAACGAGTCATCTTCCTGATGCCCCATCAGACCTTTTTCCAGTCCGGTGATGATCTGATTGTATCCGCAGACTACTTCCAGTGGATTCTCCGGCTGTGACTGTTCGATCACCTCGCCACTCTCCAGGGTTAACCTATAATCCAGAGATACATGGGAATCTTTGCCGATTTTCATAGGGTTTCTCCCTTCAGATAAAAAAAGGCTTCAAGGCATATCATCGCCTTGAAGTCTGTCACGTAATTTCTCTATTTTTACCCTATCCGAGAGGCCCGAGTCAAGCATTGAATTCCGGCTTGCTTGACAAAAGGGGGAATCTGGTGCATGATCATTTGCGTCAGTCGGAGACGGGGTGATCGTATTCGGTGGGGCTTCCATTCAATCGGGAGGAGTCGGGGATGAAAAATGTGGGCGCTATCGACAAGGTCTTGCGAATCGTGATCGGGATTCTTCTCGCGGGTGTCGGGATTTTCTCTCCGGTTCAGGGGGGATTGAGAATCGGGATCTGGGTGGTGGCCATCGTGGCTCTCTTGACAGGGTTTACCGGTTTCTGACCCCTGTACCGGGTGCTCGGGATCAGCACCCATAAAACCGAGTAACGATGCGGAACATTCCGGTGTTCAGATCTTCATCTGATCAGCCTTCCGGCCGGTTCGGGTCCATGGACCGCGCCTTCCTCGTCATTCGGATTATCGTTCTCTTCGGGGGGATCGGATGGCTCTTTTTCGCTCCCCTGACTTCCGGACAAAAACAGACCGCGCTTTTCACTTTTCTGTTTTATTCCTTTTATGTTTCCGCCTTGTATGTCGCGATCTTTTTCCATCTGGAGCGGATCCGCGTTTTCTATCTCGTGGGGCTGATTTTTGATCTGGTCTTCATCTTTCTTCTCCTGCTTCTGACCGGAGGCGCGGCGAGCAGTTTTTTTATCGCTTTTTATATCCTGGTGGCGCTTCACTCCTTTTATTACGGATTGGTGACGGGGCTGATCGTCTCCACGGCTTCCAGCCTGATCTATCTCATCAGTTACGTGGACAGCGGTTTTCCCATTCACTGGACCGATTTCGCGCTCAGGATCTTCTTTATGTATATGCTTTCGGTTTCCGCGGGTCTCTTGACCGGAAAGATGCGACGGGACCGGGAAAAGATCGAGATCTTGAATAGGGAACTGGAGAAATCATTGTGCCATCTGGAAAAGGCGCAGAAAAAGCTGGTTGAGACGACGAAACTGGCAGCCCTGGGGAGAATGACCGCGGATGTCGCGCATGAAATCCGAAACCCTCTGGTCTCCATCGGGGGATTTGCGAGAAGGCTGAATGGAGCGCTTTATCCGGACGCGCCCGAAAAGAGGTATGCCCGGATCATTGTGGAGGAGGTGGAACGTCTCGAAAAAATCCTTCGGGACCTCCTGCTGTTCTCTAAAAGCCCGGTCCGGGAATTCAGGGTTATTGAGATTCCGCCGTTGGTGGAAAAGAGCCTGGAGATCTTTCTCGATGATCTGGAGAAAAAGGAGATCCGAACGGTTCGTGAATATTCCGATTCCCTTCCCGTGGTTTCGGGAGATGAGCAGCAACTGGAACAGGTTTTTGTCAATGTAATCGGGAATGCGGTGCAGGCCATGTCCCGGGGCGGAGTCCTGACTCTTCGGATCCGTCCGGCCTCACGGGACGGCCGAACCATGCTCTCGGTCGGGATTCAGGATACCGGACCCGGCATTCCAGATGAGATCCGGGAGAGGATCTTTGATCCCTTTTTTACCACCAAGGAGATCGGGGAAGGAACCGGTCTCGGTCTTTCCGTGAGCCGACGGATCGTTGAGGAACATCAGGGAAAAATAGAGGTCGAAAGTGGAGAGGGAGAGGGAAGCCTCTTTATCATTTTTCTTCCCGGCCGGGAGGAAATACGGAACGGTCCGGAAGAGAAGGAGGTGGGGGTATTCTGAAAAAGGACTTTTTTCGGTTTTTATCGAATCATCCTTTGGTACACCGGCTTGGTCTGAGCGATGTTGAAGTGAGAGAGCTACATTCCATCATCGAAGAGGGATATTTGGTGGAGTACATCGCCTCCCTGATCCGGGAAATCGAGGAGATCCTCGGGATTGATCCCGGACTCGATGTCAGGACGATCCTGGAGATTGCCGCGAAAAGGATTGTCGAGGACCTGCATGCCGAGGCGGGATCGATTCGTCTGTTTGATCCCGAAACCCTGAAGATGACCAGTTTCGGAGCGTATCGCTATGCCGAGGAGGAACGTCTGACGGACATCCCTTTTCACGCCTCGATTGCCGGGCGGGTGGTCCGTGAAAACAGGAGCATCCCCGTGCCCAGCCTTCTCAAGGATCCTTCTTATCAGAACAAAGAGATTGTTGCCCGGAAAGGGTTTCATTCCCTTCTGGCCGTGCCGCTCAGAATCCCGCGCTTTCTGGGACCGGAAGGGGATGTTCTCGGATCGCTCCAGATCTATTTTCAGGAAGAAAACCGGAAATTCGATCGCCTGTTTGTGATGCACGCCGAGCTTTTGGCGCGCCGTGTCAGTTTTGTTCTGGCCAAGAAAAAGGTCCTGGATCTTCGGAAACTGAATGAGAAGAAGGAACGCATCGTTGAAAAAATCTTCGTGAAGCTGAGCAACCGGGAGGGGATCAAACTCAGGGACCTGTTTGTGCAGCTGATCCCGGAGCTTGAAGAATGTCTCCACGTGCAGAGTTGTTCTCTGTTTACGGTTTCCAGGGACCAGAAATTCATTCGCATGGAAGCAGCGTATCCTCTGGATCAGATTTATCACAAGCCGGGTTACACGTTCACTGTCAGTCATCATCCCTATTTCCAGACCATCATTTCCGGCTGCGATCAGTCCGGGGATTTCTCCTTTGAACGGTTCGACCCTTCTTATCTCCTGATTAAGGATCCGATTCAAAGCCGTCTGGTCAGTCCCGGAATACGGAAATTCGCCGAGAAGAATCAAGTCCATTCCGTATTGATGGTTCCCTTCCGGGTCAATGAAAAGGTGCGTTATCTGATGGTGTTTTACGCTATGGAGAGGAGGCAGTACTTTACCGATGAGGAGATCGAGCTTCTGAGTTTTTTCGGAAGAGAGATCATGAAGGCCGCGCGGCTTGAGCTCCTGGATGATGTGCTTCACGACTTTAAAAACCCCGCCATCGCCATCGCCGGTTTCGCCGGAAGGGCACGGAAAATGCTTGAATCCGAGAATCTCGAGGAGGTTCGGGAAAAACTCTCTTCCTATCTGGATATCGTGGTGAGAGAGACGAATCGCCTGCAGGATCTTACACTGGCCATGAGTGTGGAGGGAAGGGAACAGGTTGTGGATCTCAGCCGGACGGCCGGGGATCGATTCCAGGTCAATCAGGAAGCGATTCTGGAGTCAAGACGAAAGAACATCAGGATTGTTCCTCCGGATTTCGAAACGGACCTGTTCGTTTTCTGTTCTCAGTTCGGTCTGGAGCGGGTCCTGGACAATCTCCTGAACAATGCGACCCGGGCGATCCCCGGTCCAGGGGGAGTTCTTTCGATCCGGAGCTATTCTGAAAAGGATATGGCCTGCCTGGAGATCAGAAATACCGGCGAGATCGCGCGTGAGAAGCTGGAAGAGATCGGAAGGGGAGAGGTACGGGGAAGAGGGTTGAATATTGTCTACCGTTTTATACAGGCCAATCACGGCAGGATGAAGATGTGGACGGAATCCGGCGAGACGGTCTGCGCTGTTCAACTTCCGATGTATCGACCGGGAGAGTCGTGAAATCCGGGAACGATCCAACCGCTTCTCCGGTATGGGAAGGTTCTTTTTCAATGGGAAGTCGTAAGTGCCTGCCGGACGGCGTCGGCGATGTCATCCATTCCGTAGGGCTTCTGGATGAACCCCTCGATTCCCAGATCGAGCATAGTTTGAAGGTGCCCTTCTCTGTTACATCCGGAAGTGAGGAGAACCTTGACGTCGGGATCGATCTTCTTGAGGGCTTTCAGAGTCTCTTCCCCGTCCATTTCGGGCATGATGCAATCGAGAATGATCAGATCAATTGGGTTTTGCTTGTTCCGGTAGATTTCACAGGCCTCCCTTCCTCCCGTTGCGGTGATGACACGGTAACCCAATCTTGTCAGAATTCGTTCTCCCAACTTCAGAAGGATTGCTTCATCATCTACCAGCAAGATCTTTTGCGAACACCTTTCCATTGAGGTATCCTCTCAACGAACATGGGAAAAGGCAACTTATCGATTCTATTGTCCTGTACGATCGTTTCTTTTATCATAGTCGAATCAGAAGGGAATTTCAAGTTTTGGGGTGAATCTGGGTGGTTTCCGGGAAACCCTGTTGATCAGGGGTTGGGGAATAGTATAGTATAGAAGAGTTGCGGCTGAAAGTATCGACAGAGGAATGAGCCTATGGAAACTCGGGAACGGATGGATGTGGATGTTCTTTTTGTGGGAGGGGGACCCGCCTGCCTTGCCGGCGCGATCCACCTGATGAACAGGATCCGTGAACATAACCGGAATGTGGAGAAGGGGAAGGCGCCGGGGAAGCGAATCGAGGATCCGGTGGTGGTCCTGATTGACAAGGGTGCCGAAATCGGGGCACACTCCCTGTCCGGAGCGGTGATGGACCCTGTGACGCTCCGGGAACTGATTCCGGATTATGAGAAGAGGGAGGCCCCGATTGAATGGGTGATCGAAAAGGAGTCGCTCTATTATCTTTCTTCCCGTTCGGGGTTTCGGGCGCCTCGGATACCCCGTCCCCTGAGGAACCGGGGGAATTGCGTGGTTTCTCTTTCCCGCCTGACGCGATGGCTCGGGAAAGTCGCCGCCGAATCCGGTTGTGAGATTTTTCCGGGATTTTCCGGGGTCGAGGTTCTTTTCGACGGCGATCGTGTGGTGGGCGTGCGCACGGGCGACAAGGGAATCGATCGACAGGGAAACCGTAAAGAAAATTTTGAACCGGGCGTGGATCTCATGGCCAAGGTTACCCTTTTCGGTGAAGGACCGAGAGGGAATCTGACCAAGGCATTGATCCCGAGATTGGGGCTGGATGAGGGGAAAGAGCCGATGACCTACCTGACCGGCGCCAAGGAGGTCTGGGAAGTGGGGAAGGGAGGCGAAGAAGTCCGTGAGGTCATTCATACCCTGGGCTATCCCTTTTCTTCGGATACTTACGGTGGGGGGTTTGTCTATCCCATGTCTGAAAACAGGATGACCCTGGGGATCCTGGGGGGAGTGAACTCCCCGGATCCTTTTTTCGACATCCATGATCATTTCCAAAGATTGAAACAGCATCCGAAGATCCGGTCCCTTCTTCGAAACGGGAAGCTTCTGGAATACGGAGCGAAAACCGTGTCGGTCGGAGGGTATTATTCCGTTCCGCGTTTGAGCTTTGACGGCGGGATGCTGGTGGGAGACTGCGGAGGAATCTTTGACAGCCAGCGGATCAAGGGGATCCATCTTTCCATGAAGTCGGGGATGCTGGCCGCTGAAGCTGCTCTTTCCGCCCTGATGTGTGAGGATTCCTCCAGAGCGGTCCTCAGAGAATATGAGGAAAAACTGAGGGAAAGCTACGTGGGAAGGGATCTTGCCGCCTCCAGAAATTTTCACCAGGGCTTTGAGCGGGGGATCCTAACCGGGGCCGTAAACGCGGTCTTCGGGTGGATGACCGGTGGACGGGGATTGACTTCCTGGCCGCGTACCCGACCGGATCATGAGGAGATGAAAAAGGTGTCCGAATACTACGGCGTAACCTCCCGGCGGGAACCGGTCAGGCCGGATGGTGAGATTACTTTTGACAAGACCTCGGATGTTTTTTGTTCCGGAACCGTCCATGAAGAGGATCAGCCGTGTCATCTCCACGTGGAGGATCTTTCCATCTGTCACGGACGTTGTCGTGAGGAATACGGGAATCCCTGCGTCAGGTTCTGTCCGGCCGGGGTTTACGAGATGAACCGGGATGAGGAAAACGGAGAAGAGAGACTCCGGATCAATGCCTCCAACTGCGTTCACTGTAAAACCTGTGACATCCGGGATCCCTACGGGATTATCCACTGGGTTCCTCCGGAGGGGGGGGGAGGTCCGAGATACACCTTGATGTAAGGAGAAATCCGGAGCATAGCGAATGCTTATTCCGGATGAGGGGGGCCTGGGATTCCGATCCCTGAAGCGGTATGGCTGTTCCGGACGTCGGAGCGCATGAAATTGCTGGAAACAGTTCGTGAAACCATTCAGACGCATTCCCTTCTGGAAAAAGGGGATGGTGTTGTGGTGGGGGTGTCGGGTGGTCCCGATTCCATCGCGTTGCTTGATCTTCTGTACAGGTTGAAAGACGTTTATTCGATTACCCTGTATCCTGCCCATCTGAATCATGGTTTCCGCGGACGGGAGGCTGAGGAAGATCTGGTCTTCTGTCGGAGGATTTGCGGACAATACGGACTGACCCTGATCTCGGAATCTGTGGATGTTCCGGCTCTGATTCAGAGGGAAAGACGGTCGGCTCAGGCGTTGGCCCGTGAGGTGAGATACGATTTCTTCTTCAGAACGGCGAAACGTTGCGGCGCCGGGAGGATTGCCCTGGGACATCATGCCGATGACCAGGCGGAGACCCTCCTGATGAGGCTGCTCCGGGGTGCCGGTCTCCGGGGGCTGTCGGGGATTCCGATCCAACGGCCTCCCGGTATTATTCGTCCCCTCCTGATGGTTTCCCGAAAGGAGATTCTGGAATATCTGGCCGAGCGGAAGATCTCCTTCCGTGAGGATTCATCCAACCTGAAGGAAATCTATCTCAGGAATCGTGTTCGAAAGGAACTGACCCCACTGCTGATCCGGAAATACAACCCCAACCTGGTGCGGGATCTGGGAAAAACGGCGGAAATCCTTCGGGAAGAGGAGGACTACCTTCAAAAGATCGCGAGAGCGCACTTTGCGCCGGTCCCGGTTCCGGGTGGGGTGTCGCTGGATCTTCATCCCCTCGCGGGGTTCCATCGGGCACTGGTCCGTCGAATCATCCGTCTGGCGATCGCTGAATGTTTAGGGGGGCTTTCGGGGATTTCCTTTTCCCATATAGAGGCCGTCATGAGTTTGATGAGTGTTCCGGGTTCATCGGGGAGGGTGGATCTCCCCAGGGGATTGAAGGTCCGGAAGATCTATGACCGGCTGGAGTTCGGTATGGGCGGGGAAAAGGAGAGTCCCCCGGGACGGGAACGACTCCGGGTCCCCGGTCGGGAGAAACTTTCCCGGTTTGGTGTTGAGGTGATCTCCGAGATCATCCCCGTAGAGGAGTTTCGGGGGACGTGCCGGAAACAGGAGGCGGCCCTGGATTTTGACAAGTGCTTTTTACCCCTGTCTGTCCGGGCCCGGGAGGAGGGGGACCTCTTTTTCCCCGCCGGCTTCGGGAAAAGAAAGAAGCTGAAACGGTTTTTGATTGATGAAAAGATCCCCGCGCCCCTCCGTGGCAGAATACCCCTTTTCGTAGACCGGGAGGACCGGATTCTCTGGGTCGGCGGGGTGCGAATGGATCATCGTTTTATCATGACGGACGAAACATCCCGGGTCCTCCTTTTACGAATGGTTCCTTTGAATGGCCGGAATCATGAAGTCACCCGGTAAGGTCCTGATCTCCCGGAAGGAGATCCGGAAGAGGGTCCGGGAGTTGGGGGAGAAAATCTCCAGAGATTATCAGGGGAAGGATCTCCTCCTGATCGGAATTCTGAAGGGGGCCTTTGTCTTTCTTGCGGACCTGATCCGCGAGATCCGGATCCCGCTTCAGGTCGATTTTCTCGGTGTGGCGAGTTACGGTTCGGGGACCCGTCCATCGGAAGAGGTCAAGGTCTTCAAGGATCTGAATCAGCCCGTGTTGGGACAGAACATCCTGATCGTAGAGGATATTGTCGACAGCGGGCTGACCACCGATTATCTGGTTCGTCTCCTGAAGGCGCGTTCTCCGGGATCGATCAGGGTCTGTGCGCTTCTGGATAAACCGGATCGCAGATCCGTCCCGATCCGGATCGATTACAAGGGGTTTACGGTCCCGGATGGTTTCGTCGTGGGATACGGCATGGATATTTCCGGGGTCTATCGGAACCTCCCTGAGATCCATCTCCTGGAAGAAGACACCGGGGAGAATTTCCCGTAACCCTTTCGGCGTGTCACGGTTTGGCTATCAGACTGTCGGTATTTGACTGGAAGCTCTCCATTTGAAAGGGTTTCGGAGGCCTTCCGGTAGTATCCCTTCTGGTTGCTGTATACCGGTTGCCAACAGCTGAGCCGTTAGTTTTCTGTTGTCATGTTCAGGTCTTTGTGCTAAGATCTTATATCCGATTTCCATAAAGAATATCAAGGAGATAGAACTTTTCATCCGTTTTAGCAGAGGGGTGTTCCGCCCGGCACAGGAGGCGTTCCGTGAATTCATTTTATAAAAATCTGACTCTTTGGCTTGTGATCGGGATGGTGATCGTCCTCCTCTTCAATCTGTTTAATTATCAGAAGGATATGACCCGGGAGATCAATTTCACCGAGTTTATGAACCGTGTGGAGAGTGGCGAGGTGAATGATGTCATCATTCAGGATGAAGGGACGATTACAGGGACCTATGAGGATGGGAAGACCTTCCGGGTTTATTCTCCCAATTATCCCGATCTGATCAAGGACCTTCGGGCCAAAGGGGTCAGGATCACAGCGAAGCCCCCCAAGAAGGAGTCTCTCCTGCTGTCCATTCTGGTATCATGGTTTCCTTTTCTACTGCTGATCGGCGTCTGGATCTTTTTCATGCGTCAGATGCAGGGCGGTGGGAGCAAGGCACTTTCGTTCGGAAAAAGCCGTGCGAAACTTTTAAATGAAGACCAGCAGAAGGTGACCTTCAAGGACGTGGCCGGTATTGATGAGGCCAAGGATGAACTACAGGAGGTTATCGAATATCTCAAGGATCCGAAAAAGTTTCAAAGACTGGGCGGTAAACTGCCCAAAGGGGTCCTGCTGATGGGACCTCCCGGAACCGGGAAGACGCTTCTGGCCCGGGCGATTGCCGGTGAGGCCGATGTTCCTTTCTTCACCATCAGCGGCTCCGATTTTGTGGAGATGTTCGTCGGGGTTGGAGCGTCGCGTGTACGGGATCTCTTCGACCAGGGTAGAAAACATGCCCCCTGCATTATTTTTATCGACGAGATCGATGCGGTTGGACGGCACCGGGGCGCCGGCCTTGGAGGAGGGCACGATGAACGTGAACAGACGCTCAACCAACTCCTGGTGGAGATGGATGGTTTTGAATCTCATGAGAGCGTGATCCTGATCGCGGCGACCAACCGTCCGGATGTTCTCGATCCGGCTCTGCTGCGTCCCGGGAGGTTTGATCGCCAGGTGGTGGTGCCGAATCCGGACATCAAGGGGAGGGAAGGGATCCTGAATGTACACTCCCGAAAGATCCCTCTGGCGCCGGACGTGGACACACGGGTTCTGGCGCGCGGGACCCCCGGTTTTTCCGGCGCCGATCTGGCCAATCTGGTGAATGAGGCGGCCCTGCTGGCGGCACGGAGAAACAAGGATCAGGTTGAGATGTCCGATATGGAGGAGGCCAAGGACAAGGTGCTGATGGGCGCGGAACGGAAAAGCATGATCATGAGCGACGAGGAGAAGCGGAACACGGCTTACCATGAGGCCGGCCACGCCCTGGTGGCCAAGTTGATTCCCGACGCCGATCCGGTCCACAAGGTGACCATCATTCCCAGGGGCAGGGCGTTGGGAGTGACCCAGCAGATTCCGGAATCGGACAAGTATAGCTACTCGCGTGACAACATGCTGGCGAAGATCACCGTCCTGCTCGGCGGAAGGACCTCGGAGGAACTGGTCTTCGGGCAGAAAACGACCGGGGCGGGCAATGATATCGAACGGGCGACTGAACTGGCCCGGAAAATGGTCTGCGAATGGGGTATGAGCGACAAGATGGGTCCTCTGACGTTCGGGAAGAAGGAAGAGCAGATCTTTTTGGGCCGGGAGATCTCTCAGCACAGGGACTTCAGTGAAGCCACGGCGGTTGAGATTGACAATGAGGTGAAACGGATCATTGAGGAATGCCACGAAGAGGCGCGCCGCCTCCTTCAGGAACGCATGGAGTCCCTCAAGGGGATCGCGGAAGCCCTTCTGGAGGTGGAGGTCTTAAACGCGGACAAGATCGATGAGATATTGAACAATACGCTCCCTCAGGGGGTCCGGGAATGAAATACGGGATGAGAATCCTGGACCTGGGAACACGGGAGGGGGTGATACGGGAGATGGAACGGATTGGTGCCGACCAGGAGGGGATCGGCCTGATGTTTCCCAAGGGTCTGACTCGTCTGATTCGTCTCTCATCCGTCCCCTGCAAGATTGCCAACCTCCTCAAGCAGGAACTCCTTTCACGTGGCGGGGATTGCGCCGTGGCTCACGGGACCCTGACTCATTCCGTGGAGACGACGGATGTCCTGATGGTTGCCACGGAGAGGCAATACCGGAAGCTGATCCGCAAACTGAAACACCAGCATTTTTTCGGTCTTCCCGAGCTTTCGAAAGATATCCAGAGATGCATACGGAATTTCAATCGGCGACAATTTCTCTTAAAGGTAGGGGACCGGGAACTGGATCTCGGGGAGCGAACGCACATCATGGGCATTCTGAACGTGACCCCGGATTCCTTTTCCGACGGCGGAACGTACCTGAATCCGGAACGGGCGGTCGGGCACGCCCTCCGGATGGTTGGAGACGGCGCCGATTTGATTGATATCGGTGGGGAATCCACCCGTCCCGGGGCCGAGCGGGTCTCGGAACAGGAAGAACTGGACCGGATCCTACCGGTGATTCGTCGACTGGCCCGGGAACCTGAAATCCTGATTTCCGTGGATACCTACAAGGCGAATGTGGCCCGCCGCGCGATTGCGGCCGGGGCTCACCTGATCAACGATATCAGTGGACTTCGTTTCGATCCGGAGATGGCATCCGTGATTGCCGATACCGGCGTGCCGGTGGTCCTGATGCATATCAAGGGCACCCCCCGCAATATGCAGCAGGATCCAAGCTACGAAGATGTCATGGGAGAGATCCTGGCCTATCTGGAGGAGAGTATGGAGATGGCCCTGAGGGCCGGGGTTCGGGAGGAACAGATCCTGCTGGATCCGGGAATCGGGTTTGGCAAACGGGTCCGGGACAACCTGGATATCTTAAACCGCCTCTCCGAACTGAAGGTCCTGGGACGACCGATTCTCCTGGGGACCTCCCGAAAATCTTTCATAGGAGCGATGCTCAATCTCCCGGTGGAAGAACGTTTGGAAGGGACGGCCGCCACTGTGTGTATCGGGATCCTTCATGGAGCTCATGTCATGCGGGTGCATGATGTCCGGGAGATGACCCGTATCGCCCGCATGTGCGATGCGGTGGTGCATCGGTGGAAAGGTGAAGAAATTCGGATGGATCCTACCTGAGTAGTTACGATGTGGCTTGAGCTTGAGAATCTCGTCAGGTGGTTTCTCCACACCTTCAGGTGGCAGGATGCCGTGGACATCCTGATTGTCGCCTATGTTCTCTATAAACTCTTCCAGCTTTTCAAGGGAACCCGCGCCGTGCAGATGCTGCTGGGACTGGCGATCCTGGTGATGGCGTCCTTTCTTTTCCAGACCGCGAAATTTTATACGATCAGCTGGTTGCTGAGCAACCTGTGGGCCTATCTGGCGCTCGGGATCCTCATTATCTTTCAGCCGGAAATCCGTCGTGCGCTGGCCCATGTGGGGCAGAATCCCCTCTTTTCCTCCCTGGGTCTGGAGGGCGAGGCGAAGGTAATCGATGAGGTGGTCCGTGCTTCGACCACCATGGCGAGCCGGAAAATCGGGGCACTCATTCTCCTCGAACGGGAAAGCAGCACGGAAGGATTGATCGAGATGGGTACCCTGCTGGACTCAAAGATCACCAAGGAGATTCTGCTCAGTATCTTTCTTCCTTATTCGCCGATTCATGACGGCGCCGTGGTGATTGAGAAAAACCGGGTCAAGGCCGCGGGATGTTTCCTCCCCCTCACACTGAACCTGAATCTGAGCAAAGAACTGGGAACGCGTCATCGGGCGGCGATCGGTATTACCGAGGAGACCGACGCCGTCGTCATCGTGGTTTCTGAAGAAACCGGTACCATCTCCGTGGTGATCGGGGGAAAGATCACCCGGGATCTGGACGGAAAGACCTTGCGTCGGGTGCTGACCAACCTCATGCGACCGACCCGCGAGAAGAAGAAACGCTGGTTTTGATTTCGGAGAGAATGGATGGGACATATCCGGGATGTTTTGCTCAAGGATCTTTGGATCAAGATCTTTTCTCTGGCCTTTGCGATCTTTCTCTGGATTTTTATCGTCGGAGGGGAGAGCGCGGAAGAACTCTTCGTGGTTCCTCTTACGATTCAGAATATCCCCGAGGATATGATCATCAGCAATGAAGTGATTGATTTCGTGAACGTGCGGGTACGGGGAAGGCGCGGAATCCTCCGTACTTTGAACAGCAAAAAGATTCACGTGGTTCTCGATCTCAAAGATCTCCGGGAGGGGGAAAACAAAATCACACTTTTCCCGGAGGAAGTGGAACTGCCCGAAGGGGCGACCGCTGTGCGGGTCAGTCCATCCCAGGTGACCATTCGTCTGGACCGGTTGACCGAGAAGTGGCTCCCCGTGATTCCCACATTTATGGGGGTTCCTGCTGCAGGTTACGAAAAGGGAAAAGTGGTTGTCACTCCGTCCAAGGTGGCCGTCACCGGGTTGCTGGACGCACTCCGGGATCAGACGGAGATCGAAACCGAGCATATCGATCTTTTTGGAAAGGACCATTCATTTTCCGTGGATGTGGAATTGAACGCCTCGAACGGCAATGTCTATATCAAGGGACTGCAGAAGGTCCGGGTGGAAGTCGAGATCCGGCCCAGGACAATCCGGCGTGAGTTCAAGGGAGTTCCCGTGTCCCATAGGGATCATCCTGCCGTTCATGTGGCGTTGAATCCCCGGCGGATCGCTGTTGTTCTTTCCGGTCCGGAGAGTATTCTGAAAAATATCACCCTCTCAGAGATCCGGGCCGAAATTCCGGAACAGACCCAGGCGGGGCGATTCAGCCTGAAACCGAAGATCTCTCTTCCCGCGGGAGTCAGCATAGTGAAAACCACGCCGGAGACGATTCGGGTGAGGGTGAGGATACCGAAAAAGACCCGGAAGGTCCGGTAAACAAGATCCCTGCTCTCTTACGGTTGCAGCGGGGGGATCGAAAAGGAGAACGATCGTGGGCAAACTGTTCGGTACGGATGGAGTCCGAGGGGTGGCGAATGTTTATCCCATGAATGTCGAGACGGCGGTGAAACTCGGACGGGCCGCGGCTCACATCTTCAAAAAGGCCCGCTCGGGGCGCCATAAGATTATCATCGGCAAGGATACGAGACTTTCCGGATATATGTTGGAAAGCGCCCTGATGTCCGGAATCTGTTCCATGGGCGTGGATGTGCTCCTGGTCGGGCCGCTTCCCACCCCGGCGATCGCCTTCATGATCAAGAATCTGCGTGCCGATGCCGGTGTGGTGATCTCCGCATCCCATAACCCCTATCAGGACAACGGAATCAAATTTTTTTCGGCGGAGGGGACCAAACTTCCGGACGCGATCGAGGCGGAGATGGAGGCGCTGATCTTTTCCAACGATCTGGACTCCATCCGTCCCACCGCCGGGGAGGTAGGAAAAGCGTACCGGATTGATGATGCCGAGGGACGGTACGTTTCCTATATCAAGACGAGCTTTCCCAAGGAACACGATCTGACGGGAATGAAAATCGTGGTGGATTGTGCGAACGGAGCGGCCTACAAGACGGCTCCTCTTGTGTTTCAGGAGTTGGGCGCCGATGTCGTAATCCTGAATGATCGGCCTGACGGCTGTAACATCAACCTGGGGTGCGGGTCGTTATATCCCGAAGTGGTCTGCGAAGCGGTTCTGGAACACCAGGCCGATGTCGGGATTTCCCTGGATGGAGACGGAGACCGGGTGATCTTTTCGGATGAGCAAGGGAACGAGATCAACGGCGACGCGATCATGGTTTGTTCCGCGATTGATATGAAACGTCGAAACAGGTTGCATGAGAACACGCTGGTCACCACCGTGATGAGCAATATGGGCCTGGAACTGGCCCTGAAGAAAGAAGGAATCGGGATTATCCGGACACAGGTTGGAGACCGGTACGTGGCGGAGGAAATGCTCAAAAACGGATACAATCTCGGCGGGGAGCAGTCGGGCCATATCATATTCATGGATTACAACTCCACGGGGGATGGAATCCTGTCCGCGCTTCAGGTCCTTTCTCTCATGAAACGGCGCGGCAAACCCCTGTCGGAGCTGTCATCGGTGATGACACCTCTTCCTCAGGTTCTGTTGAACGTCGAGGTGCGGGAGAAAAGGCCGTTGGATCGGATTCCGGATATCCGCCGGGCCATCGCTTCCGTGGAGGAGCGGCTCGGTGAACAGGGGCGGATTCTGATTCGTTATTCCGGTACGGAACCCAAGGCGCGTGTCATGATCGAGGGAGAGGACCATTCCGAGATTACGGAGATGGCCAGGGATATTGTCAGTCGGATCGAGAAACATCTGGGGATTTGAAGCGCCGTGCGACACGGCCGATTCAGAAAGGAGGCGCCATTGGCGCGGTTGGGAGTCAACATCGATCATGTGGCCACCATTCGTCAGGCCCGACTCACCGTGGAACCGGATCCGGTTGCGGCTGCGGTGATCGCCGAGCTGGCCGGGGCCGATGGAATTACCATTCATCTCCGGGAAGACCGGAGGCATATCCAGGATCACGATTTGAAGCGGATTCGGCAGGTTGTCCAGACCCGCTTGAACCTGGAAATGGCCGCCACCCCGGAGATGTTCAGAATCGCGGGGCGGGAAAGACCGGATGCGGTCTGTCTGGTTCCGGAGAAGAGGGCTGAATTGACCACCGAAGGCGGGCTGGATGTGGTCTCGCTGGGACCGTCTCTGAAGGAGGGTACCCGCGGGTTGCAACGGAAGGGAGTCGAGGTCAGTCTTTTCGTGGATCCTGATCCGAGACAGGTGATCGCGGCACGGGAGATCGGCGCCGACGCCATTGAAATTCATACCGGGATGTACGCCAACGCAAAGGGAGACCCGGCCCGGGAAAGGGAACTTTCGCGAATCCGGCGGGTTGTGGAAATGGCTTCTGAAGTGGGCATCCGGATCCATGCCGGTCATGGACTGACGTACCACAATGTCATCCCTGTAGCGTCCATCCGGCAAATCGAGGAGTTCAATATCGGTCACAGTATTATCGCCCGGGCCGTTCTGGTTGGACTGGACCGGGCTGTCCGGGAAATGAAGGCGTTGATCCGATGAAAGTCGCTACGGCGGAACAGATGAGGGCCCTCGACCGGGCGGCCATTGAGGAATACCGGATTCCGGGGATTGTCCTGATGGAAAACGCCGCGATGAGTGTGGTGAGGTCCATGGAGGCGCGCTACGGAATTCTGCGTGGACGTTCGGTCCTGATCCTGTGCGGAAAGGGAAACAACGGGGGGGACGGCATGGCTGTGGCCCGCCACCTCGCCAACCGGGGCGTCCGGGTGACTGTGCGGCTTCTGGGAAGTGCGGAGGATGTACGTGGGGATGCCGCCGTCAACTTGGCGATCTGTGAAAGAATGAAGATTCCCTTCCGATTCATAACCCGGCCCGGCTACCTGCCTTCTCTTGCCTCCTTGATCGGGAAAGTGGACCTCATTGTGGACGCTCTTCTCGGGACGGGGGTGGTACCTCCGGTTCGGGGGATGGTGAAACAGGTTGTGCGCCGAATCAACCGGTCCGGAAAACCGGTCGTTTCCGTGGATCTTCCCACAGGTCTGAGCGCGGATACCTCGGAATTGTCCGGAGAGGTGGTACAGGCCGATCTGACGGTAACCTTCGGGCTTCCGAAGATCTCTCTGGTTCAGTATCCGTCCCGGTCCGCCGCCGGAGAGGTGGAGGTCGCGGACATCAGTCTTCCCTCGGGCCTGGTTGAGAAGGCCGATATTCCGGTTGAGTTACTGGAGGGGGATCTGCTCCGGTCCCTTCCATCGAGAAGCCCGGACTTCCACAAGGGGCAGGCCGGGAGGGCTTTGATTGTGGCCGGGTCGGCGGGAATGCCGGGCGCCGCCGTGATGACAACCCTGGCCGCGCTTCGGGTTGGCGCCGGGTTGGTTTACGGCGCCGTTCCGAACCGGATCCGGGGGATCTTCCATCGACGAATCATGGAGGGAATTGTAGTCCCTCTTCCCGAATCCGAACGGGACTGTCTGACGCCGGAGTCTCTTCCGATGATCCTGGACGCCTCGGAAGGGAAAGATGCGGCCGCTGTCGGTCCCGGAATCGGCTTTGACAGGAAGACCGGAAAGATGATACGATCTTTACTTCAAGATCTTCGAATTCCCGTTGTCCTGGATGCCGACGGGATCAACCTCGTCGCGGAGGATCCATCCATCCTGAAGAAGTCCCCGGCGCCGTTGATTTTGACACCGCACCCCGGTGAGATGGGACGGTTGACGGGAACCTCCCGGGAGATTCTTCGGACGCGGAAGGTGGATCTGGCCCGCGAATTTGCCGTGACGTTCAGAGTGATCCTGGTTCTCAAGGGGGCCGGAACGGTGGTCGCCGATCCGACCGGCAGGGTGTGGATCAACACGTCGGGGAATCCAGGGATGGCTACTGCCGGTACCGGGGATGTACTGACCGGAATGATAACGGGTCTTCTTGCGCAGGGGTTGGAACCGGTTGAGGCGGCCAAGGTCGGGGTTTATCTCCATGGTCTCTGCGGAGACCGGGCGGCCGGGCGTTGCGGTGAACGGTCCCTTCTTGCCCGGGACCTGATACGGGAGATTCCGAGTTTGCTGCGTTCGAGTGGGGAAACGACCTTCCGCAACTAGTTCCTGTCGATAGAGGGGAAAGGTTCAACAGGGGGTACAGGATTTCTTCAAAACATCATACAGGAAAAGGAGGGCGGGATGAAGAGAATATGGACAATCGTGGGGGGATTGGTCCTTTTCACCTCGGTTTCGGCGTATGCCCTGGAGTTTTCGATTACCCCGAACATCTGGGAGCCGAACCTGGACGCGAAGGTCAAGATCTCCAGGCTTGGGATCGGCGAGGCGGTGGATTTTCAGCATGACCTCGGTCTCAACGACGAGGGGGTTTTGGGTGGGGCCGTGGATATGAAGTTTGGCCGAAGCAATCACCTTCAGTTTTCCTACTGGTCCGTGGGGTATGACAGCAAAAACCATGTATTGAAGCGGAACATTGAATACAATGGGCGAACCTACACAGCGAACTCGCAGGTTTCATCTTCCTTTGATCTGGATGCCTTTGAGCTTGAGTATGCCTACGATGTTCTGAATTTCGAGTCCTTCCGATTTGGATTCCTGGCCAACGTGAACCTGTATGCCGTGGATACGGAATTGAACTCGCCCCTCTTTACAACCCCCAACGGAGATAACCTGCATGTTGTTCTTCCCCTTGTCGGCACCCGTTTCGGTTTCGGGCTTCTGGAAAACCGCGTCCAATTTACCGGACAGATCGCAGGTCTCTGGTGGCAGGGAAGCGGTTTTTGGGATGGGGCGGTCGGGTTGACCCTTTTTCCCAAGGGTCGCTTCTCCGTTAATGCCGGCTATCGCGTGATTCATCTCGATATCTCCGATAACAATGACAGCGCTGATCTCAAACTGGAGGGACCGACCTTTTCGGCAACCCTCCGTTTCTGAGATCTTGGTGGAGGAGGGAAGGAAGACAAAATTTGAGGAGAGGAGAATACCGAATGCTTCAGGCGAAAGATCTGATGACCCGTGAGGTGGTGACCACAGGGCCTGATCTGCCGGTGAAGGAGCTGGCACGGCTCCTGGTGAAGAACAATATCAGCGGAGTACCGGTCGTGGATGAAGAGGGGGTCCTGATTGGAATCGTGACCGAGAAGGACCTGATTGAACAGAATAAAAATCTCCATCTTCCCACTGTGGTGACCCTTTTCGACGCGGTTATCTACCTGGAAAGTGAGAAACACTTCAAAGAGGAACTCAAAAAAATGGTCGGATCCAGGGTTCGGGATATCATGGTTTCCGACGTGGTCACCATTCAGGAGGAGACCTCGATCCGGGAGATTGCCGCCTTGATGAACGATCAGGGGAAGGACCTCCTTCCTGTGGTGCGGGAAGGGAAAATTGTCGGGATTGTGGGGAAAACGGATCTGGTGCGCACCATGATTGAATAATCGATGGAAGCTCACTGTCATACAGTGTCTCCGGATGAGACCCGGCGGATCGGGGAACGGCTCGGCGCAATGTTGCAGGGGGGGGAGGTCTTGGGCCTGGCAGGTCCCCTCGGCGCCGGCAAAACCTGTTTGATTCAGGGAATCGCGCGTGGACTTTCCATTCCGGAAAAAGAGGTTGTGAGTCCGACCTATACGATTATTCATGAATTGTCCGGTCGGCTACGGTTCTTTCATATTGATCTTTATCGGATTCCGGATGCGGATGAACTGGAGAATACGGGGTTCTACGAAGCCTTCGAGGAAGATTCCGTGACCGTGATCGAGTGGGCGGATCTTTTCCCGGATGCACTGCCGGAGAGTCGTCTTATGATCGGTCTTGAGTATTCGGGTGCATCATCCCGCCGAATCATCTTTTCTCCCCGTGGAGATCGATACCGGGGTTTAGTGGACGCTCTGCTTGGCGATCTTTTCCCAGGCCGGAAGGATCCGGACGGCGGTCATGGTTAAACGGAGATCAAGCGGTTTTCGGACCGGGGCCTGGCCGAATGCCGGAGGAGTATCGGATGTTGTCTGATCAGCAGATTCACAGGATGGCCGGTGGGGTTGTCAAGGCCCTGCGGGATGAGCAGGTAGAATTTCTCCAACCCCTCGAGGCGATCGAAGAGGCGATCCGCCAGGTTCTCACCCGGAACATGGAGGAAGAGAAGGAGATCAATGATGCATGCGATCGGCTGATGGATCAGTATGCCCGGGAAATCGACAGGGGGAGTCTGGACCCCCGCAAGGTGTTTCAGATGATCAAGACCAAGCTGGCCAGGGAGAGAGGATTCATCCTCTGATCGGCTGAGCCGCTACGATTCTGATCGTCAAAGCACGGAGGAGACGGTAGTGAAGTTAAGCGAAGATCGGATCTCTCATCTTTCTCATCTGATCCTGGACCATCTCCTGGAGAGGGGATATCTGTTCTTGGCCGAAGAGAGGGAACCGACGATTCGGAGCCGGATCAAGCGGGTTTTTCATGAGGAACTGGAAAAAGAAGAGACCCTCGATCTAAAGGTCCGCAAAAAGATCGCCTCATACAAGAGAAAAATCCCGGAAGGAAGCAACGAATGGTATCTCCTCTATCGTCGTTTCTACGACGAGGAGAGAAACCGTTCCGGTCCGGACCGTTCTTCATAACCTTTTCGGTCCGGCTATCCGGCTATTTCGTGTCGGTGTCTGTCTTCTCTTTCGCCACATCCGCCCCCTTCTGCTGCGCGGTCTTCTTTGCGTTGGATCCCACGAGCGTGATGGCTACCCGGTCATCGGTGAAGGGATGCATGGTCGGAAACCGCTGAAAGAGCCATCCCTCGAAGATCTTTTTGTTTTGGTCCAGAACCGCCACGTGTAAAGCGGGATTCTTCGGTTCATTGGACAGGGATGTGATGACTCCACCGTCCATGGTGAACTGAGGCAGAAAATCCCCCACCTTCAGTGTCAGCGAGGTTCCGGGAATGGAATAGTCGGAATGAAGGGGAATCGTCTGACTCGTCGAGCTCCCATCCTTTTTATTTTCAATCTTCACGATTGCGGATTCCCATGTTTCAGAGACTTCGGTGGGAACCTTGATTGTGGTGGGAGTGTTATGAGAGACCGTGGGATGCATGGGAGGTGTTTTCTGCATGCCAGACGCGGGGGGCAGCGTTGCGGCAGGGGGTGTCGCGGCCTGGGACTCGGCCTTCGGTTCCGCCGTACTCTTTTCGGTGGAACTCTTTTTCTGCTGACAGCCGAATACGAACAGGGACAGCACAAGGAGGAAAACCGTAAGCAGGGAAAATTGTCGCATGGAAGAATCTCCTTCTTGATTTTTTATTTGGTTCCACTTGTTCCAGGCCAACGAAGAAAAACGCGGTGTGATAGTAATATAGACAACGGGGGCATGTCAATCATTTATTTTCCGAGGACTTCCTTTTATTTGGTCCTGATCTCCCTGGACTGACGGAGTGGGGGACACCGTAACGACGTCCGGGAGGGACCGGGATCAGGACCGGTATTCTGCGTTGATTCTGACATAGTCATAGGACAGGTCGCAAGTGTAGACTTCCGCCGACGCCGTTCCAAGATTCAGATCCACGGTAATGCGGATCTTTTTCTTCCGGAGAACCCGGGCGGCCTTTTTCTCCTGGGCGGGCCCGCAGCTGACCCCTCCACGGACGAGTTGTACCCTGTCAAAATAGATGGCGATTTTCTCGGGACACAGCGGAACTCCCGCGGTTCCCGCCGCGGAGAGAATTCTGCCCCAATTGGCGTCTTCCCCGAAGATTGCCGTCTTGACCAGATTCGACCCTGCGATTTTCCCGGCTACCTTCAGGCAATCTTCTTCGTTCCTGCCGTTGACGACCCGGATTGTTACAAACTTGCTGGCCCCTTCTCCGTCTTCTACGATCTTCCGGGCCAGATTCAGGCAGACCCTGTTCAGTCCGTCCTGGAATCCTGATGAAACGAGGTCTTCCTTATGTATCCGGGCGCCTGACGCGCCGTTGGCGAGGAGCAGAACGGTGTCGTTGGTACTGGTGTCGCCGTCCACGGTGATCCGGTGAAAGGAGCTGTCAACAGCTTCTTGGAGGGCATGTTTCAGTGTCTCCGGTACGATCACGGCGTCGGTGGTGAGAAAGACGAGCATCGTGGCCATGTTCGGGTGGATCATTCCGGAGCCTTTCGCGATTCCCCCGATTCGGACCTTTCCCTCTTGGTCAGAGAATTCGACGGCATGAGTCTTGGGCCGGGTATCGGTGGTCAGGATCGCCCTGGCGGCTTGCCCTCCCCCCCTGGCGGAAAGTTTTCCCGCCAGTTTCGGGATGGCTGTCAGGATCCGAGCCATCGGAAGAGGCTGGCCGATCACTCCCGTGGAGGAGACTGCAACCTCCTCTTTCCCGATGGACAGAGACTTTGCCGTCTGGGCGGCCAGAGTTTCCACGTCCCGGTTCCCCTGCTCTCCGGTACAGGCGTTGGCGCACCCGCTGTTGACGATCACCGCCCGAAGGTTCGGCTGTCGGAGGATCTTCCGGGTCCAGAGAACCGGTGCGGCGACCACACGGTTTCGTGTGAAGAGACCGGCCGCGGCGGCGGGGAGATCCGACGCGATCAGGGCAAGGTCGTACGCGCCGTCCTTTTTGATTCCGCAGGCCACCCCGGCCGCCCTGAAACCGGAAGGGGCGGTGACACCTCCCGGAACCGTTTTGAACCGGATCGACATGATTCTCCTATGGAGTTAAGGCATGCAGGTTGAGGCCGGTCGCTTCATCGATTCCTGTCATTATGTTCATGTTCTGTACGGCTTGACCGGAAGCGCCTTTGACCAGGTTGTCAATGGCCGAAACGATGATGACGCGGCCGGTGCGTTCGTCTACCTTCAGGCCGATGTCGCAGAGGTTGGTCCCCCGGACATGCCGGGTGTTCGGATAATGCCCTGCGGGAAGGACCCGAACGAAAGTCTCCTTCTGGTAAAATTTCCGGTACAGGGAGATCAGTTCCGCCGTGGAAATATTTTTTCGGAGTGTGGCATAGGAAGTGGTCAGTACGCCCCGGTTCATGGGAATCAGGTGGGGCGTGAATTGTACGGTGATCTCTTCTCCGGCAATTCGCGCCATTTCCTGTTCGATTTCGGGTGTGTGCTGGTGTTCCCCCACCCGGTAGGCCATGAGCGCCTCATTGGCCTCGGGAAAATGCAGATGGGGTTTGGGGCTCTTTCCCGCGCCTGTGATACCGGATTTCGCATCGATAATAATCCCCCGGAGGTCAATTACGCGGTGGCTCAGGAGCGGCGCCAGGCCGAGGAGCGCGCAGGTCGGATAACAACCCGGGTTGGCCACGAGTCGTGCTTTGGCTATGGCTTTCCGGTTGAACTCCGGAAGGCCGTAGACGCCCTGCCGCATCAGCTCGGGGGCCGAATGTTCTACCCGGTACCAGGTCTGGTAACGGGACGGATCATGGAGCCTGAAATCGGCGCTTAAGTCGATGACCCGGATCTCTTGTCGCAGAATGGAGGGGACGAATTTCATGGACTGCGTGTGGGGGAGGGCCATAAAGACGATGTCCACGTCCTCCACCAGCGTGTCCGTCTGAAGCGGCTCAAGGGTCAGATCGGTCAGATCTCGGAACTGGGGGAACAGCGATGTCAGGGGGAGCCCGGCGCTCTGCTCCGATGTGACGCGGATAATCTCGGTCTCGGGATGATTGTACAGAATCCGTAGGAGTTCAGATCCCGTGTATCCCGTGGCTCCCGCGATGGCGACTTTAACCATAACGGTGTCCTTAAAAAAAAGAGGCCACAGGGCCTCTTTTTTCTTAACGTTTGGAAAACTGGAACTTTTTCCTTGCCTTGGGCTGGCCCGGTTTTTTCCGTTCCTTTTTTCTCGGATCCCGGGAGATCAGACCGGCCTTCTTCAGCGGGATTCTGAGTTCGGGGTTGTCCAGTGACAGTGCCTTGGAAATTCCATGCCGAATGGCGCCGGCCTGTCCGGAAATACCGCCTCCGGCCACGTTTACCAGAACATCATACTGCCCCACGGTATTGGTTAATTCGAAGGGTTGCCGGACCATCATACTGAGGGTTTCACGACCGCCTAAATACTCCTTCATTTCTTTCCGGTTAATCGTTATTTTCCCGGATCCTTTGGAAAGATAGACCCTGGCGGCTGCGTTCTTTCTCTTCCCCGTTGCGTAGACACGCTCCTGATCCATTTCTGTAGAACCTCCCGTTTTTTAAGATAACGAAATCGATTCGGGTTTTTGGGCCGCGTGAGGATGTTGAGGACCTGCGTAGATCTTGAGTTTCTTGAGCATGGCCCGTCCCAGACGATTCTTCGGCAACATCCCCCGTACGGCATGGAGAAGAAGGCGCTCCGGATGAGTCTCCAGGAGTTTGCCGGCTGTCACGCGCTTCAAACCGCTCTGATATCCCGAATAATGATAATAGATCTTTCGTTCCTTTTTATTCCCGGTCAGGCGAACCTTGTCCGCATTCACCACAATCACGAAGGAACCCGTATCCACATGGCGGGTGTAGTGAGGATTGTTTTTCCCGGTCAGAAGGATGACGAGCCGTGATGCCAGCCGGCCCAGGACGGCGTCCTCGGCGTCCACGACATACCACTTGCGCTCCTGTTCCTCTTTTTTTGCCATATATGTTTTCATCCGGAAACTCCCACATGCGCGAAAGCGCGCTGATTTATTGCAGATCCGATTATTTATAAAGAACTGCTGAAAGAATGTCAAGAAAAAAAGTGTTTTCCGAGCGGGTAGCTATCAAGCCGGACTATCTCTGTCCCAATTCGGCGAGGTAGGGATTGGTCAGTCTTTCCCTCCGGATTGTGGAGGAGGGACCGTGCCCGGGATAGAGAACCATGTGATCTCCCAGCGGCAGGATGCTGTTCTGGATCGAAATCATGATGTCCCTGAAAGACCCTCCGGCAAGATCCGTTCTCCCGATGGAACCGGCGAAAAGGGTATCCCCGGTAAAGAGATTCCTTCCCTGCAGGATACAGATACCTCCTTCGGAGTGGCCGGGGGTAAAGAGGATCCGGAGCGCAAGCTCCCCCACCTGGATCCGCTCATTTTCAACAAAGAAACGGTCCGGGGGAGGAGAATTCTCCGCTTCCAGTCCGAACAATTGCGCCTGCTCGTTAACCAGGGCGAGAAGAGGAGCGTCCTTCTCATGGATGAGGATTTCGGCCCCGGTTTCTTCCCGGATCAGACGGTTCGCGCCCACATGATCGAAATGTCCGTGCGTGTTCAGGATATACCGGACGGTCAGATTGAACTCCCGGATCCGTTCCAGAATCGTTTCCCCGTCTCCTCCCGGATCGATTACCACCGCCTCCCCTCCATGACCGGCGGCAAGCAGGTAACAGTTCACTTCCAGGGGGCCCACGATGATTCTCTCCAATATCATGTCTCAACCTGGATTCCGGCCGGAAGCCCTCCCTCCGCCGGTTTGAAGAATCAGGGTGACAGGACCCTGATTGATGAGTTCCACATCCATCCGGGCGCCGAAGACACCGGTTCTCGTCGGTACACCCAGCGCTCGGATTCTCGCAATGAAACGTTCGTACAACCGCTCGGCCTGATCCGGCGCCGCCGCCCGTTCAAATCCGGGACGCCGACCCCGCTCCGTGTTGGCGGGCAGCGTAAACTGGGAGACCACAAGGGCGGAACCGTTGCGATCGAGCAGGGAGTTGTTCATCTTCCCCGCTGCATCCTCGAAGATCCGGATGTGCGCGGTTTTTTCCGCAAGCTTGTCCGCTTCCTCTTCTCCATCCTCCTTCTCCACGCCGAGAAGAATCAGGAGTCCCTCCCCGATTTCCGAGACCTGACTCCCGGTCGTGACCGACGCGCGTGATACTCGTTGAATGACAGCGATCAACCGTTGTTCTCCTCCCGTGGTTGAGCATGCCGGGATAGTAACAATCCTTTTTCGCCCCGTCAAGCAGAAGTGCCCACCCTAAATGAGCGACAGGAGATCGGTAAAGACAAAAAACACTCTTTGACAAACCACAGAGGCTGTAGTATAAAATACCCTGAAAGGATGGCAATATTCTTGATCCCATACAGCGTACTCAGTCACTTAAGCAGTCAAGCGGACTTGCAAGACCCGCAATATCACGTTTCATCACATGAGTATAAATCTCCGTGGTTTTCACGTCCATTGGCAGTAAGTCGACTCCGTCCGGTAGGCATAATGGTAATAGCGCAGAACCTCCCGTACCTGGTCTAAAAGTTTGCTGTCCGGATTCGGCCGGAGTTTTGGTTTCCCCTCCATTTGTGTTGCATTCATAGCATATAAGTTGTATAGTGACAAATCATATTTTGTATACATGGAAACCAATATGGCAGGTTTTCCATATTTGGTGTCTTAATATCACAATAAGTGGAAAATGATTCTGGGATTTGTCAAAATAGTCAGGCCTTGTATCACAGAGGTCAAGCGCAGAAGATTTGCTTGAAGGCATCGCCTTCCGCGAAAGCGAGTACAACCGAGGAACCGGATGCGGGAAAACCGCACGTCCGGGACTGTGCGGGGGGTACCGGGTAACCGGCATTCCTACCGCGAAGCGGTAGAGGAATAGGTGCGATGGACATTCTGAATGAGTTAAAAATACTGACTAAAAAGCTAAAAGAAGAAAACATCAACTATGCCCTATGCGGCGGGTTGGCTTTGGCCGTATATGCTTTGCCACGGGCCACTCTTGATATTGATATTTTGATTGAAGCGGGCTTTCTTGAAAGGATCGAACGAGTCGTTCACGATCTGGGGTACACGATCAAAGCGGAACCGATGCATTTCCAAGGCGGCAAGATTCAGATCCACCGGGCAACCAAAATCGAATCCGGCACGGGAGAGGCCATTATGCTTGACATGCTGCTCGTTACACCGGAAATACGGGAAGCCTGGAACAGCAGGTTGGAAGTCGAATGGGAGCATGGTACGATCAATGTGGTTTCACCCGAGGGCTTGATTCTTCTGAAGTCATTTCGAAAAAGCGGTCAGGATCAGGATGACATAGAATTTTTAAGGAGTATTATTGATGAAGATTGATATGAGCCGTGAGGCCGTTACGCTGCGACTGGCGCAGGTTGCCAAGCTGAGGTGTGCATGTTTAACGCTTGCCAAATCCAACAAAAGCACTGAGATTCGAAGGCGTAGGTCCGCCAACAAGACGGTTCAGCGGACCTCGCTTGCGCTCGGCCGCTGATTAAAACGTTATCATTTTTGAGTAAGGAGTAGGATACAGTTTATAGTAGTCTTTTATAAACGTCTTTCCGGTGACCAATCTTTACAACGAGGATGACAACTCGATCATTATGGATTTCATATATAATTCGATAATTGCCGGATCGTATCTTGTGGAAAGAGTTGTTTCCCTTCATTTTGGTGGCAGCAGGGTCAGGCAGGTTTTCGGAAAGGTCATCTATCCTTTTCTTAATGCGGCGCAAATCCTTTTTGGGAAGCCGCTTCAAGCTTTTCAAAACGGCCGGTCGGAACTCAACAGAATATTTCATGAATTAAAGCCCCAACTCCTTCCAGAGTTTTTCCGCCGGAATGTTTTCACCGGGCTCGCTAAGGGCTTTCTTGGCATCTTCAATATCAATGCGATCTTCAATATACTGCAGCAATTCAAGTTCTTCCATGGAAACAAGAGCGGCAATTTCCTCGCCTCTTCGGGTCAATACAACCGGTTCTTTCCCATACTTAACCTTGTTGACAATTTCTGCGAGTTTTTTTCTGGCTTCTGCTGTGGTGACAGTAGTCATGGTGTTACCTCCAAAGTGGACAATAAGTACAAATCATACAATATGTACAAATTGTACAATAAAAATAGGTTCTTGTCAAGGAATTATAACCAAGCACTGCTGCCTACGGCTGAATCGGCCTTTGTTTTTGGAATTGGCAGTTCCTTAATGTTTATCGTTCTCGGCGGCTTGGTGTTCAGCCGCCGCAGACTTCAATCGTTCCAAAGGAAAAGCACTTGCACTCTTTGCCGGCATGGCGCATACTGTAATACATCACAATACAATGGAGGTGGTGTATGAGCAAGGCGCTTTCAATAAGAATTCCTGACGATCTGGCTTCAAAACTTGCTGAAATTTCAGAGGAAACAGAACGGCCCAAGTCTTTCCATGTTCAAAAGGCCTTGGAAGCATACCTGGCCGAATTAGCAGATCTTCAGATTGCAATCGACCGTCTACGTGATTCTTCCGATCCTGTTCTCTCTATTGAAGATATGGGGAAAGAACTTGAGCTATAAGATAGCATTCAAGAAATCGGTATCCCGTGACCTCAAGAAGATTGGCCCTGAACAAGCAAGACGGATCTTAAAGAAAATTGGAAAAGATCTTCCCGTAAGAGCAGATACTTCCCCATCATTGACGGGAAGCTTTGCAGGACTGAGGAAATTTAGAGTCGGGGATTATCGCGTCATATTTACTCTCATAGAGGATACAGTTCTTATTCTGAGGGTGAGCCATCGGCGCGAATTCTATCGATAAAATATAACAAGTCACTGGTGCGGATCGCCGCACCGTGCGTTGTTTTTCGAAATTGCCGATCTGAAGATTTCGGTTTCTTGTTCCCGTGCGGCGCCGTCGGTGTCCGCGCACCTCAATCGTTAGTGGCGGCAAGTCAACAGGAGACTAAGTTATGCGCATATCTTTTAAATTGATGGCCCTCAGCTTCTCTGCGGGTTGCGTGGGAGGTCTTTCGAATAGCGTAGTCGTCTGGCTTGCCGGCGCAATCGGCATTACGACTTCGCTTAGTGTCGGCATCGCTCCATCACTTACTCCCGACTGGCTTTACCCTCGAGTAGTCTGGGGTGGATTGTGGGGTTTTCTTTTTCTTTTGCCCTTGCTCAAAAGCTCGACTTATATACGCGGCTTGATATTCAGTTTAGGGCCCACGGCAGTTCAGCTTCTTATTATCTTTCCGTACGTAGCGAATAAGGGATATTTTGGGTTTGGCCTCGGGGCTCTTACGCCGGTGTTTGTAGTGATATTTAATGCAGTTTGGGGATTGGCAGCCGCCGCAATCCTGGAGAGATTTGAACATGAGTCAGTGGATGCCGCCTAACCCATAAGGATTGTCCCGACCTGCAAGGTCGGCCTCAATCCATTGTTCATGTTTTTGTTGGACACTGATCCCGATCGGGTTTACACACCTATTCCGGTGATCTTTGATCAACCGTCTTCGCCCCGCGACGCCTCCCCGATAGGAGAATAAACATTATACCCGGACTTCGCTAATTCTATATTTCACTGCTTCCCATTTGCGAAAAGCTTTCATGATCCCGCTGGTCCCATTTCCCCTTCACTTCAGTCCTCTCCCCGAGGGGAGAGGAAGTCTGCTTGGGATTCTCTCCTCCCGGTTTTAGACTGATCGAGTCATGTGTGGGACCTGACCGAATTTCCGGTGTCTCCATAAAAGTCATTGACACCTTAAAATTAATAAGTTATTATTTTTGAGTATGTGGCGGATATTAGAGCACAAAAATATTGTGAAGCAATGTCGCAAGCTTCCGCAGCAGGTTGTAAAGAAATATGAATTATGGAAGCATCTTGTGTTCAGGCACGGGCCTGGAATCCTGAAAAATTTTCCCGGCTTCCGTGATGAAAAGCTGATCGGAAATCGAGATGGGCAACGGTCATCACGACTCAGCGCTCAGTATCGCGTCATTTATGTTGTGCGGGGGGAAGAGGTTACAATTTACGTAATCGAGATTACGCCTCATAAATATTAAGGAGGTCCGGAAATGAAAAAGAAAGAATTCATCTCCGCAAGAAAGCATGCAGATCTCACGACCGGCGAGGTGATTCGGATGCTCAGACAATTGAAAGGCTGGACCCAAGAGGAGTTGGCTCGGAGATCGGGCGTGCATGCAAAGAATATCAGCCTGTTGGAAAACAACAGGGTTGAAATCGGGAAAAAACGCACGGTGCAGTTGGCGGAGGCCTTCGGGGTTCACCCGGCAATCATCATGTTTCCTGAATATGAGGGGGCTTTAATTCAAGAAGTTGCCTAATCCATCAGAAGCACATAAAGGGGACAGGCTACTTTTTCATTTCTTTTTCACATAACCGGCCATTGATCACAAAAAGTAGCCTGTCCCCTTTTCTTTCTTTGAACATCTCTATCGCTGGATTGGGGATGGGGTAACGGCTTGACCATGAGTGGGTAATTTGTTAGTTTTAATCATAGAAAGGTTCAACGGGAAATTCGGGAATGCTATGAAGGCGAAAAGATGAGAAGGGTGAGGGAAGGGGAGGTTTATGAGACCGATCGTGGATGAGGACACCTGTATTGGTTGTGGAAGTTGTGCGGAGATATGCCCTGCTGTTTTTCAGCTGAATGAGGAAACTGAGAAGGCCGAGGTGATCGATGAGGAGGGGTGTGAGATTGCGGGATGTTGCGAGGCCGCAGCGGAGAATTGTCCTGTAGAGGCGATCACTTTGGAGTAAAGGGGGATTCATGCGTCTGTCCATTGGAGAAATGAAAAAGAGTTGTCCGAATAGAAAGCGGAACCTTGAAGTCTGTAACTGTTCTTACACGTCTTGTGAGAAAACGGGCCTTTGCTGTCAATGTGTTCAGTATCACCGGCGGAACCGGGAACTTCCGGCTTGTTTCTTTCCGGATGACGTCGAAAGGGGCTACGATCGTTCTTTTCGCAATTTCATCGAAACCTGGAAGGACCGTGTCTGATTTCCCGCAGTAAAGGCGGGTACGGGAGAGGAAAAAATATGTCATTTGAAAACAGTTGCCCAGGCGCCAAAAGGATTCTGCAGCCTTCTCCGGAGGAGTTCTGCTGCAGGAAATGCGGGACCCGGGTGGAGATCTGGACGGACGAGATGACTGCCGAATGCCCGAAATGTAAAAGCCCGGTCAGCCGGGTTAAAGAGGCGTCCTGTCTGGATCATTGCCCCAGCGCGAAACAGTGTCTGGGGGTTATGAAGTACAATAAATTGGTCCGGGACGGAATGATCGTCCGGGAGGAGCCTTCCAAGAAGAAGCCTTCCTGAAGATCCATGAGATTTTCTTGACAAAGTTTCTCCCCCTTTGCTACCATCCCTCCGCTTGTTGAGTATCCTTTGGCGGTTTGCTGGAGGCTTGGTCTGCCGCTCGATGTTTGCTGCGCAGGCGGCTGTGCGCTGCGTGCTTTGTTCTTGTTATTTAAAATTCCTTGGAGCCAGAAGGTGACATTTCAGGAACTCATACTTTCGTTGCAGAAGTTCTGGGCCGCTAAGGGATGTCTGGTCCATCAGGGGTATGATATCGAAGTGGGAGCGGGGACCTTCAATCCGGAAACCTTTTTGCGGGTTTTGGGACCGGAGCCATGGAATGTCGCCTATGTGGAACCCTCCCGGCGACCTACGGACGGTCGGTACGGAGACAACCCGAACCGTCTTCAGCACTACTATCAGTTCCAGGTGATCATGAAGCCATCGCCCCGGGAGATTCAGGATATTTATCTGGAAAGTCTGATGGAGATTGGAATTGATTCCCTTCAGCACGATATCCGTTTCGTGGAGGATGACTGGGAATCTCCGACCCTGGGAGCGTGGGGACTCGGCTGGGAAGTATGGCTGGACGGTATGGAGATTACCCAGTTTACCTATTTCCAGCAGGTGGGAGGGATCGACCTGGCTCCGGTCTCCTCCGAAATCACCTACGGTCTGGAGCGAATCGCCATGTATCTTCAACAGGTGGATAATGTGTTCGATTTAAAATGGACGGAGGATGTCACCTACGGTGATATCCATCACGAGGATGAAGTCGAATTTTCCCGGTATAATTTTGAATTTGCCGATGTGCCGATGCAGTTTTCCCTCTTTGACATGTATGAAAAGGAGGCCTTGCGATTGACGGAAGCGGGCTTGGTCCTTCCGGCATATGATTATTGTCTGAAGTGTTCCCACACTTTCAATCTCCTGGACGCGCGGGGTGCCATCAGTGTGACGGAACGGACCGGTTATATCGGCCGGGTTCGTAATCTTGCCAAACGCTGTGCCCAGGGTTATCTGTCCCTGCGGGAGGAGAAGGGATTCCCGTTGCTGGGGAGAGAGCGAAAGCCGCATTCGAAGATGAAAGGATAATCAGGTCATGGTCCATTTACGGGTTTTCCAAAGATGAGCAAGGATCTGTTACTGGAGATCGGAACGGAAGAGATTCCCGCTGCCTTCCTACCGAAGGCATTGTCCGAGTTGAAATCCCTGGGGGAGGAGCTACTGGAGCGGGAACGGCTTCCGTTCCAGTCGATTCATGCCTATGCCACACCGAGAAGGATGATCCTTCATGTGAATGAACTTCCGGATCGTCAGCGTGATTTGAGCCGCACCGTGGCCGGGCCGCCCCGGGCCGTTTCTTTTGATCCGGACGGAAACCCCACAAAGGCTGCTGTGGGTTTTGCGAAGAGCCAGGGGGTGGATCTCGAGGAGCTGTCTGTCCGGGAGACTCCGAAGGGGGAGTATCTCTGTGTCGTCAAAAAGGAACGGGGGTCTTCGACCAGGTCGGTTCTTGAGCGGATCCTTCCCGGTATCATAACGTCTCTGCGTTTTCCCAAGACCATGCGTTGGGGGAGTGGGACTCTGCGGTTTGTCAGGCCCATTCACTGGATCCTGGCCCTTTATGATGAAGAGATCATTCCCTTCGAGATGGATGGGATCAAAAGCGGCAATCTTTCCCGGGGACACCGCTTCATGAGTCCCGGATCGTTCACAGTACACGGCTTCAAGTCTTACAGGGCCTCGGCGCGTGAGCGTTTTATCATGTTCGATCCTGAAGAACGAAAGAAGGAGATTGTAAGACAGATTGAAAAAATCGAGGGGGAGGTAGGTGGGCGGGTCATCCGGGACCCGGATCTCCTGGAGGAGGTCTCCTATCTGGTCGAATATCCCACGGTGCTCTGCGGGGGGTTTGATCCCCGTTTTCTTTCTCTGCCCCGGCAGGTACTGATTACCTCCATGCGTGAACATCAGCGCTATTTTTCCATGGAGGATGAACGGGGGGAACTGATCCCCTATTTTGTCACCGTCAGCAATACCCGTCCCAAGGATACGCGGAAGATCATTTCCGGGAATGAACGGGTTCTCCGGGCCAGGCTGACCGATGCCGACTATTTTTTTCAGGTCGACCGGAAACGTTCTTTGGAGTCTTATGTCGAAGATCTGAAAGGGGTGACCTTTCAGGAGAAGCTCGGAACGCTTTTTGAGAAGGCCGAACGGGTTGTTTGTCTTGCGCGGTGGTTGGCGGAGAACGTGGAAGGAGTGGACCGGGATATGGTTTCCCGGGCCGCTCTTCTCTGTAAGGCCGATCTGACAACCGAAATGGTGGGGGAGTTTCCTTCTCTGCAGGGAGAGATGGGAAAGGTCTACGCCCGCCTCTCCGGGGAGTCCGAGGGGGTGGCCCGCTGTATCGAGGAGCATTATCGTCCCCGTTTCGCGGGAGATGGGATTCCCGAATCACTCGAAGGGGCCGTGGTCGGTCTGGCGGACAGGATCGATACCATCGTGGGATGTTTCGGGGTCGGCCTGGTTCCCTCCGGTTCCGAGGATCCCTACGCCCTGCGTCGGCAAACCATGGCGGTTTTGACGATCCTTCTTCAGAAAGATCTGCCGGTTTCGCTGAAGGAAATCATCACCCGTGCGACAGGGCTTCTGACTGAAAATCTCTCCCTGAATTTCGAGGAAACCCCAAAGGCGGTCCTGGAGTTTTTCAGGGGGAGGCTGTCCGGGATGTTGATTGCGGAGGGGCACCGGTATGATACGGTGGAGGCTGTGCTGGAAGCGGGTTTTGATTCCCTGCCGGATACGCGGGCGCGGGTCCGGGCCTTGTCTGTGTTTCGGAAGACACCCTTGTTCGAGCCCTTTACCGTGGTCTGCAAGCGGGCGATGAATATTCTGCAGGGCGGTCGGAAAGAAGGCGAGATCGATCAGGCGTTGTTTCAGGAAGAGGCCGAAGGAAAACTGTATGCCGCCCTTCTCCAGATGGAGAAGACCCTTCCTGAATTGATTCAAAACGGGAAGTATGAGGAGGGATTGGTCTCGATCGCCTCCCTTCGGGAGCCCATCGATTCGTTTTTCGATCATGTGATGGTGATGGACAAAGAGGAAGGAATACGGGAAAATCGCCTGACCCTGCTTACACGAGTGGCCTCTCTGATCGCGCCCGTCGCCGACTTTTCCAAGATTGTTGTGGACTGATTTTTCTTGCGGCAATATCCGATTTGCTTTATAATCATAGCTTCAATTGATTCGAAACCTGCCTGTCGCCCGATTGGGATCTCTAAGCGGAAAAGAAGTCTTTTGCAATAAATGGGGTTATGGGTCTTCACGAAGGGAGGAAAGGAATGGCCGGGAAAAAGAAGTATGTTTATCTGTTCGCGGACGGAAAGGCGGACGGCGATGGAAGTATGAAGAACCTCCTGGGGGGAAAGGGCGCCGGTCTTGCCGAGATGATTCGGGTGGGGGTGCCGGTTCCCGCAGGTTTCACGATCACCACCGATGTTTGCACGGAATATTATCGGAACAAACGTAAATATCCCGCCGGCCTGCGGGAACAGGTAAGCCGCGCCATGAGCAGGGTGGAGCGTGCCATGGGGATGAAGTTCGGTGACCCCAAAAGGCCTCTTTTAGTCTCCATTCGTTCAGGGGCGAGACAATCCATGCCGGGGATGATGGAGACGGTTCTGAATGTGGGACTGACTTCAAAAACGATCCCCGGGATGATCGAACGGAGCGGCAATCCCCGCTTTGTGTATGACGCCTATCGGCGGCTGATCATGATGTATGCGGATGTTGTCATGGAGAAAGGGGCGGGGATCGAGCCGGAAGACGGAAAGGGGATCCGACTTCAGTTGGAGCATGAGCTGGAAAGACTCAAAAAGGACCGGGGATATCGTTTCGACACCGATCTGACGGCTGACGATTTGGAAAAGCTTGTGGATATTTTTAAGAAAAAGGTCAAACAGGTTCTTGGCAAGCCTTTTCCGGATAATCACGAGAAACAACTCTGGGGAGGGATCGGCGCGGTCTTTCAGTCCTGGAACGGGAAAAGGGCGATCGCCTACCGGAAGATTGAAGGAATTCCGGACGAATGGGGCACGGCGGTCAATGTGGTCTCCATGGTGTTCGGTAATACCGGAAACCGCAGTGCGACCGGTGTGGCCTTTACCCGGAATCCCGCCACGGGGGAGAAGGCTTTTTACGGAGAGTACCTGATTAACGCCCAGGGGGAAGATGTGGTGGCCGGGATTCGCACACCACGGCCGATCAACAAGAAACAGAAGGGGAATCAATCCCTTCCTTCCCTTGAGGAAGAGATGCCGGCGATATACAGGCAGCTCGTCGGGATTCAGAAAAAACTGGAGAAGCATTATCGGGACATGCAGGATCTCGAGTTTACCATTGAAGACGGTAAGCTTTGGATGTTGCAGACGCGTACAGGGAAACGGAACGGGGTGGCAGCCATTCGGATGGCCGTGGAAATGGCCAAGGAGGGATTGATCAAAAAAGAAGAGGCCCTCCTCCGTGTGGCGCCTCATCAGCTTGACGAGCTGCTGCATCCCATGGTCGACCCTGCCGCTGAGAAAAAGGGGACCCTCCTGGCCAAAGGACTTCCGGCGGGCCCGGGGGGCGCCGTGGGGCAGGTTGTCTTTACAGCGGATGATGCCGAGGCCTGGGCGAAGAAGGGGAAGAAGGTGATCCTGGTGCGTAAAGAGACCTCCCCCGAGGATATCCATGGTATGCACGCGGCGGTGGCGGTCCTGACCGCCAAGGGAGGGATGACCAGTCATGCGGCTCTCGTGGCGCGGGGCTGGGGCAAGTGCTGTATTGTGGGATGCGGGGCACTGGACATTCATCTGAAAAAGAAGCAACTGGTTGTGGGGAAGGAGACGCTCAAGGAGGGAGACTGGCTGACATTGAACGGAACGCGCGGCTTGGTTTACAAGGGGAAGCTCGATCTGCTTGCCGCCGATCCTGAGAAAAACAGGGATTATAAGACCCTGATGAAATGGGCGGATCAGCTTCGGAAATTGGGGGTCCGCACCAACGCGGATACCCCTTCGGACGCGATATTGGCCCGTTCTTTCGGTGCCGAGGGGATCGGTCTTTGCCGGACCGAGCATATGTTCTTCGGGCCGGAGAGGATCAAGGCGATTCGGGAAATGATTGTCTCCGAGACTGAGGAGGAGCGCCGCAAGGCGGTGATGAAACTCCTTCCCTATCAACGAAGGGATTTTACGGGGATTCTCAAGGCGATGGAAGGATGCCCGGTGACGATCCGAACGCTTGATCCACCGTTGCATGAGTTTGTGACTCTGGACGCGAAACAGACCCGGGAGTTGGCCCGGGAGTTGGGCATTTCCCCGCGGAAGTTGTCAGCGCGCATCGCCCAGCTCCATGAGTTGAATCCTATGCTCGGGCATCGGGGATGCCGCCTTGGGATTACTTATCCCGAAGTGACGGAGATGCAGGCTCGGGCGATCTTTGAAGCGGCGGCGAACCTGACGAAGAAGGGACACAAGGTCTATCCCGAAGTGATGATTCCCCTCGTGGGAAGTCCCTCGGAACTGGCCAATCAACGGATGATTGTGGAACGGGTCGCGCGGGAGGTAACGGCGAAGAAAGGGAAATTTCCTTATAAAATAGGTACCATGATTGAGGTCCCGCGGGCTTGTGTTGTTGCGGACCGGATCGCAGAGGTTGCCGAATTTTTCTCTTTTGGGACGAACGACCTGACCCAGACCACATTCGGATTTTCACGGGACGATATCGGTTCTTTTCTCCCCGAATATCTGGAAGAGAAGATTCTTCGGGAGGATCCCTTTCAGACTCTGGACCAGGAAGGGGTCGGGGAATTGGTCGCCCTGGGGGTAAGAAAGGGCCGGGGAACGCGCAAGGATCTCAAGATCGGGATCTGTGGTGAGCATGGGGGAGATCCCCGTTCGATCGAATTTTGTCATCGGATCGGGCTGAATTATGTAAGTTGTTCCCCCTTCCGTGTTCCCATCGCAAGACTGGCCGCCGCCCAGGCGGCTGTCCGCAAGTAAATACTTCCCGGTCCGGCGGATTGTCTTGCCCGCCGGACCGGGTTGCCTTGCCCTTCCGGATAACAAGAACTGACTATTCCGTTTCTGTTCCGAATGGTGTTTTGCTGATCGGAAGTGTAAAAAATTATTTGTACTCTTTCGGGGAATGGACTTGGGGGATGATTCTCGGATACACATAAAGCGGGGTCTGATAATGAGTTGGGTGATCGGCTAGTTTGACCCCTTGCCCCGGCGGCTTGTCTTCCGGGGCTTTTTTTTCAGGGGGTGGAATTGTCGACTATCCGAGTGGAATTCGGGTAAAAAGTCTTTTGCGTTGACAAGTTTACCCGATTTCATTATACTTTTCAGAAATTTCATATCCGGGAAATCAAACTGTCATCCCAACCTTGATTTTCTTCGGTTTCTCTGAGACCTGCAATATCGGTAAAGGGAAAGTGACGGTGAGGGACGATCATTCCGATTTTCTCCCAGGTTCGGACACCGACAACTGAGAATGTGGAAATGAGGAGGTTTTCGTTCTTGTGGAAAACCGATGTAGGAGTGTGTAGATGAGCAAGAAAGAGAAAGCCTGGTTTGCTGAGGTGCAGGATTATCGTTTTGAACTCAAAGAGGTGAAGGAGCCCAATCTGATGCGGCATCTCTTTCCGTATTCGGAGGTGCCCAGGGTTGCTTTCTCCAACCGTCTGGTCCCGGTCGATCTCCCGGATGATTTCTGGATTACCGATACGACTTTCCGGGATGGGCAGCAGGCCAGACCGCCCTATACCCCCGACCAGATTTTAACGATCTTCGATATGCTTCACCGTCTGGGTGGGAAGAACGGTGTGATTCGGCAGTCGGAATTCTTTTTGTACAGCGAAAAGGACCGGAAGGCCGTGGAAAAATGCCTGGAACGGGGATATCAATATCCTGAAATCACGGGGTGGATCCGTGCCCGGAAAGAGGATTTCCAGCTCGTGAAGCAGATCGGTCTTAAGGAGACGGGGATTCTGACTTCCTGCTCGGATTATCATATCTTCCTGAAACTGAGAAAAACGCGGCGGGAGGCCATGGAGGGATATCTCGATGTAGTCCGTGCTTCCCTGGATGCGGGAATCATTCCACGGTGTCACCTGGAAGATATTACCCGCGCGGATTTTTACGGTTTCGTGATCCCCTTCGTGAATGAATTGATGCGTCTCTCCGAGGAGAGTGGGATCCCGGTCAAGGTGCGTGCCTGTGACACCATGGGGTATGCGGTACCCTATCCGGGTGCGGCGCTGCCGCGGGGGGTCGGCGAGATGATCTACGGATTGATCCATTACGGAGGTGTTCCTTCCCATCTTCTCGAATGGCATGGACACAACGATTTCCACAAGGTGACGGCCAACGCCGTTACGGCCTGGCTTTATGGTTGCTCGGCCGCGAACGGAACGCTGTTGGGGTTCGGGGAGAGGACAGGCAATCCTCCGATTGAAGGATTGATCATCGAGTACATGGGGTTGAAAGGGGAACGAAACGGGATTGATCCCACGGTGATCACCGAGATCGCCGATTATTTCCAGGATGAGCTGGAGTACCGGATTCCTCCGGACTATCCTTTCGTCGGAGAGGATTTCAACACGACGAAGGCCGGCATCCATGCCGACGGGATGTTGAAAAACGAGGAGATCTACAATATCTTTGACACCCGGGCGCTCCTGAACCGTCCCCTCGGCGTGATCATTACCGACAAATCCGGTGTGGCGGGGATCAGCTACTGGGTCAATACACACCTTCGCCGAACCGGGGGGCGTACCGTCAACAAGCATCACCCGGGGCTCGTCCGCATTCAGAAGTGGGTGGCGGAGCAGTATGCGCAGGGGCGGGTTACGGCGATTTCCAATGATGAGATGTTGCGGCAGGCCAGAAAACACCTTCCGGAATACTTCATCTCGGATCTCGAGAAGATCAAAAAGAAAGCGTTGGAGATCGCCCAGGGGATTGTGGAGACGGCCGCGGAAATGCCGGAGATGCGTTCCATGGATTCCGAGAAGATCGAGAAGGTCCTCCGGAAGCTGGTCAATGACAATCCTTTCGTCCAGTTTGCCTATGTGACCAATACGGACGGGATCAAGATGACCCGAAACATTACGCAGGTCGGCGATAAAGCCAAGTACAAGATCTTCGACAACCAGGCCGATTTTTCGGACCGTCCCTGGTTCATCGGCCCGATGCAGAACGGGAAGACTCATGTCACCGGCCTGTATACCTCCATGACCACAGGGGTTCTGGCCATCACCGTTTCAACTCCCATTATCAATGACGAAGAAGAGATTGTCGGGATCTTCGGGGTGGACATCCGATTTGAAGATCTGATGAAGAGCGAGTGATTGCGGAGGGAAGGTTTCCTGAGACGGCAGGTTGAGTGATTCATCCGGATAAACCTGTTTTTTTAAGCGGACTTTTTACGAAGCCATCTCATAGAAAGGAGCGTAGGGTATCTCATGCTGGAACTCAAAAAATTTGATCCCCCCCGCGAGGGCGAAAGAATCGTCATGCAGGATTCCCGGTTGGAGGTGCCCGACCAACCGGTGATTCCCTTTATCGAAGGGGACGGCATCGGACCGGATATCATGCGTGCCGCCCGGCGTGTCCTGGACGCCGCCGTGGAAAAAACCTATGGTGGAAGACGGAAACTATGCTGGTATGAAATTTATGCGGGTGAAAAGGGGCACGAGAAGTATGGCGAGTGGATTCCGGAGGATACCTTTGAGGTGTTGCGGTATTACCTGGTGGCTTTGAAAGGTCCTCTGACGACTCCGGTTGGGGGCGGGTTACGCAGCCTGAATGTCACGCTCAGACAGACCCTGGATCTTTATGCCTGTGTCCGCCCCGTCCGGTATTTCGAGGGGGTGCCCGTGCCGGTTCGCTCTCCGGAAAAGATGGACATGGTGATTTTCCGGGAGAACACGGAGGATGTCTACGCCGGGATTGAATGGCCGAAAGATTCGGAGGAGGCCCGCCGTGTGATCGACTTCCTGAACCGGGAGATGGGGTGTTCGATTCGTCCCGATTCAGGGATCGGGATCAAACCGATCAGTGAAACCGCAAGCAAAAGACTGGTCAGCAAGGCCATCCGGTACGCCCTGTCCCGGAATCGGAGCAGCGTAACCCTGGTGCACAAAGGCAACATCATGAAGTATACGGAAGGGGCCTTCCGGGATTGGGGATATGAAGTGGCGCGTCAGGAATTCGGCGGACAGACGATCACGGAAAAGGAACTCGGGGAAGGCCAGGTTCCTCCCGGGAAGATTCTGATCAACGATCGGATTGCGGATGCCATGTTCCAGCAGATACTCACAAGGACGGATGAATACAGCGTTCTGGTCACCCCGAATTTGAACGGTGATTATCTCTCCGATGCCTGCGCCGCACAGATCGGGGGTCTCGGTCTCGCGCCGGGAGCCAATATCGGAGAGACCGTTGCCCTTTTTGAGGCCACCCATGGAACGGCGCCGAAATACGCCGGCCAGGACAAGGTCAATCCGGGGTCCCTGATTTTGTCCGGGGTGATGCTGCTGGAGCATATTGGATGGGAGGAGGCCGGCGAAAGAATCGTTGCCGCCATCCAGGAGACTATCCGTCAAAAGACAGTGACCTATGACCTCGAACGTCTCATGCAGGGGGCCGTGAGGGTGTCGACATCGCAGTTTGCTGAAGCGATCGTCCGGAATCTGTAATGCCTGAAGGAGAGGTGAACCATTGGATAGAAAGGTGACGGTGATCGGCGCCGGCAATGTCGGAGCGACGACGGCGCAGCGGATTGCGGAGAAAGAGCTGGCTGATGTGGTTCTTCTGGATGTTGTGGAAGGAATCCCGCAGGGGAAGGGCCTTGACATGCGGGAGTCGGCCCCGGTCGAAGGATTCCACAGCCGAATTACCGGGACCCGGGATTACGATGAGACCCGGGATTCCGATCTGGTCATTATCACGGCCGGGATCACCCGCAAACCCGGAATGAGCCGGGATGACCTGGTTTCCACCAATGCCGGAATTGTGGAGAAAGTGGTACGGGAAGCTGTGCTGCGGTCACCGGATACGATTCTTCTGATCGTCACGAATCCCCTCGATGTCATGTGTTTTGTCGCAAAAAAGGCAAGTGGTTTTCCACGGGAAAAGGTGATCGGGATGGCGGGGGTTCTCGATTCCGCCCGTTTCCGGGCGTTCCTGGCCGACGCGCTTCAGGTTTCGCCTTCAAATATTCATGCCCTCGTCCTGGGGGGGCATGGCGACAGCATGGTTCCCCTTCCGCGATATACCACAGTGGCCGGTATTCCGATACCTGAGCTTCTTCCCCGGTCGGCCATTGACGCGTTGATCCGGCGGACACGGGACGGAGGCGCGGAGATTGTCAATCTGCTCCAGACCGGGAGCGCCTATTACGCCCCCTCCTCGGCCGTAGCCGAGATGGCGGAGGCCATTCTCCGGGACCAGAAAAAAATTCTGCCCTGTTCTGTTTACCTGATGGGAGAGTACGGAATTCACGGAGTTTTCCTCGGTGTTCCGGTGAAACTCGGTGCCGGGGGGATGGAGCAGATTCTGGAGATTTCTCTTACGGACGAGGAAAAGGCCTCCCTCCAGGCTTCTACCGATGAGGTTCGTGCCATCCTGGAAAAACTCGATACGAAATGAAAGAGATCCCGTTCGACAGGATTGTGGACCAGGTCAGGGAGGTCTGTATCCAGGCAAACTGCGTGATTGGAGAGGATGTGTCTTCCGCGATTCGTCAGGCCCTGCGGAAGGAAGAGTCCCCCATCAGTCAGAAAATTCTGCGACAGATTCTCGAAAATCACAAGGTGGCAAAAGAGAAGGGTCTTCCCCTGTGCCAGGATACAGGTGTTGCGGTTTTCTTCGTTCAGCTCGGTCAGGATGTGCGTATTTCCGGAGGGCTTCTGGAAGACGCGATTCATCAGGGTGTACGCCTGGGATATTCCGAAGGATTCCTGAGAAAATCCATTGTAGCCAATCCGTTGACCCGAAGAAACACTGGAGATAATACTCCCGCCGTGATCCACCTCTCCCTCGTCCCGGGGGATCAGTTGAAGATCACTTTCTGCCCGAAAGGGGGGGGAAGTGAGAACATGAGCGCCATTTCGATGTTGAAACCGGCGGACGGCCTTTCCGGGGTTCGTCGTTTTGTGGTGAACGCCGTACGAAAGGCGGGGTCCAATCCTTGTCCTCCGGTGATTGTGGGCGTGGGAATCGGCGGGACCTTCGAGCAGTGCGCGCTGATGTCCAAGCGTGCCCTGACCCGTCCACTGGGGAGTCCAAATCCCAAATTGGAATTGGCGCATCTCGAAGAGTCGTTCCTGGAGGAGATCAACAAGCTTGGGATCGGGGCCATGGGACTGGGAGGCAGCATCACCGCCCTGGCGGTCCATATCGAGACCGCTCCCTGTCATATCGCCTCACTGCCGGTGGCTGTCAATTTGAACTGTCATGCCTCCCGGCACGGAGAGATTGTCCTGTAATGAGGGGGAAGGAATGAACGAGCCGATCCGACTGCACACACCTCTCAAGGATGAAGACATCGAGCATCTCAATATCGGAGATGCCGTGCTGCTGAACGGTGTGGTTTATACGGCCCGGGATGCGGCCCACAAGCGGATGATCGACGTTCTGAAACAGGGGGAAGATCTTCCCTTTGATGTCAGGGGGCAGGTGATTTACTATGTGGGACCGTCTCCCGAACCGCGCGGAAGGGTGATCGGTTCCGCCGGTCCGACCACCTCCTACCGGATGGATTCCTATACGCCGGCCCTGCTCAAGCTCGGTTTGAAGGGGATGATTGGTAAGGGAGAACGTTCCAGGAAGGTGATCGAGAGCCTGGTGGAGAACCGGGCGGTCTATTTCATGGCGGTGGGGGGGGCTGCGGCCCTGCTCGCGGAGCGGATCCGGGAAAGCCGGATCATTGCCTATCCGGATCTCGGGACCGAAGCCGTCCGCCGGATCGTGCTGGAAAATTTCCCCGCGATCGTGGCCAATGATATTCACGGGAACGATCTGTTTCGCACAGGGTGGAAACGCTATCGACGCTGAAACGGAACGGCAGGCATCCGCGGGATGCGTGCCGGGGGTTCCCGCCGTGATTTCCGTTTTGAAGGGGATGGAGAGGCGGGCATTGTTGCGTCCGGCCGGTCGGGTAAGTCTTGTTCTTCTTTTTTCCGTTCTGGTATCCTGCGCTCTGAATCCGGTTACGGGACAGCAGGAGATCGCCCTGATTTCCGAGCAGCAGGAAATCGAGATCGGAAGAAACGCCGACCCGGACATATTGGAACGGTACGGCTATTATCCTGATTCCGTGCTTCAGGGTTACGTCCGAAGGATCGGAGAATCTCTGGCCCGGGTTTCAGATCGCCCGGGGATTTTTTACCATTTCAAGGTGCTGGATTCTCCAGTCGAAAACGCCTTCGCTCTTCCGGGCGGGTATATCTACGTGACCCGGGGAATTCTTGCCTCTCTGAACAGTGAAGCCGAACTGGCCGGGGTTCTGGGACACGAGATCGGCCATGTTTCCGCGCGCCATGCCGTACAACAGTTGACGGCCGTCTTCGGGCTTCAGCTTACCTCCATGATCCTTTCCAGAACGGTGCAAGGTGGGGAATCCTTTTCCCGGATCACCCGTTTTCTTCTCTCCGGAATCATGAAGGGGTATGGCCGGACCAAGGAGTTCCAGGCGGACCGTCTCGGGCAGAATTACATGTTTCGGGCCGGCTATGATCCCTATGCCGCCGTTGAGTTTCTTGCCGCGCTCCAGCGGACCGAGAAAAACCCGCTGGATCCGGTAACCCATTGGCTGGTTTCCACGCATCCCTATACAGCGGAACGGATTCAGCGGGCCGAAACCCATGCCCGTGAGCTGGACCCGGACCACCGGACGCAACTGGAAAACCGGGACCGTTATTACAGGAAAATTGACGGATTGGTCTACGGAGCCGGTGTCCGGGACGGGGTCTTCAGGAGAGGACGTTATCAGAACCGTTATTTCCGATTTTCCTGCAGGATCCCTCAAGGTTGGAAGCTGAAACTCGGTCGGGATGGGTGGACGGCGGAGTCTCCGGACCGGCTCCTGGGACTGAATCTTCGGTTTGTGCAGCTTGGGAATATCCTGGACGCGGAGTCTTTTGCCGTGATGATGGAAAAGAAGGCGGGATTGAGGCCGGGCGTCCTTTACGACCGGCGGGAACGGTCCGGTTTTCGGGCCGTGTTGATCCGGTACAGCATCCGCGGGAAAACCGGACCGGTCCGTCTGTACGGGGTGTATCTGGTTCGCGGAAAAATCGGTGCGGCCCTGCTTGGAACGGCACAGTCAGGATTCTCCAGCCGTCTTGAACAGGACGTCCGTTTTGTTTTCGACAGTATCCGTACCCTTTCCGTATCCGAGGCCCGGCAGGTTCCGGTGTTGCGGATCCGGATTCATAAGGTACGGGCGGGAGATTCTCTCCGGAGTCTGGCAGAGCGGTATCTGGGCGACCCCTCGAAAGGGAAGAAACTCGCCGAGATGAATGAAATGTTGCCGGGGCAGGTCCTGGTGCCCGGAACCGAAATCAAGGTGATCGCCTACTGAAACCGATCTTTTTGTAGCCGCGGGCGCGGGAGGCGGGGCTCGGAAGGTTCCCCGGATTTTCATGTACGGTGATGTCCTGGTGAAAGGAGTCAGATGAACTACACAGGGATGAAGGCGGGGGTTCAGCGTGGTCTGGTCGGAGGGATTCTCCTGGGTCTGTTTCTGCTTCTGTCCTGTACGACGGTCCGTTCCCCTCTCCGGACCGGAGACGTCTCCTTTCCCGCCGGTGTTCGGGCCTATCAGAGTGGTCGATACCGGGATGCGGCGCGTTCGTTCACGGCTTTTATCGAGAACCATCCCGGTGATCCGCGTCTCGCGGAGGCGCTGTTGAAACTGGGAGAGTCTCTAAGTGTGCTGAAGGAAAAAAACCGCGTCCGTGAGGTGCTCAGCCGCTTGATCCACGATTTTCCCGGAACGGAGGAGGCGGAGCGGGGGAGGCTTCTCCTTGCCGGTGTGCTGTTTGAAGGGGGAGACGCCCAAGAGGCATTGGCTGTACTGCGGACTCTCTTTCGTAAGGTCCGAAGTCCGGAGGTGAAGGCCGGGGCCTATCTCCTCCGGGGACGGATCCTTTTGAAGAAAGGTGAGACGGGGTTGGCCCTCTCCCAGTTTAAAAAGAGCCTTCTTGTATCCGGAGAGGGGAAAGAGAACCGTTCTTTCTATCATCAAATGGTCAAGGCCCTGGACGCGAGCTTGCCGGATCAGGATCTTAAGCGGTACGTTGATGAGAATCCGCATGGTTTTCCGGGTGATCTGTCACTCTATGTTCTGGGAATGCGCGCCTGGAAGGCCGGGGATTTAAACCGGGCATCACGGATTTTTGTGGATTTCTCCGATGCCTTTCCGGGGCACCCTCTCCTCGAAGATGCACGAAGATTCATGAACCGGGGGGTCCTCATGCAGGCGCTCTCCCCGGTCCGGCTCGGATGTATTCTCCCTCTTTCCGGCCCGTTGAAGGAAATCGGCAACCAGGTTCTTCAGGGGATTCAGCTCTCTCTGGATCGTTTTAACGGGATGTTTCAGGAAGAAAAAGTCGGTCTGCTTGTCAAGGATTCGGGCGGAGATGCGTTCCGGGCAAAAATGGAGATGGAGGAACTGGCCCGGGACCCGGACGTGTTGGCCGTCATCGGTCCTCTGACCAGCCGGGCGGTGGTCGAGTCGGTCCCGGTGGCGGAAGAGCACCATCTACCCCTGATCACGCCGGCTGCCACGGCTGATGGGATCGGAGGGTTAGGGGACGATATCTTCAGAAACGCCATGACCAATGCCTCTCAGGGAAGGGCCATAGCCCGGTATGCGGTGGAAGAACTCGGGTTGCACTATTTTGTGGTGCTGTATCCCGACGACCGGTATGGAACGGAACTTGCCGATGTTTTTTCAGAAGAGATCATTCAGCTCGGTGGAGAGATTCTTTGTCAGGTTTCCTATAAACGGGGGTCCGTGGATTTCAAGCCGGAGATCAGGAAGATCATAGAGGTGGATATGGAGGGGATCCTCTCCCGCAACGCCGATATGATTTCCCTGGATGACTACAGCAAGGAGGAGTGGTTCAGGAATTATTTCCCGAGTTTTGATGCGATTTATCTTCCCGGCTATGCCGAGGACGTTGGATTGATTGTCCCCCAACTGGCCTACTATAATGTGGAACCGGTGCAATTGCTCGGCAGCCATCGCTGGAATTCCATGGAGTTGATTCGCCGCGGAGAACAGTACGTGGAAGGCGCTGTTTTTACGGACGGATTCTTTGTGAACAGCCCGCATACGGATATCTCCGAATTCGTGGACCGGTATCGCCGTTTCTCCGGGGAGGATCCCACCCTCTTTTCGGCGCAGGCCTATGACTCCTCGGAAATGATTCTGCAGGTTCTCTTCAATGGGGCACGTTCCCGGGAGGGAATCCGGGAGGGGCTTCTGGCAATCCAGAATTTTCCCGGAGTTTCGGGATTGACCCGTGTCCTCCCCTCCGGGGAGATGGAAAAGGAACTCTTTCTGATCCGGGTGAATGAGGGAGGATTCCAACAGATCAATTAACGCCATGGATATCTGGAGTTACATGGATACCGGGGCCTCCGATGCGGGGTTCAACATGGCTGTGGATGAGATGCTTCTCCATGGGATGAGGGCGCCTCATGCCAGACCCGTGCTCCGATTCTATGCCTGGTCGGTGCCCGCCATCACGGTGGGGTATTTTCAGGATGTCCTGCGTGATTTTCATTTCGATGAATGTCAGAAACGGGGCTGGGATGTGGTTCGGCGTCTTACCGGCGGCCGGGCTGTGTTTCATGACGACGAATTGACCTATAGCGTGATTCTCCCGGATTCCGCGCCCGCCGCTGCGGGAGGGGTCCTGGAGAGCTACCGGAGTCTCAGCCGGGGGCTGCTTCAGGGGCTGCGGGATATCGGGGTGAATGCCGAACTGGTTTCGTTCCACGGGCGCAGGGGAACCGCTCGTGGAACCGGTTCGGGTTCTCCGAACTGTTTCGCGTCGGCTTCATGGTATGAAATCAAGGTGGGAAACAGGAAGCTGGTCGGAAGCGCCCAACGCAGGTTGCGGTACGGGATTCTGCAACAGGGATCGATCCTGATTTCCACAAGGAGGTTTCATGAATTTCATGAAGTTTTCCGGAAATCTTCCGATAAGAGAACCGGAAAGAGACCGGTTTCACATCCAGCCATGACCTCCTTGACGGAGGTACTCAACCGGCCGGTCGATCTCGATCTTCTGAAACTGGCGTTGCTGAAAGGGTTCCAGTCCACCCAGGGGGTCCGCTTCGAGCCCAGGGCATTGGATGATGAGGATCTCAGAGGGGTGCGTCGGTTTCAAATCGCCCGCTATCAGAGAAAAGAGTGGAATCTTTACCGGCGGAGTCCAAGGATCATGGCCGGGAGTTTCTTGAATCATCCGTCTTGACACCCTGAAAAGGCGCGTGTTATTCTTTATAAATAAAGAGTATTTTCCCATGGTTGAGGAAGAATATTCTTGATTTCTCACACCCAGGACCGATTTGCTGATTCTGCCGGATCCATCTGTTTGCAGGGATGGGTTCGGATCCAGTGCAGAGAGGTGTCATGAAATTCTTCGGTTTCACGAAAAACAAGGAAGAGAAGAAGAAAAACAAGGTGCTTCAGAAGGCGCAGAAATACGCGCGCAAGGGACAGATCCAAAAAGCCGTGTCGGAATGGGAGAGCCTTCTGAAAAACAAGAATGATGACGCCAACATCTACAACACCATCGGGGATCTTTATCTGAAGGGCAAGCGGAAGGAAGATGCGATCGAAGCCTATCGAAAGGCGTCAACCCTCTACTGGGATTCCGGTTTTTCCCTGAAAGCGATCGCCATTAATAAGAAGATTTTGAAGATCGATCCCCGGAATCTTGACGCGCTGAACTGCATGGCACGGCTGCACCGGGAACGTGGGATGATCAGCAATGCCAAGGAGTGCTATCTCACAATCGCAAGTTACCACCTGAAATCCGGGTCCCATGATCAGGCCTTGGAGGCGTATCAGAACATTGTGGATATGGATCCGAAGAACCTCAAGGTCAAGATGGGACTGGCCGAGCTCTATCTGAAAGAGGGGATGGCGCAGGAGGCCTCCCAGGTCTATGGGGAAGTGATCGGGACGCTTCTGGATCAATCCAGGATTGACGATGCGGAGAAACTGTGCCGGAGTCTGGAGGAGAGCCGCCTCGATCCGGAGAACATCCTGGTCTATATGGCCCGGATTCATCTGGTGCGGGGACGAATTTCGGAGGCCTCGGCGTGTCTCGACAAACTGGAAGAGAGCTCGGAGGAGAATCCGGAGATTTACGTGCTCAAGGCGGAAGTCCTGATCCGGCAGGGGAAGACCCGGGAGGGAATGGCGCTTCTCCGGTCCATGGAACGGAGCAGGATCACGGAGCATTCCCATCTCACGGTTTTCCAGGTCCTCCTGGACGCCGGAGAGTTTGATGAAGCGATCGGGTTTTCCAATGAGCTCTTTGACCGTTTCTCCGAGTCGGGACGTTTCGAAGAGCTCCTGGGAATGTACCGGAAGGTTCTTGAACACGATCCGGGCAATCTCTCCGCCCATCAGAAGATCGTGGGTCTTCTCACCAAGTTGAACCGGAGCCGGGAGGTAGTCGGGCACTACAGGGATATGGGCAGGATTTACGCCGATGCCGGTCGGATCGAGGAGGCCCGGAATGTGTATGAGAAGTTGCTGGAACTGGATCCCGATGATCAGGAGGTCCGGAACCGGCTGCGGGAATTACAGGAAAAACCGGCCCGATCGTCGGGGATGGAATCCGGTGAGGTTCTCCTGGAGACCGGGGAGAAGGCGGAACCCGCGGGTGCCGATTCGGACTCTTCCGGGTTTCAGGAAGACGGGATGGTGATTGAAACCTTTGAGCCTTCGGCAATGGAAGAGGAAGCGGAGTCTTCCGTTATCACTCAGGATGGAGAAGTCCTGCTTTCCGAACAGGATACGTCCCCTTCGTCGGCCGTGGAAGAGGGGACGCACCGGGAAACCTGGATCACAGACAATCTGACCGAAGCCGATGTGTATATCAAGTACGGTCATTTTGATCGGGCATTATCGAATCTGCGGAAAAACCTGGAGGCGGATCCGAAGAATATTCCGACTCATGACCGGCTTCTCAAAATCTATGTGGAGCAGGGGAAGATTGAGGAGCAGGTCCAGACCTTGATGACTCTTGCCGGCCTTTACCGGGAGAAGGGAAACGCTTCTCAATTCGAGGATGCTTTGAACGAGGTCTTGACCCTGGATCCCGGGAACCGGGAGGCCCGGGCACTGCTTGAGGAAGGGGGGCGCGCGCTTTCTTCATCGGCTTTTGGTGAAGTTCCGCTTGAGAACGACAGTCTGAACTTCGAGTTTGAGCAGGAATCGCTCCGGCCGGAGGAAGCCGGGTCCGTTCCGGATGCGAAGGATCAGGAGGGAACCGGTCATGAGGTGATTCCGGAAGGGAGCGTTGATGAATGGATCGAGGAGGGGAACTTCTATCTCCAGCACGGGATGGTGGAAGAGGCCCGGGCGGTGTATGAGAAGATCCTCGCTTCTTTCCCGGATCGTCAGGACATCGCCGAACAGCTCCGGAAGATCCGGGACGACGTCAGTGTGGAGTCCGGGCAGGAGGAGGAGTCCATTGAGGTTGTATCCGTGGGGGGAGAAGAATCACCGGATCCCGGAAGTGCGTTCTCCGAACCGGTTTTCCCGGAGGCGGAGATGTCATTCGAAGAAACGCCGGCCGCGACAGACCCGGCGCAGGGGACTCCTTCGGCGGACTTTGTGGATTTTGCCGCCGAGCTCCGCGAGGAGATCGACACGACCTTCGCAGAAACGGCTCCGGCGGACGACGGGACGCCTTCCGGGAACGGAAAGGACCCTTCGGATTTTGGCGCTGAGATCCGCCGGGAAGTGGAAGACTCGATTGCTTTCGACGAACATACGTTCGGAGAAAACGACGTGATGGATATCTTCAACGAATTCCGGCGGGGGGTTCAAAGAGAGCTCGGAGACGAGGATCACGAAACGCACTACAATCTGGGGATCGCCTATCTGGAGATGGGACTGATTGACGAGGCCAGCGAGGAGTTTTCCATCGCGTCTCAGGACCCGCAGCGCCTGATGGACTGTATCACCATGATCGGTCTGTGCTGTATCCAGAAGGGAGACTATGAAAAGGCCCTCAATGAACTGGAGCGTGGTCTTGCGATCAAGGGGCGGACTGATGAGGAATACATCGGTCTCCGGTACGAGATCGCGAAGGTCTATGAACATCTGGGAGACACGGAAAAGGCCGTTCAGGAACTGCTTGCGATTCATGAAATCAATGCCGGATACCGGGATGTAGCCCGGAAACTGGAGAGCCTTGGCGTGACCCGCCTGAGGCAGACTGATTCCGTTGGTACCACTCTTCCCGGCAAGAGAGACAAGGTATCCTACCTCTGATGACCCCGTGCCCCGATTTCCGGGGAGCCTGAATTCATGGATGGAGACCCCAATGAGTGTTCTGGAATTCTACAGGCTGCAGGGACAGCCCTTTTCTAATTCGCCGGACAACCGGTTTTACTTCAAAAGTGAGCAGCATTCGGAAGCGTTGCTCCGGTTAAGATATGCCGTGGATTCCATGAAAGGACTTGCGGTTCTGATCGGGGATATCGGAACCGGAAAGACGACCCTGGCCCGACGGATGCTGGAGGAGCTTCCTGAAGAGCAGTACGAGTCGGCCCTGCTGATTATCATTCATTCCAGCGTGACGGCTGAATGGCTCCTCAAGAAGATTTCCGTTCAGCTCGGCGTTCGGAATGTAGCGGACAACAAGGTCGAGATCCTGGGGCAGCTCTTTCAGCGGTTGGCACGGATTCACGAAGAGGGCCGCAAGCCGGTTGTCTTGATTGATGAGGCCCAGATGTTGAAGAGCCGGGACCTGATGGAGGAGTTCCGGGGATTGCTGAATATTGAAAACGCCGATGGGAAACTCCTGTCCTTCGTGTTTTTCGGAATGCCGGGGTTGGATGATTGCCTGGCGCTGGACCCCCCCCTGGAGCAGCGGGTTGCCGTGAAATATAAGCTGCGTTCTCTTTCTCCCCGGACCACGGAGGCTTACATCCGCCACCGGCTCAAGGTCGCCGGGTGTGAACGGGAGCTCTTTACACCCGATGCCTATCACGCGATTCAGGAACATTCCCAGGGGATTCCCCGGTTGATCAATACACTTTGCGACAATGCCCTCTTTGAGGGGTTTCTGGTGAAAAAGGAGGTGATTGACGCAAAGATGATTACCGAGATCGCCGGGGATCTGGACCTGGACAGAAAACCTTTGGGGATGTTGCGGGAAACCGACGAGGACGTGGATCGTATCATCGAGCGGATCGGCGAAGAAGCGAAGTCCTGATTTTCCCGCCTGATTTTTGGTCTTGCCGCCTTCCTTTCTTTGTGCTATTTTTACAGACATGCCGATGAATCGCTCAACCCTGCGAGGGAAAAATGCGCGTTCGGATGAGACCGGGTCTTCACCGCGCGGACCGGAGCCTCTCCTGCAGCAGGCCATCAGCTCCGGCGCGCAGGATTCCCTGGTGATCTCCACCGGTACGATCGTCGTCTCCTCCTGGGTTCAATGGAAATGCCGGTATGGTTGTGAAGATTATGGGAAGAGATCGACCTGTCCTCCTTATACTCCCTCCTGGCGTGAGACGGGAAGGCTTCTTCGTGAATATTCCCGTGCCATTCTGATCCGGTCCGATCAGAGTTTCCGGATCCGTTATCTGGCCTACCTTCTGGAACGTGAGGCCTATCTCCTGGGCTATTACAAGGCCTTCGGAATGGGGGCTGGTCCCTGCGGCCTCTGTGATACCTGTGACGTTCGGTCTCCCTGCAGACGACCCCGTGAGGCGCGGCCCGCCATGGAAGCCTGCGGGATCGACGTGTATGAAACGGTGCGGCGGAACGGCTTTCACCTTTCCCCCCTTCGGGATCGGGAGGATCCGCAGCAAAGTTTCGGCCTCGTTCTGTTGGAGTGAGAAATGAGAGAATTCAACGACCGTCCCGTGGAGATGCTCCGGGAGATCAGTATCTCCTATTGGAAATCACAGGTCCTGTTCGCCTCCGTCAGGCTGGGGCTTTTCCCGGCGATCGGGGAGGCGGCCCGTACGACTTCGGCCCTTTCCGGGGAGCTCGGCTTGGATCCCGATGCCCTGGATCGCCTCCTTCTTTCTCTGACCGCGCTCGGACTTCTGAGACAGTCGGAAGCGGGCTATTCCATACCGGAGGAGTTCCGTCCCTATCTCACGTCTGAGGGGGGAAAAGACTTTAGGGCGGCTGTGGCGCATATGGATCATCTTCAGACGAACTGGATGCGTCTGGACGAATCCGTGCGGAGCGGGAAACCCGTGGCCTATGATCAGGAAATTCCCGCTGGAGAGCTTCAGGTGAAGACTGAGGCCTTTATGGCGGCGATGGAGTCGATCGCATCCCATGTCGCTTCGGCCGTCGTCCGAGAGTTCCCCCTGCATGGGGAGGAAGAGATCCTCGATCTGGGATGCGGGCCCGGGACCTATTTCAGAAGATTTCTGAAGGCTTATCCCGGGGTTCGTGCCACGGCCGTGGATACCGATGAGGTCATTCCGATCACGCGGCGTCATGTTCAACAGGATGAGCTGGAAGAGCGCGTGACCTTTCGTGCGGGGGATTTCCGGGACCTTCCTCTGGGAGAATCCCGTTATGACCTCGTCCTTCTCTCCAATGTTCTGCATATCTATTCCCGCGACGAATTTCTCCGGATGTCCGGCCCGATCTACGCCTCTCTCCGTCCCGGAGGTCACCTCCTGGTGAACGATTTCTTCACGGATGACTCCGGGACCCGCCCCCTCTGGGGCGCGCTCTTTTCCCTGAATATGCTCCTCAATACCGTCAGTGGGAGAAACTACCGCCTCCAGGAAGGGGTGGAGATGCTGGAAAGGGCTGGTTTTGTCGGGATCGATTCCAGACCGCTCTGCCTGGATTCCACTCTTCTGATCGGACGCAAACCGCTTCCCTGAATCCGTGCCTGCGTGAGCGGCAGGGGGGCTGAAGTTACCTCCGGTGGTGGACCCGGAGAGGTTCAGCCGGCCTGCCTGTGGGTGACTTCAGGAGACACCCGCCATGCGGGTGGAGCATCATCCCTCCCCCCGTTCGATCCAAAGGGTCATGATCATGTTGAAGCCGAAAAGAAAGATGGAGAGAATTTCCACTACGGCGGAGAGAACGAAGAGGGGAAAGAGAGGATCACCGGAAGTGACTTGGTCGGTCATTGCCATGAGGACCATTCCGATGAGCCCGAGGTTGGCGAGCCAGAACTGAATCTCTCCCAACCGGTTGCTGTAGAGAGGTTTGCCGGAGAAACGTGGAAGGATATGATAGCCCACTCCGAAGATGAGCATCGACATCCAGCCCAGGAGGTTCAGATGGACGTGGGCGAAACGCAGGGTGTCCAACCCCGGATGGATGATCATGGCGATGCCCAGCAGGCTTCCGATCATAAGGTAGATGATTCCCATCAGGATAAAACGTTTTACGAATCCTTCCATTTTCTCTCCTCCCCGAACAATTGAACAACGCCTCTTTTTACAACCGTCCTTTACCTCCGGATGATAGTCTGAAAAAACAAAACCTTCTGTGACCTGTATCACTGTTCACCGTACTTGCCGATGATACAGTTGCATGGTAGGTTAATACCTTAAAAGCTGAGGTTTCGCAATCTGTTTTTCGAGAGAAGCGAGGAAAGGGGGTGAAAGAGGAGGAGTGCGGTTGGGTGGATAATTCTTGCCGTTTCATCTGGAAAGGAGATTCAATATGACGAAAAACAGCGCAAGGAACTGGTTTTTCATCGGGACCTTTGCCTGCCTGGTGATCTTTTTCATCCTGTCGATCCATACCCTGTCCAGGATACCGAAATATACTCATTCGGATAAGCTGACGGGGGAGGTGATCGCGGGGAAGAAAGTCTGGGAGAAACATGATTGTATCGGTTGTCACACCCTGATCGGCGAAGGGGCTTACTACGCGCCGGAGCTGAAGGATGTCTACAGCCGGAAGGGACCGTCCTTTATCCGGGCCTTTCTCCGGGATCCGGCCAAGACCTGGTACGGAAGCGTGGAAGCGGCGAAGGGGAAGCGGAAGATGCCGAATCTCCATCTTTCTGACGAGGAGATCAATCATCTCATCGCCTTCTTCGCCTGGGTCGACAAAATCGATACGCACAACTGGCCTCCCAGGGGGAAGACGGCTGTGGCGCAGGCGGCTGAACCGGGGCGTGCGTTGGTCGCCGCGCCGGTGGAGAGCGCGCTCGTCCGTCGGGGAGAGGCCTTGGTTCAGGCCAAGGCCTGCACCGCCTGTCACCGGATCAAAGGAGTGGGGGCGGGCGTGGGGCCGGATCTCACGGGCGTGACTCAAAGAGTGCCGATCGAGACCATCCGGAAGCGGTTGAAGGATCCAAAATCGGTCAAGGCGGATTCGATCATGCCGAACTTCGGGTTTACGGATGAAGAAGTGGAAGCGATCATCGCCTATCTGAAAACCTTATAGGGAGGAAACCAGGATGAAATATCAGACACACAGTGTGGCCTACAATCACTTCGCGGTGGCCCTCCTGCTCTTTGCGCTCCAGGTTCTGGCGGGTCTTGTGATCGGTATCCAGTACGTCTTCCCGGATTTTCTGTTCCAGACGGTCGATTTCAATGTGGCACGGACCATCCATATCAACCTGTTAATTGTCTGGCTTCTGATCGGGTTCATGGGGGCCTCCTATTATCTGGTGGTGGAGGAATCGGAGAACGAGGTATGGAGTCCGACGCTGGCCAACATCCACCTGGTCGCTTTCGTGATCGCCGGGGTGGTTGCGATCGTCGGGTATCTTTTCGGCTGGACCGACGGACGGGAGTTCCTGGAGCAGCCTTTCATCATCAAGCTGGCGATCACGGCGGTGGTCCTGGCCTTCGTGTTCAATATCATCATGACCATTATCAAGGGCGGCAGGTGGACCTCGATCCAGGTCGTCCTGGTGATGGGGCTGGTGGGCGCCGCGCTCTTCTTTCTTCCGGCTCTGGGAAACCATGTCGGTTTTTATCCCAACCTTTCGGTGGACAAGTACTTCTGGTGGTGGACCGTCCATCTCTGGGTGGAGGGGGTGTGGGAGTTGATCATGGGCGCCATGCTCTCTTTCCTTCTTCTCAAGCTGACCGGGATCGACCGGGAAGTTCTTGAAAAATGGCTCTACGTGATTGTGGGGATTGTTTTTCTTTCCGGAGTCCTGGGAACCGGCCATCATTACTACTGGGAAGGGTACCCCTCCTACTGGCTCTGGATCGGGGGGATCTTCTCCGCCACCGAGCCGTTCACCTTTCTGGGGATGACCATCTACGCCTTCGCCATGATGGAGAAGGCCGGGCGGGTCCATCCGAACCGGGTGGCCATCTACTTTACGCTCGGTTGCGCCCTCTTTGCCTTCCTGGGGGCCGGGGTATGGGGCGTGATGCATACCCTGCCTCAGATCAACCGGTACACTCATGGTTCACAGATCACGGCCTCGCATGGGCATCTCGCCTTCTTCGGGGCTTACGCCTTGATCAACATCGCCATGATGGCCTATGCCATTCCGGCGATCAAGGGGTTTGACAGCTGGAACAAGCGGGCCGGACTGACCTCTTTCTGGCTGATGGTGATCGGGATGACGGACATGACCCTGGCCCTCTTCGGAGCGGGGGTACTCCAGGCCTATATGGAGCGGTACAACCACATGCCGTATCTGTATGTCCAGAACCAGCTGACACTCTTCTATGCGGTTCGACTTGCGGGAGGGGTGGTTTTCGCCCTGGGGGTCCTGTATCTGATCAAGGCCTTTTTCCAGCAGGGGGTCAAGAGGGCCTGATGACGGTGACCCGCGCAAGGTCTACGACCCGCCGTGTTCCGGGAGATGATGCGGAATGATGTATCGCGTCCCACCCCGGACACGGTTCCCGGAGGCCGGGCGGGATAAGAAACAGTATGCGACCATGGAGAAAAAATGGAACACGCGGTATCTGCAATGGAACGGAACGCCCCCCCCGGGGTGGATGCCCCCTATTATCTTCCGGTAGGAGATGAACGGGAGGTTTTTGAGACAGCCTACCGGAAACGGCTCCCCCTCATGCTCAAGGGGCCGACCGGATGCGGCAAGACCCGGTTCGTGCGGTACATGGCCCACCGGCTGGGGCGCAGTGTCCTGACCGTGGCCTGTCATGACGACCTGACGGCAAGCGATCTGGTCGGGAGGTACCTCGTCAAGGGGGGCGAGACGGTCTGGATCGACGGCCCGCTGACCCGGGCCGTCCGCAGGGGGGCGATCTGCTACCTCGACGAGATCGTGGAGGCGAGGCAGGATACCAGCGTGGTGATCCACCCCTTGACCGATGACCGTCGGATTCTCCCGGTGGAAAAGACCGGAGAGGTCCTGGAGGCGCCCAATGAGTTCATGCTGGTCATCTCGTTCAACCCGGGGTACCAGAGTCTCCTGAAGGATCTGAAACCGAGTACCAAACAGCGGTTCGTCTCCCTCGATTTCGATTTCCCCGAACCGGAGAGGGAGATAGAGATTGTTGTCCACGAGAGTGGAGTGGACGGGGAGACCGCGCGGAAACTGGTCCTGCTGGGGGGCAAGATCCGCAACCTCAAGGACAAGGGCCTGGAAGAGACGGTCAGCACCCGCCTGCTGGTCTACGCGGGCCAGATGATCGAGGGCGGAATCCCGCCGGTCCGGGCCTGTACGATTACCCTCTGCAACCCGCTGACCGATGAGCCGGAGTTGAAGCGCGGCATTCAGGAATTGATTACCTCGGTGTTTTAGGAGGCCGAGTGTTTTGTGGAAGAGATCAGTCGTGCCGGGCTGGATGGATTTCCGGCGAATCCGCTGTATTCACCCTCCACCGACGATCCATCAACGCGAACAGGCAGGTTTTTCATGTCTCGAGTATTGCCGGCAAGCAGGGGGACGGAGAAGGCGAACGCGAACGTGAACGCTCCCGGTCCCCCGGGGGTTGTCCACCTCAGTGAGATCCGTGAGGTCCTGGATCTTTACCTGGCGGGTCTTTTCCGCCGCGCTCCCGGGATCCGTGAGAACCGGGTCTGGCAGGAAGGGAAACGGTATTTTTTCGGTCTGGTCCGGCAGAGGAACCGTCAGGTTCCGGCCCGTCCGTCTGATTCCTACACGAACCTGAAACGGATTTATCTTCCGGAGAAGGTCGGGATCTTCCCGACCGAGGAAGAAAATTTTGCGTTTTACAAGGCGATTGTCGCCCATAAATACGGCCAGATCCGTTTCGGCAGCCTTGAGGTCCTGGGTACGCTCGAAAAGATCCGGGACCCGGAGCTGGTGCTGGACCTCTACGGCCTGATCGAGGATGCCCGGATGGAACGGCATCTTTCATCAGAGATGGGCGGGATCGGGAGACTTTTCCGGGAGCAGAGGCGGCATGCATTGGAACTCCGCCCGGAGCTGACCGGACTTCCGGGGAGGGCGGCCCGCGTGGAGGCCCTGCTCCGGATCACACTGGATCCCCCGTCCGGCTCCGCTTTTCTTCCCGGGGAACTGCTCCGCTGGACCGGTCTCTACCGGGAGGAGATTCTGCGTCACGCCGGGAACGGGGGAACGCCGGCCGATTCCCTGAATCTGGCGTTGAAGATCGCGGGTGGCCTGGACCGTGGTGACGGGGACTATTCCGGTATCGAGCCGGTCTCCTACCGGGGCAGGATCCACCTCCGGGACGTCCTTTCCACGCTTCGGGGCGCGATTCGCGTGGAATGTGTCGGGGACGGTGAAGAGGAAGGGGATGTTTCTTCCGATCCCGGGCGGACGGAACTGGCCACGAAGCGCTGTATTGCGCCGGAAGCCGCGGAGTTCGATGAAGAGGAGGCAAAACGGGGGATCCTGCTGAACCGGTTCGAAAAGCTGAACATGATCGAAAAGTATTTCCGGATCAGCCGTCCCCTGGACGAGGATGACGATGTGGAGGATCTGCGCAAGTCCCTGGATGAACTCGAGTCGACCGGGGTCATACGGTCCGCGCGGCGGGCGGGGAGTCTCCTGCGCGTGGAGGAGGATTTCGATTTCGAAACCGAAAAACCGGAACTCGATTCCGGGGGGGCGACTCCCGGGATTCCGTACGACGAATGGGACTTCCGGATCGGCGCCTTCCGCAAGGATTGGTGCACGCTCCTGGAACGTTCCCCGGTCCACCTGGATGCGGCGTGGGCCGAGGCGTTGATGCGGGAGAAGGGACATCTCTTCAACCGGGTGCGGCGGGAGTTCCGGGCGCTCCGGCCGGAGTACCGGAGGCTCAGGAAACGGATTGACGGGGAGGAAGTGGACACCGACGCCTATGTCCAGGCCCTGGCCGATATCCGGGCCGGGGTGACTCCATCCGAGAAGATTTACATCCAGCGCGCCCGGCGGCGCAGGGAGATCGCCACGGCCTTTCTGGCGGATCTTTCCGCCTCCACCGACGCCTATGTCCGAAATCTCCGGGTGATGGATCAGCAGCGGGAGGCACTCCTCCTGTTGGGCGAGGCCATGGAGGCGGTCCGGGATCGCTATGCCATTTACGGGTTTTCCAGCAAGACCCGGAAGGCGTGCGATGTCTATACACTCAAGGGGTTCCGGGAGGAGTACGGGCCGGAAGTCATCGCGCGGATCGGCGGGATGAAGCCGCTGAACTATACGCGGATGGGACCGGCCATACGCCATATGACCCGGATCCTGAAGGGAGAACAGGCCCGGTTCAGGCTTCTTGTGATCCTGAGTGACGGGAAACCGAACGACTTCGATCTTTATGAAGGGCGCTACGGGATTGAGGATATCAAGAAGGCTCTATTGGAGGCGGGAGGGCAAGGCATCCGTTCTTTCTGCATCACCGTGGATACCGAGGCGCGCGAATATCTCCCCTACATATTTGAACGGGGAAATTTCCTGGTCCTTGACGAGATTGAGTCACTTCCACGGAAACTGGTCATGATGTACCGTCGTCTGACCGGCCTGAACAGTGGAGGACGCTGAAAAGCGGTTTCTGTGACACCGGTCACGGTCTGGAATGCCGGGAGATGTTAAGATCATGTTAAGATATGGATCGTCATGCAGGAGACGAATCGTGGGTGGAACGTCACGCAGTATCAGCAAGGAGGTGGGACCATGAAAAGAGTCACAAAAGAGACCGTGATCGGCGATGTGATCCAGTCGTCTCCCGAGGCCAAGGCCGTGATCGAGAAACATTTCGGGAAGGGGTGTTTTACCTGCCCCGGGATTAACATGGAGAGCATCGCCTTCGGGTCGACCATGCACAACCTCGATCCCCAGGTGATCATCGATGAATTGAACGAAATCCTGAAAGACGAGGAAACCGTTCAATAACCTGCCATAACCCCTGACATCTTCTCCGGGCATGATTCTTCACAGGTTATTCGGGTGGAGAATCATGTTTCGTTTTTTTTGTTTCACCTTTCAGGTGAGTTGTATACTCACTGTAAACCAATAAACCAAGAGGGTTTTTTATTGTTGGTAAGCGCCTATCGCTCACTTGGGGGCCGGGGGGAGCGGTTGACGATTCGTTCTTCCGGTGCTACTGATTAATTAAGCTTCGCTTCCCTGATCCCCGTTCCGAAGGAGTGTTCATGCCGGGTGCTCCCCACAATCGGAGGGAAAGGACCGAGCAGAGGGTTTCCACTTCCCGCGCCCGCAAGGAGGGTCCCGCTGCGGGGGAGGAATATTCTCCCCTTTCGAATCACAACGACCGCCATAAAATCTTTTTCCAGAATGTCCGCGACGCGATGTTTGTTGCCGACCTCAAAACCCGCAGACTGGTGGACGCCAACCGCGCCGCCGTCCGGCTCATGGGGTATCCCAGGAAGCAACTGCTTGCCATGAAGGCCGATCAACTCCACCCCCGTGAGGTCCGCCGAATGACCATGGAGGCGTTCGGGAGGCATGCCGCCGGTTCCAGGGAAGAGGTGGATAGCCTCGTGGTGACGGGGAAGGGGGAAAGGATCCCGGTCGGAATCCGCACGTGCGTTGTTCAGATCGATGGGAGATCTTACCTGATCGGGGTGTTCCGGGATATTTCCCGGCGGAAGGAGAAAGAGGAGAAGTTTCGGCAATCCGAAAACCGGTCGCAGATCCTGAGCAAGGCGGCACTCACTCTTCTGCGTGTAACCGACCCGCTGAAACGTTATGATTATCTCCTGGAGCACGCCCGGAAGATCACGAAAAGCCGCTTCGGTTTTATTGGATACATCGATCCGGAGACTGGATACCTGGTGGCCCCCACCATGACCAAGGATGTGTGGAATGAGTGCAGGATGCGCGACAAGGATTTCGTGTTGAAGAAGTTCGGGGGACTCTGGGGGTGGGTGCTGACCCATAAAGAGGTTGTTCTGGCCAACGATCCCATGAGCGATCCGAGGCGTTCCGGGCAGCCGGAGGGGCATATCCAGGTGAAAAACTTTCTTGGTGTACCCTGCATCTGGCGCGGAAGGATTGTCGGAATGGTGGCGCTGGCCAATAAAGAGGGCGGCTATACCCGGGAGGACCGGAAGCTTCTTTCCGATTATACCAGGCTGGTGACTGTGGCGATCCTGGATCACCGCCGCTTCAGGGAGAAGAAACTCGCCGATGAGGCCTTGAGTCGGAACCGGCAGTTGGAGAGCAGGCTCCTTGAGATTGTGCGGGACCTGCCCTTCTGCCGGGATTTCGCGGAGGTCTGGGATACGGTCGCCGGACCGATCGCGAAGACGATCGGGGCCGGAGCCGTGTCTCTGTACCTGCCGGATCGAGAGGGAAGTCATTTCAGATTGGTGGGAAGTTACGGCCTGGCCGAGGATGATATGGAGCGGGTCAACGGAAAACCGGATATTCCGATTCGCCGTGACAATCTGCCGGGGAGGGTCTACCTGACCGGAAGACCTGTCTTCTGTTCTGATATGGCGACTGATCCCGGGTCTGAGAAATGGATGGGACGTGCCCGCGGGGAGGAAGTCCGGTCCCTGGTCGTCATGCCGATTGTTCCGAAAAAGTCCAGTATCGGTGTCGCCGTTTTTTATTATGCCGACCGGAAGGAATTTACGAGGGAGGAGATCCGGCGAATCCGGCTCGTCATCAATCAATTGACACCGGCATTGGCTCGGATCGAGGCCGACCGGAAGATCATGGAGTCCGAACAGAGGTTCCGTTCTCTGGTGGAGAATTCTCTGGTGGGGGTTTACCTGATTCAGGACGGCCTGTTTCGTTACGTGAATCCCAACCTGGCCGAAATTTTCGGTTATTCACAACAGGAACTGATCGGTAAAAAGGGGCCCGAAGACCTGACTCTGCCCGAGGACTGGCCGCTCGTGCGGGAAAATCTCCGAAGACGGACGGAAGGTGAAGCCCAGTCCCTCCATTATACCTTCCGGGGGATGAAGAAAAACGGGGCTCCTTTCTTCGTGGAGGTATTCGGGAGTCGGGTCCCCTACCAGGGAAGACCTGCGGTCGTGGGAACCCTCCTGGATATTACGGAACGGAGGCGGATGGAGGAAGAACTTTCCCGCGCGCAGCGTCTGGAGGCCGCGGGGCGCGTGGCCGGACAGATCGCCCACGATTTCAACAATCTTCTCTCCCCCCTCATGGCCTATCCGGATCTGATCCGGATGGAATGTGAAAAGGACGACCCGATCCTTCCGGTTCTGGAGCAGATGCAGTCCGCGGCCGTCCAGATGTCCGAAATCAATCAGCAGCTTCTGACACTCGGGAGAAGGGGCCACTACAATCTGGAGACCCTTTCGGTCAACGAATTGATCAGAAGGGTGCTCGGTTCGATTGCACTGCCCGCGACCGTGGTGGTCGAAGATCAATTCGATTCGGATCTGATGCCGATCAAGGGAGGGCCCGCCCAGCTCAGCCGGGTCTTCACCAACCTGATCCACAATGCCTGTGAGGCCATGGGAAACATCGGGCGTCTGGGCCTGTTGACGGGAAATGTCTATCTGGACCGGACCCTGAAAGGATATGAGACCATTCAGCGTGGGGAGTACGTGAAGGTGGAGATTACCGACACCGGTTGCGGAATCGAGCCCAGACACATGGACCGGATCTTCGATCCCTTCTTTACTACGAAAACCACGGACAAGAAACGTGGGTCGGGTCTCGGCCTCAGCGTGGTCCGTACCGTCATGGAAGATCACCATGGTTACATCGGGGTGGAGAGCCGCGTCGGAGAGGGGACCCGTTTTTCCCTCTATTTCCCCATTACCCGGGATGTTGAAAGCACCGAGAAGTCCCCCGACAGGCCAGAGAGACGGGGTACCGAACGGATCCTGGTCGTCGACGACGACCCGGTCCAGCGGGAGGTTTTGACCCGGATTCTCACCCGTCTCGGTTACCGGGTCCATGCCGTGGCGAGCGGCGAAGAAGCGGTCTTCTTTGTCCGGGAACATCCGCAGGATCTCCTGATCCTGGACATGATCATGGGAGGGATCGACGGGACCGAGACCTACAAAAGAATCCTTGAGATCCATCCTCAACAGAAGGCCGTGATCCTCTCCGGTTATGCCGAATCGGGACGTGTGGCCGAGGCGCGCCGGATGGGCGCCTCGGGTTTCATCAGAAAACCGGTCAATGTTCAAGTCCTTTCCTGTGCCATCCGGGATGTGCTGGACGGTTGACTCCGAGCCTCCCGGAAGCCCGACTCCTCTTCAGCCTCTGGATTGCTTCCGGATTTTTCCGATCATAATTCGTTTGACTTGGAAAAAAAAGAGATGATATATTAAACAAATTCAGTCAATTTCTCAAGAATTATCCGGAGGAGGAATGGTTCGTTCCTTTGCCGAGGTGCGAGAATGTCTCCTTTCGCTCCGGAGGATAGACGAGGAAAGTCGGGAGATTCAGTCATGAGTCATGGACGGCTTCCTGAATGGGTGACCAACCGGGTCCGGGATCGGGAGCGGGTTCACAGGATCAAGAGGATGCTTCGCGCCAGAGGCCTTCATACAGTCTGTGAATCGGCCAGGTGTCCGAATCTGGGGGAATGTTTTGAACGGAACACGGCCACTTTCATGATCCTGGGGGATGCCTGCACCCGGGATTGCGCCTTTTGTGCGGTGGCTCATACCGCACCGAAGCCGGTGGACTCGGAGGAACCCGCGGGGATTGTAGCGGCCGTGCGGGAACTCGGCCTGCGTCATGTAGTGATCACTTCGGTGACCCGGGATGATCTTCCGGACAGTGGAAGCGGACAGTTCGCGGAGACGATCCACCGGTTGCGCAGGGAGGTTCCGGAGGTGACGATCGAAGTCCTGACACCTGATTTCCACGGCGATCGCGAGGCCATCGAAAGGGTGGTCTCGGCCGGTCCGGATATCTACAATCATAACCTGGAGACCGTTCCAAGGCTTTATCCGAAGGTCCGGAGTCTGGCTGATTACCGTGGTTCTCTGGATCTGCTTCTCTATGTCAAGTGGTGTCGTTCCGATCTTCTGACGAAATCCGGTATCATGGTGGGACTGGGAGAGACCGAGGATGAAATGATCGCTCTCATGCGTGATCTGAGAGAAGTCGGGTGTGACATCCTGACGGTGGGGCAGTATCTGCGTCCGGGAAAAGAGAACATCCCGGTTGTGGAGTATCTCCCTGAAGAACGGTTTGCCGATTATGAGAGGATCGCCTATGACCTGGGGTTTCGTATGGTGATGTCCGGACCGTTGGTCAGGAGTTCATTCCATGCCGATGAGGCGGTTTCAGCTCTCCACCTCGAGCGTGTATTCAAATCTTCCATGGACAGCGATCATGTGAATCGCTGAACGCAGGCTACCTCCATTTTGATGGTTTTTGTAACCAGTCTTCCCCCTCTCCGGATGGAAGGGGGAAGGGTTTTATGAGGGGGATTAGAGGGAGTGGAGTTCATTTTTCGCAGAATTGAGAGGATGCCTCCTTATGTCTTTGCGATCGTGAATGATCTGAAGATGAAAGCGAGACGGCGGGGGGAGGATATCATTGACCTGGGAATGGGGAATCCGGATCAGGGGACACCGGGGCATATTGTGGATAAGCTGGCCGAGGCGGCCCGGAATCCGAAAAACCACCGGTATTCCATGTCACGGGGTATTCCGAAACTTCGTTCAGCGATTACAGACTGGTATCTGGAACGATACGGGGTTGAACTCGACCCCGAGAGTGAAGCCATTGCGACCATCGGGTCCAAGGAGGGAATCTCCCATCTGGCATTGGCCCTGATCGGTCCCGGAGACTCGGTTCTGGTTCCGAATCCGACCTATCCGATCCATGCCTACAGTGTCATTATCGCCAACGGGGACGTCCGCCATGTTCCTCTGACACTCGATGGGGATTTCTTCCATGAATTGAGCGAGGCCTATAAACAGACCTGGCCGCGGCCCAAGGTCATGATGCTCAACTTCCCACATAATCCCACCACGCGGGTGGTCGAGCGGGATTTCTTTGAAAAAGTGGTGGCCTTTGCCAGGGAGAACAAGGTGATCGTCATTCACGATCTGGCCTATGCCGATCTGGTCTTTGACGGTTATACCGCGCCGAGTCTGCTGCAGGTGCCCGGCGCCCTTGAGGTTGGTGTTGAATTTACCAGCCTGTCCAAGAGCTACAACATGCCCGGCTGGCGCGTCGGGTTCGCTGCGGGAAACCGCAGGATTATCGCCGCCCTGACGCGGATGAAGAGTTACCTGGACTACGGAATGTTCCAGCCGATTCAGATCGCGGCCATTATCGCCCTGAAAGGTCCACAGGATTGCGTCAAGAAGATCGTGGAGATGTACCGGCTCCGGAGAGACACCCTTTGCGAGGGGTTGAGCCGGATTGGTTGGGAAGTGGAAAAACCGAAGGCTACGATGTTTGTCTGGGCCAGGATTCCGGAGAAATACCGCCCCATGGGATCCCTGGAGTTTTCCAAACTGGTTCTGGAAAAAGCCAAGGTAGCCGTCTCTCCCGGAATCGGGTTCGGAGAGTACGGGGACGAATATGTCCGGTTCGCCCTGGTGGAGAATGAGCACAGGACCCGGCAGGCGGTGCGGGGGATCCGGGTTCTCTTTTAAAAACGATCCGCCTTCTTGAATAGGGACGGAAGTTATGAAAACCATTGAAGCAGGCCTTTTCGGGTTCGGAACCATCGGGACCGGTGTCGTGAGGGTCTTACGAGAAAACGAAGAGATGATCCGGAGGCGTCTCGGGGCGACGATCCGGATCAGAAAGATCGTGGATCTCGATATCGAGACCGACCGGGGGGTTCCGATAGACCCCGGTGTTCTCTCCACCCATGCCGATGAGATCCTCGGAGATCCTGCGATCTCAATCGTGATCGAACTGGTCGGGGGAACCACGGCTTCGCGAAAGATCGTCTCCGAGGCCCTTGCCGCGGGGAAACATGTGGTGACGGCCAACAAGGCCCTGCTTGCGGTCCACGGGGAGGAGCTTTACGCCCTGGCCGCCCGGAAAGGTGTGGGGATCGGGTTTGAGGCGAGCGTGGGAGGAGGGATTCCCATTCTCCGGTGTATCCGGGAGGGGCTGGCCGCCAATCAGATCGAGTCGATCTACGGGATTGTGAACGGAACGGCCAATTATATTCTGACCCGGATGACTGAAGAGGGGATGGACTTTGATTCCGTGCTCAGGGAGGCGATGGCGCGGGGATATGCCGAGGCGGATCCGACCTATGATATCGAAGGGATCGATTCGGCCCATAAACTGGCCGTGCTGGCCAACCTGGCCTTCGGGACACCGATTCCCTTTGACCGGATCTATATCGAGGGGATCTCCGGGATTACTCCTCTGGATATCGAATACGCCCGCCAGTTCGGGTATAAGATCAAACTGTTCGGGATTACAAAACTGGTCAACGGTGAGGTCGAGGCCCGGGTCCACCCGACCATGATCCCGGAGAGCGACCTTCTTGCGCAGGTGGACGGGGTCTTAAACGCTGTGTATGTTGAAGGGAACGCCGTGGGGCCGACCCTTTATTATGGGAAAGGCGCCGGGGACCTGCCCACCGCAAGCGCCGTGATCGGGGATTTGATCGAGATCGGAAGGGAGATCCTTCATGGCGGGACCAGCCAGGTTCCTCCGCTCTCCTTTTTGCCGGAAAACAGGAGAACGATTCCCCTCAGGGAGATGGACAATGTCCATTCGAGATATTTCCTCCGGTTTACCACGGTGGACCGGCCGGGGGTTCTCTCCCGGCTTTCGGGAATCCTGGCGGAGCACACGATCAGTATCGCCTCGATGATCCAGACGGCGAGGACACCGGACAGCCCGGTTCCGATCGTGATGATCACCCACCGCGCCCGGGAGAAGGATGTCAAAGAGGCCCTGGTCGAGATCGACCGGCTTGACCTCGTCGCGGCCAAAACGGCACTGATCCGCATTGAGGATCAGGAAGCGTGATAACGAACAGGAGTGGAATCTGTGACAAAATGGCGGGGAGTCGTGGAGGAATACCGGGAATTTCTTCCGGTGACGGAATCGACACCGGTGGTGACCCTCCTGGAGGGGAACACACCGCTGGTCCGGACGGAACGTCTTCGTGACGCGATCAACGGAGACCTGAAACTCTATCTGAAATTTGACGGGGCCAATCCGACCGGTTCCTTCAAGGATCGGGGTATGGCCATGGCGATGAGCAAGGCCGTGGAGGAAGGAGCACGGGCCGTGATCTGCGCTTCCACGGGGAACACGTCGGCGGCGGCGGCGGCCTATGCCGCACGGGTCGGAATCGAGGCCTATGTCCTGATCCCCGAGGGGAAAATCGCCCTGGGCAAACTTTCTCAGGCGATGATGCATGGGGCTCATGTCATCCAGGTCCGGGGGAATTTTGATCAGGCGCTTGCGATCGTCCGCAGGGTTTCGGAGACCTATCCGGTGACCCTGGTCAACTCGATCAATCCTTACCGGATCGAGGGACAGACCACGGCGGCCTACGAAGTGTGCGACCAGTTGGGCCGTCCGCCTCATTATCATGCCCTTCCGGTGGGAAACGCAGGGAATATTACCGCCTACTGGAAGGGATACCGGAAGTACCGGGATGTGGGCCGGATTGCCTTCCTGCCGAAAATGATCGGTTTCCAGGCTGCGGGCGCCGCTCCGATCGTGGCCGGCCGGCCCGTGGAAAATCCGGAGACGGTGGCCACCGCAATCCGGATCGGCAATCCGGCCTCCTGGAAGACGGCGGTGGAGGCGGCCCGCGATTCGGGTGGTGCCATTGACTCGGTTACCGATGAAGAGATTCTTCAAGCGTACCGGATGATTGCCTCTCTGGAGGGAATCTTCTGTGAACCCGCTTCCGCCGCTTCCGTGGCCGGCGTGATCAAACGGAACCGGCAGGGGGGCTTTGAAAAGGGGGCGACCGTGGTCTGCACGCTCACCGGTCACGGACTGAAGGATCCGGATACGGCTATTTCCGTATGTGACAAACCGGTTTCGGTCCCGGCCGATTTCCGGGCTGTGGTTCGGGTCCTCGGGTTTTGACGGATCCGCTTTCCTTCTGAATGATTTCCATGGGGGTGGGGATGGCAGGGAAGGAACCGCGAAAGATCAAGTATGTTGTTTTGCTGGGTGACGGAATGGCGGACCGGCCCTTGAGGGAACTGGACGGCAGAACCCCCCTTCAGGTGGCGCGGACACCGAACATGGACCGTCTTGCGCGGGGAGGGGAAATCGGCCTGGTCAAGACGGTTCCGGATGGGTTCTCGCCGGGAAGCGACGTGGCGAATCTCGCGGTTCTGGGATACAGCCCGGTGCGATATTTCACGGGACGGGCGCCGTTGGAAGCGGCGAGCATGGGGGTTACGATCCAGGCCTCGGATGTGGCCTTCCGCTGCAATCTGGTCACGCTCGAGGAGGAGCGGATGATCGATTTCAGCGCCGGTCATATCACAACCCGGGAGGCGAAGGAACTGATCGACGCGGTTCATCGCGAACTCTCCGATGAGCAGGTCTCTTTTTATCCCGGCGTGAGCTATCGCCATCTCATGGTCTGGCGGAAGGGTAAGAACAAGATGGTCTGTACGCCGCCCCATGATATCACCGGGATGAAAATCCGGGAGTACCTTCCGTCGAAGCAGGGATCGGAGTTTCTGCGGGACCTGATGCTCCGGTCCCGGGCGGTGCTCCTCAACCATCCGGTGAACCGGGAACGAATCCGGCAGGGAAAACGTCCCGGCAACTCCATCTGGCTCTGGGGGCAGGGAAGGCGCCCCCTGCTTCCCACGTTCCGTGATCTGTATGGTTTGGAAGGGGCGGTGATCTCCGCTGTGGATCTGATCAAGGGAATCGGGATTTACGCGGGACTTGTCCCGATTCCGGTACCCGGGGCGACCGGTTTTTTTGATACCAACTACCACGGGAAGGCCCTGGCCGCGCTGGACGCCTTATCCGGGAAGGATTTCGTCTATGTCCATGTCGAAGCCGCGGATGAGGCCGGCCATATCGGAGATATCCGGGAGAAGATCCGGGCTATTGAAAATTTCGATGAGAAGGTTGTGGGGTTCATCCTCAAGGGGTTGGAAGAGTTCGAGGTCTATCGGATTCTTCTTCTGCCCGATCATCCCACGCCGATCGAGCTCAAGACACACAGCGCGGATATGTCTCCCTACGTGATTTACGATAATCGAAACGTGCGGAATTCTTGCAGGGTCTTTGACGAGGAAGAGGCCCGACGCTCCGGAGTGGTTTTGGAAGAGGGGCACAAGATGATGGACCGGTTCATCCGGAATCCATCGTGAAAGTCAGGCGGGACGGATGGGACTGGTCGTTCAGAAATATGGCGGGACCTCTGTAAGGGATATCGGGAGAATCCGTGAGGTGGCCCGTCGCGTGGCCGGCGCCCGGGATGCGGGACAGGATGTGATCGTGGTGGTTTCGGCCATGGCCGGGGAGACCGACAAGCTGGTTGGCTGGGCACGGGAACTGACGGAACTTCCGGATGAACGGGAATTCGATCTTCTCCTCTCCTCCGGCGAACGGATTACCAGCGCCCTTCTCGCGATTTCTCTGCAGACCCTGGGATGTCCCGCCCAGTCCTTTACGGGGCGGCAAGCCGGGATCATTACCGATTCCACGCACGGAAGGGCCCGAATCTCACGGATCACGGGGGAGAGGGTCCGAAAGGCGATCCGGGAGGGGAAGATTGCCGTTGTGGCCGGGTTCCAGGGAATCGACGAGAACTCGGATGTCTCGACCCTCGGCAGGGGCGGATCGGATACCTCGGCTGTAGCCCTGGCCGCGGCCTTTCACGCAGACCTCTGCGAGATCTACACCGATGTGGACGGAGTCTATACCACCGATCCCAATATTGTTCCCGAGGCCCGGAAGCTGGACAGGATCTCCTATGACGAGATGCTGGAACTGGCCAGTCTCGGGGCCAAGGTGCTCCAGACCCGTTCCGTGGAATTCGCGAAAAAGTACGATGTTCCGGTGATGGTGCGTTCCAGCTTTAACGAGAACCCCGGAACGCTGGTGACCAGGGAGGAGTCGGATATGGAAGAGGTCGTGGTTTCGGGGATCGCCTACAACAAGGGAGAGGCCAAGGTGTCCGTCATCGGGATTCCGGATCGTCCCGGCGTGGCCAAACGCATTTTCCGCGCCCTGGCCGATGCGGGGATCCTGGTCGACATGATCATCCAGAATATCGGGAAAGACGGTCTTGCGGATCTGACTTTCACCGTTTCCAGGGAAGATCGTCCCCGGGCGGAGAAGATCATGGAGGATCTGCGGACGGACCTCGGGATCCGGGAAATTCAAGTCAATGAGGAGATCGTCAAGGTGGCGATCGTCGGTGTGGGGATGCGATCGCACACGGGAGTCGCCGTCAGGATGTTCGAGACCCTGGCCGATGCGGGAATCAATATCCAGATGATCAGCACCTCGGAGATCAAGATCTCCTGCATCATTGACCAGAAGTACCTGGAACTGGCGGTTCGTGAACTCCATCGGGCCTTCGAACTCGATCAGGTCCAGACGAAGCATGAGAAGAAATTCCGGATCAAATCGTGACGGTGTAGTGTAGACGGGGATGTGCGGCGCCGCCGATCACGGAAGATGGATGATGGTTGATGCAAACGGTCACGATCTATGACACCACATTGCGGGATGGAACCCAGGCGGAGGATATTTCCCTGTCCGTTCTGGACAAACTCCGGATCACCGAACAACTGGATGATTTCGGCATCCATTACATCGAGGGGGGGTGGCCCGGTTCCAACCCGAGGGATATCGAATACTTCAGGGAGGTGAAAAAACTCAGGCTTCACCACTCCAAGGTGGTGGCCTTTGGAAGTACCCGCAGGCGCGGGGTGACGCCGGGACGCGACCGGAATCTGACGACCATTGTCAAGTCAGGTGTTTCCGTGGCGACCATCTTCGGGAAATCCTGGGACCTCCACGTGACCCATGCCCTTCACGTGTCGAAGCGTGAGAATCTGGCCATGATCCGGGATTCCGTCGCCTATCTCAAGAGGCGTCTTTCCGAAGTGATCTATGATGCCGAGCATTTTTTCGATGGTTTCAAGGCCAATCCCGAGTATGCCATGCAAACCCTGGAGGCCGCAGAGGATGGGGGAGCGGATCTCATTGTGTTGTGCGACACCAATGGTGGGACCCTTCCTTTCGAGATCGGGGCGATCATGGATCACGTGCGGGAGCGGATTTCCACTCCTCTCGGCATCCACGCTCACAACGATTCCGAAGTTGCCGTGGCGAACAGTGTGATGGCGGTGCGCCATGGGGCCGTACAGGTGCAGGGAACCATCAACGGATACGGGGAACGGTGTGGTAATGCCAATCTTTGTTCCATCATTCCCAACCTGGTTCTGAAACTGAAGGTCCCCGGCTTTCCTGAAAAAAGGCTGAAGAAAATCCGGGAACTCTCCTGTGTTGTCTCCGAGATTGTCAATCTTCCCCCTGTCAAGCGCCTTCCCTATGTGGGGGATTCGGCCTTCGCCCATAAGGGCGGGGTTCATGTGAGTGCCGTGCGCAACCTGGCCGAGACCTATGAACATGTCCGGCCTGAGTCGGTGGGAAACCGTCGCCGGGTCCTGGTCTCGGACCTGTCCGGCCGGAGCAATATCTTCTTCAAGGCGCAGGAATATGGTCTGAACCTGGAGGGACGTTCCGGGGAGGTCCGGAAAATCCTCCGGGACCTGAAGCGTATGGAGAATCAGGGATTCCAGTTCGAAGGGGCCGAGGGGTCCTTCGAGGTTCTGATGCGCAAGGCCATGGGAAAAGGAAAACGCTACTTTGATCTTCTCGGGTTCCGCGTGATTAACGAAAAGAAAGGGGAGGAACCGACCGACTGTGAGGCCACGATCATGCTCCGGGGACCGGATGGGCAGGTGGTCCATGAGGCCTCCGTGGGCAATGGCCCGGTCAACGCGCTGGACCGTGCGCTGAGGAAAGCCTTGTACAGTTTTTATCCTGATCTGAAAGAGGTGCGTCTCGAAGACTACAAGGTCCGTGTGTTAACCGAGAAGAGCGGGACCAGCGCCAGTGTCCGTGTTCTGACCGAGTCGAGTGACGGGTCGGATCACTGGGGGACCGTGGGGGTTTCGGAGAACGTGGTGGAGGCTTCCTGGCAGGCCCTGGTGGACAGCCTGGTATACAAGTTGATGAAGAATGATTGAAGAGATCGGGTTTGTTGTTCAGGTCGGGGAGAACACGGCGGTTGTCCGCACGGAGCGGAGCAGTGCCTGTGAAGGATGCGCTTCCGCCGGTTTCTGTCATATGGCCGAGGGCGAACAGGAGGTCTCCGTTGAGGCGGAAAACCCGCTCCATGCCGTCAAGGGACAGAAGGTCAGGATTTCGATTCCGACCGCAAGTTTTCTGAAGGGGACCTTTATGCTCTATCTCTTTCCCCTGATCGGTCTCTTCGCGGGGATGATTCCGGGATATCTCTGGCGGGGAGAAACCGGATCCGCGGCGGGTGGCCTCCTCGGGCTCTTTTCCTTCTTTCTTTTGCAGCGGGTCATCAACCGGTATTTCGTGGCCGACAGGAGGTATCGGCCGGTGATCACCGAAATTCTGTAAGATCCCGGGAGGAGTTGGACTGCACATTGGGGATTGCGGCAGTTTTTTTTAAGGGAACTTCCGGGCTGTGCGGCCACTCGCTACTCAAAGAAGCGCCTTCCCAGAAAGATCAGGATGAGCCCCGAGATGATGACCACCAGCCCCAACGTGCGGAGGAGCCGGTTCGGAAGAGACGGAAGTTTCCTGGCGAACTCTTTGACCGTGTCCGGTGACGCGAAGTAGGGGAGTCCTTCCAGGATCATGGCGAGCCCCACTGCAGAGAAAAAAAGTTCCACGGATCCTCCGGAAGGTCAATCGGTATCAACCGTGATCAGAAGAGATCCCCGTGAGAGTGTAACCGCCTTTACGGAACGGATCTCTTTTTCAAAGGGGTTCAGTTTCAAAAGATTGACCAGATGGGGCATCGGGGCTGCCGGGACCGGAATCCTCCCCAGAAAAATCCGTTCAGGTTGAAACAGGATATGCTGGGAGCGGATGACCGGGTGTGTGATGATCCGGAAACTGACGGCCGCCTTTCGGAGCGGGGAAGAAGGCGCTCCGTTCTTTTTACCGTTGGGAGAAAAATCTCCGAAGGGGGTGAACCGGCCGGAAAAAACGGCATGATCCTTCTCCAGTGTGATGCGGACCTGAGAGAGACGTCCGGATTTGTATTTCCGATGCAGCCAGGAGTTGATCTCGAATTCGGAAAAAGGGATCCGGTGGGTTTTCTGGTGACTGAAGGAGAGCGTTTCATCGATCAACATATTGGTGAGCTTGGTTTGGCAGCTTTTGGCGGCCTCCTCTGAGACCGGTGAGGAGGAAAGGGGAATCGTGGCAAAGAGTTCAATCGTAAGATAGCCGATTCCCGCTATGAGGACGAGAAGGACCAGCCCAAGGATTTTCGAGGTGATCTTTTTTTTCTCCGAGGCGATCATGGATTGATTCACAATCGGGAACAAAAAAAACGTCCGTTTCCTTTCAGTCGCCGGAAACTACTGTTTCGACAAGCTGTTGTGCCCGTTTCTTCATTTTCTTTCATAAAATACTACAGGGGGTTGTAGAATGTCAATTTTTTTATCCTTAGATGAACGGGATGTGTTTTCTGTTTTCTTCCTGAAGGCTTTGGGATAAAATGTCATTTTAGCATCATACCCCGGATCCGGAAGGTATTGCTGAAGGGAGTGGGAATGAAGGGAAAATTTATCCAGGAAGAAATCCCGTACACGGGTCGTGAGCTGACTTCTCATTGGGCCTTTCGACGTTTCAATATCCCGGGAGACTGCATGGTCTCTTTTATCGGGTCCTGTGATGTTCCCGTCGACCGGATGGCGGATCTGGAGGATGTCCGGGAGAACGCTCCGATTGTAAGCAAAAGGATGCTCCATTTCATCGTGGAGCATTTCCAATGTGAACTTGAAACAGCGGTACTCCGCCAGAGGCTTCTGATCTGTCTCCTGTCCGAACTGATCAATTCACAACTGAAAGGTGAAAGGATCCGACGTCTTGGGGACGACCTCTATCTGGGAGAGGCCAAGCTTTCCGTCTCCATCGCGGTAAAAAGCCCGGTTTCCTGCATGATTCACGCCGGTCTGAACGTGGAGAGCCGGGGTGTTCCCGTCCGGGCGGTGGGGTTGCGCGATCTGGGAGTTGATCCTCAACCCCTGGCTGAAAGCGCAATCCACCGGTACGGTGAGGAGTTGCGGAGGATCCGGGCCGCTCTCTGCAAGGTGCGCGGAGTATCCTGATGCAGCATGATTCCGCCGAAATCATGGAAATCTTCTCTTCCATTCAGGGAGAGGGAATCCTGGTGGGGGAACGCCAGCTCTTTATCCGTTTTTACGGCTGTAATCTCTCCTGTGCCTATTGTGACACGGATGCCTCGCGCGGGAAATCGGGGGTATGCCGGGTGGAGCGCACTTCGGGGCAGGGGGATTTCTTTACAAGGCCCAATCCTCTTTCCGCCGGGGAGGTGGCTGAACTGATCCGGGAACGTCTGCGTCCCGCCTCTCTTTACCACTCCCTGGCGTTGACCGGTGGAGAACCGTTGCTCCAAAGGCGGTTCCTGGCCTCTTTTCTCCCTGAAATCCATTCCGGGATTCCGGTCTATCTGGAGACGAACGGGACCCTGCCGGACGCGCTTGCCTCGGTCCTGAAGGATCTGGACTGGATCGCCATGGATGTGAAGCTTGCGTCGGCCACAGGGCAGGCTACCGACTGGGAGGCTCACCGGTGGTTTCTCCGTACCGGGAAAGAAAAGCTCCTTTGCGTGAAGTCGGTCGTAACGCGGAAAACCAGCGAGGGGGAGCTCCGTCTGTTGGCGGATCTGATTTCTGAAGTGGATCCTGCAATCCCTCTGATTCTCCAGCCGGCCTCGGAATCGATCGGGGATGCGGAATGGGGCGGAACACTGCTTGCGTTCCAGAAGATCCTCAAGGAGGATCTTCGGACGGTAAGGGTCATTCCACAGATTCATAACCTGTTGAAAATAATATAAGATGAATGTTTGATCCGGGGGGTATTCCTTTTCGTTTGACACGTGGTGGAAGATCGTTATAATCTTCTGTCTCTTCATCGGAAGTGACAACAAACGTTTGGCCGCAAAGGAGTTCGTATTGAGGGAGACTGTTACAGAGATTCTGACCGGGGCGCTGGACCGGGCCCTTCAGGATGGGGTGTTTTCTCTGGAGGATCATCCCGTGATTCAGCTTGAGGTCCCCAAGGATCCCAGATTTGGCGATTTTTCCACCAACCTGGCCATGATCCTGGCGGGAAGGTGCGGACGTCCTCCCCGGGAGATCGCAGCGGCGCTGATGGATCGGATCAGCGATCCGGACGGAATGATTGATCGTTGCGAGGTGGCCGGCCCGGGGTTTATCAACTTTTTCCTTCGGGAGGATTACTGGCTCCGGGTATTGCATGATATTGAGGTCGCAGGAGACGATTACGGGAAATCGGATCTGGGAAAGGGGAAACGGGTCCTCCTGGAGTTTGTGAGCGCCAACCCGACGGGTCCGCTTCATATCGGCCACGGCCGCGGAGCCGTAGTCGGGGATGCCCTGGCGAGGATCCTCCAGTCTGCGGGTTTTCACGTCACCCGGGAATTCTACGTCAATGACGCGGGCCGCCAGCTTTCCACTCTGGGACGTTCCGTCTGGATCCGGTACCGGCAGTTGCTCGGCGAGGAGATTCCATTCCCGTCGGAGGATAGTTATCCGGGGGAATATGTCATCGAAATCGCGAAAGAAATTCGGAACCGGGAGCAGGATCGCTATCTGTCCATGTCCGAGGAGGAGGTCATCCCCCTGTTCGCGGATCATGCGGCACACGTGATTCTTGATGGAATCCGTTCCGACCTCGTGAGGATGGACGTTCGTTTCGACCGTTTTTTTTCCGAGAAAACTCTTTTTGAAGGAGGTGGGGTCGAAGAATGTCTGTCGTCTCTTGAAAAGAAAGGTTTGGTTTACCGTGAGGAAAACGGCGCGCTGGTTCTGCGCACATCGAATTTCGGGGATGACAAGGACCGCGTTCTGATCAAGGGAAACGGAGAATATACCTACTTTGCCTCGGACATCGCCTATCATCAGGATAAGCTGGAACGGGGAGGAGACCTTCTCATCAACATCTGGGGGGCCGATCACCATGGATACGTGCCCAGGATGAGGAGCGCCCTCTCCGCCCTGGGGTACGATGGAAATCTCCTGACTGTCCTGCTGATTCAGATGGTGAACCTGCTGCGGGAGGGGAAACCGGTTCGGATGGGCAAGAGAACCGGTGAGTTTGTGACCCTCTCCGAGGTGATCGATGAGGTTGGAAACGACGTGGCCCGTTTCTTTTTCCTCCTCCGCCGCTCCGATTCCCACCTGGACTTTGATCTGGATCTGGCCAAGACGCAGAGCAACGAGAACCCTGTTTATTATGTCCAATACGCCCACGCAAGGATCTGCAGCGTTTTCCGGCAGGCTGAGGGCAAGGGAATCCGGCCTCCGGAGGGCCGGGAAGTGAAGCTCTCTGTCCTGACCCTTCCGGAAGAGAGAAAGTTGATGAAGCTTCTGGGAACCTATCCCGAGGTGGTGGAAGGCGCCGCCACGGCCATGGAACCACACCGGATTCCTTTTTATCTGCAGGACCTGGCCGCCCATCTCCATGCGTACTATTTCAAGCACCGGATTATTTCGGACGATCGGGAGAAGACACTGGCCCGTCTCTTTTTGATTGGTGCGGTTCGTACCGTGATCGCCAACGCCCTGAATCTGATTGGAGTGACGGCCCCGGAGAGTATGTAGAAGAAGGGGGGGCGCCGAAGTCTGCGTAGGATCGGAGGAAGCGATGGGCAGAGAGATGAGGGATCTGAACAAGATCCGGGAAGATTACGAATTCCGTCTGAGTGGCCGGGAATTCAAGTGGCTGGTCACCGTGTCCGGAATGATCTGCATCCTGGTTTTTGTGCTCGGCTTTCTGATCGGAAGAAACGTCCCCCTGAATTCTTCCTCCAGGGTGGACGAATCCCGGGATTTCACGCCGGAAAGGCCGTCTTTTGCCATCACACCGAAGCAGTCTCCGGGGAGGTACACTTTTTTTGATGAGCTGGCCGGAGACAAACCGTCCGATGGGTCTTCGAGCCGGGAACCGAAGGAGGTCCCGGCGCCCGACGAGAGCGGAAACCTCGCCCTGGCCCGTGAAGGGGCCCGGCAGGTCATCCGGGAGGTTAGGCCCCCGAAACAACCCGGAGAGGACGATGGGTCCGGCAAGCCCGCGGAGAGGGAACGAATCGCGCCGTCCAGATACACGGTCCAGGTGGGCGCTTTTACGGAGAAAGAGGTCGCCGAAAACTTGTCGCGAAAGCTGCGGAAGAAAGGATATCCTTCTTATACCATGGACAAGACCCTTCCGGGAAGGGGAGTCTGGCATCGTGTGCGCGTGGGAAATTACGAAAGCCGGAAGGAGGCTGAACGTGTGGCCGACATGCTGGAGCGCCGGGAACGGTTCACCACCTTTGTCACCCTGTACGCGCAATAACCGGTTTGACATCGGGAACCGGGGAAATCCGGGGATCTGAATCTGATGTTTCAACTCAAACAGGAAAAGGTATATGTCCGGACCTTTGCCGAGGAACTTCGATGGAGATTCGGGTGCCGTGTCCACAAGATTCCGGTTCATGTCGGAATGACGTGCCCGAACCGGGATGGGACGATCGGAACCGGGGGATGCACCTTTTGCGGACCCGCCGGTTCCGCGGCGGGCTGGGCGAATCCCGAGATGAGTGTTTCCGATCAGTTAATTGCCGGAATCGCCTATGCAAAAAGAAGGTTCAAGGCCGGGAAGTTCATCGCCTATTTCCAACCCTATACCAACACGTACGCTTCCCTCCGGAGACTGGACGCCCTTTGGAGCGAGGCCCTCGGCGTGAGGGATGTGGTGGGACTGTCGATCGGGACGCGACCGGACTGTCTTCCGAACGAGATACTGGATCGGATCCGGTTCTATCGGGAGATCCTTCCTTATCTTTGCCTGGAGGTCGGCCTCCAGACGATCCACGATCAAACCCTGCGACGGATCCGCAGGGGACACAATTTCGATTGTTTTGCCGATGCCGTATGCCGCGCGCAGGCGCGAGAGATTCCCCTTTGTGTACATATCATCCTGGGGCTTCCCGGAGAGACGGAACGGGATATGCTGGAGACCGTGCAGGTCCTTCTCGACATGGGGATCCAGGGGATTAAACTCCATCATCTTCATATTATCAGGGGATCCGCTTTGGAGAAGGAGTACCGGAGGGGGCTTGTGCCGCTCCTGACACGGGAAGAATACGTGCGTCTCGTCTGTAAAATAGTGAGGAAAATCTCCGGTCGAATGGTGATTCATCGATTCATGGGAGAGGCTCCGCCCGACCTTCTGGTCGCTCCGGCATGGACGGGCAACAAACGGGAGGTTACGGACGCGATCCGGAAGGAATTGAGGAAGGGCGTTTTTTTGGATGATGTTCCTTCCAGTCAATCCCTGCGGAGAAATCTGAAAACGTCAGGGAGCCGATAGGGGATTCGGGACTGTACCGGGGTCCCTTCCAGTTTCCGGTACCTCACGTCACTCTTGTCTGAGAGAGGTATTTTCGGGATGGTCTTGGGAATTCTGCGACGGAGAAAGGCTCTGCATTTGGTTCTCTCGTCATACGATGAGATCCGTGAGCATCTGGACTGGGCCCGGGAGAGAAAGATTCCGCTCGCGGTGTTGGGGGAAGGCTCGCCGAAGGAGTCTTCTTTAGCGCAGCTTCTGCAGGTCAACCATGCCCGGGAGGATGCCTATCTCCTGATTCAGTTCGTGGTCCGGAGCAGGACGGGGTTGTTCGTGAAAAAGGGAGAATCCCTGAATATCGAGTACGAGCTGAACCGGGGGTGTCGTTACAGCTTCCAGTCTTTTCCTGTCTCCGAGGTGGATCCGGGGAGCGGGATCTGGCGGATTGGATATCCGGACCGGATTGATTCCTTCCAGGATCGGCGGGCTGTCCGGTACAAGAGTGTATCGATGGAATGCATACCGGTTGATCTCGAAAAGGATCGCGGCGTGGTGGTCGATATCGGTTTTCATGGCCTGAAATTTACGTCCAACCGGGTCTTCGAAAAGGGCACATTGCTCAGGAATCTTCGCTTTGAACTTCCACGATACGGCCTGGTTCAGGGATCGGCCGTGGTCAAGTACATGCGCCCGTCCACCGAATATCCCCTTTGGCGTTACCTGTGCGGCGTCGAATTTACCGGGATGAGGTCCCGGGACCAAAAGAGAATCAACCGTTACGTGAACCATAGGATGCGCCGGAGGTAGCCCTTTCTCCGGTGAGGGTCAGGGAGACCACTCTCTTCGTTGGAACAATCCCGAAAGAGATGGAACGGGACGAGAATGACGAAAACCATTCGGAATCTGCTTTCCATGATCAAATTTTCCCATACGGTTTTTGCCCTTCCTTTTGCCCTCATGGGGGCGCTCCTGGCGGAGGGAGGGATCCCGGCAGCGGGAACGCTCTTCTGGATTCTGACGGCCATGGTGGGTGGACGCACCGCGGCCATGACTTTTAATCGCATCGTGGATCGAAAGTTGGACGCCGCAAATCCCAGGACGTCGGGGCGGGAATTGCCGAAGGGGGTGGTCCGGGAATCTCAGGCGCTGTGGCTGCTTGTTGCCTCTGTGATCCTGTTTGAATGGTCCGCATTCCGGCTGAACCGGCTCTGTCTCCTGCTTTCCCCACTCGCCCTTCTCGTGCTTTTCGGGTATTCTCTGACCAAACGGTTCACCCGTTATTCCCATCTGGTGCTGGGATTCGCCCTCGCCCTGGCCCCGGTCGGGGCCTTTATCGCCGTCAAGGGATTGGTTGACGGACCGATCCTGGTTCTCGGCCTGGCCGTGCTCTTCTGGGTGGCCGGGTTTGATATCCTCTATGCGATACAGGACATGGAGTTTGACCGGAGGGAGGGGCTGTATTCGATTCCCCGTTTCTTCGGGGTTCGTACCTCGCTTTTCATCGCACGGATCTTTCACGGATTCACCTTCTTTTTGCTGCTCCTGGTTTCCTCGCTCTTCGATCTGGGCTGGTTCTACCGGATCGGAGTCGGGGTGGTGGGGGGACTCCTCCTCTATGAGCATTCTCTGGTGCGCGCGCGTGACCTGTCGCGCCTGAACAGGGCCTTTTTCAACATGAACGGATATATCAGTGTAACCATTTTTTTCTTTACTCTCCTGGATCTGATGGTCAAGAGGGGGGGCAATGGCTGAGCAGGGCAGGTGGGTCCTCGGGATCACCGGCGCGAGCGGCGCCGTATACGGAGTGCGGCTCCTTGAGCTTCTGGTGCAGTTCGGTGTCGAAGTGGATCTGGTTTGTTCCGAGGCCGGTCGGATCGTGGTCCGGGAGGAGACCGGGATCGATCTTTCCGGGGAATCGCCCTCCGGCAACAACCTGGATCAGGAGCTTCGATTGAAGGGCTCGGCGGTTCAATATTACCGGAACAGCGATTTGATCAACCCCCTTTCCAGTGGTTCGTCCAGAAGGGCGGGGATGGTGATCGCCCCCTGTTCCATGGGAACTCTCGCGGCCCTGTCCCAGGGATTGGCCGACAACCTGATCCGGAGGTCGGCGGACGTCATGATCAAGCAGAAAAGGCCCCTGATTCTTCTTCCACGGGAGACCCCCCTGTCCGCCATCCACCTCGAAAATATGCTCCGACTTGCGAGACTGGGGGTGGTGATCCTGCCCCCCATGCCGGCCTTTTATCACAAACCGGAATCTCTGGAAGATCTGGTCGACTTTGTGGTGGGGCGGGTCCTGGACGTCATGGGGATCGACCATCATCTCTATCGGAGATGGCAGGATGAGTTGTAAACAATACCCGTATGGGTGATGAGAAGGATGAAGGAGCGGATATGGAGGATACACTGCGGCAGGTTCGAGAACTGCTTCTGGCCGGAGGGGAGATCACCAGTGAACAGGCTTTTCAGCTTGCCGACACGGGGATGGAGGGCCTGGGTGATCTCATGACCGTGGCCCGGGAGGTTCGGCAGGCCTTTCGCGGGAACGAAGTGAGTCTCTGCGCGATTGTCAACGCCAAGTCGGGACAGTGCAGTGAGGATTGCCGTTTCTGCGCCCAATCACTCCGATATCGAACGGGCGTGAAGTCCTATCCGCTGATTCCGGGGGAGAAAATTCTGGAGGCTGCGGAGGTTTCAGCGGAAGAGGGGGCGGGTTTCTTCTGTATCGTAACCAGCGGAAGACGGGCGAACCGGGAAGAATTGCGAAAGATCATGATCGCCCTGGAACAACTTCGGGAGGAGGGGCGGGTCCGACCCTGCGCCTCTCTGGGTGCCCTCGATCTTCCGGACCTGGTCCGGTTGAGGGAAGCCGGGCTGGTCCGCTATCATCATAATCTGGAGACGTCGAGGAGTTTCTACGCATCGGTCTGTACCACCCATTCCTACGAGGAACGCGTGCGCACGGTTCGTTGGGTCAAAGAGGCAGGACTTTCCGCCTGTTCCGGGGGGATCTTCGGGTTGGGAGAGACCTTGAAACAACGTGTGGAGATGGCACTGACGCTCCGGGAGCTGGAGGTGGATTCGATCCCCCTGAATTTCTTGAACCCGATCCCGGGAACCCCTCTTGACGGGATGCCTTGTCTGGACCGGGAGGAGATCTTAAAGAGCGTGGCGCTGTTCCGGCTGATCCATCCCGGCGCGGAGATTCGGGCCTGCGCCGGCCGGGAGGTGCATCTTGGAGACGACCCCGGGGTTTTGCTTCAGGCCGGAATCGACGGGATCCTTACGGGAGATTACCTGACCACGAAGGGAACGCAACCCGTAAAGGATCGGGAGATCATCGCCGCCCATGGGATGAAGGTGAAAGATGGAGGTGTACGCCAGGCCCCGTGAGGGGCTGTTCAGCGTCCGGATGCATGCCGGGACAGGAGAGAAGCACTTGTGCGGCGCGGAGCGGATCGTATCGGAGGGACGGATCTCCGAGACCGCGGGTCGCATGGTGGAGCGGGCCATGGGACACCGGCAGGAGGGGATGACCGCCTTTACGATTCAGGTCGATCTTGTGGATCCCGATCAGATACGGAAGATTTCCCTCCTTCCGATCCGGACTGTAAAGACCGAAGGATGGCTCCAGGCCGAGCAGGAAGCCTTATCCCTTCTGGTTTCGGCCGGTGTTGCGCGGCAGGTGGCAAGAGAGGCCTTGCAGGCCGTCGGGAAGGGGGCGTCTCCTTCCGGTGGCAACATGCGGGGCGGAATGGTTGTTGACGCCGGGACCGGGAAACGTCTGGAACCGGATCGGGAACGGGGGGTCCGGGTGACCCGGATGGACCTTGCGGAAGAGATCCGGGAAACGATCCTGGAAGGGTTGAAACGTCGGGGAATCTTCCATCCCAGGGTGTTGGAGGCCGTGATCCTGGCCTCCAAGGTGGCGTCGGTTCCGGGAATCGTGGCCGAATTCTGTCGTTCGGATGATCCGGCCTACACCACCGGTTATGTGGCCTCGCGGGAATTGGGATATGTCCGGCTCCCGCATATTAAAGAGCGGGGAGATCACTTCGGCGGACGGGTCTTCTTCCTGAAACCGGGTGTCCCTCCGAATCCGGTGATACGGGACCTGGAGAGGCTTCCCTGCCTGGTCTCGGAAGCGGAAGTGGGTGATGCAGACGACGGGTTCCGCTTCCCGATCGAATGAGCCCCGGCTCCGGGATCTGTCCGAAAAGAGAGTGTCTCCAAAGGGTTTTCTTGCTTCATTTCAAGTAGGCGGTTGAACAGATTCAGGGGGATCACTGATGCCGGATTCTCAGGATTTTTATCTTTCGGGCAGACCGATTCATCCCGGCCCGATCCGGGGGGATGAAACCGTTGCGCAACTGGTGGACCGGACTTTCCTGGCCTACAACGCGGGGCGGCTCCGTGAGGCTTGTGGGCTTTTCTGTGAAAAGATGTTGGACGATGATGTCACGGTGGGTCTCAGTCTTTCCGGCGCCCTGACCCCCGCCGGGCTCGGGCCGTCCTGTATCGTCCCCCTGATCGAGAAAGGGTTTGTCGACTGGATTGTGTCAACCGGTGCGAACCTCTACCATGACACCCATTTCGGGATTGGACTGACCCTGCGTCGAGGGAGCCCTTTTCTGGATGACCGGGATCTGAAAAAGAAGGAGATCGTCCGGATTTATGATGTACTCTTCCCCTTTGACGTGCTCCTGAAAACGGACCGTTTCTTTTCCGAGGTTCTGGCCTCCGGGGAGTTTCAAACCCGGATGGGAACGGCGGAGTTACACTACCGCATCGGAAAGTATGTGGCGGGGCGGGAAAGGGTTCTGGGTCTTGAGTCTGTGAGTATCCTCTCCGCGGCCTACCGGGCCGGGGTTCCGGTCTATACCTCTTCGCCCGGGGATTCTTCCATCGGGATGAACCTGGCGGCCCTCCGGCTGCGGGGAGTGGGGCCCCGCCTGGATGTCGCCCTGGATGTTAATGAAACCGCCTCGATCGTCTATCATGCCAAGAAGAACGGCGGTAAAAGCGCCGTCCTGATGCTCGGGGGAGGCTCACCCAAGAATTTCATGCTCCAGACCGAGCCCCAGATCCAGGAGATCCTGGGGCTTTCGGAATCCGGTCATGATTTTTTTCTCCAGATTACCGACGCAAGACCCGATACGGGAGGTCTTTCCGGAGCCACCCCCTCGGAGGCGGTCTCCTGGGGGAAGGTCGACCCCGACCGTCTCCCCGACACGGTCGTGGCCTATGTGGACAGCACCATCGCTCTCCCTGTTCTGACGGCCTATGTCCTGAGCCGCCGTCCCCCCAGACGTCCGAAAGGGCTGTATCATCTTCGGGCCGAGATGCTCGCCTTCCTGGAGCAGGCCGTGGAAGAACGGTCCGGTTAACCCCGTCTTTTCCCGCACTCTTCCTCTACGAAGTCGATCACCTTCGCTTCCAGGCGGACCTGATTTAAGCGATTGATTTCATGGAGACAGGTCGGACTGGTGACATTGATTTCGGTCAGAAAACCTCCGATGACGTCCAGGCCGGCGAAGTAGATCCCCTGTTCCTTCAGGAAGGGGGCGATCGTTTCACAGATCTCTTCTTCCCTCGATGTAAGAAGAGTCGGGGTCTCCCGCCAGGGAACGCGGATCGGGGGGGATTCTCCGGGCGCCTGGGGGGGCAGCCAGAGGACGGCGCCGATCGGTTCTCCGTTGAGCAGGATGATCCGTTTGTCTCCACGGGCGGCCTCGTGAAGATACCGCTGGGCCAATACGAAGCGGGTCTCGTCACGGGTGGCCATTTCAAGAAGGGTGGGCCGGTTGATGGTGTTTTCCCGGACGTATAAGACCTCTCTCCCATAGGACTTGTCCAGCGGTTTGACAATGATTTCCCCTCCTACCTTTTCCATGAACTCCTCGAGGAGAGAAATCCGACGGGTGATCAGGGATTCGGGTGTGAATCCCGGGAAACGGAGGGTCACGGCCTTTTCGTTGTTGTTACGGAGGGCGGCGGGATTGTTGATGACCAGCGTTTCGGGATGGACCCGGCTCAGGATGAGGGTCGCCGTGTAGTAGTTCAAGTCGAAGGGGGGATCTTTCCGCATGAAGAGGGAGTCCAGGTCGTTTAAAGAGAGAATCGTTTTTTGACCGAGCCGGTAATATTTCTCTCCCCGGAAGACCTCAATGTTCCGGGCCTCGGCCATCGGGGTGTTCCCGGATAAAAAGAGGTCCGGGAGGGTGATGTAATAGAGTTTGTGACCCCGCCGTTGTGACTCTAACATGAAGAGATAGGTGGAGTCGGTTTCGGTCCGGATCGTTTCGATGGGATCCATGACATATCCGATTTTCAGTTCCGGCATGGGTTCTCCTTTCCGGGATGTGCGGCCAGGCGGGATTATCCGTTGATTTTTTCCCTGGATCGGTACAGAATACGTCCGGAAGTTTTGTAAATTCCACGCTGACCGCTGAATTTGGTTCGCTGATTGTGTCGTTCCTGATTGTGCAGTTTTTGAAATCCGGGCCTGACGTTAACAGAGAATGGACCCGGAGTCAATACGGGGGATGGGAAAAGGATGAACACCGGGATGTCCGGGGGGGAACGCATCGGTTACGATGATCTTCTCCGCCATTTTTATGAAGGATGCAAACCGGAGTCGGATCTTCGGGTGGGGGGAGAGTATGAGTTGTTCGGAGTCGACTCCTCCTCGGGGACCGCAGTCCCGTATGACGGCGAGGAGGGAATCGGCAGAATCCTGGATGCGATGCTGGTGGATCCGAAATGGTCCGCCGCCTGCGAACAGGATCAGTTGCTCTGTCTGGTAGGCCGGGATCGCTCCAATGTCACCCTGGAGCCGGGCGCTCAGGTCGAACTCTCCGGAGCGCCGATGGGAAGCCTTTCCGGGATGGGAGAAGAATTGCGCGGATTTGTCGGGGAGCTTTCTCATGCGTGCAGGGGGATGAAAGTCGACTTTATCGGGATCGGGATGCACCCTGTCAGTACCGGAGGGAGCATTCCTTTTCTTCGAAAGTGCCGCTACGATGTGATGGCGCCCTACCTGGAGAAAAAAGGGGCCCTCGCTCATACCATGATGAAGGAGACGGCGACGGTGCAGGTGAATCTTGACTACACCGATGAAGAAGACGCCCTGGACAAGCTCCGTACGGCGATGGGGGTGACTTCACTGGTATCGGCCATGTTGGCCAACTCCCCTCTCTCAGGAGGAAAACCGAACGGGTTCCTGACTCGGAGGGAACATGTCTGGCTTCATACCGATCCGGACCGGTGTGGTCTTCTCCCTTTTGTCTTCCGGAGGGAGGCCGGTTTCGAGGATTATCTTCGTTATGCCCTTCAGGTCCCGATGATTTTTGTCTTCCGGGATGATGTGTGCGTGCCGATGGAGGGGATCCCCTTCCGGGAGTTTCTGGAAAAGGGGGCTTACGGTCTTAAGGCCACGCTGGATGACTGGGAACTCCACCTGTCCACACTCTTCCCGGAGATCCGTTTGAAACAGTATATCGAACTTCGTGGCGCCGACGCGCAGGGACCGGGCCTGGCCCTGGCCGTTCCTTCACTCTGGAAGGGAATTCTTTACGACCGGGAGGCCCGGACCGCGGCCTGGGAACTGGTTTCCGGGTGGAGCCTGGAGGAGCGATTCCTTCTGCACCGGGAGGTCTGCAGAAAGGGGCTTCAGGCGCGGATCCGGGGACGCTCGATCCTGGGGCCGGCGCGGGACTTGATCCGGATCGCGCGGCAGGGGCTCGAGAATCAGAAGGAAACCCTACGCTTCCTGGAACCTCTGGAAGATCTGGTGATCGGTGAGGGAAGATGCCCGGCGCAGGTTCTGCTTGAGAAGTGGGAAGGGTGGAACCACGATGCCGGGAAGTTGATTGCCGACTGCTCCTACCTGCGTTTCCGGGGGGGGGCTCCATCGTTCCGGGATGTTTCAGGCAGATAAGAGGCAATTTCCGCCGCCACTTCCGAATGTTCCCGTGATCCCACCTGCCTGCGGATCCGTTGAGGATCGATCCGGAAGGGGAGAGAGAGCCTTCTTCGTTTCAGATCGAGTATCCGGGAGACGGCCTCATCGATCCTCCTGTGGGACAGGATCCCTCTTTTCGCTGCCCGGATTACAGCGGCTATCCCCTTTTCCTGTTTGACGGGATCATGACAGATCAGGAGCATGTCGACACCGGCCCGGAGCGCCCTGACGCAAGATTCCTCGATCCCGAAGTTCATCTCCACGGCGTCCATCTCCAGATCATCGGTGATGACCACGCCCTGAAAACCGAGTGAACCCCGAAGGAGTTTTTCGATCACGGCTGCGGAGAGTGTGGCCGGAAACCGGGGGTCGAGGGCGGGATAGAGGACATGGGCCGTCATGATCATTTCGACCCCGGAGCGGATGGCCTTCGCGAAGGGGGAGACCTCCCGGTTCAGCAGTATGTTTCGTTTCTGGTGAACTTCCGGGAGGGTCAGGTGAGAGTCGAGGGAGGTGTCTCCATGACCGGGAAAGTGCTTCCCGCAGGCGATCACCCCGGTCTCCTGCAATCCCTGAATGACGGCGCAACCGAGTCTCGCGACCCGGTCCGGGTCCCTGCCGAAGGATCGGACGCCGATGACCGGATTCTTCGGGTTGCTGTCGACATCGAGGACCGGCGCGAAATCGAGGTTGATCCCTACAGCGGCGAGTTCCGTTCCGGTAACCCGTCCGAAGGTTCGCGCCAGATCCTCTGATCCTGACAGTCCGATCGGACGATTCCCGGGAAAGGAGGTAAAGGGAGAGGGCAGACGGGAGACGATTCCACCTTCCTGGTCGATCCCGATCAGGAGGGGTGTCGCGGCGTTCTCCTGGAGTTCGAGGGCCAGTTCTGCTGTCTGCATCGGGTCTTTCAGGTTTCTCGAAAAGAGGATGACCCCTCCGATGTCGTACTTCCGGATCAGCCGGAGGATCGGATCTTCCAGCCGGGTGCCGGAAAAGCCGAGAACAAAGAGTTGACCGATTCGGTTCATCCTGTTGTTTCCTGGAAATGATGTCGCTTCTCTGTGGAGAGGCGAGAGGCCCGGATCCCTTCTGAGGAAGGCTATCATGCTCATCCGCCGGACGCAATGAAAGAATCATTGTTTTTGGACAGGGAGTTCAGTATAATCATTCTATTCCGGGCAGAGTCAAGATGTTTTTGTCTTCAGGGAAGGGAAAAACATGCGGATCCGTTGCAAGAAGTGCGGTATGGCGTACCGGGTGGATGAACGACGCCTGACGCCGGAGGGGATACAGGCCCGATGCAGAAGCTGCGGCGCCATTCTTCGGATCCGGGTCCGGAAGAGAGATCCGGACGGGACGGCTGTCGCGTCCGATGAAAACATGGCATTCCCGGAGGCGCCCCCTGCCTTGGAACGGGCGGGGGAGAAAGAGACGTCCGTGGGGACGGTCCGAAAACCCGATGAGGCGGAATATCGCTATTGCATCACCTGCGGTAAACCTCTGGATCGATCCATCCCGGCCGGAATGAACCCGCTCTGTTCGGACTGTGATGCCCGGCAGGCGGTGTGCCACCGTCGGAAAAATCCATTCCGCAGAGATCCGGTTCGTGCCCACCCCGGGAGACGAATCCGGCTGATTCTTCTGGTGATTCTCGTGCTCTTCCTTTCTGCCCTGTTGGGCTACAGACTGGCACAGGGCGTGACAACTCCTCTCTTCTCCGGAGGGGAACAGATGAAAGGTGCTTCGTCCGTTGGGGAGATGGTGTATCGAGAATCGGAGAGAGAGGAGAGATCCTGATGGGGGTGGCGGCAGGAAAATCCGCGCGACGGGGGAGGAAGCGGTCACTCGGACGGCGGCTTCTGCTGGGCACGGCCCTGATTCTTTTTCTTGCCGTTTCCTTCGGGGCGGGTTTCGGACTGCACTTTTTTTTGCAGACGAAGAAGGGATTGCCCGATGTCAATGCCCTCAAGGTCTACAGACCGAGCCTGATTACCACAGTCTATTCCGATTCGGACGAAGTGATCGGCAAGTTTTTCATTGAAAAGAGGGTCCTGGTTCCCTTTTCCGAAATTCCCGATCTTTTGACCAAGGCCTTTATCGCCATTGAAGATGCCCGTTTCTACCAGCATCACGGGATCGATCTGCAGGGGATTTCGAGAGCCTTCTGGGCCAATCTCCGTGCCAAGCAGATCACGCAGGGGGGGAGCACGATCACCCAGCAATTGGCCAAGACCCTTTTTCTTTCTCCGGAGCGGACCCTGCGCCGTAAGCTCCGGGAAGCCCTGCTGGCCCTTGAGATCGAGAAACATTTCAGCAAAGACGAGATCCTGGAACTCTACCTGAATCAGATCTACTTCGGGGAAGGGGCGTACGGGGTGGAAGCGGCGGCGGAAACCTATTTCGGTAAACAGGTCGGGGATCTGACCCTGGCTGAGATGGCCGTCCTTGCCGCGCTTCCCAAGTCTCCCACCCGCTTTGACCCATTCAAACACCCGAACCGTTCCCGGGCGAGGCATTCCCTGGTATTAAACCGGATGTATGAGGAGCATTTCATTACGTTAAAACAACGCGATGCGGCAGAGAAAGAATCGATTCGGCTCAGGCCGAAGCGCAAGAGCGCCGGGGAGTCGGCCTATTTCCTGGAGCAGGTCCGGCGCGATCTGATGGAACGTTACGGGAGCCGAAGGCTTTACCGGAGCGGACTCGAGGTCCACACGACTCTGAATCTTGCGATGCAGAAGGCGGCCGTGCGTGCGGTGAGGAAGGGGCTTCTGGCCTATGACAGGCGACATGGATACCGGGGGCCCCTGGGTCGGGTCCCGCTGGAAGAGGTGGGTCGGCTGGAGCAATCGGAATTCCTGGAATCTCCTTCAGCATCCTTTCAGCCGATTCCTCTGAATACGATCCTGGAAGGAACAGTCCTCCGGGTAGGGGACCGGGGGGGATGGGTTCTCATCCGGGGACAACGGGGCTTTCTCCCCTTTTCCGGGATGAAGTGGGCCAGGAGATCCGTTCCTGCTGAACCGGGAAAGGATCCGGATCAGACCCGCTGGATTGTGCCGCGTCAGCCCGGGGACGTGATTTCCCCCGGGGACCGGATCCTCGTGCGGGTACTCTCCTTCGACCCGGAACGGTCCGTGTACCGATTGGCCCTGGAGCAGGAGCCGGAGGTTCAGGGCGCCCTGGTCGCCATGGATCCGGCCACGGGGGAGATCAAGGCCATGGTCGGAGGTTATGACTTTGAGAAAAGCGAATTCAACCGTGCGGTGCAGGCCCGGCGCCAGCCTGGCTCAGCCTTCAAACCGATTATTTACGGAGCCGCTATTGAGAAAGGGTTTTCGCCGGCTTCCGTCATCATTGATACCCCGATCATTTTTGAAGATCCCACCATGACGAAGAAGTGGAAACCTGCGAATTACAGCGAGAAGTTCTACGGTCCCACCCGACTCCGTGTGGCGCTGGCCAAGTCCAGGAATGTGGTGACGGTCAAACTGCTGCGAAAGATCGGGATCCGGAAGGTCGTCGGGTTCGCTCGTCGGCTCGGAATTCAGAGCCCCCTGAATCAGGACTACTCGCTGGCCCTGGGATCCTCCGGGCTCTCCCTGCTTGAACTGGTCTCCGCCTATTCCGTTTTTGACAACCATGGTATGCGCGCTAAGCCCTTCTGGATCCGGGATATCCGGGATTACGACGGCAAGTTGATCGAAGAGAACCGGCCGGCGACGGAGCCGGCCATCGATCCGCAGGTGGCTTACATTGTCACCAACATGCTGGAGGATGTGGTCCGAAGCGGGACGGGAAGGAGGATGCAGAAACTCGGACGCCCTTCGGCCGGCAAGACCGGGACCACCAACAATTTTCTGGATGCCCTTTATATCGGGTATGTCCCGGACCTGGTGACCGGCGTCTGGGTCGGGTATGATGACATGAGATCCCTCGGGAAGTATGAGACGGGCGCTCGTGCCGCTTCTCCGATCTGGCTCGCCTTCATGAAAGAGGCGCTCAAAGGACATCCCCGGTTGCCTTTTGTCCCGCCGCCGCAGGTCGAATTCGTCAAGGTTGAGAAGAAAAGCGGTCTTTTGCCGAGCGCGGGGGGGCAGGAGACCTATTTTGAATGTTTTCGGATGGGACATGCCCCACGGGAGTATGCACCCGTCAAATCCGTTCGGGACGTGGATTTCTTCGATCTGGACTCCAATGCATTGCGGCCGGACACGCCGGTTGCCACACCGGACGGGGGAAGGGATCCACTCTGACGGGACCGGGCTGAGTTGTGTTGGACGCAGGAGGCGAGGAACCGGAATTGAGAAAAAGGACGCTTCTATTCTGCCTGTCATTCCTTTTGATCCTGAAGATACCGGCGGTTGCCGGTTCGCCACAGGAATCCCTTTCGGGAATCGACGGGGAGATCGGAATCGATGAGAAACTCGGGGTAACGGTTCCCCTGGATCTGGCCTTCCGGGATGAGACGGGAGCAACCCTCGCGTTGAAGGACCTCATCCGGAAACCCGTTATCCTTTCCCTGGTCTATTATACCTGTCCCAATATGTGCCCCCGGATCCTGAGCAGTCTGGCCCGGACCCTGGGGCGTCTTTCGATGGATCCGGGAAAGGATTTTTCCGTGATCACGGTCAGCTTTGACGAGCGGGATACGCCGGAGCGGGCCTCCCGGAAAAAAAAGAATTATCTCAAAGCGATCGGGAGACCTTTCCCACCGGAGGCGTGGCGGTTTCTGACAGGGGACCTTGACTCCATTCGGAAACTCACCGGGGCCGTGGGATTTCATTTCACGCGGCGCGGGGACGCCTTTGAACATCCCGCCGCTCTGATCATTCTTTCACCGGGCGGGAAGGTCATCCGCTATCTGTACGGCCTGGAGTATCTTCCCTTTGATGTGAAGATGGCCCTCACCGAGGCCTCGGAGGGGCGGATCGGAGCAACGGTCCGACGGACCCTGCTCTTCTGTTTCAGTTATGATCCGGAAGGGAAGACCTATGTCTTTCAGGTTCTCAAGGTGACCGGGACGGTGATTCTTTTCCTGGCCGGGATCTTCCTGATCTTTCTCCTCATAAGGGGCCGAGCCGGTTCTTCAAAGTAGTGTAGTGTCTGACGATTACTAAAGAAACGGTTTGAACCGTTACGAACGGTGCGGGCTGTTGTTTACGGTGAAAGGGCTTGCATTGGAAGGGGCAGCGCGAAGCGGTTATCTGAAACCGGAAGGGAGATCGCGGGGGATTGCCTCCTGGATCTTCTCGACCGACCACAAACGAATCGGTATCCTCTACCTCGGGTCGGTCGTGACCTTTTTCGCTGTCGGCGCCATCCTGGGGCTCCTGATGCGGTTGGAGCTGATCGCTCCCGGGAGAACGATCATGGGGCCCCAGGCCTATAACGCCGTCTTCACCCTCCACGGCGTGGTGATGATCTTTCTTGTCATCATCCCGCTGATCCCGGCCACGTTCGGGAATTTTTTCCTCCCGATTCTGATCGGCGCGCGGGATGTTTTCTTTCCGAGGTTGAATCTTCTCTCCTGGTGGTTCTATATGGCCGGCGCCGTGCTGGCCCTGACTTCGCTCTTTACCGGTGGAGGGCCGCCGGATACCGGCTGGACCTTCTACGCCCCTTACAGCATTCGGACCGGGACCAACGTATCGCTTGCGGTTCTTGCCGCCTTTGTTCTCGGTTTTTCATCCATCCTGACGGGGTTGAACTTTATCACGACGATCCATCGTCTCCGGGCGCGCGGAATGAGATGGTTCCGGATGCCCCTCTTCGTCTGGTCCCTCTATGCCACCGCCTGGGTGCAGGTGCTGGCCACGCCGATCCTCGGCATCACCCTGCTCCTTGTCTTCCTGGAGCGGTTCTTCGGTGTGGGGATTTTCGACCCGTCCAAGGGGGGGGACCCGGTCCTGTACCAGCATCTCTTCTGGATCTATTCCCATCCGGCGGTCTACATCATGATTCTCCCCGCCATGGGAGTGATCACGGAGATCATTCCCGTCTTTGCGAGAAGGACCATCTTCGGTTACAAGGCGATTGCCTGGTCCAGCCTGGCGATCGCCTCGGTGGGGTCTCTGGTCTGGGGACATCATATGTTCGTCAGCGGCCAGAGCTACACGGCCGATGTGGTCTTTTCGTTACTCACCTTCCTGGTGGCGATCCCGAGCGCCATCAAGGTCTTCAACTGGATCGCGACCCTCTATAGAGGGTCGATCGAGGTCGCCCCCCCGCTGCTTTTTGCCCTGACCTTCATCTTTCTCTTCACGATCGGTGGCTTGACCGGACTGATCCTGGGCGCCCTCTCCGTCAATGTCTACCTGCATGACACCTATTTCGTCGTGGGGCACTTCCATTACGTGATGTTCGGTGGAGCGGGATTCGCCTTCTTTGCCGGGCTTCATTACTGGTTCCCGAAGATGTTCGGGAAGATCTATTCCCGAAAGCGAGCCGTCCTCTCCTGGTTCTTTCTCTTCGTCGGTTTCAATTGTCTCTATTTCCCGATGTTCATCCTGGGGCTCCGGGGGATGCCACGGCGGTATTACGACTATCTGCCCCGGTTCCACGCCGGACAGGTTTTTTCCACTGTCGGGTCCTGGATCCTTGTAACCGGGCTGGTCCTGATGTTCTGGAATCTGATCTCCGCTTTAAAGCATGGGGAACCCGCCGGTGCGGACCCGTGGGGCGGGAAGACGCTCGAATGGCGGATCTCGTCCCCCCCTCCGGTTGAAAATTTTGAAAGGGATCCGGATCTTGGAAAGGGTCCCTATGATTATTCATGACACCCCTGAACGGTTGTTCTGATCGGGAGGAATCCGGAATGCAACACCAAGACGATACGGGGGCCCGGCTGGGAATGTGGTTGTTTCTCTATACGGAACTCGTCCTCTTCGGAGGCCTCTTCCTGCTCTATGCGGCCTATCGCTACACGCATCGGGGCGCGTTTCATCAGGCCGGAGCGGAATTGAACCTCCTTCTGGGGACAGTGAATACCCTGATCCTCCTGACCAGCAGCTACACCATGGTTCTCTCCATTCATTTCATCAAGCGGGGAAAACCGCGGACTTCGGGGGTTTTCCTGGTGCTGACGATCCTGCTGGGGGTCCTCTTTCTCGTGGATAAGTACCTGGAATGGGGAGCCAAAATCCATCATGGAATCTATCCCGACTCCACTCTTCTCCTCCAAAGGAGTTCCGGTGAGATTCTCTTCTACGGGCTTTATTATCTGATGACCGGGCTGCACGGCATTCATGTCCTGGCCGGTGTGATCCTGCTTTCGGTGATGCTGGTTTTGATTGTCCAGGGGAAAGTCCATCCCTCCCGAACCGTGGTCCTGGAGAACTCCGGCTTATACTGGCATCTGGTCGATATCATCTGGATCTTTCTGTTCCCGCTTTTTTATCTGGTGGTGTAGGATGAATTGTGACCCCCAATGGATGGAGAGGATTGAATGAATGTACCGACACGGAGGGACCGGGGGATCCGGATCTATACCGGGGTCTGGCTGGGACTTCTCCTGCTGACGTGGGTCACGGTGACCGTGGCCCGGATGCATCACGGATCGTGGAGCGTGGTATCCGCCATCGTGATCGCGGGGTTCAAGTCTTCACTCGTGCTTCTGTTCTTCATGCACTTGAAGGACGAAAAAGCCGGATTCCGCCTGATGTTCCTTGTGACCGTGATTCTACTGGTCATCATCATCGGGATGACCTTTCTGGATATCGCCTATCGGCAGGTAGCAGGATAGAAGGAGCACGATGTTTTCCGAGGCAGCCGACACATTTGCGCGGCAGGTTGACACCGCCTTTCTCTTCATTCTCGGAGTCAGTGTGTTCATGTTGGTACTGATTACCGTCCTGATGGTCTTCTTTGTGATCCGGTACAGCCGGAAAAGGAATCCCGTTCCGGAGAACATCGAAGGAAACCTTTTTCTGGAGATCGTCTGGACCGTGGTACCTACCTTTCTGGTTTTGGGGATGTTCTATTTCGGGTGGGCCGGATACTGGAAGATGCAGCAGACACCGAAGAATGCCCTTCCGGTTCAGGTGACGGCCCGAATGTGGTCGTGGAATTTCCGATACGCGAATGGGAAGGAGAGTGACGTCCTGTATCTTCCGGTGGGCAGACCGGTGAAATTGGACCTGACGTCGGAGGATGTCCTGCACAGTTTTTATGTCCCGGCCTTTCGTGTCAAGAAAGACGCGGTACCCGGAACCCGCCATGAGCTCTGGTTCACCCCGGACGAGGTCGGCGATTTTGATATTTTCTGCGCGGAGTATTGCGGAACCGGGCATTCCTCCATGCTCTCCATGGTGAAGGTTCTGCCGCAGGCACGCTTCCAGACGTGGTTAGAAGGCAAGGGCGGCGGAGAGCGCTCCGAAAAGGGACCTTCCGGGAAAGACCTGCTTCGGACCAAGGGGTGCCTGGGCTGTCACAGCCTCGACGGTTCCCGTCTTGTGGGTCCCTCCTTCAAGGGGATGTTCGGACGGACGGAGCGGGTGGTGACGCAAGGACGTGAGCGGAGCGTGCGGGTGGATGAGGCCTATATCCGCCGCTCTCTCCTGGAGCCACAGACCGATATTGTGGTCGGCTATCCGCCGATCATGCCGCCCCAGAGGGGGCGCCTCACTGAAGAAGAGGTGACCCGGATCACCGGGTATCTGAAACAGCTCAAATGATGGCCGATTCTACTGCGCGAAGTTCCTTTTTCATGCTTTTCCGGCCGTGGATCGCAATCCTCACGGCCCTGTCGGCCGCGACAGGGGATCTCCTGTCGCGGAGCGCGGCCCGGGTTTCCATTCTGGTGACGTTGTTCGGGGTTTTCCTGCTGGCCTGCGGGGCCTCGGCCCTGAATCAGGTCCAGGAGAGGAGAATTGACGCGAGGATGCCGAGAACACGCATCCGTCCGATTCCCATGGGCCGGATTCCAGCTGCGAGGGTACTCTGGATTTCCATCCTGTTGCTTATTTCCGGTTTCTCCTTTTTGTTTTCAGTTTCGGCTGTTGCCGTGCTTCCGGGCGCGATCGTCCTGTTCCTCTACAACGGAATCTACACATATCTGAAGCGCTGGACACGATGGGCATTTCTACCCGGGGCATTGGTCGGGGCACTTTCCCCCGGGATCGGTTGGGTCGCCGGGGGTGGAGATCCTTTCGATCCCCGCATTCTGGCGGTTGCCTTCTTCTTCTTCCTCTGGCAGGTTCCGCATGCCTGGCTTCTCACCCTTCGGTACGGAGGGGAGTATCAGGAAGCCGGGCTTCCCTCTCCGGCCGGGATCTTTACCACGGCCCAGATGGAGAGGATTACCTTTATCTGGATCTTTTCGACGGCAGTCTCCTGTCTTATCCTGCCTCTCTTCGGCCTTCCTGAAAAACCGCTTCTGGTTCTTCTTTTGCCGGTTCCCGCATTCTGGATGGCCTGGAAGGGACTGGAGGTGATGCGGAAAACTTCCAGGATGCCTGTTGCCGGGTTCCCTTTCAGGGCGATCAATCTCTATGCCTTTTTTGTGCTCCTCTTTCTCTCCATGGATCGGCTGTTGTAAAGCGCGCTTCCTGAATTCACTGTTCACTCTGTACGGACGTTTCCGCTTACCATTGTGCATCATTCAGGTGCGTCTGCCTTATTTTTAGGCGGTTCAACCGGCGGTTTGTAATCCCTCGTTTTTTGCGGGATTCCTGATTCTGCTGTGGAAACAATGAGATCGGAGGCATCAACGGTTTCCGGGCACATCCCTGGAATTGGCATAGCCCTTGCTTACAGGATGTCATCATTACCATTTTGTCGACAACCATTCAATTTGGAAAGGAGAAAAAAAGAATGAAGGGAAAAAAAGCTCTCTGGATGAGTCTGCTTCTGCTGCCTGTCATGACCGGTTCCGCGGCGGCCGCGGAGGCGGTGACCCGGCTTGATCCGGGGGATACCGCCTGGATGCTGGTTTCGTCTGCCTTGGTCCTCCTGATGCTTCCGGGGCTTGCCCTCTTCTACGGCGGGATGGTGCGGAAGAAGAATGTTCTTTCCTCCATGATGCACAGTTTTGTGGCCATGGCGGTGATCGGGGTGCAGTGGGTTGTGATCGGTTATACCCTCTCCTTCGGTCCGGACAAGGGACATCTGGTCGGGGGACTCGAACATTTCCTGCTGCGGGGGATCGGACCGGACACACTCCATGGGACCATCCCCGAGTATCTCTTCATGATGTTCCAGGGAATGTTCGCTATCATCACGCCGGCCCTGATCAGCGGCGCCGTCGCGGAGCGGATGAAATTTTCGACCTACGTCCTCTTTATTCTTCTCTGGTCGACGTTGATTTACGATCCGATCGCCCACTGGGTCTGGGGTGATGGGGGGTGGCTCCTGAGAATGGGAGCCCTTGACTTCGCGGGGGGAACGGTTGTGCATATCTCCTCCGGGATTTCGGCCCTGGTTGCCATCGCCTTTCTGGGAAAGCGAAAAGGGTTTCTGGAAACAGCGATCTTTCCACACAATCTCTCCCTGACACTCCTGGGCGCCGGGCTTTTGTGGTTCGGATGGTTTGGATTTAATGCGGGGTCCGCCCTGGCCGCGAACGGGAGCGCCGGGCTGGCCTTTACCAACACGCAGATCGCAGCCGCCGCGGCCTCTCTCTCCTGGATGTTTGCCGAATGGTGGAAACAGGGGAAACCGAGCGCCCTGGGCGCCGCTTCGGGGATCGTCGCCGGTCTGGTCGCGATCACTCCGGCCGCGGGGTTCGTGGAGCCGCGTTTCGCCCTGGTGATCGGTCTGGCCGCCGGTGTGATCTGTTATTCAGCGGTTATGCTCAAAACCCGCGTCGGTTACGACGACGCCCTGGATGCCTTCGGTGTTCATGGTGTGGGGGGGACCTTCGGGGCCTTCGCCACCGGGATTTTCGCCACGGTCGGCGGCACCGGTCTTCTGGCAGGGAACATCCATCAGTTATGGGTGCAGACCGTGGCCGTGGGCGCGACCATCCTGTATGCCGTGGCGGGTACGCTGATTCTGACATGGATCCTGGATCGTGTGATGGGACTCCGGGTAAGCCGCGAGGAAGAGATCACCGGTTTGGACGAGACGCAACATGGTGAGATGGGGTATCATTTTTGAGTTTTTCCCGCTACAAAAGTGAGGATCCGACGAACGAAATGGTAGGGACTCATACAAAAAAGAAACCCGGAATGGTTGCATCCGGGCGGGGACTTTCAGTGGCCCGATGGAAATAATCGTGTAAAAACCGGTGGATCCGGATTTTTTCTGTTCGCAATGAAATGAAAAGCCGAATTGGCACCCCCTTTGCTGTATCATTCGAACAGATTTGATCAAATCAGAAAGGAGGGTTGTGAGATGAAAAAGGTGGAATGCATTATTCAGCCGGGGAGGCTTGACGATGTCCGGGAAGGGCTCATGGAGGTTGGAATCAGTGGGTTGACGGTCACCGAGGTCAAGGGGTATGGCCGCCAGAAGGGACATACCGAGCTTTACCGAGGAAGCGAGTACACCATCGATTTCATTCCCAAGATCAAGTTGGAGGTCATTGTTTCGGAGGACCTGGTCGAGCATGTGATCGAGAAGGTGATCGAAAAGGCCCGTACCGGTCGGATCGGGGATGGAAAGGTCTTCGTGATCCCGGTGGAGGAAACCCTCCGGATCCGGACCGGGGAACGGGGACGGGAAGCGATCTGAATAGAAGGCCCTGAAAACTCAATTCTGGAAAACCCATTCAGCAAAGGGGGAATCAAGATGTTCGTATCTGGAATGCGAAGCAGAAGAAAAATATCCGTCGGCCGGACAGGGGTGTTGTTCCTGTCGATGCTGGCATTGGCGGCTCCTCTTTCCGCCTACGCGGGGAAGGCACCGACCGCGGCCGTGAACGCCAAGGCCATCGCCGAGGTTCAGACTCACGCCGATTTTGTCTGGACCCTCGTGTCGGCTTTTCTGGTCTTCTTCATGCAGGCGGGATTCGCCATGGTGGAGACCGGGTTCACACGCGCCAAGAACGCGGTGAATATCATGATGAAGAACCTCATGGATTTTGCCATGGGAAGTCTGGCTTTTTGGGCGGTGGGATTCGGGATCATGTTCGGTGTGACACACACCGGATGGTTCGGAACAAGTGGATTCTTCCTCTCTGATTTCGCAAAGAACGGGGACCCCTGGACCCTGGCATTCTGGATGTTCCAGGTTGTTTTTGCCGCCACGGCCGCGACGATCGTCTCCGGGGCTATGGCGGAACGGACGAAGTTTGTCGGGTATCTTATTTACAGCGCGGTGATTTCCGCCGTGATTTATCCGGTCTTCGGGAGCTGGGCCTGGGGCAGTCTCTTCCATGGCGGCGGGTGGCTGGAGAAACTCGGGTTCATCGATTTCGCCGGATCAACCGTAGTGCACTCCGTAGGCGGCTGGGCCGCCCTGGCCGGGGCGATCGTTTTAGGCCCGCGCATCGGAAAATATACGCCGGACGGAAAAGTGAAGGCCATCCCCGGACACAATATTCCGCTGGCGTCACTTGGAGTCTTTATCCTCTGGTTCGGCTGGTTCGGATTCAACCCCGGCAGTACCACGGCGGCCAACACGGATATTGCGGGAATTGCGGTAAATACCAATCTGGCCGCGGCGGCCGGCGCCGTCTCCGCCATGATCACGGCCTGGATCCTGTTCGGGAAACCCGAGGCGAGCATGACCCTGAACGGCGCACTGGCCGGTCTGGTGGCGATTACCGCGGGTTGCGCCAACGTATCGATCACCAGTGCGGTGGTGATCGGGTTGATCGCCGGAATCTTGGTGGTTCTCTCCGTGGTGTTCATCGATCAGAGGTTGAAGATCGATGACCCTGTCGGCGCCGTATCGGTCCACGGTGTCTGCGGTGCCTGGGGGACCCTGGCGGCGGGACTCTTCGACAAGGCGGGGTTCTCCCTGAAGGTGGTCGGGGTTCAGGCACTGGGAATCGGATCGGCCTTCCTCTGGGTCTTTAGTACGGCTTTTATCCTTTTTAAGGTGATCGACATGACCATCGGTTTGCGGGTTACCCGGGAAGAGGAGATGGACGGATTGGATGTCGGCGAGCACGGTCTGGAGGCCTACCCCAACTTCAGCCTCACCGGGATGAAATAAGGGGGAACATTGGAAATTTGAATGAATGGCAAGGTCTGATAAGAAGGAGGATGAAAATGAATCAGAATATGGGCAGAACAGCAGCAGCCGCCGTGGTAATGGGGCTTCTCGTTCTCTTCCTCTTCGGGGACAGCGCCTTTGCGGAGAACAAGACGCTGGAGGAGCGAGTGACCGCCCTGGAGAAGGAAAAACCGGCGGCCATGGGATTTCTGAAAGGAATCTCCTTCAGTGGTTTCGTGGACACTTCTTATACATACAATTTCAACAGGCCCGATTCCGGAAGCAACACGCTTAGGGTTTTTGACACCGAGGACAACAGCTTTGAGGTTGATTTGGTGAAGTTGGTTTTCGAGAAGAAGAGTGACGAGGGACTTGGTTTTCGCACGGACCTGGATTTCGGTCATACCGCGCGAATCCTGGGCGATGCGACGGCGGGTTCTTCTTTAGATGACTTTGAGTTTCAGCAGGCGTATTTGACCTATAAAGGCATGGGGATCGACTGGGTGATCGGAAAGTTTGTCACCCTCCACGGTGCGGAAGTCATTGAGGCGCCGGACAACGACAATATCTCCCGCTCCTTCCTGTTCGGATATGCCATTCCCTTCACCCATACGGGGATCATGGGAACAAGGCAGATTGGGAAGAGCGTGGACGTCAAATTCGGCCTTGTCAACGGTTGGGATAACACCTCCGACAACAACAGGGCCAAAACCATCCACTTAGGGCTCGGGTATCACCCGTCCGATCTCTTCGCCATTACGATCAACGGGATGTACGGCGCTGAGAAAGACGATGACACCGCGGATAAACGGAAACTCATTGATGTAGTGGCCACGGTCAACCCCCTGGAGAACCTGACGCTGATCTTGAACTACGATCTGGGAGGAGAGGAGAACGTTCTGGCCGGCGGAAAGGATGCTACATGGAGCGGATTCTCCGGAATCCTTCATTACAACCTCACGGATCGCATGGGAATAAGTCTGAGGGGAGAGGCATTCAACGACCGGGATGGTTACCGGACTGGAACCAATCAGGACCTCTGGGAGGGAACGGTCACGGCCGGCTATCTATTGAGAGAGAATCTTACCGTCAGATGTGAATACAGGCACGACGATTCCAACAAGGATGTCTTTGAAGATCAAGATGGGAAGTTGAAAGATTCGCAGGACACGTTGGCGTTGGAGATGACTTATACCTTTTAACGAATGCCACAGGAACCTGTTTATGAAAAGAAAGTGAATCGGGAGAGGCACAGCTTCTCCCGATTCATTTGCAATCCAAAATGAAGCGGCCATCGTATTGAAAAGAGGCGATACATTGTGGATCAAGAGATGAAGCAGAAGGTCAGGGAGCTTTCCACACTTTATGAGATCAGCAAGATCGTATCCTCTACTTTGGATCTGGAGCGGGTGGCGGCCTCTATCCTCAAACTCCTTTCGGATTTTCTGGGACTGAACCGGGGGGCGCTGACTCTGATCGATGAGGAGACCGGGGAACTGAAGATCCGTGCGGCATACGGGATGACCCAGGAAGAAATCCGCAAAGGGAAATACCGGATCGGTGAGGGAGTAACGGGGAAGGTGGTCAAGACCGGTGTTCCGATTATTGTTCCCCGGATCGGATCGGAGCCTCTGTTTCTGGACCGGACCGGTTCCCGGAAACGCCTGGACAAGAAGGATATCTCCTTCATTTCGGTTCCGATCCGGCTCGCCGGAAAGGTAATCGGGGCGCTGAGCGCGGACAGGATCTTCGCAAACGATGTCTCTTTTGACCAGGAAATCCGGTTTCTTTCCATTGTGGCGGGAGTCTTTGCCCAGGCGGTTCACGTGCATCAACTGGTGGAGGCGGAGAAAGCGCAACTCAAAGAGGAAAATATCACCCTGAGAAATCAGCTCAAGGGGAGGTACCGGTTCGAGAATATCATCGGGGAAAGCGAGCGGATGCAGCAGGTCTTTGAGGCCGTGGAACAAGTCAGCCGGAGCAACGCCACGGTGATGCTCCGGGGGGAAAGCGGAACCGGAAAGGAGCTCATCGCGCAGGCCATTCATTACAACAGCCTCCGTCGTGAGGGTCCGTTTATCAAGATCAACTGCGCGGCCTTTCCGGAAACCCTGCTGGAGTCCGAACTCTTCGGCCATGAGAAAGGGGCCTTTACCGGAGCGGAGCAGAAGAAACCGGGTCGTTTCGAGCGGGCTTCCGGGGGGACCCTCTTCCTGGACGAAATCGGGGAAATTCCCCTGTCATTCCAGGTGAAACTCCTTCGTGTGCTGCAGGAGAGGGAGTTTGAACGGGTCGGCGGGACGGAGACTCTCTCCGTGGATCTTCGAATTATCGTGGCCACGAACCGAAACCTGGAGGAGGATGTCAAAGAAGGACGTTTCCGCGAGGATCTCTATTACCGTTTGAACGTCATCCCGATCTTTTTACCGAGCCTGAGAGAGAGGCAGGAGGATATTCCTCTCTTGATCGAACATTTTCTTCGACGGTTTAATGAAGAGAATCATAAAAACGTGACCCTTCCCCCGGAGCTTCTGAAGGTTCTGATCGAATATCCCTGGCCGGGCAACGTGCGGGAGCTGGAGAACCAGATGGAACGGTTGGTGGTCATGGCGAAAGGAGACCGCGCCTCGAGAGAGGATCTTCCGATTCATTTCACACAGGGATTTTCCCTGCCGGCCGGTTTATACACATATAGCCGTCCTGATGGGATGATGCACCCGGTTCCGAAAATTTCCGTCCTGGAGGAGATCGAAAAGACTAAACTCTTAGAGGCGCTCTCCGAATGCAACTGGGTTCAGGCCCGTGCCGCGAAGAAGTTGGGAATCACCCCTCGGCAGATCGGGTACAAGATCAGGAAGTACGGGATCCAGGCCAAATCAATGGGCTTATGAGCTATTTGTCCAGTCTGCTGTTGACCCGGAATCCAGCGAGGATCGGAATATTCAAATAGTTTCGTTGTAGAATTGCGGACCTTTGAGGCCCATCCGGATTACGAGGCGAAACCCTCTTCAGCCTCTGGATTCCCTCTGGATTTTTCCAACCCGGATCGGGTCGGAGGCTTCCCCGTTTTACGACTTCATCATCCTTTGCACCCACAACTATTTTGTCTTACCCTTCGTACAGGTTTGTAACCTCATGGGCCGGTGTCAAGTTTTCTCTGCAGGCCCGTCCTGCTTCCATTAGATATGCTGAGAAAAATATTCCCTTGTTTTGTATGCAGTTACCGTTGGTGCGTGGAAAAAGATGAGTGCTTTCCATCCTTGTGGCACGGCCCTTGCTGTCTACTCCTGTAAACGGGGAAATGGAATTGCCAATGGATCCATTCTGGGAAAGGGAGGAGTCATGAGACAGATAGCCATCTACGGAAAAGGAGGGATCGGGAAATCCACGACAACACAGAACTTGGTCGCGGGTCTGGCGGAGGCGGGGAAGCAGGTGATGATCGTGGGGTGCGATCCCAAGGCGGATTCGACCCGTCTCATGTTGCATGCCAAGGCGCAGACCACGGTGATGGACCTGGCCCGGGAGCGGGGGAGCGTGGAGGAACTCGAGATCAAGGAGGTCATGATGAATGGGTTCCGGGGAGTACGGTGCGTGGAATCGGGTGGACCGGAACCAGGTGTCGGCTGCGCGGGTCGGGGGGTCATCACGGCAATCAATTTCCTGGAAGAGAACGGCGCCTACACGGACGACCTGGACTTTGTTTTCTATGATGTGCTGGGCGACGTGGTCTGCGGCGGGTTCGCCATGCCGATGCGGGAAAAGAAGGCCCAGGAGATTTATATCGTTACCTCCGGAGAGATGATGGCGATGTACGCGGCCAACAACATTTGCAAGGGGATCGTCAAGTATGCCGTGAGCGGCGGGATACGGCTGGGCGGCCTGATCTGCAATGCCCGTAAAGTCGACCGGGAGTTCGAGTTGATCTCGGCGCTGGCCGACCGGTTGGGTACGCAGATGATCCACTTTGTGCCGAGGGATAATGTCGTCCAGCGTGCGGAACTCAAGAGGATGACCGTCATCGAATACGAGCCCGACTGCAACCAGGCGAGGGAGTACCGTGATCTGGCACGCGAGATCTCGGAGAACAAGAACTTTGTGATACCGACCCCCATGACCATGGACGAGTTGGAGGAACTCCTCATTACCTATGGTTTCATGGACGCTTCGGCCGACGTTGCCGCACAGGCTTAGCGGGTCGGTCGGCCGATATGGGAACAGCGGAATGAGGTTGGAAAGTTTTTTATAACGTAACCTGTTTGGCTCCGGCGTCGCCGGATCGGGAGGAAGGGAATGAAAAGCTCTATCGAGGAGAAACAGGCCTTTATCGAGGAGGTTCTCGGGGCCTATCCGGAAAAGGCGCGCAAGATCCGTTCGAAACATATCACGGTGAAAGAAACGGAACACGGGGAAGTGGAGGAAGCTTCCTGCAGTCGCTGTGCCATCCAGTCGAACCGGAAGTCGGTTCCAGGCGTGATGACTGCCCGGGGCTGTGCCTACGCCGGGTCCAAGGGGGTGGTCTGGGGTCCGGTTCGGGACATGGTCCATCTCAGTCACGGCCCGGTCGGATGCGGCTATTATTCCTGGAGCACCCGGCGGAATCTCGCGCGGGGCAAGCCCGGCGTCGACAACTTTGTGCCCTTTCAATTCACCTCCGACTTCCAGGAGAAGGATATCGTCTACGGCGGGGCAAGGAAGCTGAAGGAAATCGGGCGGGAGATCCGGATGCTCTTCCCGGAGGCGAAGGGGATCACTATCCAGTCCGAATGCCCGATCGGCCTGATCGGAGACGATATCGAGGCGAGCGCGAAGGAGCTGGAGGATGAATTGGAACTCCCGGTGGTGCCGGTCCGTTGCGAGGGTTTCCGCGGGGTGAGCCAGTCGCTGGGGCACCATATCGCCAACGACAGTATTCGCGATTATGTCCTGGGACGCGGGGAACTGCCGGACCCCGGACCCTATGACGTGGCCATGATCGGGGATTACAATATCGGAGGCGACGCGTGGGCGAGCAGGAAGATCCTGGAAGAGATCGGGCTTCGCGTTGTGGCGGTCTGGACCGGTGACGGCGAATTGGAAAGGATGAAACTGACCCAGGGGGTCAAGCTGAATCTCATCCATTGCTATCGCTCCATGAACTACATCGCCAGGCATATGGAGGAGACCTACGGCATCCCGTGGCTGGAGTACAACTTCTTCGGTCCGACCCGGATTGCGGCTTCCCTTCGCGCCATTGCCGCCCGGTTCGACGGGAAGATCCGGGAGAATGCCGAACGGGTGATCGCTAAGTACAAACCGGAAATGGATGCGGTGATCGCAAAATATCGCCCGCGGCTCGAAGGGAAGACGGTCATGCTCTATGTGGGGGGCTTAAGGCCCCGTCATGTGATCGGAGCCTACGAAGACCTGGGGATGGAGGTGATCGCTACGGGATACGAGTTCGGGCATGAGGACGATTACCGACGGACCCTCCCCGCCCTGAAGGAAGGAACCCTCCTCTATGACGATGTGACTCCCTACGAGATGGACCGGATGGCGGAGAGGTTCCGGCCGGACCTGGTCGGATCGGGCGTCAAGGAGAAGTATGTCTTTCAGAAGATGGGGATCCCCTTCCGCCAGATGCATTCCTGGGACTACTCCGGACCCTACCACGGGTACGAGGGGTTCTCGATTTTCGCCCGGGACATGGACATGGCGGTCAACTCTCCGACATGGAAGTTGATCAAAGTCCCCTGGGAACACAGTAAACCGTAAGCAGGAAACAGATGAAGACCAGAGAGGATCGATAACCATGAAAACCGAGGAATGGATCAACACCGAAGAGTATAAAAAACTGAATTTCGCCCGCAAGTCGCTGGTGATCAATCCGACCAAGGCCTGTCAGCCGTTGGGCGCCTTTTTCTGCGCCTCGGGTTTCGAGGGGACCCTCCCTTATGAACACGGGTCCCAGGGGTGTGCGGCCTATTTCCGGAACAACCTCTCGCGCCATTACCGGGAACCGTTCCCGGCCGTATCCGATTCCATGACCGAGGACGCGGCTGTCTTCGGAGGCAGGGCGAACATGCTCGAGGGACTCCGGAACGCCTTTGCCCTCTATCGTCCCCGGATGATCGCCATGTGCACTTCCTGCATGGCGGAAGTGATCGGCGATGACCTGAAATCGTTTATCGCCGATGCCCGGGATGCGGGGGCCATCCCGGAGGACTTGCCTGTGTCCGCCGTCCAGACCCCGAGCTTCGTCGGCTCTCACCTGAACGGCTACGACGCGATGCTGAAGGGGATCATCGATAACCTGTCCGAGGGGAGGTTCCAAGAGAACGAACGCAACGGGAAGATCAACCTGATCCCGGGTTTCGATCCCCACGTGGAGAACATCCGGGAGATCCGGCGCTATCTGGACCTGATGGGCGTGGACTATACCGTCCTGGCCGATAACTCCGATACATTCGATTCGCCGCTGACCGGCAGGTACAGGATGTACCATGGGAGGACGACCCTGGACGAGGCCGCGGATTCGGTGAATGCCGTGGGAACTGTTTCCCTGCAGGCCTACGCGACGTCGAAGACCCTGGCGGCCTTCAAGATGCGGTATGGCCAGGAAACGGCGTCTTTCCATTCTCCCATGGGGATCGCGGCCTTTGATGACTTTTTGATGAAGATCTCCGGAATGACAGGGAAAAAGATCCCGGACTCGATCACCCGGGAGCGCGGCAGGGCGGTGGATGCCGCCACCGACGCGCACCAGTATTTCCATGGGAAACGCTTCTCTCTGTTCGGAGATCCCGACCTCATGTTGGGACTGGCACGGTTTCTCATGGAGATGGGCGGCGAACCGGTCCACATCGTATCGACAAACGGCAAGAAGAAATTCGTGCAGGAGATGGAGGCGCTGTTGGCGGCGTCTCCGCACGGGGCGTCCGCCCAGGTACACGCAGGGCGTGATCTCTGGCATCTGCGTTCTCTTCTTGTCACCGAGCCGGTGGATCTTCTCATCGGGGACTCCCATGGGAAATACGCGGCCCGGGACGCCGGGATCCCCCATGTCCGGGTCGGCTTCCCGATCACGGACCGGGTGAACCTGCATCGTTACGCCACGATGGGATACCGGGGGGCGATCAACCTGATTACTTGGATCGTCAATACCTTCCTGGAGGAGATGGACCGGACCAGTGACGATCCACACTTCGAATTGCTCCGGTAGAGTGAGAGGAAGATGAAAAATGAAAAGTAAGGCCAACTTCTGCGTGGTGCATGATGTTGTGCGGAGCATAGATCGACCGCAAGAACTTGACAACAATCAACCGGCACGAAGATCATGAGGAATCATCTACGATGTTGACCCGTACCGACAAATTATTTGAGCATTCCTGCCGTCCGGATGCCTCGGCGGGGGTCTGCAGGAGCCGGGGCGGCGCCTCGTGCGCCTTCGACGGGGCGATGATCGTCCTTCAGTGTATCGCCGACGCGGCCCACCTGGTACACGGACCGATCGCCTGCTTCGGCAATTCCTGGGAATCGCGGGGAACGGTATCGGACAAGGGGAACCTCCACAAGCGCGCCTATACCACCGATCTGAGCGAGATGGATATCGTCCATGGCGCGGAGGAGAAGCTCTTCGACGCGATTGTCGAGACGCGGCGTCACAGCGGGGCCCGCGCGATTTTCGTCTACAGTACCTGTGTGACCGGCCTGACGGGGGAGGACCTGGCGGGCGTTTGCAGAAAGGCCGAAGAAGAATTAGGTATCCGGGTCATTCCGGTGGATGCGCCGGGATTCGTGGGGCCGAAGAACTTGGGAAACCGCATTGCCGGTGAGGTTCTCCTCCATTCTGTCATAGGAACCGGGACGGCCGTTCCGGCCGTTCCCTATGGGATCAACCTGATCGGGGAATACAATATCGCCGGCGACCTCTTCCTAATTGAACCGCTGCTGAAACGGGCCGGGATCGGAATCCAGGCGAGGATCACCGGGAACGCTTCCTTTGATGAAATCGCCTCCGCGCACCGGGCCCGGTTGAACGTTGTGGTCTGCAGTCGTGCGCTGATCAACGTGGCACGGGAGATGGAACGGCGTTACGGGATACCCTGCCTCGAGGTCTCCTTTTTCGGTCGGAGTGAAATGTCCCGTGCCTTGAGAGGGATCGCCAAGCGGTTGGATCGGGATCCCGGATCTCCCCTGGTGCGGCGCGCAGAGGCACTGATCCGGGAAGAAGAGCAGGCCCTGAGGGAGCGGTTGAACCCTTACCGGTCCCTTCGGGGCAAGCGGGCGGTGCTCTATTCCGGCGGGGTCAAGAGCTGGTCCATGATATCGGCCCTGATGGACCTCGGCATCGAGGTGACCGCGGTGGGAACCAAGAAGGCGACGCGGGAAGACGAAGAGAAGATCCGGGCGATTCTGGGGGATTCCGCCATCCTGGTCGAGTCGATGACCGCAGGGAAGATTCGGGACCTCATGCGAAAAACCCGGGCCGACCTGCTGATCGCCGGAGGGCGGAACCTCTACCTGGCCGCCAAGGAAGGATACCCCTTTGTGGATGTCAACCAGGAACGCCACACCCCTTATGCGGGATATGACGGGCTCGTCAATCTGGCTGAGCGGATCCACGAGGCCTTCACCTTTTACTCCGGCCCTTCCGGGTCGGGGCCGGGCCGGATCCGGAAGGAGAAACGGAACGTCAGCATCGATCCGCTCAAGCATTCCCCGGCTGTGGGCGCGGCGCTGGCCCTCCAGGGGGTTGAAGGCGCGCTTCCCGTTATTCACGGCGCGCAGGGATGCAGTTTCATCGGGAAGGTGCTCCTGACACGTCATTTCCGGGAACCGATCGCCCTGGAGGGGAGTCGGCTCTTCGTGGAGGACGTGGTGATGGGGAGCGGGGACCGCCTGTGTGCTTCGATCCGGAAGTATGCCGAACAGATTTCCCCCGCCTTGATCGCCGTGGTCACGACCGGCCTGACCGAAGTCAAAGGGGACCCGGTTTCTT
>CAYZZU010000002.1:0-125673 GCA_964483105.1 uncultured Nitrospirota bacterium
GAGAAGCATTCCCTGGACATGAAAATTGTCAATCTTCTTTTAGAAAATTATGATGAAATATGGATCAGCGTAAAGGAAGAACAAGACGTCTCAAGGGAATATTACGAAAAGCAGTTACAAGACATGGAGAGGAAAAGCTCTGAGCAGGAGAGCAGCTGACGGATGGGGAAATCAAAAAGGGCGGGGTTTCCCCCGCCCTTTTTTTGTAATCCGCGCGATTAATCGCGATCCTGATACCGCCTGAGACGCAGAGTCCCAAGGACAATGAGGGGCAGAAGCAGGATCATGACCCCCGTCAGGCCGTCCCACATCGACACGGGAGAGGCCGTCAGGGCACATCCGCCGCCTCCGCTGCTGCTGGTGGAGGTGGATGACCCCGAACTCCCGGACGAGGATCCCGTCGCCACCTCGAAGGGAGAGAGACTGGTTACATCCGCCGAGATGGTATGGTTCACGGTATCGATGTTTTTGTTCGTATCCTCCGCGACCCACGCTCCGCCGGTATAGTGGTAGATGTGCAGGTCACTGGTGTCGGTGACGGAGGAATCGTACTGGAGTGAAACCGTGATCGAAGACCCCGAGGTGATCGCATCCCCCGACTGCAGCGTGACATCGTACAGGGCGCTCGCCGCCGTAGCGTAGGAGGGAAGCGCCGGAGTCGCCTCGGCCAGGAGCGACTCTCCCCGGACCGAATTGCTTCTCACGCCGTTTCCGCTCAGTGCGGAATCGTCTTTCTCGAAGGTAATGGTGGAAACGCCATCTCCCGACGCGTCGGTGATCGCCCCCGGTTCAAAGAAGACCTTGGACTTGTCTCCCTGTCCCAGGGCTACCTCGCCTCCCATCAGAGTGTTCACCTTTCCCTCATTCCAGGCCGTGGCGTTCACATCATAGGTGAAGGCCTTGCTCACTACCGTATTGTTCGTACCGTAGTGGGCCGTCAGTGTAATCGTGAAGGTCGATTCTCCCGACGCCGGCGTATAGGTAGCGTTAATCTCTCGTTTATCCGGTTCCAGGGTTCCGGAGAGCGTTCCGTTGCCCGTCGTCAGCGAGAGGATATCGGAAGCCGAAGCGTCATTCAAATAACTCGTGCTGAAGATCCCGATCGTGAACGAGCCGTCGCTTTCCTTCTTGGCGCGGGCGGTAATCACGGGCGTGGTATCTCCGATCACGGCATTGTAGGTGTCGCCGGCCTGGACCGGATCCGGCATGACACGAATGTCGCCGGGGCCGTTATCCCCGTCGTTGACAAAAACGAGGTTATAGGTCTTTCCGGCCTCCAGACCGCTGATGGAATAGGCGGAGACCTCCTGCGAGGCCGCGTTGGAGGTGACCGTCCCGAAGATCAGGACATCCATGTCGGCGGAAACGGCCACAGCCTGGGAAACCTCGGCAAGCGTGGGATAAGTGCCGTCCTCCTTGATCATGCTTCCGGAAACCGTTCCCCCCTCAACCATCTCAATGGTATTGGGATAGGTATTGTCCCCGTCCGTGATCTGAATGCCGCGGATGATCTTGGTCGTATACCCCAGGCAGAAGATCTTGAGGTTGTAGGTCCCCGGCACGATCCCGTCGACGTGGAAGGTCGTGGTATCACCATCGCTGGGATCTCCCATGAAATCGATTCCCCCCATGGGATCGGAGTAGACCTCGCCCTGTCTCTGGAGCAGGAGATAAGGCGCGGGCATATCATCCTCGAAAGGCACCTTCCAGGGGGAGCTTCCCGTCTTGTGAATGGTCCCGGAGAAGGTGGCCGAGGCGGCCGGAAGCGAGAAATCCAGACCGGTCAGACCGGTCGAGGTCACCGTAACGTCCTTTTCCACCTCGCCCCAGGAGACCGGAACGAATTCCATGAAATCAGGACGGGCTCCCGCCGTGACCATATAGTACTTGACGTCGGGATCCACACCGTAGATTGTGTAATTCCCGTTCGCATCGGTCTTTCCGAAGGAAGACGCCGTACCGTCATGTTCATCAGCCGGTTCGGCCACCACGTCGATGTTCCCGATCGGACTCCCGGTCCCATCCGCCGTGACCTTCCCGGTGATCGTCACACCTTCCCTGAGTTCCAGGGTTCCGATGTCCACGCTGGCGCCGGACGTCTCCGGCACCACCACGCCGGCCTTCTTGATCCCGATGTAGTTCTTGGCGCCGTTCCGTTTCATGCCATGGCTGGCCTCCACGGTGACCACATAGGTCCCCGCGGGGAGGTTGGCCAACCGAAACCCGCCGGTATACTTGCCGTTCTCGTCGAGGAAACGACTGTTCGACCAGGGATCCTGGAAGGTTTCCCTCCAGCTTCCCTCGACCCAGGGCACCGCTTCACAATGAACCCGCACACCGTCGTCCGGCGTAATCACCTCACCGGTGTCGGCATCCACGAGCTTCCCGGTGATGCTGGCGCCCTTCTTGAGCTCCAGGGCCGCTCCGACCACATCACCGCCGGACACGGTAACATTCTTATAGGCCGGAACATAATTCGGAGTCCAGGCCTGGAGTACGTAGTTCCCTTCCATCACGTGCTTCAGCGTGAAGGAATAGGTTTTTGTGATCGTGGAATTCGGATCCGACGGATCCGTTCTGAAATTCCGGAGGAAAACCGGGATACGGCGACCCATCCCTTCCTTGTGCGGGTGTCTGAGTTCCAGATCGCAGATATAATCCCAGTCGTTCCCGGAAGGCGCTTCCGGAAGTGTCAGCGTACCGCTCACGGAGTAACCGTCGGACAGAGTGAAATCGACACCGGTCTTGTTTTCACCCGCGGACACGGAGACAACCTGGTCGTCGGCGGCAATATCCGGAAGGAACATCTGTTCGTGCATCTGCGCGCTCGGATCGATCGCCTTGTTCGGATCGTTGATCAGCCCGTCCGTGGGCGGCGAGACATTATACGCCCCCGCGCCGAGTCCGGAAATGGTGTATGTATAGCATCCGGTCGCGGCGTCGTAATTCTGAAGCGGTCCCATGAACGTGGAGTTGCCGCCCATCATGGCCATTTTCATCGGAACGGCGACAACCATCTTCCCGGCCAGATCCGTCGCGAAATTGACGTCGCCCGCATACCCGCTCTCTTTGCAGACCTTGCCGGAGATGGAGCCACCCGTCTTCAGGGTAATATCCTTCCCGGAGGAGGTCTTCCCGTTCATCACGGGAACCCGCAGTATCTCCGAGCCGAAATTGCCGGTCGGCTGCCCGGGTTGCTGATTGCTCATCATATTGGCGGCGTTTGAATATTCGTTGACCTCCAGGATATACTCCGAGGTTCCGAGCCCGCTCAGGGTATAGGTCCCGTCGGAGGCCGGCTGTGTCATGATCGGCTCCTGCCATTCCCAGCCGGATTTGGTCGCCTTGATCACAACCTTGCTCATATCCACGCCGGATCCGGAGATCGTCCCGGTGATCTTGCCGGCATAGGGCGCAAAGGTCATGTCGGCACCGGACGCGGTATCCGAATCCGAACTCAAGGTCGCGGTCAGAGGCATGGGATCCTGGTCGTACCCTTCGCCGAGCCAGGAGTGGATCTCATAGGTCCCGGCGGCAAGTCCCGCAATGGTGTAGGTCGCGCTCTGGTCGACTCCACGCTGAATCTGGACCTGGGTACCGCTCCATCCATCGTTTCCGGGAGACCATGCGTCCACCCAGAGCGTGATCGGCTGAGTTCCATCGTCCCCCTCAGAGGCCTTGTAATTTGTGGTATCCCCGGAGATTGTAATCGTCCCGGTGATCTTGCCCCCCTGAGTCAGGGTCAGATTGCCGAGATCCGTATCCTGTCCGGCGGTCACGGTGACATTCGGAATGCTCGTGGTCTTATACCCCATGGTACGGACCTCGACCGTATAGGTCCCCGCCAATGCGGAACGGATATCAAACGTTCCCTGCGTCTGCCCCACATCCACGGATCCGCCGCCCCAGACCATGGTTCCGTCCGTGGTCTTGGCATTGACATCAATCCACAGGGGAGCGCCCGTGCTGTTCGCCGACGGCAGGGTCACCGTTCCGTAGATCCGACTCGCCTTGCTCATGGAAAAGTCCTTGGACCCTCCGCTGGCATCCACGGTCAACGTGTACTCGGCGCTGGCGTAACCATCCGCCTCGGCCCGGATATGGTAGGTCTGGGTCTGCCCGGATGCCGGAGGCTGAATATCAAGGGAATAGGTCGTGGTCGTGGGATTGGCACACTCATCCACGTCCTGGGTGCCGTCGCCGTCCATGTCCTGGCCGCTCTGGGCATTCTGGCAGAACGGACCGTTCGGATCATGGAAATGGGCCTCGGCCCAGGTCCATCCGGAACCGTTATCACTCCATCCGTTGATATTGACATGGAGCTGCTCCTCCATCCCTCCCCACTGATTGGTGTAGCTCTGGAAGGCCGCGGGAATGGTGATACTTCCCGTGATCTGAACCGACGGATCCATGGTGAGATCGATTCCTGAAGTGTTCTGACCGGCCGTAACCGTAACGTTCTGGGAATACTGCGCGTTGACATACCCGTCCTTCTGGGCGTCAACATGATAGCTTCCCGCCTTGAGACCGGAGATCGTATAGGTTCCGTCCGAGGCGGTCTTGGCCTCGCCCCACCCATACTGGGATCCTGCGTTAACACGGACGCCCGCGAGGGGGCTCCCCCCGGAAGTGACTGTCCCGGAAATCGACGCCGTCTGGAGAGTCACCGTGAGGGAGGTGTCCGTAGTCTGGTCATTCGTGGTATTCCAGTCTCCATCCACATCCACAACAATCTCGACATTGTAGGTTCCGTTGGACAGGGTGCGCCACTGGTTGTCCCTCCCCTCAAAGACGAATTCATTGGAGCTGTTCGCCGAAGCCCATCCCTCCATCGTGGTGTCGGCGGTATCCCAGGAGGTCGGATCCGACCAGTCAGGCGGCTGAAATCCGCTCGTCCCGTTCGTATCCACGATCACGCGGAAAGCCCCATCCACATCGGACGTAAAGTGGATGAAAGCCCGGTCATCGGTCCCGTCGTCATCAGGCGAAATCGTCACCGTAGTCAGGGACCCCCCCGTCCCGGTATCAATACTCACGTTGGAAATCGCCCCGTACGCCGGGTGGATCAAGGTAAAGAACAACAACAGAAATGCCCCCCAGAAACCTCTTCTTCTTTTCATTCCGTCTGTTCCCATGAGATTTCCCTCCTTGAACGTATCGGTATTTATCAGGATCCTCCCAAACCCATCCCCTGATGGGCCTCTGCCCTCTGTTTCGCGGCCTTTGCCAGAGCCGCACGGCGATGATAAAGGTTCATCTGATGCCTGAAAATCTCCTTCCGGGCCGAAATCCCGTTTTTCAGGGACATAAGACGTCTTGCCCTTTCGATCCGTGCCCGGGCCTGCCCGATGATGGTATGAAACCCGGGTGTGTTCCCGACCCGTCTTTTGTTCCGCCTTTCAGCAAGCATGCGGGCCCGGGCCGATCTCGTAATCTCCCGGTTGATCCGGACCCGTGAAGCGACATCCATCACGGGTCCGTCACCGGCACGGGAAGCCGGAATCATTCCGGACCCGTCGGCCACGGAGGCCTCGACCCGGACGAAATCGTTTTCCCCGCGGCGTCCTTTCGGATAGACCCGGATCTCCCGGATCCATTCACCTTCGCCCCGGACTCTCCGACCGGAAAAAATCATGACATAGCTGTTGTCGCCGATGATTCGTTGAAGCCCCCTCTCCAGGGGGAGTCCCTTGAAACGAGTGAATACCGGATCGGAAAGAAGAGAACGATCCATCCATACTTTCATTCCGGTCTCCCGGCTGATACATGCCATGACCTTTCGGAGAGGAGAACCTTGAAGGACCGCGTCGATTTTTCCCCCGTGAATCCGGAGGGTCTCTTCCGGCGTGAGACGGACCCCGGAAAACCGATTTCGTCCGGCCATTGACGACGCCAATCCCATGCTATTCAAGGAAAAAATAAAGAACAAAGCCAAAATGAGGACACGATGTTTCCAAAAGTGCGCCGTCATCGCAAGTTCCTTCCCTGAAAGTCTTGTCCGGTTTTTTTGAAAATCAATACAAAATGGAAGAGGGGGCTTACTCCGTGAAAACTGGTCCCTTTGTCCTTTCTCTATCGTCAGCAGCAAAAAAAACTTTAGAACTTTCTTCATAAAATTGACGTCATTTTTTAGATAAAAATAAAGAGTGGAGCATCATCAGTCAGTGCAGGCATTTACCCGACACCTGAGTCGCTACACGATGATGAGGGATGCTGGAACGACGAAAGACACAGGGGGCATGGAGACCACGGAAGGCGCCGGTCGACGGCAAACCGCTCAAGCGCTTTGCCGGAGATCGACGAGTACGGCCTGGATCGATCGGGATCCGTTGAATTCATTGAAGCGAAGATGATAGAGTAGATCCAGGGAGGACCCCCCCTGTAAAGAATTAAAAATCCGTCTCATCCCGAAACCGATGGCATTCAGATCACCCTGTTTACCCGGGATCCGGAACCGGATATGGTCTCCTCCTACCACCGCGGGGTTTTTCACAACAATTCCCCCCGAAAAGAAGATCGGCTCCGGATTTCCCATGCCATAGGGTTTCAAACGCTCCAGATCATTCAACAGGCGTTCTGAAATCCGGTCGGGAGAGAGGGGACCGTCCACCTGAATCGATGGAACCAGATCCTGATCCTCCAGGACCTGTTCCGCGTAACGATTGATCTGTTTTCGAAAGGGTTGGATCTTCTCCCAGGAAAGGCTCAGGCCGGCCGCCATTCTGTGCCCGCCGAAACTCCGGAGATCCTCCTGACAGGCCGCAAGCGCGGCAACCAGGGAGAATCCCGGAATGCTTCTCCCCGAACCCGATCCGATTCCGTTCTTGCGGGTGATCAGGATCACGGGACGGTAAAAATGCTCCACAATCCGGGCGGCCGCGATCCCGAGCACGCCGGGATGCCAGTCCTCGGAAGAAAGGACAATGACGCGGTCCGGTGTTCCTTTGCGGTCGATCTTCTCCAGTATGTCCTCAATCATCTCCCGCTCAACCTCCCGGCGATTCCGGTTTTCCCGATCGAGGATCGAGGCGAGAGTTTCCGCCTTCCCGTCATCGGACGCAGTCAACAATTGAAGGGCACGCTCCGCGTCACCCATCCGCCCGGCGGCATTGATCCGGGGGGCCAGGACGAAACCGACCAGGCCTTCCGTAATCGGACGTTCGACAGAACCGCTCACCCGCAACAATGCCCGAAGTCCGCGGTTCTTTGTCCGTGCAATTTCCCGAAGCCCCCGGGAAACAAGGATCCTGTTCGTCCCCCGCAGGGGAACCACATCTCCGATCGTCCCCAGGGTAACCAGGTCCAGATACTCTCTCAGGTTGGGAAGATCCACCGCATGGACCGATCTCATCTCCCGCATCTTCGCCCGCAAAACCACCAGAAGAGAGAAGGCGAGTCCCACACCGGACAACAGGGCAAAATCTTCGTCCGCTTCGGATTCGCCCTCCGGAACCGGATCGACATGCAGCCTGGGATTGAGCAGATAAGGGGTATCGGGAAGTTCCGACGGGGGCTCGTGATGATCGGTAATGATCACATCCATTCCCAGGGACCGGGCCTCCGCTACCTCCTCACGGGCGGAGATCCCGTTGTCCACGGTAATCAACAGATCAACGGAAGCCTCCTCATGGATCCGGTGGAGAATGTCGGAATGGAGTCCGTAACCGTGTCGATGGCGATCCGGTAGAACCGGGAAGACATCGGCTCCAAGACGTCTCAAGACGAGAACCATCAGGGAGGTCGCCGTCACCCCATCTACATCATAATCACCATAGACACAGATCCTCTCCCCTCGTTCAATGGCCTCGGCAACCCGTTCCGCGGCCGGAATGATCCCGGGAATTTCATGGGGATTCCGCAACCGGCTCAGACTGGAATCGAGGAAGTCCCTTGCACGATCCACTGTACGGAGGCCGCGGAGAAACAGGACCCTCCCCAACACCGGGTCCAGAGACAATCCTTCGCAAAGTTTCCGAACGCCGCCTTCATCCCACTCCCGGTCCCGCCAGCGTTTTCCCGTCAAGGATAAGGGATCCTGCATCATGGATCATTCTCCCGTCGAATCAGTCCGGACGGAAGGAGTTTTATCCCAGCGCCGTCTTTGTAAACCGCTGGAAGACAACCACGATCGGACTCGCGATGAAGATCGAGGAATAAGTCCCAACCACGATTCCCACGATCAAGGCAAAGGCAAAATCGTGGATCACCTCCCCCCCCAGGAAAAAAAGCGCCACAACGACAACCAGTGTGGTCAGAGACGTGAGAAGGGTCCGGCTCAGGGTCTCATTGATGCTTCGGTTGACGGTCACCTCGTAGCCCTCTTTCTTCTTGAGCCGGAATCGTTCGCGGATCCGGTCGAAAACTACGATGGTATCATTCAGGGAATACCCGATAATGGTCAGGACGGCGGCCACAATCGGAAGGGTGAATTCTTTGTTCAGAAGGGAGAAAACCCCGACGGTAATCAGGACATCGTGAACCAGAGCCAGCACCGCTCCCACGGCAAACCTGAACTCAAAACGGAAGGTGATATAGATGAGAACTCCGATGATAGCGTAAAGCAGGGCCAGCAGGGCCTTTTCCCGAAGGTCACGCCCCACCTGAGGTCCGACCACCTCCACCCGTTCCACGATAAAGGATTTTTTCCCGAAGGCCTTGTGGAGGGACTCCGTAATCCGGTCCGACAGGTTCTTCAATCCCTGGCTTGACTTTTCCACCCGGATCAGAACCTCCTCGGGAGTTCCGTACTCCTGAATCACACTCTCACCCAGATCGATCTTTTTCAGGCTCTCCCGAATCTCTCCGATGTTCGCGGGTTGCTTGAATTTGAGCTGAACCAGGGTCCCACCGGCGAAATCGATACCGTAGTTCAATCCGCCCCGCATGAAGATCGATACCACTCCACTCAGGATCAACAAGATCGAAATCGAAATAAAGATCGCTTTTCTCTTCAAAAAATCAAAATGGGTGTCCGGCTTGATAATCTCCATGTCGAGGTCTCCGTTTCTTCATGAAAACCGGCGCTCCGGAAGCGCACCCCGAAATCGCTGACGAACATGCACTCCCGTATCCGGATCGATCTTATTAAATACTGATACGGCTCACTTCCGACCTTTTCAGAAACAGGTCAAAAATCACACGCGTGATGAAGATTGCCGTAAACATACTGGCTACAATCCCAAGGCAAAGGGTCACGGCGAATCCTTTCACCGGCCCGGTCCCGAACTGGAAAAGGACAAAGGCCGCGATCAGGGTCGTCACATTCGCGTCCAGAATCGTGCTGAAGGCCTTGGAATATCCCCCGTCAATGGCCGACAGCACCGTCTTTCCCAGGCGGAGCTCTTCACGGATTCGCTCGAAAATGATCACGTTGGCATCCACGGCCATACCGATGGTCAGTATGATCCCCGCGATCCCGGGCAGGGTCAGGGTGGCGTTCAACCCGGAAAGGGCCGCCAGGATGAACAGAATATTCAGGGCCAGCGCGATGTCCGCCACCACACCGGCCCACTTGTAGTAGATGGCGATGAAGATCACGACCAGAAGTCCCCCGATGATGACCGACTTGATCCCGGCATTGATCGAGTCCTTCCCGAGGGAGGGGCCCACAGTCCGGTTTTCCAGAATCCTGACCGGAGCCGGCAGCGCCCCGGCCCGGAGCACGATGGCCAAGTCCTTAGCCTCGTCCAGGGTAAAACGTCCGGAAATCTGGGCGCTTCCCCCGGAGATTCTTTCCCGAATCGTCGGGGCCGAGTAAACCACATTATCCAGTACGATCGCCATCCGTTTCTTCACATACCTGCCGGTCACTTCATCAAAAATCCGGGCGCCACGGGAATCGAAGGTCATATGTACATAGGGATTGTTGAACTGATCGTAACTGACACGGGCATCGGTGATCGTGTCCCCGGTCATCAGCACTCTCTTTTTCAGGAGCAGCGGACTCCTCCTCCCCGTCACCGAGTTCCGCTGATACAGAATTTCGTCGTCCATCGGGATGTCGCCTTTCAAGGCACGGCTCAGATCGTTCTCCTCATCGACCAGTTTAAACTCAAGCCGTGCCGTCTTCCCGATCAGGGCGATGGCACGACGGGTGTCTTTGAGACCGGGCAATTGAATCAGGATCCGGTCCTTCCCCGTCCGCTGAATCGTCGGTTCCGAGACTCCGAATGCATCCACACGGTTCCGGATCGTCTCCAGGCTCTGGTCGATGGCGGCCTTCTTGATCCGCTGCACCTCCTGTTTCTTCAGAGTCAGGGAAAGTTTATTCTCACCGGATGCGTCCACATTCAGAATACCGTACTCCTGTTCAACTAATTGACGGATCGCATTCACCCCCTTGCTGTCCAGCGTCTCCACGACAATCGAATCATCCTGCCTGTCGACCAGAATATAATCGATGCCCCGGTCATCCAGGAGATTCTGAAACTCGTCCACCAACCGGTCGAGGGTCGCATCGACCGCCTTGTCGGTCTCCACCCCCAGGATCAGGTGCATCCCGCCCTGGAGATCGAGCCCCAGATTCACCTTGTGCCCCTCGATCGGATAGAGATAATAGACCGACCCCAGGATGGCCAGAAGAATCAGTCCCACCTTCCACCGCAAAGCTTTATCCATCCCTTACTCCTTTCCACTCCCCATGCCCATGGATTATCCCGCTCCGGACCGTTTCCGACCTCTGATTTACCGGGAAAACTCAATCAGGAAATATATCATGAACCGTTCGAAAAACAAAGCAGAAGTTCCACCCGGTTCAGGATTTCCCGGATGGAACCACCCCATAGTCCAACAACATTCCGTGAGGTCACGAGGCCTGCTGATCGGTCTCTGTCTTTCTCGCAATGGCGGAACGATCCACCCTGATTTTAACTTTGTCATCCAATTGAAGGGTCACCACATCCGGCGTGATTACTTTCAGTTCTCCATGAATTCCGCCCGAGGTGACCACCCGGTCTCCCACCTTCAGAGCGGCCAGCATGGCCTTGTGCTCTTTGCTCTTCTTCATCTGCGGCCGGATCAGAAGAAAATAGAAGATCACAATCATCAGGAGCAACGGAACCAGAGACTGGAAAGCCCCCGCCTGGGGCGGCACGGAACCTGCCGCGAAAGCCGATGTTTCAAACATGTGTACCTCCTTATACTTTTCGATTGAAAAACCGCGGACCACTATATCAGGAAGTCTTATAAAAAACAATATTCGGATTGATTCCGCCTGAACACGAATCTGCCGTCCGGGAGAACGTATGGACCTGCAAAGGGCACTTTTCATGAACGATCATGGATGAAGTTCAGCCCTCGGCCTTTACGGTTCCCTTCTCCCGTTCTCCCCGCCCGATCCGGCTGTAAAACTCCTTCCGGAACGCAAGAAGCCGATCCTCACGGATCGCCTCCCGAATCCGGTTCATGAGATCCTGATAGTAATAGAGATTGTGGATCGTGTTCAACCGAAGGGCAAGGATCTCTCCGGCCACAAAAAGATGCCGGAGATAGGCACGGGAATAATGACGGCAGGTATAGCAGCTGCAATCCGGATCAACCGGGCCGGGATCGTCGCGATGCGCTGCGTTCTTGATGACCAGCCTTCCCTGATGCGTGAAGAGATAACCGTTTCTGGCGTTCCGCGTCGGCATCACGCAGTCGAAAAGATCCATCCCCCGGATGGCGCCCTCGATCAGGTCTTCCGGCTTCCCGACTCCCATCAGGTAACGCGGCTGATCCTCCGGCATCCACGATTCCGCCGCTTCGATCATCTCCGCCATCATCGGTTTGGTCTCCCCCACACTTAAACCTCCGACGGCATACCCGTCAAACCCCATCTCGACAAGCCGTTCGGCGGATTCAACCCGGAGATCCGGAAACATTCCCCCCTGGACAATGCCGAACAGGGCCTGGTCAGACCGCCGTTTCCGGTCCCGGCATCGCTTCGCCCATCGGAGGGTGCGTTCCATCGACTCCCGGGTATAATCCCGTGTCACCGGATAAGGCACACACTCATCAAAAGCCATGATGACGTCGGCGCCCAGGGCCTCCTGGATCTCAATGGCCCTTTCGGGGGTAAGCCGGTGTCTGGAACCGTCGATATGGGACTGAAACCTTACCCCCTCCTCGTCAATTTTCCTCAATGCGCTGTGGCTGAAAACCTGGAAACCGCCGCTATCGGTCAGGATCGGCCCGTCCCACCCCATGAACGAGTGCAACCCGCCCAGCTTGCCAATCAGTTCATGACCCGGCCTGAGATAGAGATGATACGTGTTGGCCAGAATCATCTCCGCCCCGATCGCACGTACCTCCTCCGGCGTCAGGGTCTTCACCGTGGCCTGAGTCCCGACCGGCATGAAGGCCGGCGTCCGGATCTTCCCGTGGGGGGTCGTCACCGTCCCGAGACGGCCCCGGGTATCCGGGTCCCGATGATGTAAGGTAAAGGAAAAAGTCATTTCGATTTTTCCTACAGGATCAACATGGCGTCACCGTATGAATAAAACCGGTAGTTCCCGTCGATGGCATCCCGGTAGGCCCGGTCCATCCGATCCTTCCCCGCGAAGGCCGCCACCAGCATCAGGAGACTGGTCCGGGGAAGATGAAAATTCGTGATCAGCCCCCGAATCACCCGGAAAGAGTACCCCGGATAGATGAAGAGACCGGTCGTCCCGGCGCCCGGGGTGATCCCTCCCCCAAAACCGGTCGCCGATTCCAGGGTGCGCGTCGAGGTCGTCCCCACAGCGATCACCCTTCTTCCTTCACGGAGTGCGGCATTCACCTTCCGGGCCGTCTCCTCCGGGATGACATAGCTCTCCCGGTCCATCCGGTGCTCCCGGATATCCTCCGCGATCACCGGCCGGAATGTACCATACCCCACATGGAGAGTAATGAATGCCGTTTCCACCCCTTTCATCCGGATGCGTTCCAAAAGCTCATCCGTGAAATGAAGCCCGGCGGTCGGCGCGGCCACGGCTCCGGGCACCCTCGCAAAGACGGTTTGATACCTTTCCCGGTCGAGCCGGGAAAGCCGCTCCTCCCCGTTCCTCCGGATATAGGGCGGCAGAGGGATTTTCCCGAATCGCTTCAGCACGTCCAGGAAATCCTCCGTCAGATCAAACCGAACCACCCGGATTCCGTCGGGTCGGGTCTGTTCCACGACTCCACTCTTCCCCTCCTCCAGGATCACCCCTGTTCCGGGAGATACCTTTCCCCGGATCAACGTCTCCCAGCGGTTCTTCCCCAGATTGCGGAGCAGGAAGATCTCAAGTCTTCCTCCCGACTTCTTGCGTGCCGTCAAACGGGCGGGGATCACCCGGGTATCATTGAAGACAAGAAGGTCCCCTTCCCGGAAAAAATCCACGATCCCGAAAAAACGCAGATTCCTCACATCCCCCGTACTCCGGTCCAGAACCATCAGCCTGGAACAGTCCCGCCGGGCCGCCGGTTCCTGGGCAATACGGTCCGGAGGCAGGGCATAATCATAGTCAGTAAGCCGAAAGCCGTTCAAAATATCTACCTGAATCAGATGGAATGGGAAAACCGCCGGGCTGACGCATCCGTCCACGTGCAAACCCTACAGAACCGTAACATAAGAAGACGGTTCAGAACCCTGCGGACCGTCCAGGAAAAACGAACCGGGTCAGGACCTTTCATTTCTTTCCGACGGTCTTCCTTTTCAGATACCGGTCCATCTCGCTGTAGATGCAGCCGCAATAAGGCTGCCGGTACATGCCGAGCTCCCGTGAACGGTTCACACCCTCCCTCCATCCGGTCCGGAAATCCTCATAATAAAAAGGAACTCCCTCCTGCCGTCCCGCCTCTTCCCCGATCCGCCGGATCTCTTCATGTTTCTGGTAGACACTATAAAGGAGCGTAGTCGAAAAGGCCTCCGCGCCGAGGCGCCTGGCGAAAGCGGCCGTACGGGTCAGCCGCATCCGGTAACAATATCCGCACCGGTTCTCTTCACGAAAGACCACCTCCCGAAGGAACGGGACAAGACCGTATTCGTCCTCAATCCGGAGGGAAAGTCCGATTGATTCGGCATATTCCGTAAGCGCGGAAAGTCGTTTCCGGTATTCAGTGACCGGATGAATATTGGGATTGTAAAAAAAACCGGTCAGTTCGATCCCCTGCCCGCGCAGGACTGAAACCGGGAAAATCGAACAGGGCGCGCAACAGATGTGAAGAAGAAGTTTCAAAACAGACCCTCCTGAGCCCCTTTCCGAAAGGGAATGCCGAAATGTTCATAGGCGATCCGCGTCGCCACCCTCCCCCTCGGCGTCCGGTTCAAATAACCATGCTGGATCAGGTAGGGTTCATAGACATCCTCGATCGTATCCTTCTCCTCACTGAGGGCCGCAGCCAGGGTGGAAATCCCGACCGGCCCACCGTCGAATTTCTCAATGATGGTGCGAATCAGCCTCTGATCCATCTGATCCAGTCCCAGGGGATCCACGTCCAACTGGAGAAGCGCCCGGTCCGCAACCTCACGGTTGATCACCCCGTCTCCCTGGACCTCGGCAAAATCCCGGACGCGTCTTAAGAGACGGTTGGCGATCCGGGGGGTCCCCCGCGACCGTCTGGCAATCTCGAATCCCCCCTTCTCCTCGATCGGAATGGAGAGAAGCCGGGCGGAACGGGTCACAATCCGCGTCAGGTCCGAGGTCTGATAATAGTTCAACCGCTCCACCACACCGAATCGATCCCGGAGGGGAGAGGTCAGAAGACCGGCACGTGTCGTAGCCCCCACCAGTGTAAAACGGGGAAGATCCAGTTTGATGATCCGGGCCGATGGTCCCTCCCCCAGCATGATATCGAGTTGAAAATCCTCAATGGCGGGATAAAGCAGTTCTTCCACCGTCCGGTTTAAGCGGTGGATCTCGTCCACAAAGAGGACATCTCCATCCTTCAGGTTGGTCAGAATGGCGGCAAGATCCCCCGGTTTCTCGAGTACCGGACCGGAGGTCGCCTTGAGATCCACCTCCATCTCGCCGGCGATAATATGGGCCAGGGTAGTCTTCCCTAACCCCGGCGGACCGTAGAGAAGCACATGGTCCAGCGCCTCTTTCCGAGCCTTCGCCGCCTCGATAAAAACCCGGAGATTCTGTCTCACCTTCTCCTGACCGACAAATTCGCCGAAACGACGAGGACGGAGACTGATCTCCAGATCATTTTCCTCGGCCTGACTTCCCGGTCCTACAATACGCTCATCACCCATTCATCCACCTCTGTCCGCACCTCGTTGAAAGAGCCTGTTCAGGCAGTCTGAACCGCACGGGCCGTCCGCCATCACGCCTTGGACAGAAACCGGAGCGACTCCCGGATCAACTCCTCCACCGGACGATCTTCCTTCTCTGAGGCCAGTTGCCGCAGAACCTCCCTGACCTCGTTCGGACGATATCCAAGATGCACCAGGGCGGTCACCGCATCCCGGTACGCACATCCCTCCACCATCCCCCCTCGCGCAGGCGCCTTGTCCGCCATCCTTGTCCCATCATCAAAGATCTTGTCCTTGAGCTCCATGCAGATCCGTTCTGCGGTCTTTTTCCCCACACCGGGCAGACTGGAAAGCGCCGCCACATCCCGGTTCCCGACTGTCCTCTGAATCGTCTCCGCATCCATCCCGGAAAGAATCGACAGGGCCATTTTCGGTCCCACTTTGGAAACGGAAATCAGCATCCGGAAGAGATGTTTCTCCAGGGAGGTCAAAAAACCGAAGATCTGGATGGCATCCTCACGGACATGAGTATGAGTCACCAGACGGACCGGTTCCCCCTCCTCCGGCAGTTTGTAAAAAGTGGAGAGAGGAACGAGGAGTCGATACCCGACCCCCTGGACATCAATCACGATCTCCGTGGGGGTCTTCGAGTCAAGAATTCCTTTCAATGTCGCGATCATAATGGAAAACTCACGACCGTATTCCCGGCACGTTCCTCCGCTCCCGGGAATTCTCCGTTTGAAAAGACGGCCGCCCCTTCGCACAATGGCTGTGACAGATCGCAAGCGCCAGCGCGTCGGAAACATCGCAGGGACCGGGGAGTTCCTTCAACCCGAGAAGCATCTGGACCATGTACCGGACCTGTTCCTTTTCCGCCCGCCCGGAACCGGTCAACGCCTTTTTCACCTCCGCGGGGGTGTATTCAAAAACCTCCAGCCCTCGATTCACGGCCGCGAGGATCGCCACCCCCCGGGCATGGCCCAGTTTCAGTGCGGAACGGACATTATGAGCCACAAAAATATTCTCCAGGGAAATCTCGTCCGGGCGGTACCGCACGATCGCACGGTCCAGTTCAGAATAGATTTTCTTTAAACGATGGGCAATGGGGGCACGGGAAGAAGTCCGGATGACTCCGCTCCCGAGGTGGTGAAGGGTGCCTTCTTCTTCCATCAGCATCCCGAATCCGGTCTGAATCGTTCCGGGATCAATCCCTAAAATACGCACTCAGGCGCCCATCCTCTCGATCACCTGGTCATCGATATCGAAGTTGGCGTGGACGGCATTGACATCATCGTTGTCCTCCAGGGCGGAGAGCAACCTCAGCATCTGTTCCGCCTCCTTCCCCTCCAGGCGGACCGTGGACTGTGGAATCTTTGTCACTTCGGCAAGATTGATCGGAATTCCGGCATCTTCCACGGCCTTTTTGACCGTCTCAAAAGCCTGGGGTTCCGTCACGATCTCGAAGGTATCACCGGCCTCCTTCACATCCTCCGCTCCCGCCTCCAGGACGATTTCCATCAGTCGGTCCTCATCCACAGCGGACCGATCGACGGCGATCAGTCCCCGTGCATCGAACATCCAGGCAACACAGCCGTTTTCCCCCAGGTTCCCGTTCAGCTTGGAAAAAAGATGACGAATTTCGGAAACGGTCCGGTTCTTGTTGTCCGTCAGGACTTCCACCATGACCGCAACACCGCCCGGTCCATATCCCTCGTAGAGGATCTCCTCGTAATGGACACCGGGGAGTTCCCCCGTCCCCTTCTGAATGGCCCTTTTGATATTATCGGCGGGCATGTTGGCGTCCTTGGCTTTCATGACGACCGTCCGCAACCGCGCGTTCGTGTCGGGATCTCCCCCACCCATACGGGCGGCCACGGTGATCTCCTTGATCAATTTCGTGAAGATCTTCCCTCTCTTGGCGTCCACCGCCGACTTTTTCCGTTTAATCGTTGCCCATTTTGAATGGCCTGACATCTCCCTGCTCCTTGCGTGTTTCCCGTTTTCAATGACTATTTCATAACACAACCCCGTAAAAGATGTCAACGTTTTCGTCACCAGGATTTCCCCCAATTTCTCGTGGTGATGAGGTTCAAAGCGAAAAACCATTCACCCATCAAAAAAACAAACCTTTTTGACAGGATGAACAGGATCGACAGGATATGCAAACCCGACTCCCCCGCAGGGGGAGCGTACTCCCTGTCATAAGCCGAGCATGAAAGACAAGGTCGGGAGAAATGCTGGGCTGTCTCGTCAAGGGGTGCGAGTGAGGCATACCCCCCTGCGGTATGTCGCAGGGAGCATAACGCAGACGAGGCGGCTCTGCAGCGCTCGGATGCCGCTTGGTTTGGGAAGAGGGCCACAGGTGCAGCACCCCTCTCCCCCTCGGCATGCTCAGGGCAGGCCCTTCGAGAAGCGCAGGGAAGTCCCGCTTTGCGGGACCGAGTGACGGGGGCATCGGATCATGGGTTCGTTAAGACAATGATCCTTCCCGCTTTCAACAAGTTCAACTTGGATGGGTGTTGTTCCCGGGGGAACCTCCGGAAACCGGAGATTTGGAGATCTAATCCCGGGATGTGCTTCTTTTTTTGTCTTTTTTCAAGCCCTTGATCCCGTATACCGTAAACTCCCGGTTGATCCCATAGGGAATCATCAGACGGATGACGTTCACTCTGGAACGGATTCGTTCAAAGGTCTCTTCATCGATCAGGATCTGCCGGGGTGAGGCGGCATGCATCAGGGCCATGGCACGTTCCCAGGTTTCTCCGAACAGGGCGTAGGGAACCGTTCCCTGTCTCTTTCTCATCAGGACCTGACCGGTGGCCACCCCTACGGAGATCCCGATTCCGTCCCGGTAGGCGCTTTCAACCCTGGAATCCCGTGTAGAAAAGGTCCGGAGCAGGTCCACCGCGGCGAGGACCGACCGCCAGGGATCCTGTGAATCGGCAAAAGGCAACCCGAATACCCCGATCAGGCCCGCTCCGGTCTCTCCGGAGACATCCCCCCTGTGACGCGATACGATCTTTCGGACCTCCCGGAGAGAACCTTCAATTTTCCGGAGGCGTTCATCAATTCCGCAGGTTTCCCTTTTTTGCGGATCTTCATGCAGGTGCACGGCAAGCACCGTGACCCGGCATTCGCCTTCCAATTCCTCCAGAACCCACTCCTCTCGAAAAACTTTTTCGGATACCTTCCGGGTAAGTCTCTCTTCATAGACCTCCCGGATCCAGCGCCCGTTTTCAAACTCGTTGTACAATCGGTCATTTTCGATCGCGAAGGCCGCCTGCCGGGACAGGGCCTGGATGAACTCCAGATCCCGCGGAAGGAAAGGCCCTTCCTGGCGAGGATCCGACAAATTGATCACTCCAAGAACCCTGCCTTCATGGAGAATCGGCACACTCAACAAGGTCCCCGAGCGGTATCGTTCCCTGTGAAAGGGAACAAATCGGGGATCTTTCCGGATATCTTCGATCAGAAGGGGTTCCTTCTTTTGCGCGACATACCCGGCGATCGCTTCCCCCACCATCAGCCGTGTTTTCCGTACGATTTCATCCGATATACCCCTGTGCGCGCGAATCACAAGTTCCCCGGTTTCCTCGCGGAGCAGCATGATCGATGCGTTCTCCACGGAAAGGGTCTTGCAGATCACATCCAGAATCAGATCGAGGATCAGATCCAGGTCAAAAAGCATGGAAACGGCCTGACTCAACTCCGCGGAGGCCAGGCGGTCCAGAACCTTCTGATTCAACCTCGATTCCCTGGACAGGGAGGCAAGGGTCGCCTTTTTCAATTCATAGGCGGCTTGCCGGACCTCTTCGTCGAGAGTCTGTTTCAACCGGAGGTTCTCCTCTTCCAGCTTTCTGATCCGCTCCAGATCCGGGGGTTCCAACTTCCGTGTTTCCCTGCCGGACACGTCCGGGACATCTCCGGTCCGACCGGATCCCCCCCCGGTCCCCGCCATGCTCCGTTCCTTGTCATAAGACAACCGCAACCATCCCCGGACCATCTCCGCATAGAGGGTGAGGATTTCCCGTTCCCGGAACCCGAAAGCGTCTTTCCCCCTTCGCCCGTAGAGGATCACTCCGTGCAACCCATCGAATCGCAGGGGCGCCGCAAACAGACTCTGCACTTGCCGGGCGGAGAAAAAATCCACCTGCTCTTTTGCCGGAAGATCCGGGATATATGTTCCCTCGGATTCCATCCCGAAGAAAATGGAAGGAATCCTCTTTGCCCCGATCCGGACTTCACGGACCTTTTGATCCCTCCTTCTTTCTCTTCCATGAAGTTCCCCCCCGGAATCTCCGATCAGGATGGAAAACAGATCGATGGACAGGGGCGGGTCCCTCCGCAGAATCTTGTCGATTCCCTGGTCCAGGGAAGGAGCAGGAAGAACAGAGGAAAGCCTCTCAACCAGTTTCCGCTGTCCCCGATACAGCGACAGAATTTCTTCCAGTCTTGAACTCACGGTCTGAACCGCCCACGCGAGAACCAGGAAGAAAAAAAACATCCCGAAAATTGCAGGAAGGTCCCTGAGGGGGAAATACACCCCCTCGTATCTCCGGTAAAGAAGAAGCGCGGAAGGAATGAAAGCCACGGCCCACCATCCCCATTTCCGCCTGTAGCAGAGGGAAGTCCCCACAATCAATCCGGGAATCACCGCAAAACCGGTATCCCCCGGAAACCGGCCCCAGGAGGTAAGAACGAAAAGATCGATAAAATAGATGCCGAGAAGCACGTCCTGTCCGGTGCTGGAACCGGAGCGGACAAGAAGCAGAATCTCCGACAGGGCGAAATAGACCGCCACACCTTCCCAGTGGAGGAGAGTCGCTTCCATTTCCGTCCTGCCGTGGCTCAATATCACGAAGAGAAAGACGGCGCATCGCAGGAGGATCAGTATCAAGATCCGGCGGAACGGATCACTGAAGCGGTATGGGTTAGGTCTCATGATCGACTGGTATCCTGTCCACCGTGAAAGGAGGTAAAAACCTGTGAAGCAACCTTCCGGTTCATGGAGGGAGCATCCATCAATTCCTCCAGGGAGGCCTGGCGTACCTTTTCCAGACTACCGAAATGACGGAGCAGGGAGAGGGTCCTCTTCTTCCCCATACCCGGAATTCTGTTCAACCGGCTGCTTAAGGTCTCTTTGACATGGAGTTTCCGGTAATAGGTAATCGCAAACCGGTGGCTTTCATCACGAACCCTCTGAAGCAGATGGGTCACCGGGTCGTCCGGATCCAGCGTCAGCGGCTCGATTCTCCCCGGGAGGAAAATACGCTCGGTATCGAAGGGACTCCCCCGTCCCGACCTGGCCTTGGCCAGGGCCATCAGGTCGGCCCGGCCGATCAGGCCGTTTCGCCGCGCCAACCGGGAGAGTACCCCGAGTTGTCCCCGGCCTCCATCCATCAGGATCAGGTCCGGCGCGGCCAGTCCATGATCCTCCCCGGAATCGTAGCGGCGCTTCAGAACCTCCTCCATCATGGCCACGTCGTTGGCCCCCGTCACCGAACGAATCCTGTAGTGTCTGTAATCCCTTTTTTGTGGGCGCCCCTTCTCGAAGACTACCATGGAGGCGACCGCGAACTCTCCCTGGATGTTCGAAATATCGAAGGCCTCGATCCGCTCCGGAACATGACGCAGACCCGCCATCTTCCGGAGCGCGAGGAGCAGTTCGAAATCCCGTTTCCTGCGTTCCAGAGAGTTCCGCAAGGCATACGAGGCGTTGTCCAGCGCCATCTGAATCAGCTTCCGGTTAATCCCACGCTCCGGGGTGGAGAGGAAAAGGCGCCGTTCATGAAAGTCCGAAAACCATTTCCTCAGCCGTTCCTTTTCGGGTAGAGGACAGGGGATGAAGATCCTGGAAGGAATCAGTGTGTCCGGACCATAGTACTGGACCAGGGTGGCCCGAATCAACTCATCGTCACGCTCGTCTCCGACCCCGTCAAAAAAGAAGTCTTTCTTCCCGAGAAGTTTCCCCCCCCTTACAAAAAGAATCTCCAGGCACGCGGAGTCTCCTTCCCGGGCGATCCCGAGGACATCCTTATCTGTCAGTGTGGTCGAGATGATCTTCTGCTGTTCGGTCACCCGCTCGATCACACGGATCTGATCCCGGATCACCGCCGCCCTTTCAAAACGAAGATCACGGGAGGCCCTCCGCATCTGTTCCGTCAACATCCGGATCAGGGCCCTGCTTCTTCCTTTCAGAAAGAGAATCACTTCCCGGACCCGGCGCGCATACTCCTCTCTGGAAACCTGACCGGAACAGGGACCGAGACACCGGCCGATCTGCGCGTTCAGGCATGGACGCCGATTCGGCCGATCCAGCTTTTCCCGGCATCTCCTGAGCTGAAAAGTACGCTCGATCAGATCCAGTGTGGATCGAAGTCGGCTGCCCGGGACATAGGGCCCGAAATAACGGGCGCCGTCCTTCCGGATCCTTCGGACCACCTCAAGCCTCGGGAATTCCTCCTGGACGGCCAGCCGAATATAAGGATAGTGTTTATCGTCCCTCAGGAGGACATTGTACCGGGGACGATTTTTCTTGATCAGGTTGCTTTCCAGAATGAAGGCTTCCACCTCGGAAGCGGTCACGATGAACTCAACACCGCTCACGCGGGAGAGCATGACCATGGTCTTGGGGGAATGTTTCGCTCCCGGAACAAAGTAGCTCTTCACCCTCGCACGAAGGTCCTTCGCCTTACCGACGTAGAGGATCTCCCCGCGGCGGTTCTTCATCAGGTAGACGCCGGGAGATCTTGGAAACAGTTCAAGATTCTCCTTGATCCGCGGATTCATTTTACACCGATCCGGCTCTCCTTGAGGGACAAAAACCGATCCCTCAATTCGGCCGCCTTTTCAAATTCCAGGTTCTTCGCCGCCTTCAGCATCTCCTTCTCCAGAAGCCGGATCTCCCGGTCGTATTCCTGATCCGAAAGATAGGGCTCTTCCCCCTCGGAAACCAGCGGAACAGTCACATAGTCGGCCTCACAGACCTCCACCATCCGCTCGGGGATCGCCTTCTGTATCGTTTGGGGCGTGATGCCCATCCGGCGGTTGTAAGCCTCCTGGATTCTTCTTCTGCGGAGGGTCTCGCGCATACAGCTCCGCATGGCGTCGGTCTCCCGGTCGGCATAAAAGATCACACATCCCGAGGCGTTCCGGGCCGCCCTTCCGGCGGTCTGGATCAGAGAACGTTCGGAACGGAGAAAACCCTCCTTGTCGGCATCCAGAATCGCCACCAGAGAAACCTCGGGGAGATCCAGCCCCTCCCGCAGAAGGTTGATACCGATCAGGACATCGAACTCACCTTTCCGCAGCCGCCGCAGAATCTCCATCCGTTCGATCGTATCAATATCGGAATGGAGATAGCTCACGCGAACCCCGAGTTCCGTATAGTAGGCTGCCAGATTCTCGGCCATCCGCTTGGTCAGGGTGGTTATCAGTACCCGCTCATTCCGACGGGCCCGTTCCCGGATCTCGCCGAGCAGATCGTCGACCTGCCCCTTCACCGGACGGACCACAATCTCCGGATCGAGCAGCCCCGTGGGACGGATGATCTGTTCCGCCACGGCATCTCCCGCCTTTTCCAGTTCGTAGGGAGCCGGCGTCGCGGAAATATAAAGAACCTGGGGCGCCAACCGCTCAAACTCTTCAAAACGAAGCGGCCGGTTGTCAAAGGCGGAGGGGAGCCGGAAACCGTAGTTCACGAGGTTTTCCTTTCGGGAACGGTCACCGCGGTACATCCCGTGAAGTTGCGGAACCGTGACATGACTTTCATCAATCACCACCAGGGCGTCACCGGGAAGATAATCGATCAGGGTGGGAGGCGGTTCTCCCGGATTTCTTCCGGTCAGGTGACGGGAATAGTTTTCGATCCCCTGACAATACCCCACCTCCCGGATCATCTCGAGATCGAAGAGGGTCCGTTGCTCCAGACGCTGGGCTTCCACCAGCTTGTTCTCCCTCTCCAGCCAGGTCACCCGTTCCTGAAGCTCCTTTTGGATCTCCCGCATCGCTCTTTCCACCCGCACGCGGGGCGTCACGTAGTGACTTCCAGGATAGATGTCCACCCGGGCGACACTGCGGATCCGGCGGCCCGTCAATGGGTCGATCTCGGAAATCGCCTCCACCAGATCCCCGAAAAACTCCACTCGGATCGCGGTATCGGAATAGACCGGCAGGATCTCGACCACGTCTCCCCGGACCCGGAAGGTCCCCCTTTTGAAATCAATCTCGTTTCTCTGATACTGGATCTCGACCAGGTCACGGAGCATACGGTCCCGGTCACTCTCGGTTCCTTCTTCCAGATGCAGCATCATCCCGTGATAGGCTTCGGGTGAACCCAAACCATAGATACACGAGACGGAGGCCACAATGATCACATCGCGTCTTTCCAGCAACGAGCGGGTCGCGGAATGACGCATCTTGTCGATTTCGTCATTGATGGAGGAATCCTTTTCAATGTAGGTATCGGTGGCGGCGATATAGGCCTCCGGCTGGTAGTAATCGTAATAACTCACAAAATACTCCACCGCGTTTTCCGGGAAAAAGGCCTTCAATTCATTGTACAACTGGGCGGCCAGAGTCTTGTTCGGAGCCATGACCAGTGTTGTCTTCTGTGTTTCCTCAATCACCCGGGCCAGGGTATAAGTCTTTCCGGAACCGGTCACCCCCAACAGCACAATATGGGGCCGCCCCTCCCGGATCCAGGATGAAATTTTCTCAACAGCCTGAGGCTGATCTCCACACGGATCAAACTCCGAGACCAAGTGAAACGGTTTCATACTCATCGTAAACAGCGAAACCCCTCTTTCCGGAAGTGCTGATCAAAGGCGAATGCCTCCCTGATTCCCAGTCTGCGCATAAGGTTGAAACTGACGCAATCGACAAGACTCAATCTACGCTTTGATGTTGCAAGGAGTGCGGCGACACCGGAGAGATGATCCGTCCTGTCGACCCATTCAACAGAGAGGAGGGGAAAGAGATCTTCATGGAACGTCCGAACCGCCTGCATGCCGAGACGGCTCTGGATCAGTGCATGAGATTCAACGAGGATATAATTGGAAACGATCATCCGGACATTTCCAGTGAGCAGTTCCTCCCAGATCTTTTTCGCCTTCAGATGATTCGCATCATCCCCGTCCATGACGGCGAAGATCGCCGACGTATCTATGAAGACCGTCATGGCTGGATCGCCTCTGCAAGATAGTCGTCATGATGTTCTGAGACATCCTTCTTTCCCGACCGGAACTTTCCCGCGGCCTCGATGGCTCGCTGGATTCTTGCCGCTTCATCCACGGCGGTTGCAGAGCGGATAACCGTATCGACCCCCTGCCGGATCAGTTCGGCCATGGAGACCTGGCGGAGGGCTGCAAGCTCCTTGAGAGCACGGGCCTGTTCTTCGGTAAGCTGGATCTGCGTCCGGACCATGAATTCCTCCTGAGAGTTAATGATTACATAATATACACCATGATTACAAAGAAGGCAAGAGGCCATGACCCACCGAATCCACTGCCAAAAAGGTTGTGAAATGTTGAGACCTGACCCTGATTCGCCCCCCCCCCCGAAAGAACTTTTGAAAAAATGGGAATTATGGTATAAATCTCCCCGGGAGGCTGGGAATGAACCCACAGAAATCCGACAAGAGAGACTTGGAAAACAACCAGTATCTTGAACAGCGTGTCCGGGACCTGTTCGATGAGGTGGAAGAGTTAAAACAACGACTGAATGAGCGACATGTAAAAGAGCTGGCATTTCTCCGCGACCTGTCCCATGAACTCCGTTCCCATCTGAACGCAACCCTCGGATTTTCAGACATCCTGCTTTCCGGAATGGATGGGGAACTCACCCCGTCTCAGAAAAAGGATGTCGAAATGATCTATCGCAGTTCCCGTCACCTCTTTGAGATCTTAAACGACTTTCTCGACATCGCCCGGATCCGAACCGGAAGACTCGATCTCAGACGCGAAAAGATGGAAACCCGGGTCCTGCTGATGGACCTTCTGCATGACCTCCGGGAGCAGATGCAGGATACAGGTCCGGCGCTTCGGCTGGATCTTCCGGATGATCTCCCCCCGGTCCCCGGGGATCCGGTACGTTTCCGGCAGATTGTGAGGAAGCTGGTCCGTTGTATCGCACAGTGCAGTCCAGGGGGAGAGATCCTCATCCGGGCCGTGCGGGAGACAACCGGAGAGTCCCCCTCCGCAACCCCACGGGAAGAGATCCGGATTCTGTTGTACAGCGGTAGCGGTCCGAACGCAAAGAAAGAGCAAACCGTCAAGGCCCTCTTTGAGAATTTTCATCAGATCGAATCAGGAGAACCTCTCCATTACGAAGGGATGGTCCTTCCCCTCCTGCTCGCGACGGCCCTGGTGAAGATACACGACGGGAAGAGCGGACTGGAAGAAACAACAGATGGCAGAATCTGTCTCTGGTTCGCCCTCCCCACGAAGCTGCGGAAGAATCCGGAATGAAAACCAGGGGAAGGCTCGTCCTCCTTGTTCTTGCCGTTGTAACGGGAGCCGCGTCGGGATGGCTCGTGTCCAGGCTGACGGACCTTCCTCATGTGGAATCCCTGGAGACATACCATCCCGGTGAGCTCTCACGGATCTTCGCCGATGACGGAACCGTGATGGACGAACTCTTCCTCGAAAAAAGAGAGGAGGTCCCCCTTGAGCGGATCCCGGAGTCGCTGAGACAGGCTGTAATCGCTGTGGAGGATTCCCGTTTCTATTCCCATCATGGATTCGACTTCCGCGGCATCACCCGGGCATTGATCAAGAACCTCCTCGCCGGACGGATCGTCCAGGGAGGAAGCACGATCACCCAGCAACTCAGCAAGGTCCTTTTTTTCTCTCCTGACCGGACGTTGATCCGCAAACTCAAGGAAGCCATCCTCACCCTGCAGATCGAAAAACGTTACACCAAGAACCAGATCCTGACTCTCTATCTGAACCAGATCTACCTGGGTGCAGGATGTTATGGAGTACAGACCGCCTCCCGGAGATACTTCGGTAAAGATGTATCGGATCTGACCCTCGCGGAATCGGCCCTCCTGGCGGCCCTTCCGAAGTCTCCCTCGAAGTACTCCCCACTTTCCAACCCGGCAGAGGCCGCAAAGAGAAGAAACCTGGTCTTGAAGCGGATGGCGGCCCTGCACTATCTCTCTGAAGAAGATGCCGAACACGCGGGCGGGGAACCTCTGCCGGTCCGAAACAGTCGTCCTTCTGGCAGAATCGCCCCCTATTTTGTTCAGGAGATCATTCGGGAACTTGAAACACGCCTCGGCAGAGACACCCTCTACGAGGGTGGGCTCTCCATCCATACCTCTCTGGACACCCGGATGCAAGCGATTGCGCGCAAGGCCATAGCGGCCGGAATTCAGGCCATTCTCGCCCGTCACCCGGAGAACCGCGAGAGCCCCCTCCAGGCGGCCCTGCTCGCTGTCGATCCCAGAACCGGGTCCATCAAGGCGCTGATCGGGGGGGCCGATTTTTCCTCCAGCCCCTTCAACCGGACCACACGGGCTGAACGGCAGCCGGGCTCCGCCTTCAAACCGATCCTCTACGCGGCGGCGCTCCGGGAAGGATTCCAGGCCACCGATCTGCTGGAGAATTCTCCGCTTCGTTATCAGGACCCCAAAACCGGTCGGATCTGGACCCCCGACAACTTTTCCCACCAGTTCAGCAACCCCGTGACCCTGCGGCGCGCCCTGGAAAAATCCCTGAACATTCCCACGGTTCGTCTGCTTCAGGAAGTGGGCGTCGGAAAAGTGGTCGCCCTGGCAAAACGTCTGGGGATCGGAAGCAGGCTCTCCCCCTACCCTTCGCTGGCCCTGGGAACATCAGAGGTGACACTCCAGGAACTGACCTGCGCATACGCCGTCTTCGCAAATGGGGGGATCTATTCACAACCAATCCGGATCCTTCGCGTCTATGACCGGAAGGGGAACCTTATCGAAAGCCATTCGCCGGCAACCAAGGCCGTCCTGGACAGACAGACCGCCTTCCTGATCACCTACCTGCTGCAGGGAGTCGTGCAATCCGGAACCGGCGGAATCGCACGCAGGCTGAATCGGCCGGTCGCCGCCAAGACCGGCACCACCGACGACTACAGCGACGCGTGGTTTATCGGCTACACTCCGAATCTGGTCACGGGGGTCTGGGTCGGGTATGACGACAGGACCTCCATTGGGGATGGGGAAACAGGCGCCCGGGCGGCGGGACCGATTTGGACCGGTTTCATGGAAGAGGTGCTGAGAAACCGGCCCGTAGCCCGTTTCCCCATCCCCCCTTCCATCATCTTCAGGAAAATCGATGCGCGAACCGGTGGAACGGTAACCCCCATGTCCAGGGAAGTTATAGAAGAGGCCTTCCGCGAATCGGGCCGAAAATGAAAAACCGGGAAAAGGTCCCTCTCCCGGTCGTCATGAAACCGGGATTTCTACTGTAGGCAGGAGTCGCCCCCGGTGGGAAAGAATGGACACGAAGATCTTCACAATCTCCGGATCGAATTGCGTTCCGGCGCAATTCTCCAGTTCTCCGATGACCCAGTTCTGGGGGCGTGCCCTCCGGTACGGACGATTGGAGATCATGGCGTCGTAGCTGTCAATGATTCCTATAATCCTCGCGCAGAGCGGAATCTCCTCACCCTTCAGGCCATCGGGATAACCGCCCCCGTCGTAGGATTCATGGTGATGAAGAATAATGGAAAGTACTTCCTGCGGCAGTCGCAGGGGCTCTACCAGCTCGACACCACGCCGGGGATGTTCACGCATCTCCTCCCATTCCAACGGGTTCAGCTTCCCCGCCTTGTTCAGGATGTCGTTGCTGATCCCGATCTTTCCGATATCGTGCAGGAAGGCAGCGATTCGGAGAAATTCTCTCTCCTCTTCCGGCAATCCCATATTTTCGGCGATCACCTGGGCGTATCGGTCCACCCTCTTTGAGTGGTGGTGCATATTCGGGTTCTTCTCCTCAAGAGTCCTGGAGAGAACACTGACAAAATCCATGAGCCCCAGGTCCCGGTACAAGGGAAAGACATCCCGGGAACACGCGTTCCACCTTCCGACCAGGGCCTGTCTCAGTTCCGCCCGGACCTGGACCTTCTCGGCATCGCCGAGAAGATTCCGGACCACCTCCCGCATTCCCTCCTGCATCCGCTTCTTTCGGACCGCCCGGTTCGTGACGGAGACAATCTCGGAAACATTGAACGGTTTGGTCAGGTAGTCAAAGGCGCCGTAACGAATTGCCTGCTGTGCCGTGGCCAGCGTACCGTACCCGGTAATGATGACCACTTCAACATCCTCATGTTCCTGCTTGATCCTCTTCAAGACCTCGATTCCATCCATATCGGCCATATTCAGATCCAACGTCACAATATCGTAGGATCTTTTCGAAATCATCCGGAGAGCCTTCCCCCCGCTCTGAGCAGTATCAATACGGTAATGGGGTTTCATGATCATACGGATCGATTCCAGGGGACCTATCTCGTCATCTACCACCAGCAAATTTCCTCTGCAGACCATCCACGGCTCCTTCTTGATCACTTGCCACTGTTTATTCCAGGATTTCCGAAAAAGACAGACACGTCCCCAATAAGCAAAAAAAATGCCATCTAATACCCTGAATAAAACAAAACAGACAGTATAATCTTCTCAAGGCAGAATTCCACAGGTACATGCTTGATTTCCATTGTAAATCAAAGCAAATCGTACATAGAAGCCACCAAGTCTACTCCACCCCATCCACGGAACCATCCTGCCCGAATAGAATGACAGGCATCCGGGAAAATCATCCACCAGGAGTCCCCTCCGGCCCATTCCGGCCTGATTCCGGGCAAAAAAGTCCTTCTCTATCACTCGATCCCGTACTTGTCCACCTTGTAACGGAGCATCTTACGCGTGATCCGCAATGTCTCCGCGGCCCGTGTCTTGTTACCGCGGGTCCTTTTCAGGGCATTGATGATCATCTTCTTTTCAAAGGCTTCTATGGTTTGAGAAAGGGACTGTCCCTTCTCCATGAAGTTTCGATCCAGCCAGTCGGAATCCATCTGCAGGGAACGGATCTTTTCCGGAAGATCCTCCGGTCGGATCGTATCACCGTCACAGAAGGCGACACAACGTTCGATCACATTCTCCAGTTCCCTGACGTTTCCGGGCCAGTGGTATTCCATGAGAAGTTCCAGGGCCTCCTTGGAGACGGAGGGAACGGAACACCCGTCCTCATCTCGAATCTTCTGCAGGATATGATTGACCAAGGGATGAATATCGTTCTTGCGCTCCCGGAGCGGGGGAATACGGATGGGAACCACGTTGATCCGATAATAGAGATCCTCCCGGAACTGCTTCTGCCGCATGGCCTCTTCCAGATCCCGGTTCGTCGCAACGATAAAACGGACATCCAGCTTTTCATTCACCGAAGAACCGAGACGTGTGAACTCCCTCTCCTGAAGGACCCGAAGGAGTTTCACCTGGGCGCTCATGGGAAGTTCTCCGATCTCATCCAGAAAGAGGGTCCCACCGTTGGCCAGCTCAAACTTTCCCCGCTTTCTTTCCCGGGCGTCCGTATAGGCCCCTTTTTCATGCCCGAACAACTCGTTTTCAATCAGAGTCTCCGGAAGGGCGGCCACGTTCACCGCCACGAACGGCCTGTTTCTCCGGTTACTGTTATAATGAACAGCCCTCGCGATCAGCTCTTTCCCGGTCCCGCTTTCTCCGTAGATGGCCACGGTCGATTTCTTGTCCGCGATCTGTCGGATCGTTTGAAAGACTTTCTTCATACCATCGGTCCGGCCCACGATGTGATCGAAATTGTAGGACCGCTCCACCTCGGACCGAAGGCTCGTAACCTCCCTCATCAGGTTGATCTTTTCCAGGGCCCTCTTCACGACCAGTCGAATCTCATCGACATCAAAAGGCTTGGTAATATAGTCCTCGGCCCCCAGTTTCATAGCCTCCACGGCGTTCCGGACGGTTTTGGTCGCCGTGATCATGATCACCTTGGACAGATGATGATTCTCCTTGATCCGCCGCAGAACCTCGATACCGTCCATCCGTGGCATCTTCACATCCAGGAGAATCACTTCCGGGACATCCTCCCGGATCACCCGCAGAGCCTCCACGCCGGTCTCGGCGGAAAGGACCCGGTAGTCGTTCTCAAAGATCATCCTGACCGATTCACGGACACCCGGTTCGTCATCCACAACAAGCAGACGGGGAGACTCACTGGTCTTTGCTGCATCAGACATTGGATCCTCTTGATTCCGATCTGTTTCTATGGAAGTTTCCAAGATTGGTACTATAGATTATTGTATTACCGTACCGGCCGAAAAGTCAATATACAGCGTCAATTTCTGAGAAGATCGTACCGGATCTGGTGGGCAGAAGTGAAAAACCGTTTGGAGAGAAGTTTGACCATCAGGAGCGCGCTGAGCATCACAGCCGATGAGATCATGATCATCACCACAATCTGATAGCGGACGGCTATCATCGGAGAAGCGCCGGCCAGGATCTGTCCCGTCATCATGCCGGGCAGGGAAACCAATCCCACAACCATCATACTGTTCAAGGTTGGAAGCATCGCCGCATGGATCGCGCACCGTCTCGCGGCGGACGAGGCCCTGCTGACCCCGAAACCGAGAGAAAGCAGGGTCTCCATCTCCTTCTCCCGCAGAATCAGCTCTCCCCGGTACCGCTCGGCGCTCAGGGAGGCGCCGTTCATGGCGTTGCCGATAATCATCCCCGCCAGGGGAATCAGATAACGGGGGTTGTACCAGGGGTGGATTCGCAAAATGATCGTCGTTACCACCACGATCGTGACCCCCGCTCCGAGCCCGAGGGAGAGGGCCATCATCCCGTAGAGCCGGAAGTCCCGCTGTTTCAACCGACCGACCCCGGCCTGACAAGCGGCCCCGATCATGAGGGCCAGGAGAAGTAGAACCAGATACCACCGGTTCACGGAAAAGAGTACATCGAGAACATACCCGACCAGGAAAAGTTGAGTGAAGGTACGCAGAACTCCGATCAGATAATCCCTTTCCTGCCGGAGATTCTCTACAAGGGACAACGCCACAACCAGCAGAATCAGAATGGACGTCAGGCTGAGCTGTGTCCACCCGATCGGAATAATCGGCTCCTTCATCATGCCGGAATCACCTCCCGATGCCTTAAAAAGAGAGTTCTGCCCTGAAGGCGCGCTGCGAAAGAATCGCTGTGGGTCACCACCACAAAGGTAATTTTCTCCGTCCGGTTGATCCGGCGGATGGTCTCGGCCAGAAGATCACGGTTCTGCCGGTCCAGGGCGGAGGTGGGTTCGTCCAGAAGAATTATCTTGGGAGACATCATGAGGGTTCGGGCGATGCATACCCGTTGTTTTTCTCCCAGAGAGAGCCGGCGGGCCGAACGATTCAAAAGATCCGCTCCCAACCCCACGGAAGCGAGTACATCACAAAATCTCCGGTCCACGCTGTCGGAAGATTTTCGATCCGACAGGCTGAGTTCGAGATTATCCCGAACGGTCCCCTCCACCAGGAACGGCTCCTGAGAGACCAGGGCGATCTCCCGGCGGAGTTCCCGGGGGTTTCGTTCGCGGATTTCCCTCCCATGATACAGAATCTCCCCCTCGTCCGGATCTTCCAGTCGGTTCATCAGCCGGAGAAGTGAGGTCTTCCCCGCCCCGGAAGGCCCGATCAGAATCAGGATCTCGCCCTCACGGATCGAGAAATGGATTTTTCTCAGAACAGGTTCCGACCACGTCCTCCCTGAGAAACGATGCCGGAAACTGACATTTCTAAGTTCAAGGAGAATTGGATTCATTCCCGTGGTTCAACGCGCTCTTTCCATCCGGTCCGGAAAGACGCCGTGCCCCCTCCTTCCTGCGCTCATGATGCCCGGGATTCTTCGGAAGGTGAAGCGTAAAAGTCGTCCCTTCTCCCGGACGGCTCTCCACGGCAATACTCCCCAGATGCTCTTCGACAATCTGCCGGGAGATGGCAAGCCCCAAACCCGTACCTGAAGATTTGGTGGTATAAAACGGAGTGAAGAGTCTCCCGAGTTCTTCCTCACACATCCCGACTCCCGTGTCCTCAATCTCGACATGGACAAAACCGAGGTCCCCTGCTTCCCGGTCGTACCGCGTGCGCAGGAAGACCGTTCCCTCACCGTCCACGGAGTCAAAGGCGTTCTGCAGGATATTGAGAAAAACCTGCCTCATCTGTCCCGGGTCGCACAGGATCTCTTCGCCGCCTTCCGTATCAAAATGACAGAGGAAGTGGACCTTCTTTCTCAATGCGGCCGGCTCCAGCAGGGTCACAACCTCGGAAATCAGTGAATGGAGATCAACGGAACGCAGTTCCGGATTGGATGGACGTGAAAAGGTCAGGAGATCCTCCACGAGTCTGGAGAGGCGTTCCACCTCGTTGGAAGCCACCTTCTGGAAACGCTCCCGGAATTCCCTGTCTTCGTACCTTTCCGGTAGAAGTTGAAAATAAGTCTTGATGGATACGAGGGGATTCCGGATCTCGTGGGCCAGACTGGCCGTCAGGGTCCCGAGGACGGCCAACCGGTCCGTGCGCCGTATCCTGGCCTGGGAATGCCGGATTTTCTCTCTTAAGAAGGTATTTTGGAGAACCCACGCGATCGGGGCGAAAAGCAGGGGGAGTTCCTCCAATCGCCGGAAGCGCAGGATCCGTCCTCCTCTGCGACAATTCATGTTGATAAACCCGACCAGATCCCCCCCCGCCAACAGGGGAACCGTAACACGGGATGAAAGCCGCTCCATTCGCTCCCGAATCGATTTCAGATTCGATCCTCCCCCCTCGCCGGGAAGAGAGGATCGAACCACAGGCTTCAAGGAACGTTTCAGGAGCTCCACGAATGGATCCGAGGCACGCACGGGATCGGCCTCCCGAACGTCCGGCTCTTTCCCGGAGAGGTCGATACGCACATAATCATCCTGCTGCCCCTGCACATACAAGGATACCTCATCCAGTTCCAGATGCCTTTTCAAAAGGGAAGAGATTTCGGCGGGGAAGGTCTCCCGACCTGCGTGATCGAACAGGCTTTTCCGGAGGTCATGGGCGAGGTCTTCGAACAATCCCACGCGGCCTCCAGCCGTATCGGCTGAAACACAATGCTCTGAACGGGAAAGATCTGAGTCCATAACCGGACGATTCCTCGTGCTGGTCATCGGTTGGCGGACAGGCTGCCTTCGCAGATCAAACCGCGAAGCAACCCCAAAATCCGCTCCGCATCAAAATTCTCCCGCAAACAGGGGAGTATCCTGGGATTCGGTAAGCTTCCGGACAACTCCTTTTCCAGAACCCGAAAGAATCCTTCCACCGTCCTTTCATCGAAATGGGTTCCAACACAACGCCGAATCTCCTTGAGCGTCTCCGCAAGACTGATCTTTTTCCGGTAAGGACGATCGGTGGTCATGGCGTCAAAAGCATCGGCCAGGGTGATGATCCGGACCCCGGGAGGGAGTTCCGCGCCCCGCAGTCCGTCGGGATATCCATTCCCGTCCACCTTCTCATGATGATGGCGCGCCAGAGTCGAGAGGTCCCCCCAGGGGAACCTGATCTTGGACAGAATCTCGGATCCCACCGCAGGATGACGGTGCATCTCCATCCTTTCCTCCTCCGTCAAACCGGAGGTCTTTCGGATAATCGCGTTGTCCACGGCGATCTTGCCGATATCGTGGAGAAGGCCGGACAGACGGAGCGCTTCCAGCTCCTCCCCGGACAGGCCGAGTTCTTCACCGATGGCCACGGCGTATTGAGAAACCCGCGCGGAATGTCCGCGGGTGTACTCGTCTTTGGCATCAATGGCCGTGGCAAAGGCCTTGATCGTATCACTGTATATGGCGTGCAGGTTTTTGTACAGAACCCGATTTTCCTCCGCCTTGTTCTGAAGGAGGGTAAAGAGCTTCTGGTTGTATAAGGCCACTGAAAGCTGCTGGCACATCAGGGAGAGGACCTGGAGATCCTCCTCACTGTACGTCCCGCCGCTGAAACGTCCCCCCACGGCAATCATTCCAAGCAGTTCCTCCGCCATGCGAAGTGGGAGAACCAGCGTTGCGCTCAACCGCTCCAGCTCCTTCCGGTTGCGCTTGTAAAACCCTCTGAGAGGTTCCGGACACTGCTTGAGATCTACAAGGTGGGGGACCTGAAGAAAGGCTTCCCGATCTTGACCTTTCAGTCGCAAGGAGATCTTCTCCTCACCTTCCACTCCCCGGCAGGAAACCGGCATCATTCCGCAAATCGAGGAATCAAAGCGAAAGATCGCCCCCTGTGCCGCCGAAAGCGTCCCCAAAATAACATACAGGCCGGAACGGGCGACCTCCCGGAAATCCCCTTTGGAGGTGATCACCTCGCCCAGATCGTTCAACGAACTGAAGGTATAGACGACCTTCCTCAAACGGTCACCGGCACTCTTTGAAGACACATCCCCCCCCGGAATCGTTACGCGCCCTGAGCTGCATAGCGGATGGCGTCTTTTTCATTCTGGAAGACCGGCGCGAAACGGGTCAACCCCATCCACTCCATCACCTCGGAGTTGCTGGAAGACAGATTCGTGAAACAAACGGTCCCCTTGGCCTTTCTCACCCGGTCGATCAACCCGATGAGAATCGAAATCCCGATGCTGTTGATAATCATGGAATCCTCAAAGTTGATAATGACCTTCCGGTACCCATCCTTCAAAACCGCTTCACACTGTTCCTCAATCTTCTCCCCTCCCAGGTTGTTGATATACCCATGAGTATAAAAGATCACCAGATCTTCCAAAAACTTGGCCTGAACATGAAAGCGCCCCATTCCCTTCTCCTTTGTCCTTCCCCTTCCTTCTCGGATGACTTTCGACTCCGGATTTTCCGCCCCCCGAATCCGCACTACCCGACCCGAACGTTGAGTCTTCCTCCCCGCATCCCGGGATAATATTTGACCATCCGCAACTTGGTCCCTACCCGGGCATTTTCGAAGACTGCCTCGTCGACCAGATTTCGAATCAGCGCGAGCCCCCATCCTCGCCGGGACGGACTTCGATCGCCTTGCCCCGCCAAGGGAGGAGAAATCTTGGACGGATCGAAGGAGCACCCCTTGTCTTCCACAATCACGGTCAATTTTTCATGGTCGAGAATAAAGGTAATGTAAATTTTTCCATCTTCGCTTCCGCTGTGTTCAAAGGAATTGATACAGGCTTCAATCAAAGCCATTCGGATCTTTCCAATCTCTTCATCCGGGAAATCGGCCCTTTCCGCGACCTGTTCCAGCGCCCGCGCTGCAACCAACTCCGTTTCCGACACCATGGGAAGTACCAATCCGAAAGAAACCCGCTGGCCTTCATCACGTTCCGGACCCCCTCCGTTCACCTTTTTCAACCCGGTCAGGATCGGAATGTCGCGAGACTCCTGGAACACCCCTTTCCGGATCGAGTTCATGTCCGCGCCCCTCAGCCAGAAATCATGGGCGACCCGGAGAAAATCCGCCAGAACGGGATCATCCGAACGGACGACCATCCCGTAATTTTCCCGGAGCAGTCCCGAGGCGTCCAGTCCGGCGATGATCCCACGGACACGTGAAAGATCCATAAAAACCCGTTTGGCCACTTCCTCGATTCGCAACGTACGCCCCTCCTTCAGGGGGGCAAGAGTCAGAATACGGATCGCGTCCCGTTTCGTGAAGGGACCGTTACAACAATGATTGAAGATCGTATCAAAATAAAAAGCGATCTCACCGCTGGAAATCTCCTGGAAATAAAGATCCCGAAGCACACCCGGACGAGTCAGCGTAATCCTCTCATGCTGAGCCCTCCGAACCACACAGAGCATGTAAAAGGGGATCCCGTGGAAACGATCGATCTCCTCTTTTACGATTTCGCGATCGGCTTCCACCCTGTAACGTTCACACAAGCCGAGAAAAGTGATCAGCGCCTTTTCAGAATTCATGCCGCGAAGAGACATACGGCGGACTTGACCGGCCATCGACTCCGTTCCGAGATAATCCCGCTCCAGAATTCCGGATAGCCCGGTAAACAGATGGGGTGCCTTTCGGGATTCCATGACGCCGGGAAACAGTTCAAAGAGCGGCCTGCAGTTCGGCCAACGCATCCGGAAAATCAGGTGAAAATGATCCAGGAGCACACCGGCGCATCCCGTGGAATGTCCGGCCAGAATCTCCGGGGCCTGCAGAGCCAGGAGAACCAAACCGGTCCGGTCGGGGTCCTCCACGGCCTCTTCATACTCCTCCATAAGCCGATGAAGCACAGAATCGGAATGCCCCTCCGCCATTTTCTTCGTACTCTGAAAACTCGTCATCCTGGAGCCCAGGAGAGACGGGTCTTTCTCCCGGAAGGCCATATACTGGTGGATCATGCTGGAGAGATATTCCTGAGCGAAGCGGAGCGGATCGGAATACAACCTTTCGAAACGATAGTAGAAAGGGAGAATCCTGTCCTGGTTTAAAAAAAGTTCCTTGAAGACACGTTTGATCATCTCACTGGTGCCCACACGACGGGGCCCCAGCAACACACAACTCTGAACAGGATAATCGGGAACACGAGAGAAGAGCTCAAGGAGGCTCAGGATTTCGTCCCGGCGGTCAAAGAACAAATCCCCCGGGATCATTCGTAAGCTGTCTTCTACTAAAGCGTCTCTGTCCATCCTCTGAGCTTTTCAGCCGGGCAATGCAGGCAGTTGATGAAATGACAGATATAGTATCGCAAAAAAAAATGGAACACAAGATTTTTCCTGACTTTTTTCCACGAAAGGGATCGGCCGAAAATCAAAAGCAGAGGAGAAAAGAATCTCGTGAAAAGAAATCGCCGGAAAGAACGCCGTATCCCGATGCGGAACTCAATGAACGGTAGCTGAAGAAAAGGGATGGCCCATGTTTTGGGCGCGGGCCTGATAATACGCCCGGACCTTCTCCGGCAGGCCGATCACATAAAAATAAGTCCCACGGCCGGAGTATCCCATCAGGCTGTTCATCAACATGACAATTCCCGATTCATCCATGGTGTCCACCTGAGACAGATTGATGGAAACCGCGCTCGGATGCCGCTGGATAATCGGCGCCAGGGTCTTCTGAAACTCTGCCGACGTTACGCCCGTGAACTCCCCTTTCACATTCAGGATGAAGGTATGATCTTCGATCTTTCGGACATCAATCTTGAACATCATGAACCTCTCTTTCAGGAATATAACGGATTCATAATATATTCTATTCAGAATTTTTTTTCAAGATCCACCCCGGCAAAGTGTGCAAATCTACACTTTCGAATGCCTTTTACCTCCAGAACCGCAAATACGGATTCCCCTCCCGAAACCGGAACGGCGATTTCAGTGGAATCCTCACCGTTCCGGTCAAGAAGAGAGATCCGGTTCCACTTTCTCGATCACCCCCCCACCCAGAACCACGTCTTTCTCGTAGAATACCATCGATTGTCCCGGGGTGATAGCCTCCTGAGGTTCCTGAAAAGTCACAAGACACGTCTCATGCGATTCTCCGGTGAACTCCAGGCGGATCCCGGCCTCCCGATGACGGTAACGGATCCGGGCGGAGACCCGTGCGGCCCCCGAAGGAGGCACACCCGCTATCCAGTTGATCCCAGAGACCAGCGCTTTCCTTTTGAGAAGGTCCTCTTTGGGCCCCGCAATCACGACATTTTCTCCGGGACGGATTCCAACCACATAAAGCGGCACCGTATGGGAGATCCCCAACCCCCTGCGCTGCCCGATCGTATAGTTCATATAACCCGGATGCGTGCCGAGGACTTTCCCGGAAGTATCGAGGACCTTCCCTTCCTTCCACTGCCCGGGAAACCGCCTTCGCAAAAAAGAGGCATAGTCATGGTCCGGGATAAAGCAGATTTCCTGACTCTCCGGCTTCCGGGCCACCGGGAGGCGGTACCGTTCGGCCAGGCACCGAATTTCAGACTTGGTATACCCGCCCACCGGAAAGAGGAGACGGGAAAGTACCGGCTGGGTCACCCCATAGAGGAAATAGGACTGATCCTTGGACGGATCCTTCCCCTTTTTTAAGAGATAGGTCCCGCTCTTTTTATCAAAGGCGATTCTTGCGTAATGCCCGGTGGCCATGTAGGCGCAACCAAGTCTCTCCGCCTCCCGGAGAAAGTGGTTGAACTTGAGTCGCGTGTTGCAGAGAACACAGGGATTGGGGGTACGCCCGTGACGGTATTCAACACAGAAATCGTCCACAACTTCCAGCTTGAAATATTTCTGAAATTCCAGAATACGGTAGTCGATCCGAAGCCGCTCGCAAACCGCCATGGCATCCTCCACGGCGGACAGGGAACAACAGATCCGCGGGTGAGCTTCTCCTCTCTCTCTCCCCTCATCCCAGATCTTCATCGTCGCGCCGATCGGCTCAAAGCCCTGTTCCTTGAGTAGAGCGGCGGAAACCGAACTGTCCACACCGCCACTCATGGCAACCAACACGGATGATCCTTTGGGGTTCATTCTTTCCATGCTCCCTCCAGGGGGTCCTCCCCATATTCCCAAGCGAACGCATCATAACAAAACCGCTGTGCCGGCACAATCTCAATCAGAAAGAGGTTTACAAGGATGGAGTATCACGTTAGGATAAAGCCGTTTCGAGATCGTTGGGAGGTCTTTCTGCCATGTTCCGCATCATGCCACGCTATGTCCGGAATGAGTTGATCCCACCCCTGGTACTCTCTCTCTTTGTCTTCACATCCGTTCTTTTCATGCGGAAGGCACTGGAAATCTCCGACTTGATCATCTCCAAAGGAGTGGGGGGAGGCGTTCTCTTCAGAATCATTCTCTATACTCTCCCCTCTCTTCTGTGGATGACCATACCCATGGCCTTCCTCATGGCTACGTTGACCTCTCTCGGAAGACTTTCTTCCGATAATGAAACCCTGGCGATGTTCTCCCTCGGAATGGGAATTTCAAACTTCCTCAAACCGATCCTGACCCTGGGTCTCCTTCTCTGCGTTCTGAATTTCCTGATCGGAGCCTTGGGCGTACCCTGGGGCAGGAGTTCCCTGAACCGGGTATTCTACGAACTCCTCCGGGGAAAGGCTACCTCGGGGATCCAGCCCGGCACCTTCAACGACATCTTTCCGGACCTGGTCATCTATGCGGACCGGGTGGAGGGAAACGGGAACATTCTGGAGAACGTGATGATCGCCGACTACCGGGGGGAAGTTCCGGAAACCATCATCGCGGAACAGGGAAAGATCGAAACCGACCCTTCCACGCTGATCAGTATTCTGAATCTCACCAACGGATCCGTTCATCACTACCGCGTCGGCGAGACCCTGTACAGATTGATCCACTTTGATCAGTACAGACTTTCCCTGGATTCCGGATCATCCTCTTCCCGGCGTACCTTCCTGCCCACCGAGAAAAAACCGACTGAAATGACTTTCTCCGAATTAAAATCCGCAGCCGAATCCGACCCCGATCAGGCCAGGATCTACCGAATTCAATATCATGAAAAGTTCGCCCTGCCCTTCTCTTGCATCGTGTTCGGAATTATCGCCATTCCTTTTGGAATCCGTATCAAGCGAAGCGGGAAAGTCATCGGATTCTCCTGGAGCCTGCTGATTGTCTTCTGCTATTACATCCTCCTGGGAGCGGGACGCAACCTGGGATCTCAGGGATTGCTTCCACCAGTGATCGCCGCCTGGGTTCCCAATCTGGTGTTCGGCCTTTTCGGAACGGTTTCCCTGGTGCAGGCCTCCCGGAGAATCCCGGCCGCCCCCGGCACAATCGGGTCGCGATTCAGCCGGATACGAAAAGACCTGTCAACCCGTTTCCGGAAGATCCGCGGGTCCGGAGACACGGGGTCGTGAATTCTGCCCCCATCCTACCTTCCCATCAAAGGACGAGTCGGTCATGAACACCCTTTCCCGATATGTCGCAAAGGAGTTTCTCAGAATCTTCCTGCTGACTTTTTCGGCTGTCACGCTGATCTATCTCCTGGCGCACTTCCTCGGTAGACTTGACGAATGGATCCAGTTCCATGCCTCGCCTCATCTGATTCTCACCCTGATCCTTCTGAGAATTCCTCGTATCTTCTACGAGGTGCTGCCGATTGTAATCCTGTTGACCACCCTCATCACCTGCGGGCTGTTCGCCCGGAACAACGAAATCATAGCCATGCGGGCCTGCGGGATCGGCCTCAGAAGAGTTCTGATCCCGATCGGAACGGTCTCTATCTGCCTTGTGTGCATCTCCCTGATCGACGTGAACTGGATGATTCCCTTCACGAATCGGCGGATCAGCTACCTGGATGATGTCGCACTGAAGAAACGGCCCCATCTCCTGGCGCTCGAAAAAAACCGGATCTGGCTGCGTTCCGGTCCGAATAGTTTCTGCAATATACAGAAAGTCAACCCCCGGCACGGAGTTCTCTATAACGTGACCCTTTTCGCCTTCAATCAGCAATTCGAGCTCGTCAAAAGAATCGACGCCGAGCAAGTGAAGTGGAACGGGGAAACATGGATGACAAAACAGGGAAGGGAATGGACGTTTAATCATTCCGGCGAGATCGTAAAGGACCGCCCCTTTCAGGGTCCCTTCCCGTTAGAAAGGCCCCTGGACCAGATTCTCCACGTGGAAAAATCTTCCGATGAAATGGGATATCAGGAGATCAAGGACTATATCCAGATCATGAAACAAAACGGATTCCCGACCGTCGGTTACGAGGTCGATCTCGCGGCCAGAAGTTCCTATTCCACGATCAGTCTGGTCATGGTCCTGCTCGGCGTCCCCTTCGCGCTCTATACCTTTCGAAGCGGCGGGGTATCCATCGGCATCGTCTGGAGCCTGTTGATCGGATTTCTCTACTGGCTGGCCTTTGCCATAGGGATTTCTCTCGGGCATGCCGGGATCCTCCCCCCCCTCTGGTCCGCCTGGATCGTAAACCTTCTTTTCGGCACGGTCGCCCTTCTCCGGCTCAACCGGGTCCGTTTCTGACCCGGACGCTTCACAACCCCCATCCAAACGACTCCGGAAGGCCGCACCCACGACAGAACGTCATTTCACTCCGGGATCGGCAAGCCTCGCAAATGCCCTCATCTGATCGGGTTTCCCGACACAGATCAAACGGTCCCCGGCAACCAGAACCGTTTCAGGAGTAAGACTCGTGATCAACTGTCCGCCTTCCTTCTTGACGGCCACGATCAGGATTCCCAACTCCTCACGGATCCGGGATTGACGAATCTGCAACCCATTGTACCCCGAATCTTCGGATATCCGCACGGCATCGAGCTTGAAATCCAATCCGGCTTCCTGACTGACGGCCGTTTCCAGAAAACTCGAAACATGAGGACGAAAGATCGCCTGGGCAATTTTTGCAGCACTGATTTTGTAAGGGGAGACTACCAGATCGGCTCCGGCCTTCCTGAGCTTTTTCTCCGATCCCTCCTCACCGGAACGAGTCATGATCCTCAGACCGGGATTCATCACGCGGGCCGAAAGCACGATAAAAAGATTCTCGGCGTCGGAACTCACCCCGACGATCAAGCCCGCCGCCCGTTCAATCCCGGCGGCCGTCATCACCTCATCATTCGTCGCGTCTCCCTGGATCACCATAAATTCCTTCTCCTGAATTTCCGTAACCACCTCCGGATTTTTTTCCACTACGACAAAGGGATAATGGGCCGCGGCAAATTCAGAACAGATATGTTTCCCCATCCGGCCGTAACCACAGATGATATGGTGTCCATTCAACCGATTGATTTTCGCATTCACTTTTCTCCTCCCCAATATCCCCCGGATCTCACCTTCCAGGATAATACCGATGGCCGTTTTCAAGACATACGCCACTGTGCCCACACCGATCAGGATGAGAAGGATCGTAAAAATCCGTCCGCCCCGGTCCATTTCGTGGACTTCCCTGAACCCGATAGTGGAAAGGGTAATCACAGTCATATAAAGAGAATCCAGAACCCCCCATCTTTCGAGAACCATGTATCCGAATGTTCCGAAAAACAGAATCAAGCCAAGGATACTGATGGAAACTTTCAGTTTCTTGATCGGATCGGCCAAAGCAAAACTCCTGAATACCTCTGCATTCACCCACCCTGTCCAATTTCCCGCAGGACACGTGTACAGGTTTCGATCATACGACGGACATGGCTTCCCCGCCAGTAGATCCGGCCACAATCCGGACATCGGCTGAATTCCAACTCATTCACCAGAACATATTCCGGGACATCATCCCGCACGGCTTCCACTTGAGTCCTTTCCAGCAACACATTACACCGGATACAGCGGGTGAGCATCTTCCCCGGATCAGGAGAATAACGACACGCCACCTCTTTTAACTGAATCAGGGGAGCGTTTCCCCGAACCAGGACATGTTCCGGAAGTCCCCGACGTTTGACCAGACGGGTATCCCGGGTCAGGAGAACACGATGCAGATCCAGGGAAACCCTGATCAGCTCAGGATCGGAAACCGGATTGAAATACAGAACATCGAATCCCAGGATCCTCATCCAACGGACCAGACCTCCCAACATCATGTCCGCCACGAAGGCCCGGTCCGACCCATTTTGAGCCAACGCAACCTCCTTCCGCCGACGGGAGTCCCAAAACCAGCTTTGTGAAAATAACAGATGCCCGAAAGGGGTGTCAAGCTCCGCATTTAATCCTAAATTAGCGATAGGAGATCAATAAAAACAAAAAGCCCTCTTGGTTTCAAGGTTTATGGTGAGTATACGACTCACCTGTAAGGTGAAACCAAAAACCGGGAGGGGGGATGCGCTCTCCACAACCCAACCTTTTTGACAGGATGAACCGGATCGACAGGATACGCGAACCCGACTCCCCCGCGGGGGGGCATCCTCCCTGTCACGCGGCCAAGCATCGCAGAAGGAGAGGGGAAAAGGGCGAGATCGTGTGGTTCGACTGAGCTCACCATGCTCGGAAATCCAAAGTACTGAAACACCCTCTCCCTTGATGGGAGAGGGAAGGGTGAGGGTGAAATAGGATGACAAACCAAAGTCTTACCCCCCCTCCCCTCTTCGACGGACTCAGAGCAGGCTTGATCCTCTCCCACCAGGGGAGGGGAAATAAGACTTCTTACGAAGCCATCTTCTTTGAAGCGAGCAAAAAAATGAACAAAAACAATTCGTCACCTAATTTCAGGAAGAGCAATGTCCGGGATCGTGTTGCCTACCTTCAACTGGGATTCTGTCAGGACTTCCCTGAATGGTAAAGAAAACACTCCGGACACTTTTCAAAACGAGCTTCCTCAACAAAACGATCTGAACATTGTCTATCGCTGGATTTGGGTTCAACCCGAATCATCCCGCGCGTAATCCCGAAAACATCCCGAAGTCATCCCGAGGCTGAAACCTTTCCCGAGCGTAATGGATCTGATCAAGGGGGCGGAGGTCAGAGGATACGGCTTTTGGAAAAGAAAAGGCTTGCCAAAGCGCGGGCGCTCTTCAAAATCCGGACGGCCTTAAAAAAAACGATCGATCTTGAATTCTTCATCCACTCCGGAGTCAGGATCTTTGCGGTTTCCGGACGCCACTTCCTGCTCTTCCCAGGAAAGATCACTGGTGGATTGAATCCCACGCGCCTTGAGGGCGAAATCGTCCGGATTGGAACTGCGCCGGAGGGCCTCCTCATAGGAAATCAGCCCCCGTTTGTACAGCTCCATCAACGACTGGTCAAAAGTCTGCATCCCGTATTGACTCTTTCCCGCTGCAATGGCGTCACGGATCAGCCGGGTTTTGTCCTTGTCCGTGATATATTCACGAATCAGGTTGGTCACAATCATGACTTCCGTGGCGGGGATGCGGCCCTTCCCGTCCGCCCGGACTACGAGGCGCTGAGAGATGATTCCCTTGAGAACCGCGGCCAACTGAATCCGAACCTGTTTTTGCTGGTAAGGAGGGAAAACCGAGATCACCCGGTTGACCGTCTCCGTCGCGTCCAGGGTATGAAGCGTACTCATCACGAAATGTCCCGTCTCCGCCGCCATCAGCGCCGTGGAGATCGTCTCGTAGTCCCGCATCTCCCCCACCAGAATTACATCCGGATCCTGCCGGAGCGCCGACCGGAGGGCACTGTCAAATGCCTTGACGTCGGTGCCGATCTCGCGCTGGTTTACCAGACTTTTCTTGTCCTTGTGGAGATACTCGATCGGATCTTCGATCGTCATGACATGTGCCGTCCGATGGGTATTGATATGATCGATAATGGAGGCCAGCGTCGTGCTTTTCCCGCTCCCCGTTGTTCCCGTAACGAGGACCAATCCGCGGGGCTTCAAGGCAAGCTCCTCAATCACGGGAGGGAGGTTGAGTTCCCGAATCTTCTGAATCCGGTGCGGAATCACCCGGAGAACAATGGCGATTGTATTCCGTTGCTGGAAGATATTGACCCGGAACCGGCCCAAACCGGGCACACTGTAGGCGAGATCCACCTCATTGTTCGTCTTGAATTTCTGTTTCTGGTGGTTGTTCATGATTGAAAAGGCGATGGCGATCGTATCTTCGGAGACCAGTCGCTTCTGCTCAATCATGGGGGAAAGATCCCCGTTAATCCGCAGCACCGGCGGACTTCCGACCTTGAAATGGATATCCGAAGCCTTGCGTTCAACCGCTGTTTTCAAAAGTTCATTGATATTCATCTTGGCTGGATCTGCTTTCTCCTCTTCCCTCGTCGCGCGGAGCCCTCTGATGCCCTTGGGGCATCACGTGACAGGACGTAACGTTTCCATCCCATTCAGGTTAACATGTAAAATTCGGATCTGTCAATCCGTCAGACGGTTACGGTATCCTTCCGCCCGGATCGCGCCATTCCCATCTTCTCCTCCAACTGTTTCTGAATGGCGTCCCGGATATCGGTATTTTCCTTGAGAAAGGTCCGGACATTCTCCCGTCCCTGGCCGATCCGTGTGTCTCCATAGGAGTACCAGGCGCCGCTCTTGGCAAGGATCTTGTGTTCAACACCGAGATCAATCAGATCTCCTTCACGGGAGATCCCCTCGTTGAAAAGAATGTCAAACTCGGCCTTGCGGAAGGGAGGAGCCATCTTGTTTTTCACCACCTTCACCCGGGTCCTGTTCCCGTTGACCACATCCCCGTCCTTGATCTGTCCGATCCTGCGAATGTCCAGACGGAGCGAGGCATAAAACTTCAGGGCGTTGCCTCCGGTGGTGGTCTCCGGATTCCCGAACATCACACCGATCTTCATGCGGATCTGGTTGATGAAGATCAGCGTCGTATTCGATCTCGACACCGTCCCCGTCAGTTTGCGCATCGCCTGGGACATCAGTCTGGCCTGCAAACCGACCTTGGCGTCTCCCATGTCCCCTTCGATCTCCGCTCTCGGCACCAGGGCCGCGACGGAATCCACGACGATGATATCCACGGCGCCGCTCCGAACCAGAAGGTCTGTAATCTCCAGGGCCTGCTCCCCGGTATCGGGTTGCGAAACCAAAAGGTCGTCGGTATTCACACCGAGGCTCTTCGCGTACGATATATCCAGGGCGTGCTCCGCATCTACAAAGGCCGCGATCCCCCCGGTTTTCTGTGCCTCCGCAATGGCATGCAGGCTCAGGGTCGTTTTGCCGGAGGATTCCGGACCGTAAATCTCCACAATCCGTCCCCTCGGATACCCCCCGATGCCGATGGCGTAGTCGAGGGAGAGACACCCGGAAGGGATCGAGTCAACATCCTGAACCCTTTCCTTGGAACCTAACCGCATGATCGCGCCCTTCCCGAACTGTTTCTCAATTTGCGAGAGAGCCAGATCCAGCGCTTTTCCCCGGTTCTTGTTGTTCTCCGCCATACCGAACTCCTTTCAAAATGAATACTTCATCCCGGATTCCGGACCGGGACCTTCTCTCAGAGCAACAGACATACGTACGTCGTAGACCGCTCCGTCCCGATGAAGCCGGCTTTCAATCAGACGCAGCGAATCCACCGTAACTATGCCTGCGTTCATCCCACGGTTTTTCTCCAGCAAATGGGAAAATCGTTGCCGGTCCCGGATCTCCTTGATCCTGCCGAGTGTGATGTGCGGGTGAAACACCCTTTTAGAACGGGGAAAGCCGAGCTCTGCGAGAAAAGGATCCAGAGTTCGGACAATCTCCATCAAGCGATCCGCTCCGTCCTGTACCCCCGCCCACAGGACACGGGGGCGCCTCTGATCCGGGAAAACACCGAGCCCGGCAACCCGGATCGGGAAGGGGGCACGATCCAGACAGACCCTGCGTACCCGTTTCCCGATCTCCGGAATCATCCGCTCTTCAATATTCCCCAGAAACTTCAGGGTCAGGTGCATTCCGGAAGGCCTGACCCACGACACACGGCTCGTCGCAACCCGGAATGTCTCCTGCGTTTTCCGCAGTGTCTCCCGGACCTCAACGGAGAGATCCACCGCGAGAAAGGCTCGGATAATCGAGCGACAGGAAAATTCACCCATGATTCCGTATCGGTTAAACTGCCCGGTCCGTTTTCAACAGAACCCTGCGAAGCCGGTCCAGGGCCATCTGTGCGCTCTGCAGACGAACCGCCGAACGGTCTCCCCGGAAATGATATTCAGTGACCTCGTTGCCATCCGGTGTGGAAAGAGCAACGAACACCGTGCCCACGGGCTTTCCCGGAGATCCGCCGGAAGGTCCGGCGATCCCGGTCACGGCCAGTCCGATATCGGTTCCCGAGTGGACGCGAATCCCTTCGGCCATCCCGAGTGCCGTGACACGGCTGACCGCCCCATGGACCTTCAAGAGGTCCTCAGACACCCCCAGAAGGGCCGTCTTGGCCGAATTGCTGTACGTCACCACCCCCCGGTCCAGCACGGACGAGATGCCGGGCACGTCCACCAGCATGGAAGTAATCAACCCGCCGGTGCATGATTCCGCGACCGCAAGCCTGACGGATCGTTTAATTAAAGATCGACCGACAACTTCCTGCAGGCTCACATCCCCTTCCCCCAGCAAATCGGTCCCTAATTCACTTTCGATCTGTTGCCGGATCCGTTTCAGCTCCCGCTCGATCCGGTCCACATCTTTCCCCTGGACCGTGAACACCGCCGTACACAAACAGCCCTGCGCGCCGAACTCCAAACGGGCTCCGCCCGCGACGGCCCGGAGGCTCTTCCCGATCTGAACGGGCGAGGGACCGATCAGACAGAGTCTCAGAGACCGGCTATCGATCGTCCGACCGTGAAAACGGCTCATCCGGAGCTCCTCCGTTTGCTTCCCCGGCCCCTCTCCGAATCGGAAGGAGCGGGATGTCCCTCACCTCCAGGGAACCCAGCGTTCCTCATGCAACCAAATTCTATTTCGAAAAATCACTCCGACTGGAAGTCCAATGCCGGAGGGCGGGAAGGAACGATTTCAGTCGTTATCGGAACAGAACCCACGCCAGAAGATGGAGTGACAAATTCGCGTAAAGTCCCGCCACGACATCGTCCAGCATCACTCCCCAACCACCGGGACACCGTTGATCAATCGCACGAACCGGCCAGGGTTTCAAAATATCCAATGCGCGGAACAGAAGAAAACCGCCGACCAGGAAAAATCCCGTGCGGGGAAGGGCGAACAAAGTGACCAGAAACCCCGCGATTTCATCGATCACAATAACGCCGCTGTCCTTTTCTCCAAGAATGATCTCGGCCCTGAAGGCCAGCCAAACCCCGAACGCGAAGAGAATAATGGTCAGAATACCGTAGTGAGGTAAAGGAAGTCTGCTGAACAGCAGGTAGATCGGAATCCCGACCAGCGTCCCCGCGGTCCCGGATGCAAACGGGGCATACCCGCTGAAAAAACCGGATGCGAAAAAAAGTATCAGCCGTCTCAACCATGCCCCCAGAGTCCGAAAAATCCTATCATCGCAGTTATGGAGTGTCAAGGAGTTTGTCGCCGGACTTTCCTGAATTTTACAAAAAACATCCACGACACTTTGCAAGGAGAAGTTTTTATAAAACCACCGATTACACCGGTTCCCCATCCCGTAAGCCGCGGAGAAACGCCAGGGCCTCCTCCCGTGTCCGGATTTCCTGATCCACCTGGAGTTCCCGAACCTTCCTCAGATGTCGTCCCACTTCCGGCCCCGGGGCAATGGAGAGAATTTCCATCACATCCCTTCCGGAAATGAGGGGAGGAGGTTTCAGAATCAGATCCCCATCGGAGGCATTGAGTTCAAGGAGGGCACGTCCCAGGATGATGGTCCTCCTCTCCATCTCCCGGTAGCGACGTCCTCTCGCGGACCGCCTGTCCGCCAGGGCCAGGAGTACGTGAAGCGGCAGATCGGCCCCCACTCTGTGAATGATCCGCCGAAGGGCCTTCCGGGAAATCTCCCCCCGCATCAACCCCAGTCCAAGGACATGGCACCGGATCAGACGGTGAATCCGTTCCGCGCGTCTATTGGGAAAACGGTAATGTTCCATGATCCGTGCGGCCATTTCCGCCCCGGTCTTCTCGTGACCATAGAAATGCGGGGTTCCGTCCGGATCGACGCTTAAACTTTCCGGTTTGCCAATATCGTGCAGAAGGGCGGCGTAGGCCAGCACGATACGGTCCTCGTCTCCCAGGTCGATTTCCGATCCGAAAGGTCCGGACAAAGTTTTCGGGTCGTCGACCTGTCGCACGACAAGAAAGGTGTGTTGAAGGGCGTCTTTGTGATGGTAAGGACCCTGGCTCAGCCCCGCAAGCGGGGAAAGGTCAGGGAACACGATCGGCAGAAGACCGGTTTTTCTCATCAGCGACACTCCCCGCCCTGCCGCACCAGAGAGCAAAATCCGGTCCACCTCCTCCCGGACCCGTTCCACGGCACAGGACCGCAACCGCATCCGTTGCTTCCGGATCTCAGAGAGGGTCGCGGCAGACAGGGCGAACCCTTTCAGGACCGTGCAGAACCGGACCGCCCTGAGCATCCGGATCGGGTCTTCCCCCAGGACCTCGGAGGAGACCATCCGGATCATTCCGTTTCGAACATCCCGGAGTCCCCCCGATGGATCCAGGACAGTCTGATCGGCAAAAGAGAAGGCAAGGGTATTAATACTGAAATCCCGGCGGAGCAGTTCAGGAAGCAATCCATTCCGGTTCCTGGAAACAAAATCGAGGGTAACCCCTTTCCCCACAATCCGATAGGTCCGTCTCCCCCGGCTGCCCATCGTAAAAAAAGAAGCCGAAAGCCTCCGGGAGATTTCCCGGACAAGCGGCCCAGCATCCCCCACTACAATCCAGTCATAATCACAGGAACTTCTTCCGAGCAGCCGATCCCGGATCCACCCTCCCACCAGGTAGAGATCCACCTCCTGCCGATCCGCAATTCCGGTCACCCGGCGGATCATCGGATCTTCACGGATGGCCCGAAGCAGGGGGGCGAGAAAATCCTCTTCCATGGAAGTCCTTTTCCAAATTACTTCTTTTTCGACGGCAGGACTTCACGGATCCACTCGAGGGCGGCGATGGTTCGGGGAAACCCCACCGTGGTCATCCCCAGCAAAACGGCATGTCGCACCTCATCAGGAGTCAGCCCGATCGCAAGGGCCCGGCGCGCATGGGACTTGACGGCGCCTTCTGAACAGAGCCCCACGGCGACTCCCAGTTTGACCAGCCGGCGCGACCGCTCATTCAGAGGTCCCTCTTCGTGGCATGCCTTCGCGAATTCCGAGTAGGTCTCACTGACCTTCGGGAAGGCTTTCTGAAAACTTTGATACGGCTTGGGAAGATAGGGCATGGTCCATCTCCTTTCGACACTCGTTGGAAAACCGGGAATTCCCCGCAGAATGTATCATAGATTCATAGCCTGTCAAGCAGGCTCTTGTCAGGACTGCCCTGAATTAAAAAAATATTTTGAAATCGATGAATTTTCATGTAGTATAGTTTTTTCAACCTATCATCAGGAGTTTCAAATGGCCGTGATCGAACCGTTTCGGGGGGTCCGATATAACCCGGAGAAAGTGGAAGACCTGAACCTGGTCATGGCGCCTCCCTACGATATCATCCCGGAAAAACTTCAGAACCAGCTCTACGAGAAACATCCGTATAATGTGATTCGGCTGGAACTTTCCCGTGAAACCCCGAAGGACACGAAAAAAAACAACCGATATACCCGTTCCGGCGCGTACCTGAAAAACTGGAGAGACGAAAAAATTCTGATTCAGGATGAACAACCGGCTCTGTACGTTTACTTTCTGGACTATGTCACACGGGACGGCGAAAAGAAAACCCAGAAAGGATTTCTCTCGATCGCCCTTCTGGAAGAGTTGGACTCCGGCGTGGTCTTTCCCCATGAGAACACCCTGTCCGGTCCGAAGGCGGACCGGCTCCGGCTGATGGAGGCATGCCACGCGAACTTCTCCGCCATCTTTTCGCTCTATTCCAACCCGGAGATGGAAATTGTCCGGATCCTCGATGAAACCGCAACCGCTTCTCCTCTGATGGATGTGCGCGACATGGACCAGGTGCGTCATCGGGTCTGGCCCCTCTGCGATTCGGAGAAAATCCGGAGAATCCAGAAAATCATGGCGGACCTCCCTCTTTTTATCGCCGACGGGCACCACCGGTATGAAACCGCACTGTCCTACAGAAACCGAATGCGTGAGAAAACCGGGAAGCGGGACGGACGGCAGGGTTTCGACTATGTGATGATGTACTTTTCCAACATGGAGGAACCGGGACTCACCATCTACCCCACCCACCGCTTGATCGATCATCTTCAGGAATTCGAATTGCGCCGATATTTAAAACGGATCGAGTCGTATTTTCAGGTCCGGCGCTTTCCCTTTCTCCGGAAAAAGGAGTTCCTCCGGGAACTGAAGACCATCGGCGGCGAAAAACACGCCTTCGGCCTTTACACCACGGAAAGCGATGATCTGTTTCTTCTGATCCTCCATGACATGGACCGGATCCGCTCCATGCTCCGGCCTGAACTTTCTCCCGTGCTTCGTAAACTGGACGTCACGATCCTGCACACGGTGCTCCTGGAAGGGCTGTTGGGAATCGGAGAGGAGGAACTGAAAGCCCAGACCCATGTCCGTTATGTCAAGGAAATCGACGATGCCTTGAACGCGGTCAATGACAGGGAGGTACAGCTGGCCTTCCTGTTAAACGGTACCCGGGTGGAACATCTGAGAGAGGTATCCCTGAAGGGAGAGAAAATGCCTCAGAAATCCACCTACTTTTACCCGAAACTCCTGACCGGTCTTGTGTTGAATCCGTTGGATTGAAGTCCATTCCGGCGGCAAGACCCGGTCCAACGCAAGAAGTCGGAAACTGAAGAGAGGGAGGGGGAAGGCATGCTTGACCTGGCGAGAGAGATCAGACGACCCGCTGAAGATCCCGGATGGCTCGTAAAACTCCTGGTAGGAACGGCTCTCAGCCTGACTGTCATCAAATGGTATCTTTTCCCCCTATCCTTCTTCGCGGCAGGATACCTCTACAACCTTTTCGTGAATCATTTCAAACAGGAAGAAACGGGAAAACTCCCCGAGTGGGAGGACTGGAAAAGACTCTTCTTAAACGGGCTGATCCTCCTTCTGATCTGTACGGGATATCTGATCCTCCCTGAATTCTGCTACATGGTCTCAAGCTCCATTCTTGAAGGCGGCTTTCTGGCCAAGATCGTGGGATTGGTCTTTATGGCCGGTACGGCCCTTCTGACCCTTGCCGCTTTCTTTTTCATCCCCATGGCCGTCGCCCAGTACAACAGAAACGAAAAAATCTCATCGGCATTCCGGATCCGGGAGATTTGGGACAGAATCTTCAATGTAGGCGACGATTACTTCAAGATCACCCTCCTGGCCGTGATCGTCCTGATCGTCCTTGCCGTGATTCGGATCATTCCCTGGATCGGATCGATTCTGGCTTCACTGTCCGGTTTTTATGCGGGACTCGTCTTCGCACCACTTTTCGGTCAGGTCAGTCGCGAGGCCTATGCCTGTGATCTGGACGCCGAGCAGACCACTTGACCCCCTCCTCCCGACTGCAGTATAGTACCTGACGTTCCGATGTCCGGTGTTCGTCAAACGGAAAGGTTTTCACGGGAAAAAGAGAGGGACGTTTTCTCCTCTCCCGTTTTCCAGGTAGAGCCGCCATGTCCATCAAAAAGAAAATCATCCTGATCTTCACCGTCAGTTTCGCGATCGTGGCCATCTTCGGTCTGGTCGCGGGCCTTGATTTCTGGGAGACACGCAAGGATTTCCGCTTCCTGAAAATCTCAGACAGCATCAGAAGCCGGGTCCTTCAATTAAGACGGCATGAAAAAAACCTCTTTCTGTATGGGGATCACACGGAGACCAGGAAGATGAGGGAGGTCTTTGATGAAACGGATCAACTGATACGGCAGGGAATGCGAAACGATCGGTTTCGCCAAATCACATTCAAGCTCAAGACCAAGGTGCGGGAATACAAAAAGGCATTCCGGCAGATCATCGAATCCCAATCACAATTCAGAAACGAACTTCTCCTGCTGAAGAAAGAAAAAACAGAGTACGCGTTCCTGATCCCAATCATTGAAGACACTTTTCTGACCAACCCCGTTCAGATCCTCAAGGAGTTGAGAAAGTTTTTCTCTCTCCCGGAGGACAGCAGAGCCGTTCTGCTCCTGCGGCAGATCGAATCTCAGCAGAGAATTCTGCGAAAAACCGGGGAAGACATCATCGACCTCTCGAGAGAACTGGACCGCGGGGTCCGGATCAGGGTGCAAAATGTGCTCAAAACGTCCGAAACGGGAATCCTCGTCCTATTTCCGCTCACTTTTATCTTCGGATTCATCACCATCTTTCTCGTGGTTCAGAGCATCACGAAACGGTTAAATGAACTGATGCATACGATCCTACACGCCGGAGAAGGTTTTTTTTCCCCGATGCCTTTCCCTTCCGGACGTGACGAGGTCGGAACACTGATCCGAACGTACAACAACATGGCGGAAGCTTTAAAGGTCCGGGATCTTGAACTGAAGAAAAAAGAAGCGGAACTGATGCACAGCAAGAAGCTGGCATCCATCGGGACCCTGGCATCCGGCGTTGCCCATGAGTTGAACAACCCCCTGAACAACATCCATATTTCCGCGCAGATCCTGAGAAGAGAAATGGGACCGAACTGTCCATCCATTGTCCACGAAACAGTGGAGGATATTCTCAACCAGTCGATCCGAGTCAAGAAAACAGTGGGGGACCTGCTGGAGTTTGCACGGTACAAAGACCCCCGGTTTGTCCAGACCAATCTGGTGGAGATCATTCAGCGGACATTCAATCAAGTGAAGCGGCTGACCCCGACGGACAGGATCCATTTCACACTCGACGCCCCTCCCATGGTGGAACTCGCCGCCGATCCGGTGAGAATGGAACGGGTATTCCTGAATCTTTTCACCAATGCCGTTGACGCGATGGAAGGAAAGGGGGAATTGAAGGTGAGCATCTCAGCCGGAGAGGATTCCGTACGGGTGGTCGTACGGGATACAGGGCGCGGAATCCCGGGAGAGAGGATGGAAAAGATCTTCGATCCCTTTTTCACGACCAAAGACAAGGGGACCGGACTGGGACTCTCGATCACCTACAATATCATCAAGAATCACCATGGAACGATCCGGGTCGAGAGCACGGAGGGACGCGGGACAACCTTCAGCATTCTCCTACCGAGGGTTCAATGAGTTTAAAGATACTGATCGCAGAAGACGAAGCCATCACCCTGAAACACCTTCTTTATACCCTGGAAAAGGAAGGTCATAAGGTTTCCGGAGCCGAGGACGGTCTTGCAGCCTGGGAAAAGATCCGGAAAAACCATTTCGATCTGGTCATCACGGACATCAAAATGCCCAAACTGGACGGCATCCATCTCCTGGAAAGGATCAAAGAAAACTGGGCACAGACGGAAGTCATCATGATCACGGGGTTCGGGAGTATCGATTCAGCCGTGGAGGCCATTAAAAAAGGAGCCTACGACTACATTACGAAACCGTTCAATCTGGATGAAATTGTTCTGAAAGTCGAACAGATCGGCGAAAAGAAAAATCTTGAAAAAGAAAATACGGCCCTCAAACTATCGCTCGGATCAGACAGGAATCTGCCTGTATTCATTGCGAAAAGCAAAAAAATGCAGGAAGTAGTCAACATTATCAGGAACATCAGCGGATCGGACTGCAACGTGCTTATTTCAGGAGAAAGCGGTGTAGGAAAAGGGATCGTAGCGAAGCTCATCCATTATACCGGTGTTCGGAGAGACCAGCATTTCCTTGCCGTGAACTGCGCCGTTTTCACAGAGGAACTCCTTGCGAGTGAACTCTTCGGCCATCAGAAAGGGGCCTTTACAAATGCCGTCTCGGAAAAAAAAGGCCTGTTGGAAGTTGCCGACGGGGGAACGGTATTTCTGGATGAAATTTCAGAGATGACCCCCGCCCTGCAGGCAAAACTGCTGAAAGTCATTGAAGATCGGGAGTTCTTAAGAGTGGGGGGAACGAGACCGATCCGGGTTGATGTCCGTTTCATCGCGGCCTCGAACCAGAACCTGCAGGAACTTATTGAAAAGGGAAAATTCAGAAACGACCTGTTCTACAGGCTCAACGTAATGGATATCCACATCCCTCCGCTTCGGGAAAGAAAAGCGGATATTCTGCCGTTGAGCCATCATTTTCTCGAAAAACATTCCCAACGAAGCAACAAAAAAATTCGTGGTTTCAGCGAGAAGGCGATGCGCCTTTTAAAGTCGTACAGTTACCCGGGAAATGTCAGAGAACTGGAAAATATCATAGAGCGAGCCCTGATTCTGGAGAAAACACCCATGATCCTCCCCGACTCCCTCCCTGTCGGCATGCAACTGTTTCAAATTGAAACTATTGTTCCAGACCGTCTCAAGACCATTGACGAACTTTCACGTGAATATGCCATCAAGGTCATCCAACTGGTCAACGGAAATAAGACCAAAGCCTCCGAGATCTTAGGTATATCAAGGACCAGCCTGTGGCGAATCCTCAAGGAGTAACCATTCCTTTCCAGTACCCACTTATGGTGTCAGGCCTTGACATATGACATAATTTGAAGGTATGTCTCGTTTTATGGGATGTCCACTCCGAATCCAGGGACCTCTGGGGGTCATGCGCTATAATTTTGTCAAGCAAAAAATTTAAGAGAGAGTTCTTCCCTGAGTCGTCCAGACCCCTTTCGCTATCTTTTTTTGGTTTGCTGTCTCTGAAACCATTGTGTCCTGGGTTTCTCTCCCCTGCGGATCTTTCCGGCCCATTTGGGTATTCGACCTGTCTCGGTTCTCCCGAAAACATAAAAGGGGACAGGCTACTTTTTGTGATCAATGGTCGATTCTGTGAAAAAGTAGCCTGTCCCCTTTATGTGCTTCTGTCCCCTTTATGTGCTTCTTGATCTCGTTGCAGGAAAACTGGACTTACCCACACAATCCTGTTGAGAACCTAAAAACCGTTCCTTTGTGTTTAGAAATGAAACGCTTTATCTCCGATCTAAAATACCATTTCTCTTTCATTTCAATAAGTTAGAACTGGCACGCTCTTTGCTATAACCTCTATGTAGAGGCTGATACCTTGTATCCACCCGGAAAGGAGGTGAGTAAATGAGGAGCAAGTTGCTGTATGTGGTAAAAGGGGAAGCGGCCTGCTTGAAAGACGGTTTTACATACGCTAAGGAATTATCGAAGGTCGTCAAGGGGGGACTTTACATCCTGTTTCATTATGATCGAAAGATGTTGAGAACCTTTGAAGACGAAATGACGGCCGTTGCGTTCGCGGAGGCCGGAGAGTCGGAAACAGCACAAGAGATTCTCAGGGAACGGGAACACGTTCTGAAGGCGGAAGCAGAAAAAAGAATTCAGATCTGGAAGAAAGAGTGTGAAAACCCGGATCTGATTACAAAATTCGATGTTGTCACGGGCGATCTTCTCTCCGCGATCAGACAGATTCTTCAAAATCACGCAGGGATCGAAATCGTTATTTTAAGCCCCTCCCTGATGGAGCGGAACAAACCCTTCAGCATCAGAAGGCTCAGAAAATATATACACAGACCGGTTGTCACAATGTCCAGACAGATACAGGTTGAGGGATCAACTCGTTAAGAAATGAAGGAGCATATCATGAAGGCACTCAAGAAATTCATTAAGAAATTTGAGGACGAAATGGCGGCCGCGGCTTTCGCGGAGGCCGGAGAACCGGAGACGGCCCTGGAGATCCTGAAGGAATCGTCTGAGCGGGATCACCACAATGGCAAAAAAATCGGTCAGATTCTGCCGAACCCGGCTGCAAGTAAATAATAATCATTCACTCTCATAGGAAACAGAAGAAAGGAGTATCCCGAAAATGGAAATGTTCAATGTTCTGTTGGTGCTGGGTGTAATCGGCGGTTTTCTGTCCGGACTACTCGGTCTGGGAGGCGCGATCATCATGATCCCCCTGATGCTGTTTGTCCCGAAAATCCTCGGAATCGGCGTTCTCAGCATGAAGGCGGTCGCGGGTCTGTCGATGATCCAGGTGGTTTTCGCTTCCATGTCGGGGGTGATCCGGCACCGGAAAAATAAATTTGTCAGTATCAAACTTCTGCTGAGCCTCGGGGTGGCGGTCGCAATCGGTTCCGCCTTCGGCTCCGTGATCTCCAAATATATGAGCAACCAGTCCCTCATGATCGCATTCGGCGTCATCGCGGTCGTCGCGGCACTCATGATGTTCATCCCGCCCAGAGAGGAAGACGCAAAGATCTCCAATCCGGATGACATTGATTTCAACAAACCGCTTGCCGTGGGTCTCGGGCTTCTGATCGGTTGCCTGGCCGGAATGGTCGGTGCCGGAGGCGGATTCATCCTGATTCCGGTCATGCTGTATGTCTTGAGGATTCCGCTCCGTGTCACGATCGGAACAAGCCTGGGGATCGTATTTATCGGAGCGATCATGGGAGCCATTGGAAAGATGGCGACAGGCCAGGTCGACTGGCTGCTCGCCCTGGCGCTCATCATCAGTTCCATCCCTTCGGCGCAATTCGGAAGCATTGTCAGCAAGAAAACCCCCGCCCTGATCCTCCGTTACTCCCTGATGGTGGTGATCATTCTGACCAGCGTCCAGATCTGGTACAAAATCATCGCTTAATGAAGGAAGACCCGGGGAAAAGAAACAGGGATGGATACAGGGACTCCTGTATCCATCCCCCCATTTCGAACCGTTTGAGGGGAATTCCCCGTATCATCGTTCTTGAGTCTCGGGGCCTTTTCAGGTATACTTTCTTCTCATAGGAGGTACTGAAGAACCGATTCGATTGTGTCGGGAGCCGGCACGGGGTCCACGGTTGCCTTGTCTTTTCCGTTTTGGGGCTGAAGACCCCGTGGAGTACGGATCCAATGGAAAGCCCTCCGAAAATCGTGGTGTTAGACGACACACAGAAGAGTGAGGACCTGATCCGGACCGCGCTCTTCTGGACAGAAATTCTCCACGCCGAAATCAAGGTGGTTCGCGTGATCGACGAAACGGTCCTTCGCGACACAACCCGGACCATGGGGGTTTTCGGACCGGTCGCCAAGAAGGTCAGAAAGGAGTTCATCCACGAAGGGACGGAAGCAATTCACCGGATCTTAACAAAGCTGAATGTCCCGTCTTCCACGGAGATCCAGGTGATCTCCGGGCATCCGACAGAGTCGATCAAGGAAATCCTCGATCGTTCTCCTGTGGATCTGCTCATCCTCTCCCCCCGCTTAAAAGGTCCCCTCGGTATGATCGCCCCCGAACTGACCGGTTACGCCAGGGGAAACTGTCTGGTCCTGACCCGGGGAAAACAATGGGACAAACCACACAAAATCCTGCTCGCAACGGATGGATCCGGAAGGAATCGACATGCACTTCATGCCGCAACCGACCTGACCAGGAATTTTGACGGTTTTCTCCGCATCATTTCCGTTGTCACCTCGAATGAAGAATTGCAGATTCACGGTCCGGCGTTCCTCGAAAAAATGTACCGTCAGGCAAGCCGGACCGTGGATGGGATCGTGAACCACGTGAAGCGACAAGGCCTCAATGCGGAGGGGATCGTGAGGGAGGGGAGCGTACCCGATGCGATCGTGGCGGATTCAAGAGAATGGTTGCCGGAGCTGATTGTCGTCGGCAGCTTCAGTCGGACCGGACTGAACCGGCTCTTCATGGGAAGTGTCGCCGGAACGATCATCACCCAGGTTGCCGCGCCTGTTCTCGTCGTGAAAAAACCCTTACAGACGTAAGGATCATCGGTTCGAGCGGATACGCCGCCAATCCGATCGTGGCGGATTACCGGGAAGATGGATTGAAGGGCCGGCTCATCAAACCCTATCAATTCCAGGAACTGCAACAGGTGATCAATCAGGTCCTGGAATGATTCGAGATCACGAGGGAGAAGGAGGTGGAAGGTGAACTCCGCGAAACCGGTTGACTGCCTGCGTTGCAGGCATTTCTTCGTCACCTGGGACAAATACTTTCCGCGCGGATGCCGGGCCATGGGATTCAAAGGAAAGGAGATTCCTTCCCTGTTCGTCTCCCGAACCTCCGGTATGGCCTGTCGGGCCTTTGAGGAAAAAGAAAGAACCAACAGAAAATAAATGGAAGGTCCGCATCCTGGGCGGATGAACGACAACATGGAACTTCATTTCACCCGAACTAACGGTCCCGCAGATCAGGCCATCGAGGAGTTGATTCGCCTCGTGGGAGGGGTCCATCACCCGGAATTCGTGCGGGAGTTGATCCTGGCGGCTCTCAAGGCCGGCCAGGAAGATGATCAAAGGGCCGATCTGAAGTTGATGAATTCCACGCTGAAGGAGATGCGCTTTACCGCCAAGGTCTTCGGTCCCTATCGGAACGTAAAGAAAGTCACCGTTTTCGGCTCCGCCAGGACACAGACCGATGAGGCGATCTATGATATGGCCCGGTGTCTCGGCCGGGAACTGGCCGAAGCGGGATACATGGTGATCACGGGGGGAGGGCCTGGAATCATGCAGGCGGTCAATGAGGGCGCCGGTTCCGACCATTCTTTCGGCGTGAACATCCGGCTCCCCTTTGAGCAGCAACCGAACCCCTTTGTGGAAGGCAATCCACGGCACATCATGTACAAATACTTTTTCAACCGGAAGGTCGCCTTTCTGAAAGAGGCGGATGCCGTAGTCCTGTTCCCGGGCGGATTCGGCACCCTCGATGAGGCCATGGAAGTCCTCACCCTTCTGCAAACGGGAAAACGGGATCTCCTTCCTCTCATCCTCGTCGATGAACCGGAAGGAAGTTACTGGAGACAATGGCTCCGGTTCGTTGAAAACGAACTCCTTGCCGGAGGCTATGTCGGATCATCGGACTTTCATCTTTTTGAACGGGTTGATTCCGTGGAAGAAGCCGTTCGGAGAATCCATTGTTTCTACCGCCGGTATCACAGTCTGCGGTATGTCGGAGACCGCCTGGTCATCCGGATGACGTCCCCTCTCCCTCCACAGTCTCTCCGGAAAATCAGGGAAGATTTCTCCGATATCCTGAACGGAAGGGAGGGCATCTTCCCCTCAAAGGCGCTCCCCGTCGAGAGGGACGAACCGGAGATTCTGCGTCTGCCGAGGCTGATCCTGGAGTTCAACCGGAAGGACTTCGGAAGGTTACGACAACTGATCCATGAAATCAACCAATGCTGACGACTGATCCGTTCCGGAAAACCTACAGCCTCACCCGGAAAGTTTCCTTCTTCATCCCTCCCAAAAATCTCTTCCGCTCGATACCTACCGCAAGCGTATCCTTTTTTTTCTTGTAGAAGAGAGCTATCTTGACGTCTTCGATCGAATCGATCGGTTCACCATCAAGGGAAAGCAGGATATCTCCGACTTTCAATCCCGCCTTCTTTGAGACACTCTCTTTCGGGAAATCCTCCACCCTGACCTTTCCATCCTTTTCGCTGAGCATCACCATCATTTTCGGCGCGGAGATCGTTTGGATGGCCCCGGGATAAACCAGATAGTCGGCAATCGCCGGTTCGTTCTCCCGGTCGTTCAGGATAATCGCGTAGGAAAGACCGTTCCTCCGGAAAGTCCGGTTCGGAACTCCGGATCCAAAAGCAAGATGCCCCGATCCCGTAAGCACGACCATTTGTCTGTCCGGATGATTTTTCAGAAAATCATCGATGGACTGCGACATGGTCTCATCCCAAAGGATCTGCGCCTGATAAAAGAAATCAAGGTTTTCCCCTCCCGGCATTTTGTGCTTCCTGAAAATGGTCTCCAATCGATCCCGGTATTTCTGATCCGAAAAATCGATTTGCCGCGGAAGCAGCTTCCTCTCCTCTCCGTCCAGCGAATCCATCCCCTTCCTGGAAACCTTCCGGGTAATTTCCTGCCTGAGATTCAGGGCGACCACGGGAATCTTTTTTTCTCTCGCAAAGTCCAGGATCGGTTTATACAGGTTGTAATCCATACCCCACCGCTTGAAATACTCGGAACGTTTCAGGAAGACACGCTCCGAAATCAAACCGTTGATATAATCATCCAGGGCCTTCTGGGAGGGCCGCTGAAACATCTCCATCCCGATGGCAATCTTCGGGTTTCTCGCATACATTCCCCGGATCACCTGCAACTGGGTCCAATGATGGGCGAACCGGTCATGGTTCTCTCCGACGTAGACAATCTGTTTTCCGCAGACCCCCGCGATGACATCCGACAGAGTCTTGCGCGCGGAGAGGTCCACAACCGACATCTCCCGGGTCTGCAACGACATCCGGATCCCCTTTTCCGATTTCTCAACCTGTTTTCCGACGTTTTTCCCTCCTCGAAAATCGATCCGGCTGTACTTTCCGTAATGAAAGATCTTCGAAAGCACGCTCCCAATCTCCTTGCGGGAGGTCGCCTGAATCATTCCCACCACCCGTTTCCGATTCCAGGGATTTTTCCGGATCTGAAGGGAGACCCCCGCATCCGGTGATTCAATCCTCCCGAAGAGTCCGGCCACGAGGGGATTGTCGAACCCCAGGACGAAGAGAGAAGACCCCCTGATCTCAGAATCCTTCAACGTTTCCGCATGCCGTTCTTCCGCACCACGTTCCTTAAAAAGCCGGACCAGATCCGTATACATCCCCGGGCCCTTCGGAGGCAGGACAATCAGCAGCTTGTCGGCCCCCAGAAGCCCCGCGAGAACCGGAGATCTTTCCGAATCACTCAATCTTCTGGGGACATCATATTCCGGATCCAGGATCAGACCGATCGGCTCATCGTCCGAAAAAAGCCGGATGCGCTGACGCTCCCGGTCCACGTGAATCCACTCTTTTCTCCGGTTCTTTCCGCCCTCTCCAGCGGTCTCAATTTCAACCGGAAGATCGAGCGTATAGGACGGTCCTTCCTGAAGGAGATCGAAGGCCACCTCGAACCGGTCTCCTTCCCACCGGACGGATCCGTTTTGCAGCCGGAAACCGGGGAGCCCCTTCCGGTCGACCCATTGGTCGAAGAACCCCTCCAGGTTCTCTCCCGATTCCTTTTCAAACGCCGATTGAATCTCCTTCCACGACACCTGACGAAACTGCTCCCGATGGATGAATGTCTTCAGGGACGCGAAAAAATTCCTCTCTCCCACCCGCCTCCGGAGCAAATGGAAAACCATCGCGGCTTTTCCGTAACCGACTGCCATGGTGGCTCCATCCGTTCTCCCGATAAAATCCCGGAGAGGAAATTCATTTTCCCGATTGACGTAGGCCCCGTATTGAACCAGGAGGTTCTTGCGATAGTCCGGTCCTTTTCCCTCACGCTCCTCGTAGAACTGATCGGCAAGGTAGGTCGTCAGTCCCTCGGCCCAGTTGCCCCCCTCCGTATCCACAAAAACCGAATTCCCGAACCACTGGTGCAGAATCTCATGTCCTAATGAAGTCTTCACGATGAAGGGAAGTCTCACCACGGACCGTCCGAGCAGTGTGTAGGTCGGCATGGAATATCCTGTGGGAAGGAAATTTTCAACAACGGAAAACCGTTTGTACGGATAAGGGGTCAGAAGCTGATCATAGAGCTTGAGATACTGCGCGGCATACTTCCTGTAGGTCCCGGCAAGTTCACGATCCTCGCGAAAAAAATAAGTGTAAAGATCGACCCCCTGGATCTTCTCGTGACCGACTTCGTAGCCCCTGGCTGCGATCAGGTTGATCCCGTCAACCGGATGAGGAAAATCGAAGTGGAATTCACGTCCTTCCGTCACGTCGCGGCTGTCGATCCGCTCCGCCTCGGCGACCGCCTCAAAACCGGAAGGAAGGAGAGCCGTCAGCCGGTATGGCGTCAACCCGTCGGGCCGCGGGTACCAGAGCCCGGTGAGAAAGATCCCCCGGTCATCGATCACGCTCCCCACCTCCCCGGAATGCGTATCCCGGGAAGGTTTCTTCCCTCGGAAGGTCCCCTCATAACGAATGGACAAGGAGCCGTCCACGGCAGGATCAACGCTTAAGACACCATTCCGGATCACGGCATGGATCCTTTCCCCGTTGAATCGTATCTCATGAATCGAAAGCGTTCCGGTTGCCAGAAAGAGTTTCTGCCCGGCCCGGACCCGAATCTCGGCCTTTCCCGACAGCCGCGCGTGGGGGATATCGAAGGAGATGGAAAGGTTGTAAGGATGAACGGCGGCAGGAGGCTCCGCGCCCGCCGGCGCCATAAAACAGAAGAACAGGATGGATGTCATCACAAGGAACTGAACGGCCATGGTTTCTCCTTCTTCTTCATGAAAAGTCCCGGTTTCCCTTATCCATCGATCCCGTCCAGAACAGACCGGACCTGAACGGCCAGGGAGCGGGGCGTGACCGGTTTCTGCAGAAAAGGGGGCTTCGGTTCCAGGACCCCCTGGTGCACAATCATATTCTCGGTATACCCGGACATGAAAATCACCCGAATCCCGGGATGGATCTGCCGGATCGAATCGGCCAAGTCACGGCCGTTCATCCCCGGCATGATCAGGTCTGTCAGAAGCAGATCGACGGTTTTGTCTGCGGATCTGCAGACCCGCAGGGCCTTCTCTCCATCCGCCGCCTCCAGAACGGAATACCCCAGCGGAATCAGAGTGTCCACCACCAGTTTCCGAATCGATGGTTCATCATCCACCACCAGGACGGTCTCCGTCCCCTTCGGCAGAGCAACACTGGAAGACGACGTGGATTCTTCCTCTTTTTCCTCGGTGACCGGGAGATAGATCTTGAAAGTGCTGCCTCGTCCGGGCTCACTGTAAACCCAGATATATCCCTTATGCTGTTTGATAATGCCATAGACCGTGGCCAGGCCGAGTCCGGTGCCGCGCCCGAGTTCCTTGGTCGTGAAGAAGGGCTCGAAAATTCTTTCCCGCACCTCGGGGGACATCCCCTCCCCGTTATCCGTTACGGCCAGCAACACGTACCGACCCGGCCGAACCCCTTTGTGCATCGCCGCATAACGATCATCCAGCTCCATCTCCGCCGTCTCAATCAAAAGACGTCCGCCCTCCGGCATGGCATCGCGCGCGTTGACCGCCAGGTTCATCAGAACCTGCTCGATCTGTCCCGGATCGGCCAGCACGTTCCGGATCGTGTGAGGTGTCTCAAGCTCCACGACCACATCCTCTCCGATCATCCGCCGGAGCATTCTGGCCAGGTTTTCAACCAGGACGCTGAGGTTGATCGGCCGGACCTCAAGGACCTGTTTCCGGCTGAAAGCAAGGAGCTGACGGGTCAGGGATGCGGCCCGCTCCCCCGCCTGCCGAATCATCTCCAGTTGCTCCCGCATCGCCCCTTTTGGGGAAAGATCCATGAGGAGAAGCTCGGTATAGCCGAGGATCGTGGAAAGCAGGTTGTTGAAGTCGTGGGCCACACCCCCGGCCAGTTTTCCGACCGACTCCATCTTCTGCGACTGGAAAAGCTGGGCCTGGAGTTTCTCCCGCTCCGCGATCTCCGCCTGAAGCTCTCTGTTCCGGGCCGAAAGCTCAGCGGTGCGCGCCCGGACGCGGGCCTTCAGAACCAGGGTCATCGTCAGAAAAAAGAGAATCAGCACGGACCCGAAGAGGAATACCGACCGGACCCATTTCGGGAAAATGACTTTCCCGGGTCCACAGAAGCATTTCTCGATCGATCGGTAGTACAAGGAATCCGGATCCTGTTTCCATGCCGTGAGGTGCGAATCGATGGCCGCGAGCAGTTCCCGGTTCCTTCCCTTCGGAGCGGCATAATGGACCTCGATCGGGTTGAAAATGACTGCCGTTTCTTTCAACCGGGGGTAACGACGGACGTTGCCTAAGGCGAAAAGCCGGTTGATCACCCCCGCATCGGCCTTCTTCTCTTCCACATCCTTCAGAACCGTGTCATAAGCCTCGACGAAAAGCAGTTTCACCTTCAAATCAAAATCGGACAGGAGTTCCTGAAAAACCCCGGCATGGATATCCCCCTTGAGGATCGCGACCGTTTTCCCCTGCAGGTCGAGGATCGACTCAATGCCGGAATCCGGTCGGACATAGAGACGTCCCCAGTTTTCCATGACAGTCTCCCTGTTGAAGTCGAACCGCCGGGCCCGTTTACGTGAATAGGCGATCGCCGTCAGAAGATCGATCTGCCCGGCGTTGAGCCTCGCAAGGCACTCCGGCCAGGTCCCCTCCACATAGGAAAGCTTCCACCCCTCCCCGGCGGCTATTGCTTCCAGTAGATCGACCATGAACCCGTGGTATCGTCCATCCGGACCGCGGAAGACCAGCGGCGGGTTTTCATAGATCCCGACCCGGACCGCCCGGTCCACGGCAAGAGAAGATTCCGGGAGAATCAGCGGGAGAGACAGGAGGAAAAAGAAGAAGAGAGGTGCTGTGATTCCGAAACCTTCTGAAACAGGGGTACGCAGTCTTCTTAGCATGCGTCCAATCTATAGCGGCACAGGGAAGGAGTCAAGAAAGATTTCCGGGAAAAAGAACGGGATCATTGAAAACAACTTCATGTCATTTTTTCCGGATCAGGAAGGTGTGTACCCCCCGGTCTTCCCGAACTTCCAGAACAGCGTGCCCGAGACGTTTGAAGAGCCGGGGAATGTCCGACTTCGCATCGGGATCCGTGGAGATCACCTCCAGCACCTCTCCCGAGTGCATCCGATCCAGGGTCTGTTTGGTCTTCAAAACCGGCAGGGGACACGTCAATCCCTTGACGTCCAGCGTCCGGTCAATTTCATGTGGATTGGAATCTACCATGATGATGGGTCCTCAGGGATCTCCGGAAACGAAACCGTGGCCGGCTGTCCTTCCCGGAAGGTGTCCGTCGATCCGGCATGAAAGGATATATCCACCCCGTAGAGCGGGGCGCCTGACTTTCCCGATTCCGGTGTCAAGCCGATGGACAACACACTTCCGGGATAGGTGCGTCCTTTCACTTTCACCATCGCCTTCTCCCCGGAAGCAAGGGTTAAGAGCTGCTCCTGACTCAGAAGCAGATGGGCCCGCATACGCCCGGTTTCGGCCAGTACAAGGAGGGGGGTCGACTGAAGACGGTTCACAATGGTCTGCCCCACTTCAACATGCCGATTCAGGACAATCCCGTCATAGGGAGCACGGATGACACTGTATTCCAGATTCAACCTGGCCCGGTCCAGATCGGCCCGGGCCGATTCCAGTCTCGTGTCGGCGGTCGTCCATCCGATCCGGGCCAATTGCAGTTCGTGGTCGGAAAGCACGGTGCGGGCATAAAGCTCTTCGGCCCGTTCCTTCTCACGCCGCGCCTCATCCAGAGCCACGGAAAGCCGCCTTACCTCGGAACGCGCCCGATCGAGTTCAATCCGGAAGGGACGCTCATCCAGTTTTAACAAAGACTGCCCCTTCTTCACACGCTCCCCCACCCGGGCCGACACTTCCACAACAATGCCGGAAACCGGAGTGCTGAGTTCCACCCGTTTTTCCCAGCCTAAAACCGCGGGGTAATCCGCGGCCCATAATAAAAGGGACCGCCCCAACAGAAACCAGAGTATGAATCCCGCCAGGACCTTTCCGATCTTGGGAAATCCCGGCGCACGGTAAGGTTTCATAGTCGTCCCTGTTTCTTACGGAATGATTGCTTCGCAACCCGTCCGGCCGCATTCTTCATGCCGAACACGGGTTTCCCGGTCATCGCATCCAGTTTGGCCCACTCCAGGGCCAGTTGGAACTCAATCTCCATTTTATACCGTAACGCCGCCACATGACGGGTCATCGCATCCCCCAGGTCGGTCTTGACCTCCAGCTCATAGAGTGAACGGCTGCGATCGAGATAGAGATCCCGGTATTCGATGCGGTCCCCGGCCTCGACAAGCCCCATTCTGAGCGTCTGGATTGCCTCCCAGGTTTCCAGCACTGCCTGTCTCACCTCTCTGGTCCGCCGGTCCAGTCGCGCCTGCAGACGATGCAGTTCCGCAATGTGACCCGCGAAAGCCGCGTCGACCACTCCTCCGGTCAGGAGAGGGACCTTCAACGTCATGTCCGCTCGCCATCTGTCCCGGGACCCGAAACGGCGTTTATAAAAAGCCCGCTCAATCTCTGCCGTAAGAAGAGGATTTTTACCGGCACGATCCTCCTTCAGTTTTTCCCGGGTCGACTGCACTCGAAACCGCAGGGCGCGCAGCACCGGGTTTTTCTTCACAGCCTCCCGGATCAGTTCTTCCACTTCGGGAAGTTCCCGGTTTGTGTCCGGAAGTTCGGGCTGAACCAGAGTAGCCGGAAGCATCCCCGGACGGTTGAGAACCTCGGCAAGGAGGGCACGGCTGGTTCGCTGACGGGCCTCACTGATACTCCGTTTTCTACGGGCCGCCCGGTACTCGCTTTTGGCCTTGAGAACCTCAATATCCGACACCTGCCCCAGTTCGTTCCGGTCCCGTAACCGGTCGTACCGCGTATAAGCCACGGATGTGGCTTCACTGTCCCGATCATACGCCATATCAGCAAGCAGGACATTAAAAAAACGGGACATAATCTCAATACGCCGTCCCTGCCGGGCGTCTTCATAACGCCATTTCGTGGCCGAAATCTCCGACCGGGCGGCGGAAAGACCATACCGGCTTCTGCCGAAATCATAGAGACGTTTTTTCAGGTTGAAATGAAAGCTGGAGTCGTTTTTTGACTGTTCGGGTGCGAGAGGATCCGGCATGATCCACCGGAGACTCCCTGAAAAGGAGGCCCGGATTCCCAACCTCGATTTTACCGATCGACGGACGGCCTCGGCATCTTCCAGATCCGCCTCTGCCTCGGATACGGCCGGATCCGGTTCATCGGCCAGTCGAAGGGCCGCGCCCAGAGTCAGGGGATCCGGAAGAGCGGAAAGGGCCTGATCCGCCGCGCACCGGACGGGGACATAACCGGCCATGATCCAATACAGCCCCACCCCAAAAATGAAGCTCCATGGGATCGGAAAGCACCTGTCGCTCATTACTCCTTATTTTCTCGATGGTGAAGGCGCTTGTAACGGATAAAGGGCATCTCCCGATAGACGCCCTTGGTTACATATTCTCCCAGAAGAAGGAAATCACCCGGCCGTTCCATGGCGCCGACATAGCGGGTGATCTCCTTTCCCTCCGGATCATAGAAGATCATCGTCGGCGTGGCACGTACGCGGTGAGACAGGGCGAAATCCTTTTGACGCATGGTCTTGCCCTGAAAATCGGTGAGTTCCACATCCCCCTCCACATCAATGGAGTAGCGGAGAAAAGACTTCTCAAAAAATGTCCTGACCTCGGGGCGACTGAGCACGCGTTGTTTCATCCGGATGCAAAACGGGCAGGAATCAATTTCAAAAAAGAGGAGAATGCCCTTCTTCCCCTCTTCCCGCACCGTCTGAAGCTCTTCCCTCAAATCCCCCATGAAGAGATCAAAAAACTCTCCGCCCGAAGGGGACGGGGGAGAATGGTCGGCCCGGACGGTCCCCCCAAAAAGGAAAATCAGAAGCAAGCCGGTCACCACGTCACGAAGAAGACGCATCGTGATTCCTCACGTAAAATTCCCCGTTGCCGGTTATTCCTCGTAACTCTCGTGCAACTCGATCACATCATGAATGATCCCGTCCACCAGTCTTTCCACAGAATCCAGAACCGCCTGATCCTCCCGTTCCTTCCAGATCGGACGACGATAGGAAAGGTAAATCTTCCGTTCCTCATCCGGCAGGGAGTAGACCATAATCTGATAAGGACAAAAGGCGATCAGATGAGGATCTTGTTCCAACATGTTCCTGGAAACGATGGCACTGCAGAATTCCATAACATTGGCCTTTGCAAAGACCTTACGGGTTCGGCCGAGGGCCCGGCCGGTCCGGTCGATCATTTCTCCCACATGCGATACACTGGAAATCACGAGGCCTCTGTCATTTAACGCCAGTTTCAGATCCTCCCAGACCTCATCATAGTCTCCCTGAACGGAATAGATTACAACCGGATCCTTACACGGCGGCTCCGGTCCGTTCAGTGCCTCCTGAGAAAAGGCGCAATGTGTCCCCACGAGAAGGAACAGGACGCCGTAAAATAATCTCCGAAACTGCCTCACGTCTACATCTCCCTCATCAATTGCCAATTCATAAACTTGGCGCCCGCAATCGCCCCGATTAGAATAAAGGTCATCGTCAGGATGCTCCCGAAAGCCAGTGTGGAAAATCCGCTGAGTCCCTGTCCGATATTGCATCCCAGCCCCAGGACGGCGCCGAAACCCATCAGGAGTCCGCCGACAAGATTGTACTTAAATTGTTGCAAAGGCGGGGCCACCCAATGAAACGTTCCCGTGATGAGAGCGGCAAGGAGTGCTCCGCCGATCACTCCGAAAACGGTGGCAATCGCGAAATTCATCGTTTCCCCGGTCCATAAGATAATATACCGGAATGTCTGCGCATCCGCCAGCGCGAAGGTCAGGCTTTTGGGACGCCAGGCCTGCAGAAGCGTCGGATCGTCCGGACCGGTAAAGGTGAAGGAATCAATAAAAGGAACAGCCTTGTATGCGACCCCATTAATCCACCAGGCCAGTATGATCGTAAGCCCGATGGCGATCCCGGCGACCGGCCAGCGCACCCCCCACCATTCCGAATCCTTCGGAGCCATGCAAACGAAGAAAAGCAACGCGGCCTCAATGATCAGAATCACCAGCCAGGAGGGGACGTGCTGAGCCAACTGCGGTATATATTGAGTTTTCATGTTCAGGGTCACATGATTGAAATAGTCGACCCGAACCTTGGCGAGAATCCCCCAGAGGGTGGCGCCGGAAGAAAAGATAAAGGCCAAGACACTCACAAGTCCACCGAGATTTCCCTCGGCGGAACGGACGAGAATTCTGCTGGCGCATCCGCCGGCGTATACGATTCCCACACCGAAGATAAACCCTCCGACAATGTAACTGAGCCATGTCACGGGGGACGCGATATAGATGCAGCGCGTGATATCCACTTCCCCCGTCTTGTACAGGATCTGAGTCCCCAGGATCGCCACGATCAGCGCCATGGCATAGGCCCGGCTCTGGCTCAGGTCCTTGATCGTGACCACGCTGTGGCATGCCGCGGCAATACAGAACTTGGAGCGCTGCACGATCGCCCCCATCAAGCCACCGACCAACAACCCGCCCAACAGAACATGGTTCCGTATGGAATCCTTGATCATGGCGATTTTCTCATCAGACAAGCTGTCCGGATCAAGGGAGAGAAATCCGCGCATTTGAAAGATCAGATAAAGGACCCAGATAAATCCCATGATGATCAACAGTGTAACAATGAATTCCCTAACCTGCCGCTTTGACATTCCTTTCCCTCCGGTTTTATAATACACAATCCGCCCACATTACGATTGAGTGATGCATGCATATATCATGCCTCCACATAAATAAAGCACAAAATCAATCAGTTATCCATTCGAAGTGTGAGAAAGCACAATGCGGGTGTTCAGAAATGTACAGTTGACGCCCCGGAGGTGTTCCGGAATGAACGAGAAAAATGGCACTCCGCAAATGTCTGTAATTACAGCAGCTGATATTTCTCCATTTTGGTCCTCAATTGCCGGCGAGTGATCCCAAGCCTCTTCGCGGCCCGGGTCTGGTTCCAATTCTCCGACTTCAGTGCCTTGACTACCGCAATCCGCTCAATCTCCGCGAGGGTCATTCCCGAAAGCTCCAGAAGATCTTTGTCTTCCGGAGGTTGATCCTCCGCTCCCATCGAATTCAAAAGCGTATTTTTCACCTTTTTGGGCAGATCTTCCAGGACGAGAGTATCCAGCCTTGACAGGACCACACCCCGTTCAATAATGTTTTCCAGTTCCCGGATATTCCCCGGCCATTCATACTGCATCAGCGCCTCCAGGACCACCGGCTCGACTCCTCTGATGAACTTCTGGTTTTCCTCTGAATATTTCTCCAGGAAGTGCTCCACCAGCAGGGGAATATCCTCCTTGCGATCCCTCAGTGTCGGCATTCTGATCTGGATTACGTTCAGGCGGTAAAAAAAATCCTCCCGGAAACGGCCGTTCTCAATCTCCTCTTCCAGGTCACGATTCGTGGCTGCGATAATCCTGCAATCCGATGAAGTCTGATTTTTCCCTCCAATTCTGAAAAATACCCTCTCCTGCAGAAAACGAAGAAGCTTGATCTGCATGGAAAGAGCCATCTCCCCGATCTCATCCAGGAACAAGGTCCCCTGGTCCGCCATCTCCACCTTTCCGGTTTCACGGGAAACGGCACCGGTGAAGGCACCGCTCTCATGGCCGAATAACTCGTTTTCAATCAACTCCGCAGGAATGGCGGCGCAGTTGATTGCGATAAATGGGAATTCCCTGCGCGGAGAAGCCGAATGAATCGCACGGGCCACCAGTTCTTTACCCGTCCCCGATTCCCCGGTGATCAGGACATTCGCGCGGCTTGAACTCACAACCTGGATTGTGGAAATCACTTCATTGATCGCAGAACTTCTCCCGATAATCCCGAATCGTTCCTGGGATTTTTCTTCCACCTCCGGGGTTCTTCTTCCCTGGGCCTTTAATAAGGTATGCCGGATAATGGCCATCATCTCATCCATATCCACCGGTTTGGTCAAATAATTGGAAGCGCCGTTTTTTATGGCTTCCACGGCATTGTCGATACTGCCGAAGGCCGTGATTACAATCACCGGAAGAAAGGCCTGCTTCCGTTTGATCCATTGAAGAAGACTCAAACCGGACTGTCCGGGTAAGCGCATATCGGTGAGAACCAGGTCCATGTTGAGTTCGCTGACTTTGGAGACCGCTTCTTCATAATTCCGGGCGGTCTCCACCGAAAATCCCTCTTTTCTCAGGTAGTTGGAAAGGACCTTCCGAATATTCCGTTCATCATCCACAACCAGAATCTTCTGCATGGGATTTACGCTCCATTCGATTTCGCGATGGGAAGTTTCACTAAAAACCGCGCGCCCACTTCCGATTCCTCCAAGTCGACTTCACCGTGCTGGGAAACCAACAGCTTGTAGACTGTGGGAAGTCCCAGTCCCGTACCGTAGAGTTTCGTTGAAAAAAAGGGCTGGAAAACCTTGTAGTTAATCTCTTCCGGAATACCGGGACCGTCGTCCTGGATACTGGTTTCCACAAAATCTCCCGCCACCTTATATTCGACCGTGATCGTCCCGCCCTGTTCAATGGCCTGGATGGCGTTCAGAAACAGATTCATGAAGGCCTGTTTCAGGAGGGTGGGATCCGCCATCACCTGGGGAATCCCGTCTTTTCCCACCTTGATCACGCGAATCCCGGAATCCTCCAGATCAGGATCCAGAAGCTCCACCACCCTCTGTACCACATCGTCTACATGACATGCGACAATCACCGGCTCGGGTGTCTTGGCAAACCGGAGAAAATCATCCGACATCATGGTCATCTCCAGGGTCTCTTCCTTAATCACCTCCACGTAATCCCGAACCTCGGTAAGGCTGTCCGCCTTTTCCAGACCGGAAATCGCCCCCCGGATCGCATACAGACTGTTCCGGGTTTCATGGGCGATCTGAGCCGACATCTGGCCTATCGTCGCCATGCAAGTTAGTTTTTCCCGTTCTTCAGACATTTTTTTGTATTCTTTCAGATACTTCCTCAGATTTTCAATCATCCGGGTAAAGGCGTCCCGCAACTGAAGGCTCTCGTCTTTACACGACATGGAGTTCAGGGAACCATTCTGGGGATAAATCTCCTTGTCAAATCTCTCGATCTCCTGAGAAAGTTCTATGATCGGCCGTGTCAACGCCCGCGAAACAATGAAGGCCCCCCCGGTCCCCAGGACAAAGATGAAGAGGGCGAGATAGAGGAGCTGCCGGATTGTCCGACCGAACTCCCGGTCGATGCGGGCGCTCTCCGCATTCCAGTCAAAACTCACCTTGAGGGCGCCCAGAAGATCATGGTCGATCTCAACCGGCATCAGAATGTCCGCCCCGCCTTCCATGGGAGCACAGAACTTCTTCCCCTCGTGCCGCATAAACCCCGCCAGATCGGAATCCACGGCCCCGATTTCCGCGATGGCGTCCGATACAACGATCACGGACCTTTTATCGATGATCTTGACCCCACGAACCTCACCGGAGGACTTCAACTGGCGGATCTGCTCCATCAGGAAACCGTAGTCCCTGGAAAGAAGGGCATCGGAGGCGGTCATCGCGAGTTTCCTCGCGATGCTCCAATGGAATTGATCGAGCTGTTCGATGAGGTTCCTTCTGGCGGTGGACATCACCATGACACTGACGGTCAGAAAAATCACCAGGATCAGAACAACAACATAGACCACCCCTTTGGTCTTGATGCTGGTACGCTGATTGAGATTCTGAAACAGCTTCATGGCTGGTCAATCATCCCCGGAGGAGCGCTTTTTTCGCGCAAGAATCCTCCGGATCTTTTCTTTCGTGGCATCCGGGACCTCATCCCGGACGGACAGGACCCAATCCTTCAGGGGAGGCGTTTTCCCAAGAATGACAATACGCTTCGACTGGAAATCCCTTTTCAACCGCCGGAGGGTATCGAGTGTCAGATACCCGGCGTCCACCCTCCCCCGGTAGACACACATCAGGACATTCTCACAGGTCTTCAGGTCGACCAGATTCATCGAATCCTGAGAGACCCCATGCTCTTTCAACCAGCGCGCCTGTGCCAGGTATCCTCCTTCAGAAAGGCGTGAGGGAATTCCTACTTTCTTCCCGTGAAGATCTTCCAGGGATTTCACCTTTCCCGTGGCGGACACAATGATCACACCGGCATTCATGTCGGACGGGACAATGGAGAGGAGACCGAGGGACTCTTCATGAGGATCCCGGGAGGTGGAAAAGAGATGCGATTCCTGGAGAAAAAGATCCCCGCTCCCCTGTTTCTTGATCCGGAGAAAGGCGTCTATGCTCTCCGGTATCCGAAGATGATAATCCACACCCGTCTTCTCACGCAATTTCGAAAGCAACGGTTTCAACCGACGGAAAAGATCGGCATCATAAAAGAGAGGTTCCACAAGGAGCGTGTGTTCTCCTTTCCGGATAGGAGGCAGAGCGGTTCCCCCGTTCAGACTCTCGATGAGTACGCGAACGATGTCGTAGTCACTGTCCCTGGCGTCCGAAAACCCGTCCACCCCCTTGTCGATTCCTCCGATGACAGCCTCTTTGTCGGGAGTGTTGTTCAGGTTGAGCATCGCTTCCTTAAACCTCCGGATCAGCTTTTCCCCAACCCCCCTTCGTGCCACAAAAAGATATTGGGGGATGGGGTCTGAATATCGGAGGATTCTGAGTCCCTTGTCCGGAAGGGACCGTGCCGCCATCTCCGGAACCCCGGTCACATCAAACATCCGGCCCATGACGGCCAGGAGGGCGCTTTCATCATTCCCGAGATTGACCACCTCCAGAAAGTCATCCTCGGACAATCCGACCCGTTTCATCATAATTCTGGGGAGAAGTCCGGAGCCGGGACAATTATACCGTCCGTATACCAGGGTCCGGTCGAAGAGGTCCGCGGTCCGCCGAATCGGTGAATCCCTCCGGACCACCAATACACTTCGATACTGATCGCTTCCGTGAATGCGTAATTTGACCAGAGGAACCACAGAAACTGTCCGGCTCAACTCACAGTACAACGTGGGGCAGACGAAGGCAATGTCGATTTCCTTCTTCCGGAATAATTTTTTCACGTTGGAATTCTTGCGCGCGACACTCAGCTCAATGGGCCGGCTCAGTTTCCGCTCCATGTACCTTTTGAGGGGAAGAAAATCCCGGTACATCTGGGACGGCGGCTTCATCGGGATGACGATCATCCGGAGCGGAGGCAGAGAATCCGCCGCCACGGGATTCACAGCCAGGAGGAAGCCGAAGAAAGCGGCCAGGAAAAATCCCGTAATATGGTAAACTCTCCTGTTCATAGACCTATTCTAAAAAAAAGGTGTCCCCAAAGTCAATCCGCTTCAAGGACACCTGTATCATGAAGGTGGAAAATCCGGACTATAAGACCAACGTGGGGCGACTCAAACTCACCCGAACCTTTTTCATCTTGCGGACATAATTCAGAACCACGTCGTAAACCGGCGGCCCCGGTTGCTCCGCCATGGAGGCCCAGCCGGAAAAGGTGAACTGATCATCCGGCTTCACGCTCTTGCCCCGAACCCTGAGATCGCGGATGCGGTTGCCCATTGCCGCGGACATCTTCACGGTAAAATCAAGTCCCTTGCTTCGTACAATGTCTCCTCCCTGCTGCCTGTAAGGATCGGGATTATAGAGGTTGTCGGTAATGTCCTCCAGAACGGTCTTCAGCATCTTTCCGCTCATCTTGGCGCTGTACGTGTTGGGGTAGGTCAACGCCGTCTGGGAGTACACATCCTCCGCGGTCACGGGGCCGGGCAGGACCGTCCGTCCCCACCGGAATCCCGGCGAAAAGGCGAAGTCGACTCCATAATGATCGACCAGCGCGTCACAGATCAACTCATCGAAGGTGCCGTCCAGGTTTCCACGACGGTAGAGCAGACTTTCGGTTTCACAAACCACCTCATTGAGTTTTTTCCGATAGGGACGCCGAATGCTTTCAATCAGTCGCGTCATCTCCGGATCCGGGTCGATCATCTCCGACATCACCGGAATCAACCGATACGAATAATCGACCACCCGTTTCCCCTTGACTTCCAGATCCAGCCTGGAGAGAAACTTTCCGTAACATCCCGATCCGATCACCAGAGTATTGCCGACAACAATCGGCTTTGGAACCCCGTCATGCGTATGACCGCCCAGGATCACATCAATCCCCTTGACCCGGCTGACCATTTTCTTGTCCACATCCATCCCGTTATGGGAGAGGACCACGACCAGGTCGACCTTCTTCGAGCGGACCTCGTTCACAACAGACTGCATGTTATCCTCTTTGATCCCGAAGGACCAGTTCGGAATGAACCGTCTTGGATTCGCGATCGGTGTATAGGGGAAGGCCTGGCCGATCAGCCCCACGGAAAGACCGTTCACGGTCTTGATCGTGTAAGGTTTAAAGATGGGGTCCCCCCAGGTGGCATCATGAACATTTTGTGCCAGCAAGGGAAAGTCCATCATCTTGATCAACTCCTGGACCCTCTCTTCCCCGTAGGTGAATTCCCAGTGTCCGGTGAACGCCTCACACTTCAACTGGTTCAGGACCCGGACCATATCCTCGCCCTTCGTCCAGAGGCTCGTCGCGGATCCCTGAAGCGTGTCTCCCGTATCCAGGTAGAGAACCTTCCCGGATCGTTCCTCCCGAATCCGCTTGATCAGCGTCGCCAGATGGGCATATCCGCCCATCTTCCCGAATTCCTTGGCAAGGGCCACGTAGTCGTCGCTGCTGTAGGCATAGGCCTCAAGCGTATCCGGCTTCAGCCCATAATACTTGAGGAACTTTTTACCGGTCAGATGCGGCGGTTTGCCCGCATTCGCGCCAATGCCGATATTGGCATCCGGCTCACGATAATAGATCGGCACCAGTTGGGCGTGACTATCCGTGGTGTGCAGGATTGTCAGACTCCCTTTCGGCGTAAACTGCATCAGGCTCTCCGGCTTCAATCCCCGCGCCAGAGCCGCCGGGGGCAGAAAAGCGGAGCCCGCCGCAAGGCCAACCATCTGCATAAAGTCTCGTCTCGTCAAACGCATTATTGTTCTCCTTCCTTTCAAATTCCCTTTATACATCAACTCCTTGCGGTGGGACCCGTGGCACTACATCCTGAGTCCAGGCACCTGAATCAGATCGCCATTATTGATATAGGTCAGGTAAAGCTCCATATTCCGGTAGTCCTCACTCTGATAGGCGAGAGGTTTCGCGCGCATGTTCTTCATGCAGCCCCGGAAACGTCTGTGGAGCGATCCGGCCTTCCCCCATTTCAAACGATAGGAGGGCCAATGGTCGGTGTGATGCTTGTTATTGGAGATCAGATTCGCCCGAGCTCTGTACCCCGCATACTTGACATGGCAGATGGCGCAACTGAAGTTCCACTGCCCCTGACGCTTGTAATAATAGGCCTTCCCCTTTTCGTAAAATGGCCGGGCGGGACCGTCGATACTGACCCGGATCGGCATCCCGTTGGAGAGGGATTTGATATACAGGGTCAGGGCCAACTGATCATAGGATTCGTACTTCAACGGTTTGGCGCCCATCGCCTTTTTCCGGCAGATGTTGATCTGCAGGGGGAGAGTCATAATCCCCTTGATTTCCGCATTATACTTTGGAAAAGTCGTGGCCGCGCCCTTCAGCTTGGCGGCATCTTTTCCGTGACAACTGGCGCATGACTTTCCCTTGGTACCCGCCACCGTATTGGCGAGCTCCTTGCCGTCATCCAGGAGAAATTCCGCCGGATTCCCTTCTTCGGCCATCTTCTCCGTCGCGTCTCCGTAATATTCCTTATAACGCTTCTGATACTCCTCGAAGGACATACTCGGTGTAAATTCCTTGATCGTATCGCCGGATCGCGTGGCCTCTTTGGTCCCGGCACAGGAATAGAGGATCCCGAAAGCCAGCACCACCACGGCGGATACGACAACTATATTAAACAGGATTGATATCTTTTTATGCATTTTCCCATTACCTCCCACTCAATGGATAGGAATATTCAGACTCACATCCTACTGGGGTGTGATCTGCACGGTCTTCTGGTACACACCTCCCTTGATATCCTTCCAGACGATTTTCAACGGCGCCGCACGGTCGGCCTTGAGATAGAAGGTCATGAATGGATTGGTGCTTACGGCAATCGTCCAGTCCGAATGCGTAATCAACTGATCCCCGTAGTAGACACTCACATCATTGATATAATAAGCCGGGATCTTTTTCTTCGTCTTTTTGTTCTTTCTGAACCCGGTTTCCATGGGATGAGTGATCAACGCCTTCACGGCGATCACCTGGCCTTTTTTCACGCTTCTGGGCAACCTGATCTTGATTTTCCCTACTCCTTTAGGCATCTCTTTCTCCTTCTCATTCGTCTACGGTTTGTGAATATGTCTTTTGCAGCGGTCTCCCGATCGGAATGAAAATCCGGGATCATCAGCCTCCGCAGCCACCGATGGTTACCTTTACGGTCTTCGTGGCCCCGTAAAGTTTCCCCTGGTTGGTCTCCAGAATGGCACGCACCTGAGAGGTTTTCCGCATCTTGATCCGAAGCGAAAAGGCCGCCCTTCCGTTGGCCGGAGACAACTCCACACTACCGACATAGGGATCATAGTTCTGGTCCACGTAAACGGAGATCTTTTTCACATAGTTTCCCGCTCCCATCGGGAGGTCCGAGTCGATGCTGATCGGGACCACTCCGCCGTTCTCGGCAATAATCGGTGCCTTCAGGGTCACGTGGGACATGTCGATCTTCCGGTTCCCGAATGTCTTTCTGATTTCCTCATTGACATCCTTGACCTTGACCGCCTCGGCGTCGCGCGGTGCCATCCAGGAAACAACGCTTTCCTTCCCTGAGGGGATCACGGAGGTAAGCGCGCCGACGGAAAGAAGAGCAACCGATGCGACACCGGTCTTCCGCAGGAATTCTCTTCTTGAAAGCGTTACATCCTTTCCTTTCATAATTTCCTCCTTCAACAATGAATAAAATGAAAATGGTTTGATGTTCGTCGTGTCTTCAACCCCGGAAGCAGCCCACGATCATTACTGTTCCATGGTTATTTCTTTTTCAACGAATAGAGATACTCCACCACATCGTCAATCTGTTCGGGAGTCAGAATCTTGTTGGTCCCGAAGGGAGGCATGATGGTATCCGGATTGAACTTCCTGGCATCCCGGATCCACTGCGCCACCACCTTACGGTCCGCCTGGGTGTAGCTCTGCATCGCCTCAACCAGATTCGGCCCGATGTCCCCGGGAGACTCCACTTTGGGAAGGTAATGACAGGAGATACAGTTCCCCTTTTTCCGGGTCTTCATGATCTTCTCCCCTTTTTTCGCATTGCCGGCGCTTGCCTGGACCGGCATCGCCAACAGCAGGGAGAGAGCAACGAATCCTGCCAAGAACCCAGTCAGCCCCCACAATTCACCCTTTCTCATAACACTCATAGAACTTCTCCTTTCCCCGTTGGATTGAAGTTGATAAGACGCTTTCCTGATCATCCCCTACAACGCTCCGACCTTGCCATGACATTCCCCCTGAATTTCAGGAATGTAACGGCAGACCAAATCCCTGAAGTCTTTCTTGGTGACTGCGCCCGGAATTCTCAGCAGCACCTCTTCTCCCGTGCCGACAAAGATAATGGTCGGCGTCCCATATACCCTGAATTCGCGGGCGACATCCCTTCCCGCCCTTCCGAAGCCGAGCGCCTTTTCCCGTCCGAGTACATTAATCCGGATCATTTCGGCATGCCGGGACAGCAACCGTTTCATGTCCGGCTCATGAAGGAGTTCCTCCATCCTGTCACACCAGTGGCATCCGTTCTGATAAAAAAACAGCAATTTCAGATCCGATGCCGCTGCCCCGGATGTCGCCGGCAAGAAAAAAAGGAGAATCCATATCATGATGAAAGGCGAATATCGATGTTTCATACAACAGAAAGGTATGCAAAGGCCATGCCCATTATTTTCCACCTATTTTTCATCAAATTGTACATTTCCGAACACATCCCTTTTCTTGATTGTTCCATAATGTCCTCTTCTTTCCTCCCGACCGGAGATGTGCCACTCATCTTCCGTCCTCCCCGGGAAACAATTTCCGTATCCGGTGGCTTCATTCGGATAGCTTGATCCATAATTTACAACAAACGACAGAACGGAGACAACTCCGATCAGACGGCCTGTAACCGACGGATCGCGTGAAACTGTACATTCACGAACAGGCGAATTGCGTGTTTTGTTCTATTATGTCCATTTTTTCGTCTTTTCCCCTCCAAAAGGCCCGAAATTTTCGGCATCTATCTTGCTAATGGATTTATACATGATTCAAAAACAACGCGATGCACTCGGGTCAGGTTGACATTCCTGAATTGTTACTATAGGATCTGACAACTTCAATTTCACGCGGGCTGAATTCACAACAGATTGTCATACGAAGGCAAAGGGGGGTGATAGCAGACAGTAAGGAGCGGGACATTCGTTCAGGGTTACCTTCAATAAAAAACAGACTTGCGCGGGGTGGCCCAGCGTAAAACCTTTCTGAAAGGAGGCGGAACATTGAAAAGATATCTTTTTGCAGCAGGTATTTTCATGATGGCCGGAATCTTTGCACTGGTCTCCCTGCCCGGCACAGCCGGAGCGGTGGGTATCCTGAAGAAGGACGTGGCCGGTGAAAAACTTCATCTGGTTCTCTTCGGATTCTCCCAGATGACGGCCGAATCCGGGGACGGCCTGACCTCCCAAACCGGCACGAACGACTCGCTTCGCTTCGGGGCCGACCGGGTTCGTATCGGCTACAAGGTGAAATGGGGGGCGGTCTTCAGTAAACTGCAGATCGACTTCAACCGGAAAGACATCTCCAACAAAACCGCCGGGATGCCGGACATCATCAAGGACGCCGTGGTGGGGTACAAGTTCAACAAGGCCGCGAAGGTTAAAATCGGGATCTTCAAGACCCCCGTGGGGATGGACTTCAACACCTCCGGGAAAAAGCTCGACATCACGAAGCGGGGCATGGAAAAGAAGCTGGTCCTGGAACGTGCCCTGGGCGCCATGCTGAGCGGCCGGAACATCGGCGGTACCGGCCTCGGGTACGACATCGGCTACTTCAACCCGGCCACGCGGAGTTCCGTGGTCTCCGACGGCGCGGCGGGGGAGGACGCGGCCTATGCCGCCCGGGTCCATTACGACATGGGAAAGACCTTCCATGCCGAGGCCTCCTTCGGCAAGAGCGAGAACGCCGGGGGAGCCACAAGCGAAGACTACAAGGTCTGGGACGCCGCGTTCGCCTACCATGTCCAGCACCTGACGCTGAAGGGTGAATACATCGACGGTTCCGACATCAAGGGAGTGGACGGGAAGGACCAGCAGGTCTGGTTCCTGCACGCGGGCTACCGGTTCACCCCGATGCTGGAGGGAATCGTCCGGTACTACTCCGGGAATGAGGACCTGACCAACACCGACCTGAACAACACCTTCGTCGGTCTCAACATCTTCCTCCTTCCCAAGAAGAAGGAGAGCGCGAGAATCCAGTTGAACTACGTCTTCACCGGAGGAGATGAATGGAACTGGAAAGGAACCGGCGGGTACAAGGATAACGTCATACTCGCCCAGTTCCAGGTCAGTTTTTAATAATCAAGGACCTGTACACCCCCCCCATAAAAAGCCCGGCCGGGATTTCCCGGCCGGGCTTTTTAAATTCGATTCAGGATCCCGGAGCTCCTCACGCCATCTTGAACCGGGCGCTCTCCCGCGCGATCGCCTCGGTCAGTTCCGCGTTCCGCCGGGAAGCCCGGGTCACCTTCACAACCTCCCGGGTCGTGTCTTCGATCTCCCGGGAGATCTGCTCCATGCTCTGGCTGATCTCTTCCGCGGCGGAGGATTGCTCTTCCGTGGCGGTGGCAATCCGCTCCACCATCTCCATCACACGATTGGAACTCCCGACAATTTTTTCCAGGGTCTCCGCGGCCGAGCGGGTCATCTCGACCACCTCCTCCACCCTCGCCTTTCCTTCTTCCATGACGGCAACTGAATTTTCCCCATCGGTTTGTATCGTCCGAATCCGTTCCTCGATATCATGGGTCGCCTTGGCGGTTTTCTCAGCCAACTTCCTCACTTCATCCGCCACCACCGCAAAACCTCTTCCGTTTTCCCCCGCCCTGGCCGCTTCGATCGCGGCGTTCAAGGCAAGGAGGTTGGTCTGGTCCGTGATATCCCGGATGATCAGCACAATCTCGCCGATTTCGCGGGAACTCTTCCCCAGCTCGGTGATCGTCCGCGTGGAATGGTTCACACTCTCCGCAAGACTTTGAACACGCTGTTCGGTCCGGTCTACTTCTTCCCGTCCGCTTTGAGCGATCGTCAGGGATTCCCGCGAGGCATCAGAGGCCTCCGCGGCGTTTTTCGCAACATCCTGAATAGTCTGGGACATCTCCGTGGAGGCGGCGGCCACCTGCACGACCTGTTGTTGCTGCTCCGCGGCGGCAGACGCGATCTTCTCCGCGGCCGCGGAACATCCCGAAGCCTCATCGGAAAGAGCGCTGATATCCCGGCCGATTTCAGAAAAGGCATCCCGGAGACTCGAAAGCAACCGGTTGAACTGCGCGATCATCTCCTTCATCTCATCCACGGTCTCAAACTCAAGGTCCTCCGTGATATCGGCATCGCGCAGCTTCCGGGTAATCCGATGGAGCGGTTCCAATACCGACTGTCTCAGGAGGAGGAAAACGGCCAGACTGACACCGAGGGCAAAGAAGGCGATCCACAGCATACGTCGTACAACGGTACGCACATTGGCCCGGATGAAGGAGGTGATGTCCTTGACGGCAAGAATTTTACCGATCGTATTCCCGGAATAGTCCTGAAGCGCGAAGGAACGACACATTAACGTGGAAGAACCGTTCCGGACAACCCCGTTGAATTTCTTCCGGTCTGCCCGGGCGAGGAACTCGCGCATCGAGGGGTTTGAAAAGTCATAAAAGATCAGATCCCCTTTTTGTACATCCTCCGCCCGCTTCTTGAATCTCCTGGCCCGTCGAAAAACGTCCCGGAAAATCCCGATACCGTATTCGGCCTGCGCCGTATCATGGGCTGTCGACAGGATCCCCTTGATATCACCGCCGAATTCGACGCTTCCAATAGGGGCCCCTTTGGAAAAGACCGGGTATACGATCCGTAGACCGGGACCTGCGCGCCCCACTTCCAGACCGACTACGGCATTCTTTTCCCGATTCGCGGTGACCACCGTCTTCCGGAAAGACGAAAGATCGTCTCCGAACTTTTGCGGTTTATGAACCCGGAAGAAACTGATCGCGGGGGGAAGGTGGAACTGAAACTGTTTGATTCCATACTTGGGCTTCAGAACTTTCGTGTAAAAATCCAGCGTAAGGGTCTTCACCTTTTCCCGGTCTCTCAAGGCGAAGGCCTTCACCACATCCTGGTTTTTGAGGAAGGCCTCCATGGCCAATGACAGGTCTTTCGATTTCGAGGCAAGTTCATCCTGAAAGATTTTTTCGAAGATATTGAGAGACTCCTCCGCATCCTTCAGGATTTTCTGTCTCGACTCGTTGTAGCTCTGATACCCGATCATCCCCCCCCCCACGAGCATGACCGAAAGCACAATGAAAAGAAGTCGAACCTTCAGACTACCGAATAACGAGCCAAATCTCTTCATGATTTTCCTCACAAGAAACACGGTTCCTTCGGGCAGAAAAGTGCATCATCCGATGCAGACAGAACAAGCTGTGTATTGATTTATCGGACCTCCATACCGAACTCTTTAGAAAAAATCTTTTCCCCCATACAGATTCGCCGTCCAACCGCCTCCGCTGAAATGTTTGCCTTGATCATCCGGAAGAATTCTGCCATGATAAACCGGATGATCAGAATGTATAGAATAAGGAGACCTGACCGTGACCCACCAGAGAAAACCATCGGCTCCCGATTTTATCCGGGAAATCATCGCCAACGACCGGAAGGAAAACAAACATCAGGGCCGGGTGCACACCCGCTTTCCTCCGGAACCGAACGGTTATCTCCACATCGGGCACGCCAAGTCGATCTGCCTGAACTTCGGAGTCGCCGCCGAGAACGGGGGAGTCTGCAACCTCCGGTTCGACGACACCAATCCCAGCAAGGAAGACTCCCATTACGTGAAATCGATCCAGGAGGATGTACGCTGGCTCGGCTTCGACTGGCAGGACCGTCTCTTTTACGCCTCGGACTATTTCGAACGCCTGTACGAATACGCCGTGCGGTTGATCCGGAAGGGCCTTGCCTACGTGTGCGATCTCAGCCCGGAGGAGATCCGGGAATACCGGGGAACCCCCACGGAACCCGGCAGGGAAAGTCCCTACCGAAACCGGACGGTCGAGGAAAACCTCGATCTTTTTGAACGGATGCGGGCCGGAGAATTCGAAGACGGATCCCGAACCCTCCGTGCCAGGATCGACATGGCTTCCGGAAATTTCAACCTGCGTGACCCGGTCATCTACCGCATCCTTCACGCACGGCATCACCGGACGGGCGATCAATGGTGCATCTATCCGATGTACGACTTCACCCACTGTCTTTCAGACTCCATCGAAGGAATCACCCACTCCCTGTGCACACTGGAGTTCGAGGACCACCGGCCGCTCTACGACTGGTTTCTGGATCAGCTCGAGGTGGACTGTCATCCGCGGCAGATCGAATTCGCCCGTTTGAATCTCAGCCATACCGTCCTCAGCAAACGGAAGCTCCTGGCGTTGGTGGAGGGGGGACATGTCACGGGTTGGGATGATCCCCGCATGCCGACCCTTTCCGGGCTGAGGAGACGGGGATACACTCCGGAGGCGATCCGTAACTTCTGCGCCCGGATCGGCGTAGCAAAACGGGACAGCCTCGTGGACACGGCGTTGCTGGAGCACTGCCTCCGTGAAGACCTGAACCGACGGGCACCGAGAGTCATGGGAGTCTTGCGCCCGCTTCGCGTGGTGATAGAAAACTATCCGGAAGAGCGGGTGGAGGAACTGGACGCCATCAACAACCCGGAGGACCCCGGCATGGGCACGCGGAAGGTTCCCTTCTCCCGGGAACTGTATATCGAGCGTGAAGATTTCCGGGAAGACCCCCCCGGAAAGTTCTTCCGCCTGGCCCCCGGCCGGGAAGTCAGACTCCGCTACGCCTATTTCATCCGCTGCGTGGATGTCGTGAAAAACCCGCGGACCGGGGAAATTGTTGAACTGCGCTGCACCTATGACCCGGACACCCGGGGGGGAGACGCACCGGACGGGAGAAAGGTCAAGGCGACCCTGCATTGGGTCTCCGCGTCTCACGCCGTGCAGGCGGAGATCCGCCTGTACGATCACCTCTTTCTGAGCGAAAACCCGGCCGGGGAGCAGGACGGGCCCGATTTCACGTCCGGGCTGAACCCGAACTCCCTGGAGGTCCTGACCTCCTGCCGGGTGGAGCCGAGTCTGGCCGGGGCCGCCCCCGGAAGCTTGTATCAGTTGGAAAGGCAGGGGTATTTCTGCGTAGACTCTGTTGATTCTTCCCCTGAAAAACTGGTCCTGAACCGGACGGTCTCTCTGCGCGATACCTGGGCGCGGATTGAAAAGGCAGGAAAACGGAAGGGATAAGCGCCCGGAATCAACCCACCCGGAGGTCGGTCTTACCCGCCTCCTCAATCAGGGCTTTCAGGACGCGGCGGGAGGAAGGTTCTGTCTCAAAGAGAGATTCGGGGTGCCACTGTACACCCAGGACAAAGCGGTGACGTGTGCTTTCAATTCCTTCGATGACCCCGTCCCCGGAAACGGCATTGACCCGGATTCCTTCCCCCGGATCGCCGACAGCCTGATGGTGGGAGGTATTCACCCGGATGGTTTCTCTCCCGACAATCCGATACAGCCGTGTCCCGGGAATCACCCGGACCGGATGATACCTCCCTCTTCCCGTTCCTCCCGATTCATGGTCTACTCCCCCGGGAATGCAGGCAAGAATATCCTGTACGAGGGTTCCCTTGAGCGCCACATTGATCACCTGTTCTCCTCCACAGATTCCCAGGAGCGGCAGATCCCGCGCCAGTGCCTGTCCGGTGATCCGTATTTCAAAACGCGTGCGCCGTTGCTTGACATCGCCCTTCTTCCGGACGGTCCATCCCTCTCCATAAAAAGAGGGATCGATATCAAAGGCACCGCCGGTTATGAGCAATCCGTGGATCCGGTCCAGCAGATAGGAAACCTCTTCATCCTTCTCTACATAGGGGAGAATCAGGGGAATCCCGCCGGCCCGTTCCACCGCGGATACATACCGTTCCGGAAGAACATAACGGGACGCGGACAACCCTGAAGCAGGCTTCTCCTCTTCGAAGTCAGGCGTGATACCGATCCACGGTTTCATCATCAGAAATCCGCTCCCGGAAACTCCGTTCGCGTCAAAATCTTTCCCGGCCTCTTCCCCAGGTGTTCGCCGTCCTCCACCACAATCTCGCCGTTGACCAACACCAGGTGAATCCCCCGTGGATACCTTTTCGGATTCTCATAGGTCGATAAATCCTCGATCTCATCCGGATCGAAGAGGACGAGATCGGCAGCCAACCCCTTTGCGACCCTTCCCCGGTTCCGGATCCCCAACTTCCGTAACGGATCGGAGGTCATCTTGCGAACCGCTTCCTCAAGGGTCAGCAGGCCTTCTTCCCGGACGAACTGCTGAAGGACCCTGGGAAAGGTACCGAAAGACCTGGGATGCGGGCTTCCCTCCCCGAGCGGTCCGTCCAGGGACTTGGCTCCGCTGTCCGAACCGATCATCACATAGGGCTTCTTCATGATCCGGCGCAGATTTTCTCCGTTCATTGTAAAGTAGATGCAATCCACCATCCCCCCCTCTTCAAGCAGGAGATCCAGAATAAAGTCCAGGGAGTCCTTCCCCACCTCCCGGGCACACTCAGGAACTCTTTTCCCGACAAACCGCCGGCTCCGGGGTCGAGTCGTGGAGGAAATCATGATCCGGTCCGGATAACCCGGTTCCGGATGCTCGGCCAGGATCTCCCTCCGCATCCGGACTCGATCCGACGGGTCGGCAAGCCGTGAAAGCATCTTCCCCATTCCCCCTTCGTGGACCCATGCCGGAAGCACGGCTGTCAGTCCCGTATTGGAGGCCAGGTAAGGGTAACGATCACAGGTAACATCGAGTCCCGCTGTTCGGGCGGATTCGATCTTCCCGAAAACCCGGTCCAACTTTTCCCAGTTCCGGGGGCCCGAGGTCTTCAGGTGCGAAATCTGCAGGGGGATACCCGAATCTTTCGAGACCGAAAGCACCTCTTCGACCGCCTCCAGCAGGCGGTTGCCCTCACTCCGCATATGCGCGGTGAAGATCCCGCCGCGCTCCCCCGCGGCTGTGCAGAGCGCAACCAACTCCCGCGGCTTCGCGAAACAGGCCGGAGCGTAGATCAATCCCGTGGAGAGTCCCAACGCTCCTTCGGCCATGGCCGTACGGACCATCCGGACCATTCGTGACAACTGATCGGCGGTCGGTTCGCGGTCACTTCCGTACATCACCGAGGCACGCAGGGTATTGTGTCCGGCGAGAAGACCGAAGTTGACCGAGAGTCCCTGCCGGGAAAGATGGGACAGGTACCCCCGGACACCTTCCCAGGGGAGATCCAGTCCGAAAAGTTCCCGGTAGGTCCGAACCCGTTCTTCCCGGAGTCGTCCGGAAACCGGGGCGGCCGAATAACCACAGTTCCCCCCGATTTCCGTCGTGACTCCCTGCCGGACCTTGCTCTCGGCCCCGGGGTTTACCAGCAGATAGTAGTCCGAATGGGAGTGGATATCCACGAATCCCGGTGAAGCGATCAGTCCGGATCCGTCGATCTCACGCACGCCACGTCCCGGACAAGCCTCCCCCACATGGACGAAACATCCATCCTGAATCCCGATGTCCCCGAAAAAAGCGGGGGCGCCACTGCCATCCACGATCCGCACGTTACGGATGATGATCTCCATATCAATGCCTTTCCGTCACCCCTTCAAACGGTTTCAACCGTTTGAAGGAAGATGGATCCAACCCGCCGGTCAGGGCCGGGTCCGCAAATCCCGATAGAGCCGCCGATAGTTTTCCAGATTTCTCAGGACCTTCTTGACGTAACCGCGCGTTTCCCGGAAGGGAATCGATTCAATCCGCTCGTCCGCCTCCAGCCCCTTGTCCCTTTCCCACCATTCATCCGCTCGGGCTGCTCCGGCATTGTAGCCGGCAAAAACGCGAATCAGATCCCCGTCGAAACGATCCAGGAGACTCTTCAAATACCAGGCGCCGAAGGTAAGATTCATATACGGCTCATACAGGTCGTCAGGCGTAAAGCCATCCACACTCAGGTTTTCCGCGATTCTCTTTCCCGTGGGAGGAATAATCTGCATCAATCCCCGCGCATCGGCCGGGGAGAGGGAATCCGCCTGAAACAGGCTCTCCTGACGCATCACAGCCAGGATCAGGAAGGGGCTCAACCCGTTCTCACGGCTCAAACGTTCCACGGCGCTCCAGTAGGCCAGGGGATAGAGAAAGCGCCTCAGGGAAACCTGACCGGGCGATAACGGGAGCCCCGCCAGCAACCGGACCCCCTTGAAGTAATTCCGGCTCTTTTCGTAAAGGACCGCAAGGGACAACAGTTCATCCCGCTTCCAGGAACCAGCTTTTCTGACGGCATCCAGCTCCTCTCCCGCCTCAGTGTCGAAACCGATACGCATCAACTCCAGAGCCCGGACGAGATGAAAGGCGCGTTTTGATCCCGGTTTCGCCTGAATCGGAAGCGGGTCGAAAAATCCGGAATCGTTCTTCACGGGATCTTCGGATCCCTTTTCGAATATCCAGTCGCCGGCGAGCCTGTTCCGAGCGATCACCCCATAATAATCCCAGGGAAACTTCTTCACCAGTTGTCTGTAGATCGCTCGGGCGGCCTCCACATGCCTCAGCTTCTCCTCGCACCTTCCTTTCCAGTACAGTGCGGCGGTAGAACTGGAGGAGGCGGGATAGCTCCGCATACAGCGGGTAAAGGCATCGCGGGCCGCCCTGAACCGTCCCGACTTGTACTCGACCCATCCGATTCTCCATCCTCCCTGAGCCGCCAGGGGATCTCCGGCATCGATCCTGCCGATTTTCTGATAATGTTTCAGAGCATCTCGACGGTTCTTCTCCGCCTCATAGATCCGGCCCAGGGCAAACTCCGCTTTCAGTCTCCATGGACTCCGTGGAAACTTCCGGACCAGGATCTTCAGTATTCTTTTGGCGGAGGAAAGGTGGTTCCGGTTCCAGTCGACATTTCCGAGTTGGTAGAGCGCCTCCGCCCGGACCGATTCGTCAACGGAGGAACGATTCAGTCGCTCGTACACCTTGCGTCCTTCATCCACCTTTCCCAAGCGGATCAGCGCGTCCGCCTTCAGAAGCCGGGCGCGATCGGTCAGGGCCTCCTTCGGGTAGTTTCTCTCAAGATCCCCGCAGGCGGCAATCACCGAATCAAACCGGAAGGCCGAATAGAGCCCCTGGACCTTTCGGAAGAAAAGAGACGCGTCCGGAAGCCCCGGACGGATTCCCCGCTCTTCGGTGATCCTACGCAGGCGTCGTTCCGCCTCCATCCCTTCGGGGGTCACCGGATTCTCAAAAAACAGTTTCTGATAAACCCGCTGGGCTCGAACCCAATCCCCCAGTCCTTCATACGCACTTCCCCGCAGGAGGGTGATCTTACGACTCTCCTCCTCGGGAACTCCGCCCCCAAGGAGTGCCCCGGCATCGGACACGGCCTTCTGAAATCTTTTGAGCTCGATTTCCGCCTGGACACACCGGATCCGGACAGGAATTTCCAAAAGGCTCTCCGGATAAACCCGGAGAAAACATTCCGCCAACCTGAGCGCGGCGCGCGGATCGTTGTTCGAAAGGTCGGCCTCAATCCGGTAAAACAGGATATAGTCCCCCAGTACGGGATAGTCCTGTTCCAAACCGTCCAGGATCAAACCGGCGGTCACCGAATCTCCCTTTTTCAACGCTTCGACCCCCTTTTTCAGGGCACGCCTCAAACGATCAGGATCCGCCTTCCTCCTACGGACCTCGGCCCGGGAGGGAGCCCGCATCTCCGGAAAATCCACCGGAAAGTCCACGATCCCTTTCGCATGGATCGTTCGGACCCCATCCGGGAACAGCAGAACGGAGCACATCAGGGCGATAACCGTCAGCAGGTTGAACCTGGTTTTGATCATGGGCACCATTTCCTCACTGTGACCCGGCACATCCAACAGTCCGACTCGAAACCAATACGCCCGAGGGTTCCCTATTCACTGCCCCTCAAACCTCCACTCCCCGGATATAAACCGATTCCACCTCCAGGGATTCATTGAGAAGCACCAGGTCCGCATCCGCGCCGGGAAGAATTCTTCCCTTCCGATGCGAAATTCCAAGTATCCGGGCCGGGTTCAGGGTCATCATACGGAGAACCTCCTGAAGGGGAATCCCGATCTCCCGGACCATTCTCCTGAGTGCCCGGTCCATCGTCAGGAGACTTCCGGCCAGCCGACCCTCGGAATTTTCAACCCGCCCGTCCCGCAGGGTCACCCAGCTTCCTTCAAACCAACGCGATCCGTCCGGTACCCCGCACAAAGCAACGGCGTCGGTCACCACGATCATCCGGTCCACTCCCTTGAGACGATGGATCAATCCGACCGTTGCGTCGTGTAGATGATGCCCATCCGGAATCACCTCCACGGTCACGTCGGGATCCAGGAGCGCGGCCGCCACACACCCCGGCTCCCTGTGGTGGATCCCCCGCATGGCGTTGAAGAGGTGCGTGACATGACGGACCCCGCAGTCAAAGGCCCTTCGGGCCTCCCCAAAGCTGGCATCCGAATGACCGAGGGCCGGAAGAATGCCGGCCTGCAGGATTTCCCGGATCAGAGCTTCCCCACCGGGAAGTTCCGGGGCGAGGGTCATCATACGAATTTTCCCGTCTGAAACCTTCTGTAACGCATCGACCCAAGCCGGTTCGGGATCCCTGAACCGGGACGCATCCAGGACTCCCCGTTTTCCCCGGTTCAGAAACGGTCCTTCCAGGTACAGGCCGAGGATCTCCGGACCACCCTCTTCCGCATCCGGAAGACGACCCGCTTCTCCCCAGAAGGGACCTGCGTCCAATTCTGCGATTGCCGCCGGACCGAGAGTGGCAAGCAAAGAGGTGGTCCCGTGCCTCGCATGAAACCGGGCGGCTGTACACCCTCCCTCTTCCTCTGAAAACTCACGCCCACCGCCGCCATGAACATGCAGATCAACGAATCCCGGGACCAGAATCCTGTTCCGGCAGTCGATCTCGCGGCATCCGGAAGGGATACGGATCACGGAGGGGAGGCCGACATTCGTGATCGTCCCACCTTGAACGATCACGACCCCGTTCGCGATTTCCTGCTCCGGTGTGATCACCCTGGCACGCGTGAAAACACTCGGAGACTCTTTAGCCTCTGTTCTGAAGTCCTGGCTCATTCACTGTCACTATAGTTTTCATACCACGGGAACCGACCATGAAACAGTACAACAACGTCGTGCGGGAAATCATCATGGAGCTGCAGGTGATCCAGGAGACGGAGTAGACCCTGCTCCATGAAGTTTCCGGCAGAGCCCGGCCACACGGGCCCCCAGTTTAAAGGCATCCGATGAGGCCTTCTCGTCGGGATTCCCCACACAAGCCACACCGTAGTGACCGCTCGCATCCATCGGGTCCCCGACAATAATCATTCCGTAAATCAGCATGCACTGAAGGATGGAAAAGATCGTCGTTTCCTTTCCCCCCGTCGGGTGTCCGGCCGTGACAAAGGCGGCCCCCACCTTCCCCTCCATTTTTTTGCGGATTCCGACAAAATCATCGAAAACCTTCTTCATCTCCGCTGCCATCACGCCGAAATAGACCGGTGACCCCGCGATCACCCCGTCCGCCTCCAGAAAATCCTCCCTGGTGACCTCTTCGGTATTCTTCAGAACGGCCCGCAAACCCACCGACTCAATTCCTTCTGCCACGTCGAAGGCGAGCTTCTTCGTATGGCCCCCTCTTGAATAATACAAAACCAGTACCTGCATGATTCATTCTCCCTTTCTGATTCCCTCATTGAAATTTACCATTTGAAGACCGGAGATAAACCCAAAACTCCTTCAACAACGCGCGATCCAATTTCCTCCCGGCCATTTCCCCCATGATCCGCCGTACTTCTTCCTCCACCATCGGTCCTTTATAGGAACGTCCCGACCGGAGCGCGTCATAGGTGTCGGCAATGGCGAGAATCCGTCCGGCCAGGGGGATCTCGTCTCCGCAGAGTCCCTGCGGATACCCCCCGCAGTCGACATTCTCGTGGTGGGCGGCAACAATCCGGACGACGTTTTCAAATCCTACGGGGGCCAGGATCCGTTCGGCGATCAAGGGATGTTCCATGATCTTCCGCCGTTCCTCGTCGGTGAGGGCCTCCGGTTTGAGCAGAACATCGTCCCGGATTCCCACCTTCCCGATATCGTGCATGATCCCCGCCAGATAGATATCCCGGCAGACCTCCTCGTCCCACCCGAGGAAGGCGGCGAATCGCTCCGCCAGACGGGCGACCCTTTTTGAGTGATCCCGCGTATTCGGGTCCCGGGCGCCTAAGGTCTCCGTCAGGGCCGCCACGGCGGTGCCGATCCGCTTCCGCCGGGCCGTCTCCTCAATCCGGTCCGCCCGTTCCTTTTCCCGCCGTTCCAGCATCACCAGAACACCCGTAACCGTTGCCAGGACCGCAAAACTCCCCATCTCCCCGACCTGGTCCATCCATTCCATGGGGACACCGGCCCAGTTCAGGCGGAGGTGGACAGCATAGATGGAGATCGTAGCCACGGCGGTGAGCAAAGCGCCCCGAAGTCCGAACCAGATCGCCGCCATAACAATGGGGATGAAATAGAGCTTCCGGAAGAAGACATGCCATCCATGGACGGAGGTGCTGGTGATAAAATGGAGAAGACTGACCAGGAGGATTCCGGCCAGCAGAAGAGCAATCCTGCCGTAACGCACATTCATGGCGCCGCATTCCCGGAGGTCTGTTTCAGCAGGTATTCCCGGGCCGCAAGAGCGGCCTTGGCCCCTTCACCCGAGGCGATAACGATCCGCTTGCCGTAGGCATCGGTAAGATCCCCCGCGGCGAAAATTCCAGGCCGGGAGGTGGAACAGTCGGGAGCGATCCGGATCTCTCCCCGGGCGTTGCGCTCCACGAGCCCCTCGAAAAGAGCGGAATTCGGCTGCAACCCGATCGAGATAAAAACACCCCCCACGGAAAGACGTTTTTCTTTACCGTCGGACCGGTTACGAATCGAGATCCCTTCCACCCGCTTCTCCCCAACGATTTCCAGAACCTCGAATCCTTCGTACTTCCGAAGATTGGGAAAGGCCTCGACCCGTTCGATGACGATCGGGTCGGCTTTAAGGATGGAATTCGAGATCAGGTGGATCGTTCCGACCACGGAATGAAGGGTCTCCACAATCTGCAGGGCCGAATTTCCGCCTCCTACGATCGCCACATCCGCCCCTTCCACAAAGGAGACATCCTGGATATTTCCGTAGAAGACCCCCTGACGTTGTAAGGCCTCCTCCCCGGGGACGTTCAACCTGCGGCGGCGCATGCCGGTCGCGATAATCAGGGCCCGCGCCCGGTAGGTCTCCCCTTCGTTCACGGTGACTCGAAAACCTTCCCCTTCCGGAACCACCTCCCGGACCTCACCGATCCGGTGATCGATGTAGTGGGAATGGAGCAGTTGGTCCTCAAACTTCTTTACCAGGTCCGTCCCGGCGATAAAATCAAACCCCATATAGTTCTCGATCTGGGTACTGTCGATAGCCTGTCCGCCCAGGTCCTTCGTGATCAGAAACGCCTCCATCCGGAGGGTCGCCGCATAGACCGCCGCTGTCAGACCGGCAGGCCCGCCTCCAAGGATCAAGAGATCGTAGACCTTTCGACCGCCTGAATCTTTGCACTCCCGTAGGAATTTCTCCCGGCACCCCTCGGAACAGAAGAAATAGACCGTCCCCTCCCATTCCGTCTGGATCCCACCTTTCTCCCGGACTTCCATATTGCAGATTGGATCTCGTGCCATGTTTTTCCCTCCTGGAATTCCATACAGCGTCTTCCTAAACGAACCACAGTGAAGACCTCTTGTCAAACAGAAAGTGAAGGGAAGACCCCTTCCCCCACAATTCCGGCTCGAGACATCGCGAAAAAGCAAAAAGGGGACAGGCTACTTTTTGTTATCCCAAGGAATACAGCTGCAAAAAAGTAGCCTGTCCCCTTTTTGCTGTCCGTGCCATGATTCTCTCCCTTAACTGAGTTGCACCTTTCGCAGCCTCAGCGAATTGCTGATCACGGAAACCGAGCTGAAGCTCATGGCCGCCGCGGCGATCATGGGTGACAGCAGGATTCCGAAGATCGGATAGAGTACTCCCGCGGCAACAGGAACACCCGCGGAATTGTAAATGAAAGCGAAAAACAGATTCTGCCGGATATTGCGCATGGTGGCCCGGCTTAATCGTCTCGCCCTGACGATCCCCCGCAGATCACCCTTGACCAACGTGACGCCGGCGCTTTCCATCGCCACATCGGTCCCCGTTCCCATTGCAATGCCGACCTGTGCCTGCGCCAGTGCAGGGGCGTCATTGATACCATCCCCCGCCATGGCGACGATCCGGCCTTCCGCCTGAAGCTGTTCCACCACTTCGGATTTCTGTTCAGGTAAGACCTCGGCATGGACCTCGTCGATCTCCAGTTTCCCGGCAACGGCCTCAGCGGTGGCGCGGCTGTCCCCGGTAAGCATGACAATCCGGATCCCTTCGGCATGGAGATCACGAATGGCCTCGGCTGTCGATTCCTTGATCGGATCGGCGACGGCGATCAAACCCGCCGCCTTCCCGTCCGCTGCGACCAGCATCACCGTACTTCCATCGGCACGCTGCCGATCCGCCTGCTGCGGCAATTCTCCCGTATGGATGTCCAGGCTTTCCAGCAGATTGACATTCCCGATCGCCACTCGGCGCCCATCCACTTCGCCCGTAACACCTTTCCCGGTAACGGACTGAAAATTGTCGGCATTCACCAATTGAATCCCCTTTTCTTCCGCTCCTGCGACAATCGCTTCCGCCAGAGGGTGTTCGCTGGCGCGTTCCAGTCCGGCGGCCATACGCAGCACCTCATCTTCGGTAAATCCTTCTTCGGCGTGCACGGCAACCAGTTTCGGTTTGCCTTCCGTCAATGTACCGGTCTTATCCACCACCAGGGTATCGACATTTTCCATGATCTCCAGGGCTTCGGCATTCTTGATCAAGACTCCGCCCATGGCGCCCCGCCCCGTCCCCACCATAATTGCAATGGGTGTAGCAAGACCCAATGCGCAGGGACAGGCGATGATCAGTACCGCAACGGCGTTGACGATCGCATGTGCCAGGCGCGGCTCCGGACCCACCCCCCACCAGACGAAAAATGTGATGGCCGAGATCCCGACAACGGCGGGCACGAAATAACCCGCCACCACATCGGCCAGTTTCTGAATAGGCGCCCGGGAGCGTTGCGCGTCGGCCACCATCTTGATGATCTGCGCAAGGAGTGTATCGGAACCGACCTTCTCCGCCCGCATCAGGAGCCCCCCCGTTCCGTTCACCGTAGCGCCGATCACTTTCTCCCCGGCCGATTTCGCAACCGGGATCGGCTCACCGGTCACCATCGATTCATCGACATTGCTTTCACCCTCCAGGACCGTACCGTCCACCGGGATCTTCTCGCCGGGACGCACACGCAAGGTGTCTCCGGGTTTTACCTGCTCCAAGGGAATATCTTCTTCCGTTCCATCCTCCCGCACGATACGGGCCGTCTTCGGAGCGAGTCCGAGGAGCATCTGGATGGCCGCATTGGTCCGGGAACGGGCGCGCAATTCCAGAACCTGGCCGAGCAGCACCAGGACCGTGATCACGGCCGCCGCCTCGAAATAGACGGAAACCAGGCCGGTCTCACTCCGCATGACGGGCGGAAAGATCCCGGGGAACAACAGGGCCGTCACGCTGTAGACCCAGGCGACGGAAATACCGAGGGCGATCAATGTAAACATATTCAGGTTCCAGGTCCTGACGGATTGCCAGCCCCGGACGAAGAACGGCCACCCTCCCCACAGCACGACAGGTGTCGCCAGGAGGAATTCAATCCATTGAACGGCATGCATGGAAAGCCCATTCGGCAGCCACGCGGGCAGCAGGTCGGCAACCATGGCCAGCATGAAAAGGGGGAGGGACATGGCAAGGCCGGCCCAAAAACGGCGGCTCATGTAGAGAAGTTCTTCGTTTTTCTCTTCAACCTTGCCCGCTACCGGTTCCAGCGCCATGCCGCACTTGGGACAAGGGCCGGGGTGGTCCTGCATCACCTCCGGGTGCATGGGGCAGGTGTAGCCGGTTGCGGCCGTCGTGACTGCTGCAATCACCGGCTCCAGCGCCATGCCGCACTGGGGGCAGTTGCCCGCTCCCTGCCGGCGGATTTCGGGGTGCATGGGACAGGTAAAAGCGTTCGAGCTGCCGACTGTTTCGGGGGGAGGAGCGGGTTTCTCCACTACGAACCCTTCCGGGTTTTCCCGGAACTTATGCAGACAATGTTCGCTGCAGAAATAATACGTTTCGCCCGCGTAACGGCAATTATTGGGAGAGTCACTCGATACCTCCATGTGACAGACAGGATCTCGTGCCATGCTTAATTCTCCTCGTCCTTTGCTCTTCAGCACCGATGAACCACCTGAAAGACAAATAGCTCTACATTGCCGGCATCCGATCCCGCCGCCCCCAGTATGGAGAAAGTTCCCGCAGCCGCTGAATAATGGGGGGGAGTTTCTCGATAATGTAGTCGATCTCCTCTTCGGTGTTGAAACGGCTCAGGGAAAATCGGATCGATCCGTGGGCACAGGTATAGGGGACCCCCATGGCCCGCAGGACATGGGAGGGCTCGAGCGATCCTGATGTGCAGGCCGACCCGGAAGAGGCCGCGATCCCCTCGCGGCTCATGAGGAGCAGGATCCCCTCCCCTTCGATATACTCGAAACTGATGTTCGTCGTGTTCGGAAGACGGTGATCGGGATGACCGTTGACGTAGGCGTGGGGCACGGCTTCAAGGAGCCCCCGTTCCAGCCGGTCCCGAAGGGCCCGGATGCGCCCATTCTCTTCCCCCATGTGCTCCGCCGCCAGCTCGCAGGCACGTCCCAGTCCGATAATGGATGGGACGTTTTCCGTCCCGCCCCGGCGTCCCCGTTCCTGGTGCCCGCCGATGAGGAAGGGTCTAAAGCGGGTCCCTCGTCGGATATAGAGGACCCCCACTCCCTTGGGGGCATGGAGCTTGTGTCCCGAGAGGGAGAGGAGGTCGATCCGGTTCTTCGCCATATCGATGGGGATCTTCCCGACTGCCTGCACGGCATCGCAGTGGAAGACCGCCCCCTTCTCATGAACGATGTCGGCGATCTCTTCCACGGGGAAGATGACCCCCGTCTCGTTGTTGGCATACATGATCGAAACGACCGCCGTATAGGGGGTGATCGCCTCCCGGAGTTGATCGAGATCGAGTTCCCCCTGCCGGTCCACGGGAAGTTCCGTCACGCTGTAACCTTCCCGGACCAGTTCCTTGCAGAGGGTCAGCACGGCGGGGTGTTCCACGCGGGTGGTGACGATGTGGTGCTTTTCCGGATAGGATTTCAGGGTCCCCCGGATCGCCGTGTTATCGCTTTCTGTGCCGCAGCTCGTAAAGAGGATCTCCGATGGATCGGCACCGAGAAGATCGGCCACCTGCGTCCGGGCGCGGGCCAGGGCCTCACCCACCTGCCCTCCGAAGAGGTGCATACTGGAAGGGTTCCCGTAGAGATCGGCAAAATAAGGAAGCATCGCATCGAGTACCTGCGGGTCGACCTTCGTTGTGGCATTGTTGTCCATGTAGACCGTCTTCATGACGCCACCTCCTCCACAACGATCCGGTCGGAGACGAATTCCTTCAGCTTCGCCTCAACGCTCATCTTCAAGGTAATCGACGAGGCGGCGCAACCGGCACAACTTCCCCGGAGAGCGACCTGCACCCGGTCGCCGTCGATGTCGATCAACTCGATATCACCGCCATCGGCGTTGAGGGCGGGGCGGATCTCCCGTTCAATGGTCTCCATGATCCGCTGCATCTTCTCGATGTTGGTCAACCTCCCCCGGGGAATGCGGCGCCGCTCCACACCGGACGAGGACCGCATTTCGTGGTGGACCCTTTCCAGGATTTCGGCAATCTGCGGCTTGCACTCCTCACACCCCCCGCCGGCCTTGCAGAAATGGGTTACGTCATCGACGGTCTTCAGATTGTTCTCCCGAACGACCCGTTCGATCTTCTTGTCGGTGACACCGAAGCACTTGCAGACGATCTCCCCTTCCAGGTCCTCGGGCGGGACCTCGATCCCCCGGTAGTTATTGATGGCCGCCTCCAGGGCCTCCATCCCCATGACGGAGCAGTGCATCTTCTCTGGTGGGAGGCCGTCAAGGTAATCGGCGATATCTCGATTCGTGACCTTCGCCGCTTCGTCCAGAGTCTTTCCCTTGATCATTTCCGTCAAGGCCGACGAGGAGGCGATGGCGCTTCCGCACCCGAAGGTCTGGAATTTCGCATCGACGATCCGCTCATCTTCATCGACTTTCAGGGTCAGCCGCAGGGCATCGCCGCAGGTGATGTTCCCCACTTCCGCCACGGCATCGGGGTTTGCGATCTCACCGACATTCCTGGGATTCAAAAAATGGTCCATCAGTTTTTCCGAATAATTCCACACGAAACACCACCTCCTTCCTTTTCCCCTCATTTATATAAAAATAACACAAGGCGCACAATCTGTCAGTCCATCTATACCACTACCGGCCGCAGAAACGAAGCGCATGCCGTCTGGTACATGGACTGGTTCGAATGGGTGAGAGGATCATCTTCTCCTGTTCAAACAGATGATTCATTGCATTATGCAATCCCTGCCTTCTCCCTTCAACCGGGATCCCCCTGCGTATTCTGAGGCGCATTCCCACCCATTTACGGGGCATGCGTTGCAAAATGCAATGCATATCCGTATTATCAAGAGATTTGAATCCCGTTTCTTTCTTTCCCTGTTCCATATTCCATCATAAATATTTGGAAAAAATCGGACAAGGAACCAAGGGGAAAAGATCGGCTCCAACCTGGAATGACATCATCAAATCCATGAAACTCATTAGAATCATTATGATTTAAGGAACAACCTAATGGAAAGAAAAATTCTTTCCGCAAACAGCGGCCGCATCCAGCCCGGTGCCGGACAAACCTTTCTTCTTATTTGGCACGGAAGATGCATCTCTCATGGGTCAGCGGAGGACTGTTTAAACCCCACACCAAATGGAGGGAGCCAAAATGGGAATGATCAACGGTTTGGATACGGGAAAGCTGATGGAAACAGTCGAAAACGTAAAACAGAACTGGGAGACCGGAAAGACAGTCTGGACCGCCTCCACCAGATGGAAAGGAGGATTCAGGGTCGAGACCTCTTCCCGCAATTTTACAATCGCTGTGGACGAGCCTGAAATGCTCTGCGGTACGGACACGGCGGCCAACCCTGTGGAACTGGTTCTCCAGGCCTATGGAGCCTGCCTGAGTATCGGGTACGCCATGAACGCGGCGGCACGCGGCATTAACCTGCAGGAAATTAACATCGACCTGGAGGGAGAAATCGATCTGCCCGGCTTTCTGGGACTGGAGGCCCCGGAAGATCTCCACATGGACAAGCTTCCGGGTTACAAAAGCATCAAGGCCAATGTGAAGATCAAGGCGGATGCTCCCCCAGAGGCTCTTGCCGAGCTGCACGAGAATGTCATCAAAACTTCCCCGGTCGGAATTACACTCTCACGCCCTGTGGCCCTTACCGCGGATCTGGAGGTCCTGTAATGAGCGGAATCCGGTCTACCGAGAATAGGGACAATCTTGAGGGAAAGGATCAAGAACTCTATGTGGTCCTTCTGGCGTCCGGTTTTGACAACATTCCCAGGGCACGCTCCGCTCTGATGTTCGCAAGTCTGGCCGCGTCCGCGGAACTGAGGACGATTCTGTATTGTATCCAGAATGCGGTGGAGGTCATGGTAAAGGGCGAGATTGAAAAGCGTGAATCCCCCAAGCCTGGCGTCCCGACCCTGGCTCAGCGACTGGAAGAGGCACTGGATCTCGGTGTAGAGATCCAGTGCTGCTCCCAGACCATGGCGAACAAAAAGATCCGTGAGGAGGACCTCCTTCCGGGAATCAAGGCCGCCGGGGCGATGAACTTAATCGATCTGACGACCCGCGCAAAAGGAACAATCAGCTTTTGAGAAACTGCGGGATATTTCTTTCCCGCAGACGTGAGAAGTCAAGATCACGAAACAACTTGACATCCGGATTTCGCGCTGCTATTTTCCAGACCATGATCCAACGGCTGCAGAAAAAATCGGGAACGAAGCGGATCCCAGGGATCGCGATGCTGGCGTGTCTGCTTCTGCTTCTTCAGAGCAATCCGGCCTTCTGTCGCTGCCTGGCGGAGAAGAGTCACCCGGCCGGAAATCATCCGTTCACCATGCAGGGGGAATGCTGTCAGGAACCCCTGCAGAATCATTCCGGCCATGGCCGGAAATCGACAAGGCATCCTTCCGTTCCGGATGCCTGTGGTGACCTTTGTGCTTCGTGCACCAAGAGCATAACGGTTTCCCATGCAAAGACCGGTCCGGTCACCCTGCCTACTTCGGATTCCGCTCCGGTTGTCCTCAATTTTTCTGTTCCGGAAATGGCGGGCCCCTCGCTGGAATCCAAGGGGCACGCCTTTTCCGGGACCTTCCGGAAGCCATGTCGAGCACGACCGGTTTTTATCCTCAATAGCACCTTTTTGATCTGAAAACATTTCTCCCGCACCGACCGGCAAGACCCCTTTCTTTCAAAGAAAGGATCATTGCGTCCGGACCGGTTTTCTCGTCTTCGGATTATTCGAATCGTTCCTGTTCTTCACAATATGAGCCTGGCAAAAAGGAGTGAAAAAGAATCAGATTGTAGAAAACAAAGTACGAGAAACTTCCCTCGTGTGCTATACAAAGGAGAGATCAATCATGCAAAAAAGAAAGGTCATTCCCGCTATCACGATTTCGCTGGTCTTTGCTTTCGCCTCCCTCACCTTTGCAGGAATGGGCGGAGGGCACATGGGGGGAGGCTCTATGGGCACAGGCCATATGAGCGGCGACGCTATGGGAGGCGGGATGATGTCCGGCGGGACTCGAGGAAGTCATGGTTCCATGAGTGACACCACACACGGATCGGGCGCCATGAATCGTCCGGGACACATGGAAATGATGGACCGGATGATGAAAGACCCGGGGATGCATAATGAACTGATGGACCGGATGATGACCGACCAGTCCCTGATGGACGAATGGATGGGTCGCATGGTCAGCAATCCGGACCTGATGGATCGGATGATGGACCGGATGATGCAAAACATGGGTACCCGTGACCTGATTCTGGATCGGGTCATAAAAGATGACGAGATGAGAAACCGGATCCGGGAAAGGGGAAACAGCCCGGCAGAAAGGAGAAAAAGATGAGACGTCAGTACAGATGGTTGTGGATTTTGCTAATCGCATGCGCAGGATGGAGTCTGGGTTTGTCGGTACAGCCGGCCCGGAGCGAGGGATATCGTTTTGCAATCGGAACGGAACCCTCCTTCAGCTCCGGAAACTACGGCACCGGGTCGAATATCGACATCACCTACGTGCCGCTGATCCTTGAATTTTATCCCTCCGAACGCCTCCGCCTGACCGGCGAGCTTCCCTGGGTCCGGCAAACCTCCTCGGAGTTCACCGCCGTGGGAGGGATGGGGATGTTCCAGCACGTACAGGGGGGAAACTTCCAGACGATGAATGTGGAGAGCGGCCCTGGAGACATCCTGTTCCGGGGAGAGTACACTCTCTTGCCGGAAACCGCCGACACACCGGCTCTCATCGTGGCGGGAGACTTGAAGATCCCTACGGCCGATGAATCAAAGGGGCTTGGAACAGGAAAATGGGACACGGGCCTTGCCGTCGAGTTGGGAAAGACCATAGGGGAATCCTACGTTTACGGACGTATCGGATATACCTTCCTGGGGGGAAGAAAAGGCCTCGGTCTGGACAACCCCTTCCACTTCGAAGGAGGGATCGGCCATAACATCACTTCGCGGCTTTCCCTCAATGCCTTTCTCGAAGGAAGCACCGCCATCGACAACAGCTTCGACGCCCCCCTGTCGACCGGTATCAACGGGGATTACCAACTACGTAGCGACCTTAGCCTGACAGGATATTTTCAGCTCGGTCTTTCGGACGGCAGTCCCGACTATGGCCTCGGCATCGGCTTCCTGCAGAAATTCTGATCATGAGAAGGCTGTCCGTGTACTTAAAGAATCGCAAAAACATTCAACCATCTATCATGATAGGAATGCAATGGGAGAAATCAGAGAATTTACATTTTCCGTGCAGCTCTTCCTGAGGGCTTACCAGTGGCGCAGGATCAACCCAACTCCGTGGACACCGCTCCTAAAACCGCTGTCTGAATGCCGGCTTGCATTGGTGAGCAGCGCGGGATTCCATCTTGCAGACCAACGCCCCTTTGATGTCACCACACGCGGAGGGGATATCAGCTTTCGATGGATACCGCATGACGCCGAAATTTCCGCTCTGATCGAGTCACACCGGAGCAACACCTTTGACCATTCCGGCATCCGCCTGGATCCTAATCTCGCCTTTCCGATCGACCGTGTGAGGAAACTGGAAGAGACTGGACGGGTCGGATCGATCAACAAGCGCCATCTTTCCCTCATGGGATCGATCACCGCCCCAGGCCGCCTGATCCGGGATACCGCCCCACGGGCCGCCCGGCAACTGGTTGAGGACGGCGTTGATATCGCCCTCCTTGTACCGGTCTGACCGATGTGTAACCAGACCGTGGGTCTGGTGGCGGCGGAACTGGAGCGGCAGGGAATCGCCACGGTCGCCATACAACTTCTTCGCAAAGTGATCAAACGGGTGCGGCCGCCCAGATCGCTCTTTGTGCCGTTTCCCCACGGATATCCCCTCGACCGGCCGGGCGATGCGAAACGGCAGCTCGCGGTCATCGAGGCCGCCTTGCAAATCCTGGAAAGAAAAGAATCCCGGGGGCCGATTCATGTTGATTTTCAGCCGGTTGATGGGGCGGGCCTTCCCCACGCCCAATCCTCATGATCGTTTTCGCTATAAAACAAAAACAACGATGATGGAAAAGATACAAGATATACAATAGGGAAAGTGGTTTGATCGATCGCTGGATTTGGACTTGACTTGCGGGTTCTCTGCTGTTATCATTTTAAGTTATGAAAGTACGATCGCGGAACAGACGAAATCGGAATTGGATCCAAAGAGTGGCGGTCCTGGCAAGTTTGCTTTTATTCCTTCAGACCAGCCCGCTGTTTTGCTGCTCCTCGGAAACCAATCATTTCTCGGGTACCTTTTCTGTCACTGGGGGAGCAGGATGCTGCCAGGACGGCATGGCGAGTTCCTCCTCTCATGGGGCGTCGGGAAAAATTTCCCTCACCGGAAGCTCCTGCACGGACATGGCTCCTTCGTGTGCCTGCAGGCTCACAACCCGTACGGCAGATACAGAGTTGATTCTCCTGCCTTCCTCCTCCTTTGTTCCGGTGGTCTTCAGCACCGAAGTTCCGGAGATCCTCCCTTCTTCCCCGGAACACAAGGTTCGTTTCTCATCCAATACGTTTCAAAAACCGAGTCGTGCCCGGCCGGTCTTCATCCTCAAGAGCTCCTTTCTGATCTGAAATCACTCATCCCAGGTCCATAGTCCATATTGTCTCCCTTCGGAGGAGGGAGGTATCACTGGGGCGCGCTCTTCCTCGAAGGAGGGACGGTTGCATCCGGTTTCTCCCTCTCCGATTCTACGCAAGGAGCGTCCGATGAGTGATACCACAATACAACCCAAAAGAAACCTGATGGATTTCATCCGGTTTCAGACCACCGGGACGGTGGGGAGGTCCGTGGCGACTATCGTAATTCCCGAGGGAATGGAAGGAAAACTCTGCTTCCAGTTTAAAACAGGTCATGATGCCTTTCTCCTCGCCTACGCGGACGGGAAACGTGATCAATCCGGTGATTCCCCCTGGATCGCAATAGAAAAAAGTATTCCAATCCCTCGTTTGTATCCGGGGATCTGGAAATTCTGGGCCTTCAATGAAAGCCGGGGCTGGTTTGAAGATATTGTTACCAAATTCATTCCTTCCACCCGGGCCGTCGGAACCATACGCTTGAAGACCACCCCAAGGAATATCTCTCGCGGGGTGAGCCGAATCAGTTACGAGATCCGGCTGGTTGTCCCTGATGAGTCATCACACGACCGGAATCGACAGGGACTATAAACAACAGAACAACCTGAACTTGAAGAGCGATCTTCCGATCGGTCTTCCGGAAGGGAACCCGTGTAATCAGGCTGCAATCAGATTTTTCAAAAATTTTAAGCTGAGGAGACAACTCATGAAAATCACAAAAAAGACTTTACAAAACAAGCCCCTTATGACTTTATTCTTTATTGGAACCCTGTTCCTTGTTGCTTCACCCTTTCAGGTCGCGGCTTCTGACAAACACCCCGTGACCTCGCTGGTCCGCCTAAAAGCTCAATATGTTTGTATGGTCAACGACGAAGGTTATAAAAAGGCGCAGACTCCTGTCGTGGTCGACGGAAAAACCTACTACGGATGCTGCAAGATGTGCGAGTTGCAGTTGAAGAAGAATCCCTCGGTCCGTTTTGCCGTCGATCCCGTCAGCGGGAAGCGCGTGGATAAAGCCACAGCCGTAATCGGGATGACACCGGACGGACGGGTTCACTACTTTGAGAACGAAGCTCACTTCGCAACTTTTTTGGCTCATCCGGCAGGGAAGTAAATCCCCGCAGGAATTGACAGCCGACCCGCTGAAAGATACTTTTATGCTGTTCATGATCGCGGGCCATTGGAAGCTTTCGCTCAGTTCAAGCGATATGCTTCGCCCATCTCTTCAATCTTCACCAGGTACAGGGAGGTGAATATGAAAAAACTACTCCTCTTCTTCATTGCGCTCTCACTGGCAGGGCTGTTGACGACAGAAGCGGACGCCGGACCCGGTGAAACGGGCCTTTCTCTTTCGAAGCTGATCGACCAGGCAATCAAACAAAACCCGGAGATCCGGGCCTTCAGGAACTATTTTGAAGCTTCCAAGGCGGCCGTTCCCCAGGCGGGCGCGCTGGACGACCCACTGCTTACGATCGGTGTGGATAACGTTCCGATCGGCAATCCATCCTTCGATGAGTTTCTGCCGACCTCCAAGGTCCTGGGAATTTCACAAAAGGTCCCGTTTCCGGGGAAGCTCGCACTGAAGGAAAAGGCCGCGAAGATGCGGTCCGGATCCGTGGAGAAGCTCTACCGGGACAAAATCACTGAAATCGTCCGCCGGGTCAAGGACGCCTATTTTGATCTTTACTTCATCACGGAATCGATCCGGATCAATGAACGGAACCGGGACCTTCTCCAAGGCCTGGCCGATGTCGCCTCCACCAAATACTCCGTGGGGAAGGGGCTACAGCAGGATGTACTCAAGGCCCAGGTGGAACTCTCCAAGATCATTGACGAACTGGTCGTGCTGGAGCAGAAGAAGGAGACCGTCCAGGCCCGGATCAACACCCTGCTCAACCAACCGACTGACGTACCGATCCCCGCCCCCGCCGAACTGACCACCACTCCTTTTTCCTTCAGCCTGAAGGAACTGGAGGATATGGCGCTGAAGAACAGCTTCGTCCTCAAGGCCATGGATGAAAACGTGAAAGAGAACCAAGCGCTTCTCCATCTGGCCCGGAAGGAGTTCTACCCGGACTTCAATTTCGCGCTTACCTATAAACAGCGGGACGAGGGAACCAACTTTAAGGGGGACGACTGGTTCAGCGCCTTCGTCACAGTCAATCTTCCCATTTATTCCAAGAGGAAGCAGAAACAGGGGGTAATCGAATCCCAGGCGGAACTCGCCCGGGCGGAATCGCGGTACACAACCCTCAAAGACCGCGTTCTCTTTGAGGTGAAAGATACCTATGAAGAGATCAAAAAAGAGGGAAAACTGATCCGGCTTTACGAGCAAGGTTTTCTTCCGCAGGCCAGGCAATCTCTCGACTCGGCCATCTCCGGGTACCAGGTGGACAAGGTGGACTTCCTTACGCTGGTGGACAACCAGTTGACCTTGCTCCGGTTTGAGTTGGCCTACGCCCGCACACGGGCGAACTACGAGAAAAAACTGGCGAAAATGGAAGAGATCGTGGACAAGAGACTGTTTTAAACGAGTCGTTCTCGGATTGTTCGCTGACTTGCATTCGGCGCGCCGGTGCACGCGGCTTTCCGCTGGACAAACATGAGGGGAATCATGAAATTCAAAAAAACCATTTTCATTCTTTTCATACTGACCATCGGTACGGTTGCGGGCTACCGGATCGCTAAAATGAACCTGCCGCAAGAGAAGAAAGAACAGACCCAAACCACCTCCAAACAGAAAACAGAGAAACCCGGGAAGAAGGTCCTCTACTGGCAGGCGCCGATGGATCCGACCTACATCCGGGATCAACCGGGCAAATCTCCCATGGGAATGGATCTGATCCCGGTCTATGAAGGGGAGGAGAACAAGAGCGAACCGGGTACGATCAAAATCGATCCGGTCACCGTGCAGAACATCGGTGTCCGGACCGCACTGGTCGAAAGAAGGACGCTGTCACGCGTGATCCGAACCGTGGGCCGTGTCGACTACAATGAAAAGATTGTGGAACACATCCACACTAAAATGGAAGGGTGGGTGGAGAACCTCTTCGTGAACTTCCTCGGGGAAGAGGTCAAAAAGGGCGCCCCGCTCCTCTCGATCTACAGTCCTGAACTGGTCTCCACGCAGGAGGAGTACCTCCTCGCGCTGAGATACAACCGGTCACTTTCCAAAAGTCCCTTTCCTACTATCTCGGGAGGGGCCGACTCTCTGCTCCAATCGACCCGGAGACGCCTGGAGCTCTTCGACATCACCCCGGAACAGATCCACGAAATCGAGAGAAGAGGTCAGGTGAAAAAAAACCTGATCCTCCACTCCCCCACGCACGGCGTGGTCATCGAGAAAAAGGTGCAGGAAGGTATGTACGTCAAACCGGGAATGAATCTCTATACGATCGCGGACATCTCTGATGTCTGGGTCTATGCCGACATCTACGAATACGAGCTTCCCTGGCTGCGCGTGGGACAGGACGCCGAAATGACCCTTTCCTACCTCTCGGGAAGGCCCTACCACGGGAAGATCACATACATCTATCCGTTTCTCGACAAGAAGACACGGACCGTCAAGGTAAGGATGGAGTTTGAAAATCCGGACTGGGAACTCAAACCCGACATGTATGCCAATGTGTCGATCCGTTCCAAGGTGGCCGAATCCACGCTCGTGGTCCCGGAGGAATCCATCCTTCGTTCCGGAGAAAAGAATCTGGTCATCATCAGCCGGGGTGAAGGGAAGTTTCTCCCCCGCAATGTCAAACTCGGCGCCGAGGGGGAGGGATACTACCAGATCCTCTCCGGGCTGACCGAAGGCGAACGTGTTGTCACCTCGGCCCAGTTCCTGATCGACTCGGAAAGCAAACTCAAGGAGGCGATCAACAAGATGCTGGAGGCCAGGAAATCATCCGGAAAGAAACCGGGGATGAAAGGGATGAAAGGGATGAAGGGGATGGAAATGACCCCTTCTCTTCCGGAGACAATCCGCGCCTCCATGAAACAGATCCTGCAGGATTACCTGACCATTCAGCGGAAACTCAAGGAAGATACCCTGGCAGGAATCAAACCTTCGGTCGTGGAGATCGCGACACTCACGGAAAAGATCAAGGCAGAGGACAAAGACCGCAGTCTGATCGAGACAACCAGGGCACTGACCGACTCTGCGCCCAAATTGTTATCCGGAGAGATCCAGACAGTCCGGGAAGGCTTTAAGACGATCAGTCAGGCCCTGACCGATTATGTGAAGAGCCGAGACCCGAAGGGCGCCAAGACCCTGGGAATTTCAATCTTCTACTGTCCCATGGTCAAGGAGCCCTGGCTTCAGAAAGGAACGCAGGCGGGAAATCCCTATCTGGGGAAGAAGATGCCGACGTGCGGAAATAAAGTCGCATATTGATCATGGCAACTCACCATGAAGAAACATGAAGAGAAAAGGATAAAATATGCTGGAAAAAATCATTGAACTCTCCATCAAGAACCGATTTCTGGTGATCCTCGGAACGGTCTTCATCCTGTTCTGGGGGGCCTACACCATGACGAAGATCCCCCTCGACGCGATCCCGGATCTCTCCGATGTCCAGGTCATCGTCTTTACCGAATACCCCGGCCAGGCACCTCAGGTCGTCGAGGACCAGGTGACCTATCCCCTGACCACGGCCATGCTGGCCGTCCCCTACGCCAAGGTGGTCCGGGGATACTCCTTCTTCGGCTTTTCCTTCGTCTATATCATCTTCGAGGATGGAACCGACCTCTACTGGGCGCGGAGCCGTGTGTTGGAGTACCTGAATTATGCGTCCAAAAGGCTCCCTCCGGGGGTCACCCCCGCGCTCGGCCCCGATGCCACCGGCGTGGGGTGGGTCTACGAATACGCCCTGGTCGATAAGACGGGCCGGAATGACTTGGCCAAACTCCGCAGCATCCAGGACTGGTATCTCCGATACGAACTGGCCGCCGTGCCCGGCGTCTCCGAGGTCGCCTCCATCGGAGGGTATGTCAAACAGTACCAGGTGGAGGTCGACCCGAACAAGCTCCTTGCCTACGACATCCCCCTCTCCACGGTCAAAAAGGCCATCCAGCGCTCCAACAACGACGTGGGGGGGCGGTTGATTGAAATGTCCGAAACCGAATACATGGTCCGCGGCCTGGGTTACATCCATTCGGTACAGGATGTCAAAAACATCCCCGTGGGCGTGGACGGAAACGGAACCCCCATCCTGATTCGGGATATCGCGGACGTACACTTAGGCCCGGAACTGAGACGGGGGCTCGCTGAACTAAACGGCGAGGGGGAGACAGCCGGCGGGGTCATCATCATGCGGTACGGCGAAAACGCCCTGGCCACGATCAACCGAGTCAAAAAGAAACTGGAAGAGTTGAAGGCGGGACTTCCCAAGGGAGTCGAAATCGTACCGGTCTACGATCGTTCCGGCCTGATCCAACGGGCGGTCGACACCCTCAAGGAAAAACTGGTAGAGGAGTCGATCGTCGTGGCCCTGGTCTGCATTATTTTCCTCCTTCATTTCCGTTCCGCCTTCGTGGCGATCTTCACCCTGCCGGTCGGGATCCTGATGGCCTTCATCGTCATGTCCAGGCAGGGGCTGAATGCAAACATCATGTCACTGGGAGGGATCGCCATCGCCATCGGGGCGATGATCGACGCAGCCATTGTCATGATCGAAAACGCCCATAAACACCTGGAACGGGACGAGGGAAAGAAGGATCACTGGCAGATCATCATCGACGCCTCCAAGCAGGTGGGGCCGGCCCTCTTTTTCTCGCTTCTCATCATTACCCTCTCGTTTCTCCCGATCTTTTCCCTCCAGGCCCAGGAGGGAAGACTCTTCAAGCCGCTCGCCTTCACCAAGACCTATTCCATGGCCGCGGCCGCCCTTCTCTCCGTAACCCTGGTCCCGGTGATGATGGGGTATTTTATCCGGACCACGCTCCTGCCGGCGGACTGGTCCCTCCGGAAACAGCGGACGGTTTCGTTGCTCAGCGGCATCGGTACCTTTTTTCTTCTTTGGGGTGGACTGGCCTTTTTCGTGCCCGGCCCTTCTTCCTTCAACCTGATTGTTTCGATCCTCCTGGCGGGCATAATTTTCATGGTTTTATGGCCTCAAAGGGTATCCGAGGAAGAGAAAAACCCGGTGAACCGCTTTCTGATCTGGATCTATCGGCCGATCATCACCCGTGTGCTGCAATACAGAAAGACGACGATTTTCCTCGCCTTTCTCTGTATCCTGACACTTCTCCCCTTCAACCGGCTGGTGGTGCAGAAGGTTCACAATCCCTTCCTGAAATCCGTACTGGAAAAGGTCGACACCCTTTTCCCGCTTGAAAAGATCGGCGGGGAATTCATGCCGCCCCTTTATGAAGGAGATCTCCTTTACATGCCGACCACACTGCCGGGGATCTCGATTACCAAGGCCAAAGAACTCCTGCAGCAAACCGACAAGATCATCAAAACCTTTCCCGAGGTTCACCATGTCTTCGGAAAGATCGGGCGGGCCGAAACGGCGACCGACCCGGCGCCTCTTTCGATGATGGAGACCACGATCATGCTGAAACCGGAGGAGGAATGGCGGAAAATTCCGGTCAAGCGATGGTTCTCCTCGTGGCCGGAATTCATCAAGAAACCGCTTTCCTGGGTCTGGCCCGAGGAACGGACCATCACGGCGAAGGAGCTGATCCATAAACTGGACTCCGCCATACAGTTTCCCGGTGTAACCAATGCCTGGACCATGCCGATCAAGACACGCATCGATATGCTCTCCACCGGGATCAAAACACCGGTAGGAATCAAACTCATGGGGGACGACCTGTCCACCCTTTCCGACCTGGGTGAAAAGATCGAGGCGGTGGTCCGTGACCTTCCCGGAACCCTCTCGGTCTACTCGGAACGTGTGGTGGGCGGCTACTACTTCGACTATCAGATCCGCAGGAAGGAGGCGGCCCGTTACGGGTTGACCGTGGGGGATGTGCAGGATGTGATCCAGTCCGCCGTGGGGGGGATGAATATCACGGAGACCGTGGAAGGGCTGGAACGCTATCCCGTCAACCTCCGCTACGGCAGAGGATTCCGGAACTCTCTGGCGCAACTGAAAAGGGTCCTGGTTCCCACCCCCCTGGGGGCGCAGGTACCGATCACCCAGTTGGCCGATATTTCCATTCACCAGGGGCCCCCTTCGATCAAAAGCGAGAACTCCCGGCGCACGGCCTGGATCTACGTGGACCTGAAAAGCAGTGACGTGGCAACCTATGTCCAAAACGCCCGGAAGGTCATCCGTGAATCGGTCCCGCTTCCGCCCGGATACAGCATTGTCTGGTCGGGCCAGTACGAATACATGGAACGCGCCAATCAGCGTCTCAAGGTCGTGATTCCCGTGACACTCCTGATCATCTTTCTCCTCCTTTACCTGAACTTCCGGAACGTCCCGGAGAGCATGATCGTGATGCTCTCCCTCCCCTTCGCCATCGTGGGAGGGGTCTGGTTCCTCCATCTGCTGCACTATAACATGAGTATCGCCGTCGGGGTCGGCTTCATCGCCCTGGCCGGTGTGGCGGCCGAAACCGGTGTAGTGATGCTGATCTACCTCGATCAGGCCTATGAGGAGAAGTTGCACGAACGGGGGGGCACCCTCACCCTCGCCGATCTCTACGACTCCATCATGACCGGCGCCGTGGAGAGGGTCCGTCCCAAGATGATGACGGTCATGGCGATTATGGCCGGTCTCTTCCCGCTCTTTTGGGGACACGGGGCCGGGGCCGACACCATGCGGCGGATCGCCGCCCCCATGATCGGAGGGATGGTCACTTCCACAGTTTTAACCCTGATCGTCATCCCCGCGATCTACGCGATCTGGAAAAGAAGGGGGGTCAAGGAAGACGGGAATTAGAAATTGGAAATCAGGGGCATCGGAAACCAAAACCATTCACCACGGAGATCAGCGGGGAAAGGCAATCACAAAAGGAGGTTACACCATGAAGAAGTACGGCTTAGTTTTTGCAGCAGTTATGGTAATTATTTTCTCCCTCTCTTTTCCTTCTGCTTTGCTTGCGGAAGAAGGGCATATGCACGGGATGAAGGGACATAACATGAAGGGAATGGAAAAATCTGCGGAAACGCTTGTCACCGATCCGGTCTGCGGCATGCGGATGAACCCCGACGAGGCGGGAGCCAAAACGGAGTACCAGGGAAAGACCTACTATTTCTGCCAGGATTCGGATCGAGAAACCTTTGAGAAGGACCCGGAAAAGTATCTCCACAAACATGAGGAAGGAAAACAGGACGAAGAGATGCACAAAGGGCACCCGGGATCACATCATGAAATGGAAATGGAACGCCATGAGGACGAAGGGCATGAACACCATCATATGATGGGAGGCGCCCACTGGGAGGCCCCGGTCGCGGAGGCCGGAAAGAAAAACCCAGTCAAGGCGTCAGCGGAATCCATCACCAGGGGCGGATCGATCTTCAAGGCAAGGTGCGTAATCTGTCATGGGGAAAACGGGGACGGGAACGGAGCGCTCGCAGCCACACTGGATCCGAAACCCGCCGACCTGACATCAAAAATGCTCCGGATGCATCCGGACGGCGACCTCTTCTACAAGATCAGCAAAGGCAAAGGCGCCATGCCGGCCTGGGAGTCCACAATCTCCGAAAAGGACCGCTGGAACCTGGTGAATTATATCCGGTCGCTGGGTAAGAAAAAAACGCGGGAAAATTAAAGTATAGGGGCAATGGGGGAGAATTCCCCCTCATTGCCCCACCCTCCTACAGACTCGCCAACCAGTTTGAACATTGCATCCTCAAGCAGACTTTACACACCTTCCATCTTGGGATATGATAAACACAAGTAATATCTTAAAGATTTTAGATGGTTAGGAGGGAAATCCCCGCCAAGAACCGGATTTCGGGAAACCGAGTCCAATCAATCGGGACAAACGCCATGCCTGCTGAACATTCTTTTGGAACCACAGAACGGGATATCCGCAGTGTGCAGATCTACCGCGCCGGGATCGCTCTTTCGGCCCTGGCCTTTCTGATCGTGAACACCCTGCTTCTCGTAACGCAAGGCTGGAAGAACCCCTCTTCCACGCCTTGGATCCGGGGACATTCACTGCTTCTCTCCCTGGCGGTATGGATGCTGATCACGGGAGTCGGGATTTCAGTCCTGAGCATTCACCTCTATATTCACCGTTTCCATACCTTACTCAAAATTCTGTACGGGATCGGAATCGTTTCAGTTGTCCTGCTTCTCGGCGCGGGGGTCTCTCGGGAAATAGGATTTCTTTCTCTTCTTTATGAAACCCCGGCCGGGACCGTAGGATTCGGTTTCATTCTCGCAACGCTTTGTGGAATCGCCGTGAAGGAGGCCTTCTGTTTCGGTCAGATCGAGGCCGTCCTCTTTGCCGTGGTGACCCCGATTCTGGTGTTGGGGCATCTCTTCCAGATACTGAACCCTGTGTCGGCATTCCTGTTTCTCTGTGCCGACACTCTTTTCCTGGTTTTCTTTGCCGTCCGGAAGATCATGATGCCGATCCACCTGGATATCGGAGATAAGACTCTTTACACATAGCAAAGCAACTGATCCCGCATTCCGTTATCAGGAGACCGAAGAGGTGAATCCGATCGCAGGCATCGGGGAAAGAGGAATACGATTCGCGCGGTACATGGGTGAGTTATCTCTTTTCTCCCTTCATGCGCTGCGCCAGCTTTTCAGGAGACCCCTCTTCATTGGATTGATCATTCGCCAAATCCGTGAGATCGGTGTTCTCTCCTTCCCCCTGATCGCCATTTCCTCATTCGCTATCGGGGTGGTTCTCTCCATGCACTCGATCCAACTGCTGAAAAAATTCGGAGCCGTTCATTACGTGGCCGCCGCAGTGGGGCTTTCCGTGGTCAAGGAGTTAGGGCCGATGATCACGGCGCTGATGGTGGCCGGCCGGTCCGGTTCCGGGATCAGCGCCGAACTGGGTTCCATGCGGGTCACCCGTCAGATCGACGCCCTCCAGGTACTTGCCGTCAACCCGGTCCAATATCTCGTGGTTACCCGCATCCTGGCCTGTGTCATCGCCGTCCCACTGCTAACCGCCTTTGCCGATCTGATCGGAATCGCGGGCGGTATGCTGATGGCTGTGACCCGTGGCGGGATCGGTTCAGACCTCTATCTGGATATCACCTTTCAATTCGTGGCGATGTCCGATCTGGTCCCCGGATTGCTCAAGGCGGCATTCTTCGGTCTGCTGATCGGTGTTGTCAGCACGCATGCCGGTTTCCACGCCGAAGGCGGTACCAGCGGTGTGGGAGTGGCCACTACCCGCACGGTGGTTACCGCTTCTCTCATGATTTTCATCTCGGATGTCTTCCTGAGCCAGACCTTTCTTCTCCTTCTGGGAGGTTGAGGATGACATCCGGCGTCAACTCCGAAAATCCGATCGTCAGGATCGAAGGGATCACCAAGCGCTTCGGCGAGCAGGAGGTCCTGCGAGGCGTGAACCTGAATGTATATCCCGGAGGGACCCTGGTCCTCCTGGGAGGAAGCGGTTCGGGGAAATCCGTTCTCCTGAGTATCCTGATCGGACTGATGGAACCGGACCAGGGCCGGGTTTCGATCGACGGCCGGGAAGTAACCGCCTTCCGGACGGAAGCGGAATGGAAATCGATCTGGACCCATGTGGGGTTCCTTTTCCAGGGATCCGCTCTTTTTGATTCCATGAGCGTGCGCGACAACATCGCCTTCCCCCTGGAAATGCACACCCGTCTGAGCCGGACGGAGTTGGAGGACCGTGTGGTTCACCTCCTGGAGATGGTGGGACTCAGCGACATCCGGAAGAAGATGCCGTCGGAACTCTCCGGGGGGATGCAAAAACGGGTCGCCCTCGCCCGAACCATCGCACTGGAACCGAAGATCGTCTTATACGATGAGCCGACCACCGGCCTCGATCCGTTAACCTCGGATACCATCGCTTCCCTGATTCTGGACCTTCAAAAAAGATTGGGAATTACCTCGGTTGTGGTCACGCATGATATCAGGCTGGCCTTCAAGATTGCGAGCAGGATTTCCATGCTTCATGAGGGGAAGATCCTGGTGACCGCCCCGCTCCAGGAAATCCGGGAAAATCCCGACCCGAGAATACGCGCCTTTCTATACGGATGAAGGAGGATTATAATGACTGCACAAAAATCCCACAACCTGGAAATCATCGTGGGAATCTTTATTCTCCTCGGTATCACGGTGATATCGGTTCTGGTATTTACCATCGCGGGGAAGCAGAAACTTTTTGAGCCCCGTTATAAAATCACGGCCGTTTTCGGCCGTGTAAGCGGCCTCAAGGTCGGCGCTCCGGTCCGACTGGCGGGTCTCGAAGTCGGCAGCGTGGAATCACTCGACTTCACTCCCCAGGGGAAGGTCCTGGCGGTCCTCTCGATTCAGTCGAAATTTCAGAAACAGATCCGCCTGGACTCCGAAGCCACAATCAGTTCCGTCGGCATTCTCGGAGACAAGAGCGTTGAGATTACCATCGGATCCCCCCAAAGAAGAGTTCTCATGTCCGGTGATCGAATTCCTTCCAAAGATCCCTTCGACGTATCCGGTTTCATCGATCATGTGGCACCCATGGCGGCGAAGGTGGATGAGATCCTGACGTACCTGTCACAAATCACCGGTGAATTCTCCATGAACAACCTTCCAGTGGCTGAAACCCTCGAGCATGCCAAGAATATCCTGGAAAAGCTGGATCGGGGAACGGGATCCATCGGCTCCGCAATCAATGACCCCGCTCTCTACCGGTCACTGGTGGACCTGGCGGAGGAAGGGAAATCCGCCTCTTTAAAACTGCAGAAAACCCTCGACCGGATCGAACCGACTACGCAGGAGCTTCCGTCCCTGATCTCCTCCACACGGAAAGTGATAGAGGAGATCCATTCCTTTTTCGGGGACCTCCGGGAAAGCGCCGCGCAATTTCCTGCAATCAGTAAACAGATGGCCGAAACCTCGAAGAATGTGCGAACGGCCTCGGAGGACCTCCCGGAAATCACCGGATCATTCCGAAGGGCGGGCCGAGGCGCGGAAGACGTGATTCAGTCAATGAAAAAAAACTGGTTCATCCGTAGAAACCTTCCGGAACCATCGTTCAAGGAGGACCGGATTCTTCTGGATGATGCCAATATCCCCCCGGAGAGTGCCCCATGAAACAGCGGTATCTCGGTTCATTGATCCTTCTCATTTTCCTGACATCCGGATGTGGCTCCAGCCGTATCGCGCTGGAGCCGACCCGGGATCCCGCCGTCGATGCCAATCAAACCGGGATGAGACAATTCGCCCTGGGCGAGTTCCACTCCGCGCAGAGGTCTTTTGAAAAGGCGCTCCGACTGAACCGGCGCATCGACAACCGGAGGGGAGAAGTCACAAACCTGAACAACCTTGGAGCCGTTCGTCTGAAGCAAAACGACCCGGAGGGGGCACTAACCTATTTCGAGGCGGCATACCGATTGGAGCAGCGAGTTTCGGATCCACGCGCGAAAAGCGAATTGCTTGTCAATATCGGTGTCGCCCATGAAATGAGAGGGGAATCCATGAAAGCGCTCGAAACTTACCGGAAGGCGGAAGTCATTGCGCGAAGTGCAGACGACCGGGACGGCCTCCGTTCAGCGCTTGGGCGCTTGGGACGGTTGGAGGTTTCTCTTCAAGACTGGAACGACGCGGCATCCCACCTGAACGAGGCCTATCGATTGGATACCGAGGCGCAGGATGAACGGGGAATGGCGCTGCGAGAAACCGATCTCGGCCTGATGGCGCTCAAAAGAAACCGCCCCCAGGAGGCCCACGCACTCCTCTCCGCCGCTTTGCAGAGACACAAACGCCTAAAAAACGCCACCGGCATCTCACGGGCGCTTCAGGGACTGGCACGAACCGCTTACGTGTCGGGAAATCTAAGCGGCGCGGAGGATTATGCGAATCGCGCTTTCCTGTCCCATCGGGCCGCGGCCAATACCGCGGAAACGATCGGGGATCTCCTGCTTCTTGTACGGATTCAACGGAAACGGGGGGAATTCCGAAAGGCCGGCAAGACTCTCAATCTCGCCGGAGATCTGTTGAGACGGATCAACCGGAAGGATTTGAAGAAAGAATTCGAGGATCTGAAACAGGGCAGAAAACCGGAATAATGCGCCGTTTCCTGATTGGCCCACTGACCATCTCTCAAAAAAAACCCATAAATACTTCGTTGGAAAAAAGGATCCCCGAATCGGTTAACCGGATCCTCCCCTCCTCCGAATCAACCCAGCCTCGTTTCCGGGCACTGTCGAGCGATTCGGAAAATTCTTTCAACGGATCCAGGCCGTAGATCTCGGAAAAGAGCATCCGGTCGACACCCTCCCTCATCCTCAACCCCAGCATCAGGGCCTCCCCGGCCAGAACCCGCCGGGACAGAAGTTCACGATCCACGATCGGGCTTTCTCCTCTTTGGAGCCGCCCGATATATTCGTCCGGATCCGGCAGATTGCAGAACCGGACAGGTCCTCCGTCTTTCAGGAATGAATGGGCGCCGGCGCCGGCGCCGTAATATTCGTTCAGAGTCCAATAAAGGAGGTTGTGACGGCAGCGGAAGCCGGGAGAGGCAAAGTTGGATATTTCGTAGTGCTCGAATCCCGATGCGGCCGTCATCACCTTCGCCGTCTCATACATCCGGATCACCTCAGATTCGGAGGGTAGCGGAAGACTTCCGTTTCTTTTTTCACGGCCGAAGGGGGTTTCCCCTTCTACACTCAAACCGTAGAGAGAGAGATGATCCGGGCCCAGCTCGAGAATCCCGGACAGGTCCTCCTCCCACATCCGCATACTCTGATCCGGAAGGCCGTAGATCAGGTCCACGCCGATGTTCGAAAACCCCGTGCGTTTGATCATGTCGAAGGCTTCAAGGGCCTGCCGCGTGGAATGAATACGCCCCATTCGCTTGAGCAGCTCGTCATGAAGAGACTGCACGCCCAGGGAGATCCGGTTCACTCCGAGGGCGAGAAGACACTCTGCTTTTTCTTCGTCCAGCGTGCCGGGATTGGCCTCCACGGTGATTTCGGCCGAAGGGGAGAAATCAAACAAGGCGTTCAGAATATCCAGGAGCCGCGTGAACTGTTCATTGGAAAGAAGCGTGGGGGTCCCTCCACCGAAATAGAGGGTATCCACCTTCCTCCGGTTGTCCCTTGCGAAGACCGACAGTTCCCGGACCAAAGCGGAAACATAGGCCTCCACTTCCCCGCTCTGAACCGGCCTGGAGTTGAAATCACAATAAAAACACTTCCGGACGCAGAAAGGAAGATGAATATACAGCCCGAACATCATAGACCCCATGATCCAGGAAGGTCCTTTCTCACGCATGCCGACCTTCTTACCCCGGCATTTAAAGGTTTGACAACACCCCGGACACCCGTTAGAATCAATTTGAATGATGAAACGGCCATTCCTTCTCGCAATCCTCCTGATCCATGTGTTGTTCGCATGCAGATCGAGCGAAATTCCGCCCGACACAGTGGTCATCGGTATCGAATCGGCCCCGACCAACCTGGACCCGCGCCTGGCCACGGACGCCAACTCCTCACGCATTCTCGGCCTGATTTTCAACGGCCTGGTCCGCCAGGATTCCAAAGGTCGGCTCCTTCCCGACCTGGCGGACCGGTGGACGATCCAGGATTCCCGTACTTATCTCTTCCACTTAAGAAAAGGCGTACATTTCCATAACGGTGCCCTCCTCTCTTCACGGGATGTCAAATATACCATAGACTCCATCCTCGATCCAGCCACGGGTTCCCCCCACCGGAGCACCTATGAAATGATTGAATCGATCGAAACACCGGACGATGATACCGTCCTTTTCCGCCTCAAGGAACCTTTCGCCCCGTTTCTCCTCTCGATGACCATGGGAATCCTGCCCCGGAAGGAGACATCCCGAAAGAAAGACCGCTTCGCAAGCAACCCGGTCGGGACGGGTCCTTTTCGGCTGAAAGAATCCAGGCCGGGTGAAAGCTATACGCTTGCCGCCAATCCAGCCTATTTTGGAGGCCCTCCGAAACTCAAGAAAGTCATCTTCAAGATCATTTCCGACAGCACAGTCCGCTTCCTGGAGATGCGGAAGGGAACAATCAACCTGCTGATCAACGGGATCGAGCTCGATTACATCCCGCTGGTTCGTAGAAACCCGGACCTGAAAACCGTGACCAGTCCAGGCGTTAATTACTCCTATATCGGTTTGAATCTGACCGATCCGATTCTGAAAAAACGGGCGGTCCGCCGGGCGATCGCACAGGCGATCGACCGAAAAGCAATCATCCGTTACTTGCTCAAGGGCACCGCACACTCAGCTACCGGGCTTCTCTCTCCCATGAACTGGGCCTACAACGGGAACGTCACCACCTGCGACTGGAACCCGGATCAGAGCAAACGGTTGCTGGACCGGGCGGGTTATCCCGACCCGGACGGAGACGGCCCCGAAACCCGTTTCACCCTGACCCTCAAGACCTCCGAGGATGCGTTGCGCAAGCGGATTGCGGCAGTCCTGCAACAACAACTCCGAAAGGTCGGGATCGGACTTCAAATAGAGTCCTATGAGTGGGGAACCTTTTACGGGGATATCAAATCGGGCAACTTCCAGCTCTATACCCTCTCCTGGGTCGGGATCACAGAACCGGACATCTATTACTATATCTTTTATTCCGGGAATACCCCCCCGCGCGGCGCGAATCGAGGTCGTTATTCCAACCCGGAGATGGATGACCTTCTGATCCGAGCAAGGCATACACTGAATCCATCCAGAAGAAAAAAATACTATGCCCGGATTCAGGAAATCCTGGCAAGAGATCTCCCCTATATATCACTCTGGTACTACGACAACATCGCTGTGATGCGGAAAAACCTGCACGGTTTTGCCCTCGATCCCAGAGGGGACCTTTTTTCACTGAAGGATGCATGGATCGCGAAATGACCGTGCAAATCGTTCCAGCCGTTTAAACGGTTAGCGGTTTGAACTGCTTGAACTTCATCCGGATCACGAAACCGGTGAACCATAGGAGGGCACGGGTTGTCCCGTTACATCGTCAAGAGACTCTTCTTGTTACTCCCCGTCGTCTTCGGTGTGGTCACGCTGGTCTTTTTCCTGATCCATCTGATTCCAGGAGATCCCGTGGAGGTCATGCTCGGAGAACAAGCTCGGGTCGCTGACCGGGAGGCCCTGCGGCATGCCCTCCATCTCGATCGTCCACTTTCGGAACAGTACGCCCGATATCTCGAGGGTCTGGTCCGGGGCGACCTGGGCGAATCGGTCCATACCAGGAAACCGGTCCTCAAGACCATCCTTCGCCGGTTCCCGGCCACTCTGATCCTCACGCTGGCTTCCATGCTGGTGGCCGTCCTGATTGCCATTCCCCTTGGAATTGCCTCGGCCACCCGGCAGTATTCGATCATCGACAACGCCTCCATGTTCTTCGCACTCCTTGGAATCTCCATGCCCAACTTCTGGCTGGGCCCCCTTCTGATTCTTCTTTTCTCCATCCGGTTAGGCTGGCTTCCCGTATCGGGGACAGGAGGGCTCGCCCATCTGGTGCTCCCCGCCATCACCCTCGGTACCGCCCTCGCCGCGATCCTGACCCGCATGACGAGGGCGAACATGCTCGAAGTCATCCGGAAGCAATACATCCTGACCGCGCGTGCCAAGGGACTCCGTGAACGGACGGTCCTCTACAAGCACGCTCTCCGGAACGCACTGGTCCCGCTCATCACGATTCTCGGACTCCAGTTCGGAGCTCTCCTCTCGGGGTCCATTATCACCGAGACGATCTTTTCCTGGCCGGGCATAGGACGTCTGATCATCGAGGCCGTCAATCGGCGGGATTACCCTGTGGTGCAGGGCTGCGTCCTCCTGATTTCACTCTCGTACGTCCTGGTCAACCTGGCCACCGATCTCTTCTATGGAATTGCCGATCCGCGGATCCGGTTGGGAGGGACAAAGGATCATGTCTAAACACCGTCTCGCCTGGATCGGATTCACGATCATTCTCCTGATGATCCTCTCGGCCGTGCTCGCACCCGTTCTCTCCCCTTATCCCCCCGCATCGCTTGACCTTCCCGGTAACCTGGCAGGCCCCACCCTTTCGCACCCCCTGGGACAGGATAAACTCGGACGGGATATCCTGAGTCGGATCCTTTTCGGCAGTCGTGTCTCGGTCCGGGTCGGATTTCTGACCGTCGGAATTTCTCTCACGGTCGGACTCTTCTTCGGTTCTATCGCCGGATATGCGGGACACTGGGTAGACGAATTCATTATGCGGGGGATCGACATCCTCATGGCCTTCCCGGGAATCCTGCTCGCCATCGCCATCAGCGCAGTTTTGGGACCATCGCTCAACCATGTAATCTTAGCTCTCTGCCTGACCGGATGGGTGGGCTATGCGCGGATTATCCGCGGCCAGATCCTGACTGTACGGGAACGGGAATACGTGCAGGCAGCCAGGGCGTCAGGCGCGGGTCCTTTCCGGATTCTCAGCCACCACATCCTGCCGAACACGATGGCACCGATCATCGTAGAGGCCACCTTCGGCCTCGCCTCCGCGATCCTTTCCGAGGCAGGCCTCTCCTTCCTCGGGTTAGGGACACAACCCCCTACTCCTTCCTGGGGTGCCATGCTCAATGAAGGGAGTCACTTCATGCTGATCGCCCCACACCTCACGATCTTCCCCGGCTTGGCCATCATGCTGGTGGTTCTGGGCTTTAATTTCCTCGGAGACGGTTTAAGGGACTGGATGGACGTGCAGAAAGGCTGAAACGGGGAATTCGAAAATAGGAATTGGTTAAAAAAATTTTTTGCTCTTTACCAATTCCCAATTTTTATTTTCTAATTCCCAATTCTCCGTTTCCTCCAAAAAAGCAAACCAAAAAGGCCACTCACCTCTTTTTAAAGAGGTGAGTGGCCTTCAATTTAATTCCCGGCGGCGTCCTACTCTCCCACAGCTTTGCAGTACCATCGGCGCTGGAGGGCTTAACTTCCGAGTTCGGGATGGGATCGGGTGTTTCCCCTCCGCTATCGCCACCGAGAAAACTCTAAAGCAGAAACTGGAAACTGGAAAATAGGAATTGGTAAAAGATTTTTGTTCTTTCTAATTTCCAATTGCTAATTTCTGCAGTTACTGGCAAACTGAACTAAAAGCAAATTAAATGGTCAAGTCTCACGACCGATTAGTACTGGTTAGCTCAATCCCTCACAGGACTTACACACCCAGCCTATCAACCTCGTAGTCTTCGAGGGGTCTTCAGGGGCCCGAAGGCCCAGGGAGATCTTATCTTGAAGTGGGCTTCCCGCTTAGATGCTTTCAGCGGTTATCCCTTCCGAACGTAGCTACCCAGCGATGCCACTGGCGTGACAACTGGAACACCAGAGGTTCGTCCATTCCGGTCCTCTCGTACTAGGAACAGCTCTTCTCAAATCTCCTGCGCCCACGGCAGATAGGGACCGAACTGTCTCACGACGTTCTAAACCCAACTCACGTACCGCTTTAATCGGCGAACAGCCGAACCCTTGGAACCTGCTTCAGCTCCAGGATGCGATGAGCCGACATCGAGGTGCCAAACCTCCCCGTCGATGTGAACTCTTGGGGGAGATCAGCCTGTTATCCCCGGCGTACCTTTTATCCGTTGAGCGACGGCCCTTCCATACGGAACCGCCGGATCACTAAGACCTGGTTTCCCACCTGCTCGAGATGTCTCTCTCGCAGTCAAGCTCCCTTTTGCCTTTACACTCTACGGCTGATTTCCGACCAGCCTGAGGGAACCTTCGCGCGCCTCCGTTACACTTTGGGAGGCGACCGCCCCAGTCAAACTACCCACCAGACAGTGTCCCTGACCCGGATAACGGGTCCAGGTTAGAACCCTAGAACAGCAAGGGTGGTATTTCAAGGTTGGCTCCACCGAAACTGGCGTCCCGGCTTCATTGCCTCCCACCTATCCTACACATGCTGGCCCAAGATTCACTGCCAAGCTGTAGTAAAGGTGCACAGGGTCTTTCCGTCTTGCCGCGGGTAGCCGGCATTTGCACCGGCAATTCAATTTCACCGAGTCCCTGGTTGAGACAGCGCGGGAATCGTTACGCCATTCGTGCAGGTCGGAACTTACCCGACAAGGAATTTCGCTCGGTTCATCCTAACTGTTTCCAGAAAGGCCGGACTTTATCTTGACCGCCCACGATTCATCTGAGAGGCAATGCGCCGAATCTCTTCGAGCCCTTCCTCTTTCAGATGTCCACCCGCCTCCATGATCAGAAGAATCCGTCTGAATTTCTGAAAATCCTGACGTTTCTTCGTTTTCAGCGAATGTTTTTCGAAGAATGGAATAATCTGCTTCAGCAGATGTTCGAGCTTGCGAACCCGATAAGCCATCCGATCGCCGTGGTTTCTTCGAACCACACCGCATCGGAAATAGCTCTTCAGGGCATGAAGGATCTGGATGTCTCGCTCATGCTGCACGACGGTGAACTCAGGCAAGACCTGATATCCAGCCGTCATATCGGGATGTTCATTGATCCCGATATAGAAACACCCTTCCCCATCCACAAACCCTGTAATCCACTGTGCATCTAAGTCCATCCGGCAGTCCTGAACGTAAAGTCTCTGAGGGTTCCCCCGGCTTATGCCGGAGGCCTTCCCTGCGGATTGTCCCCATGTCCGACGGATTTTTACTGCCCCTCGCTGGGACGAGTACCGATCGGCTGTGGAGGAGTTTCCCGCATATGGTCCAGTTTTACTAAGGCTGCGCGATATTCAACCTTAGGACCGTTATAGTTACGGCCGCCGTTTACCGGGGCTTCGGTTCAGAGCTTCGCCCAATAAATTGAACTAACCCCTCTCCTTAACCTTCCGGCACCGGGCAGGCGTCAGTCCCTATACTTCGTCTTGCGACTTTGCAGAGACCTGTGTTTTTAGTAAACAGTCGCTCCCGCCACTTTTTTGCAACTCTTCTCGGCTCCACGAGCGAATCGCTTCACCTAACAAGAGCACTCCTTCTCCCGAAGTTACGGAGTCATTTTGCAGAGTTCCTTAACCAGGGGTCTATCGAGCGCCTTAGGATACTCTCCTCACCTACCTGTGTCGGTTTACGGTACGGTCACCAGATGAATTCGCTACGAGGTTTTTCTCGGCAGCATGGGATCAACCACTTTACGTCCGTCATGCGGACTCGTCATCACCTCTCAGAGTTTGGAATAAAATCCCGGATTTGCCTGGGATTTCCCCCTACAGGCTTGAACCCTGCAATCCAATCCAGGGCTGGCCTACCCTTCTGCGTCACCCCTTCACTCAAACACTCACCTAGTGGTACAGGAATATTAACCTGTTTCCCATCACCTACGCCTTTCGGCCTCGGCTTAGGGGCCGACTAACCCTACCCTGATTACCATTGAATAGGAAACCTTAGGTTTTCGGCGTTCCGGTTTCTCACCGGAATTATCGTTACTCATGCCTGCATAATCTCTTCCGTACGGTCCACCGGTCCTCACGGTCCGACTTCACTCCCCACGGAATGCTCCCCTACCGACGACAATCTTCCGAAGAAAATCGTCATCCCGCAGCTTCGGTTATGAGCTTAAGCCCCGTTACATTTTCGGCGCAGACTCACTCGACCAGTGAGCTATTACGCACTCTTTAAAGGAATGGCTGCTTCTAAGCCAACCTCCTGGCTGTCTGTGCATTTCCACATCCTTTTCCACTTAGCTCATGATTAGGGACCTTAGCTGACGGTCTGGGCTGTTTCCCTCTCGACTACGGACCTTGTCACCCGCAGTCTGACTCCCATGATAGCAGTTGACGGCATTCGGAGTTTGGTTGGGGTTGGTAACCTGGTGAGGCCCCTAACCCATCCAGTGCTCTACCTCCGTCACTGAATAACATGAGGCTATACCTAAATATATTTCGGGGAGAACCAGCTATTACCGAGTTTGATTGGCCTTTCACCCCTATCCACAGCTCATCCAAAGTGTTTTCAACCACAACTGGTTCGGCCTTCCACGATGTGTTACCATCGCTTCAGCCTGGCCATGGATAGATCACCCGGCTTCGGGTCTACTCCATGCAACTTGACGCCCTATTAAGACTCGCTTTCGCTGCGGCTACGCTTCCGCTTAACCTTGCTACATAGAAGTAACTCGTAGGCTCATTATGCAAAAGGCACGCCGTCGCACTGGACGAACCATAGTGCTTCGACACCTTGCAGACACACGGTTTCAGGTACTATTTCACTCCCCTCCCGGGGTACTTTTCACCTTTCCCTCACGGTACTTGTTCACTATCGGTCATCAAGTAGTATTTAGCCTTGGATGATGGTCCACCCAGATTCCCACAAGGTTCCACGTGCCCCGTGGTACTTGGGATCCCTCTAGAGTGCCTCAGGGTTTCGGCTACCGGACTGTCACCGTCTATGGTGCGCCTTTCCAGGTGCTTCACCTACCCATCAGCAATCCCATGTTGAGGTCCCGCAACCCCGTACCAATGTCTTGATACGGTTTAGGCTCTTCCCGTTTCGCTCGCCGCTACTCAGGGAATCTCATTTGATTTCTTTTCCTCGGGGTACTTAGATGTTTCAGTTCCCCCGGTTCGCCTCCATTGCCTATGTATTCAGCAATGGATGATCCCGTATGACCGGGACCGGGTTCTCCCATTCGGAAATCTCCGGGTCAAAGCCTGTTAGCGGCTCGCCGAAGCTTATCGCAGCTTACTACGTCCTTCATCGCCTCTTGATGCCAAGGCATCCACCGTATGCCCTACATAACTTGACCATCAATTTGCTTTTAGGTCAATTTACCCTAGTTCTCGGTGTTTTTTGTTTCGCCTGTCAAAGAACAACCCAGGCTTACGGCCTGGCGTGAGTTCCGGTTGTTAAGAACTCAGAGTTAAGAAACTGACAGCGGCACTTTCTCAACTCTAAATTCTCACCAGCCATTCCTGGTGGAGGATAGCGGGATCGAACCGCTGACCTCCTGCGTGCAAGGCAGGCGCTCTCCCAGCTGAGCTAATCCCCCTTTTTCAAACCGTTTAAACGGTTTAAACGGTTTGAACCGTTCAATTATGGTGGGCCTAGGTAGATTTGAACTACCGACCTCACGCTTATCAGGCGTGCGCTCTAACCAACTGAGCTATAGGCCCAAGCTCTGCCACCTTGTGTCCGGCCTTTTGCCCAGCCGGCAGTTACCCATACCGACCTTCCCGATCATTGGACCGGGACACTCCAACCAACTGAATCGTGTATCTTTTAGCCTGGCGGATATCAACCTAGGATGTCGTCCTTCTCCATTTCGGATCAGGCGATGACTCCTTAGAAAGGAGGTGATCCAGCCGCAGGTTCCCCTACGGCTACCTTGTTACGACTTCACCCCAGTTACCAATCATACCATCAGCACCTTCCTCCCTTGCGGGTTGGTTCAGCGCTTTCCGGTACAATCGACTCCCATGGTGTGACGGGCGGTGTGTACAAGGCCCGGGAACGTATTCACCGAAGCGTGCTGATCTTCGATTACTAGCGATTCCAACTTCATGGAGTCGAGTTGCAGACTCCAATCCGAACTGAGACCGGATTTGAAGATTGGCTCCACCTCACGGTATCGCATCTCTTTGTACCGGCCATTGTAGCACGTGTGTAGCCCTGGACATAAGGGCCATGATGA
>CAYZZU010000003.1:0-122452 GCA_964483105.1 uncultured Nitrospirota bacterium
GTAGCAGAGGGGACGAAGTCTTTGCATCAAGGGATTCATAAAACCTCCTGTTTTATACGGGATGCCGTCTTTTCGAAGAACCTTGTTAGACAGGATTAACAGGATTTACCGGATCTCCTTTTAAAAGATTTGAAGACCAGAACCAAAAACCCTTTGGACAGGATGAACGGGGTGGACAGGATCTTTTTAAAAATATTCTCTGTCTTTATCCTGTTAATCCTGTAAATCCTGTCAAAGTGTCTTTTGCCTTTCATGCCTGTCAACCCCCCAAAACCTTTTTGGACGGGATTAACAGGATGGACAGGATGTAAAAACAGCCTAATCAACCCGGAAATCCTATCAAAAAACTTTGACAAACTATTAAGTAGATAAGCTCTCATAAAAGCCTGAAAAAATTATCCGTGATTATAAAAAAGCTTTTTGTTTTATCCTGTAGATCCTGTTGATCCTGTCAGAAAGTCTTTTACCTTTCATGCCTGTCAAAACCCAAAACCTTTCTTGGACGGGATTAACAGGATGGACAGGATTTTTGAAAAGCCTTCTTTGCTTATCCTGCCGATCCCGTTGATCCCGTCTAAACGGTTCTTTGTTTCAGTTCCCTCAGTTTACGTTTGACTTCGACCTTGTGCTCTCCAAAATTTATCAGTAACCCTACTGGTTTGCCCGTGGCCACCAAGTAGTTCACCAATTGAACTTCATGGGCTTCAATGATTCGTCTCACCGACTTGAGTTCCAGAATCACAGTATCTTCAACAACGATATCGGCTATAAACTCTCCTACAATTTCATTTTCATAGGTCACGGTGATAGGCTTTTGTGACTGAGCATTGAGACCTGCTTTACGCAGTTCAATGAGCAGGCACTTCTCATACACGCTCTCAAGAAATCCAAACCCCATTTTGTTGTAAACACGGTATGCACATCCTATGATCTTTTCGGTCAATTCATGATATTCCATGCCGGCTCTCCCGCATCCCTTATATCCAGACAGGATAAATATAATTTCTTTTCAAAAACCTTTCTTAGACGGGATGAACAGGATGGACAGGATTGTTGAAAAGCATTTTTTGTCTTTATCCTGTAGATCCTGTAGATCCTGTCAGAATGTCTTTTGCCTTTCATGCCTGTTACAAGCTAAAACCTTTTTAGACGGGATGAACAGGATGGACAGGATTGTTGAAAAGCATTTTTTGTCTTTATCCTGTAGATCCTGTAGATCCTGTCAGAATGTCTTTTGCCTTTCATGCCTGTTACAAGCTAAAACCTTTTTAGACGGGATGAACAGGATGGACAGGATTTTATTAAAAGCCTTTTTTGTCTTTATCCCGTTGATCCTGTAAATCCTGTCAAAAGAGCTTCTTCTGTTTGAGGGCTCATGATTATGGTATCATGTGCCCCCAGTTCCATCAATAAAATTACTACTTTTTGCCTTTGTCCTTCCCTTTCTTGTGACCATGGCCTTCGTCGTCATGATCCTCTTTGTCATCGTGATCATCGTGATGCGGTGCGATAACACGGTTGATGTCGGTTCCGATTTCGATGCCGCCTATGACCAGGGTCGAGATCAGGTCCGTATCTTGGTTGATGGTCCAGGTCTCTTCGCCGTTGCTGAAACCGGAGATGATTGCATCCCTGTCGAACTTGAGCGTCAGGGTGTAAAGGCACCCTCCTTCGTCGTCGCCGGCAAAACATTCGTCTTGATCGTCTTCCTCTTCTTCGTCGTGATCATAATCGTGATGGTAATGCTCGCCCTCGTCCTCCTCTTCATATTCATGATGGTCATCGTCTTCGTCACAGGAGAGCTTGACGTAACTTCCTTCATGGTCCAGGTTGAAGATTTCGAAGGTGACCGGGTTTCCGTATTGATCCACATACTCGTTGACCAGGGTGAAGGCGCCGCCCGGAACGAGATAATCCGGGTCCATGAAGACCTCGAAAGAGCGGATGTCCCGGGCCTTGAGTACGCCGGTGACCGATTCGGGGCCGCCGTGACTCTTGAGATTGAGGGTCTCGGGGTGCAGGGCAAAGCAGGGTTTCTGCACGGCCGTGACCAGGACGTTGTCGGAATCCTCGTCCCTGCCGTCGGAGACGGTGAGGCGGAGGATGTAGTCGCCGTCCACGTCGGGAATGAAGGAGGGAGAGGCGGTCTCCGCATCCATGAGGTCGGCCTGGGTCAGGGTGCTGCCCGAGGATACGGAGACAAGGGTCCACGCATAGGCCAGGGGTTCAGGACGATCATCCGGGTCGTAGCTGGCACTGCCGTCAAGGATTGCCGTCTCACCGGTGAAGGTCAACTGATCCGGACCGGCATCCGCCACGGGCGGGGTGTTCCGCTCGACCGTGACCAGGACTTCGTCGCTGTCCCCCTTGTGGCCGTCACTGACGGTGAGGACCAGGGCATAGAGCCCCTCCACGTCCGGCGTAAAGGAGGGGTATGCCGTATCGGCGCCCGTGATGTCGCCGTCGGTGAGGGCGCTTCCCGGAGGCAGTGATCCGAAAGACCATGCATAAGTGAGCGGCTCGGGTGAATGGTCCGGATCGGAGCTTGCCGAGCCGTCCAAGGTGGCAGTATCGCCGAGGAGAAGGATCTGGTCCGGTCCGGCAACGGCGTTGGGTGGCGTGTTGGTGGTCGCGAAGAGGGAGACCGTATCGCTGGCCGTATCCGCCCCGTCGCTCACATCCAGGACCAGGACATATTCCCCGTCCACGTCGCAGACCACCGAGGGGCTGGGCGTGTCGGCATCGATGATGCCGAGTGTGGTGAGTGCGCTCCCGGCCGGGACCGAGACAAAGGACCACTGATAGATGAGAAGCTCCGGCCCGTTGTCCGGATCGTAGCTGGCGGAGCCGTCGAGGGTGATGGTGTCCCCGGTGAAGACATTTTGGTCCGGACCGGCATCGGCCACGGGTGGGAGGTTGCTGGTTACCTCGATGGAGATGGTATCACTGGTTGAATCCATGCCGTCCCCGACCGTGAGGGTCAGAAGATAGGTCCCGCCCTTGTCGGGGATAAAGGATGCGGCGGCCGTATCGGAATTACCGATATCCGCATCGGTGAGGGCGCTGTCCGCAGGCAGGGCGGCAAAAGACCATTGGTAGGTCAACGGGGCCGGCCCGTCATCCGGATCGGAGCTTGCACTGCCGTCTACAGTGACCGTGTCGCCGGTATGGGCCGCCAGGTTCGGGCCGGCCTCCGCCACGGGCGGCAGATTGATTACCGTGAAGAGGGCACTGCTCAAGGTATTCCCGGCCGGCGCCTGCAGAATGGCGATATAGTCGCCGGGGACCAGGTTTGAGGTGGACAGCGTATGGCTGTTGGTGACCGAGCCGTTCATGGGCAGGGCGGCCGGGTCGTCGAAGGTCTGCTCGACCTGTGCCGTCTTCGGATCGACGACCAGGACCGTGACCGCGAGATTGTTCATGTCTTCATTGCCGTTGTTGGTGACGGAATAGGAGATCACGGTGTTGTCGCCGCGGTAGAGGGAATTCGGCGCGGCCGAGATGGCGCCCGTAATCCCGCTCCCTGTTGAAGAGGTGCCGGTGATCGAGAAGGCCGCCGTAGCCGTACTCAGGAGAGAACCGTTGTCGATCACCTCAAGGCTCACCGCGTAAGTGCCCGCCGGGTATGCGGCGGTGTTCCAGTAGGAGGTGAGACTCGTGCGTTGGCCGGGAATGAGCTGTGGAATGGTATGGGTCTCGGAGAACAATGGTATGCCCTGACCGTCCGTCAGGGTGATCTTTGCCGTCAAATTTTCAAAGATGTTATTGGCGCTCATGCTGCTGACATCGGAGGAGACCGTAACCGTTTCGTTGGCCGGATAGGAGGCCTTGTCGGTGGCCACCTGCGTCGCGACCACCTGATCCGGCAGGATGGTGAAGGTATCCGTGTCCTCGGTTACGAATGCGCCGTTTTCGTAAAGCCTGGCCCGGACCACATAATTTCCTGCAAGGGTCGTCCCGGTGTTCCAGGTGAAGGTGAAGGCCTGTGAAGAGGCTGGGTCGACATCGTCCACGGATTCAATCGTGCCGTAGCGGATCAGGTTGTCGGTCTGGCTATCATAAGAGGCCTTAATCCATTCCGGGGACCGGCTGATATTGGAGATCCTGAGTTCATCCATCTTGCCGTCAAAATAGGAACCCGGTGTGTTGGAATTGAATCTCCCGATATGCAATGCTCCATTCGAATCGGCAATGTCGCCGCTGACCGGTTTGCTTGCATCCCAGGATCCGTCGAGGTAGATCACGGCACTGGTGCCGTTGTATCCGGCGGCAATATAATACAACTGATTCGTGTTCAGAGTCGAAGCGGAAGAGAGTCCAGAACCAAACCGGTTATAAAGATAGAAGTTGACTCTTTGGTTGCCGCCGACAACCAGAGATTTGTCCTCTCCACCGGATACCCATTTCCTGAATATGGCATTCGAGGATGAATAATCATCCACTTTCACCCATGCTTCCGCCAGGTAGCCGGAAGCTATATTCAAACTGTTGGAATGGGGGACCACAATGTAATCATCCACGCCGTCAAGATTCAGCGCTTTGCCTACATCTCCGTCTACCAGATCCAGGGATGTCATGGCCCCGTGGGTTGTGCCGTGATTCCTGTGGGATGTGGAATCCAGGATCTGCGGTGCGATCCCTGACGGGTCTTGCGCCATGTGGTACACTGCCATGTAATTTGCATCCCATACGCTTTTTGCGGGCGTTTCTCCGGTATCTCCGATATGGATCGTGTTATCGCTCCGGGTGGAATCAAAATATAGATAGAGTACGGTGTCTTCCACTGAACTTAAGAACGGCACTTTGATCCAGAGGTCGGCTTCTCTTGTAATCTCATCCCAATTTTCAATTTCAACGTCACACTGCGTCAGGCCGTCTGAAGTAATGACGGCGATTCTTTTGCGATATGAACCCAAGGTGTCAAAGATGCCGGTGATATCGTTCCGGCTGATTCCTGAGGAAGAGCTTAGATGAAGAAGAACCGGATAGTCCGTCAGATCGGCATCAATCTTCGTGTGGTCTATGGTCAGTTTGATCCGGTTCTTCCATCCGGGATGAAAGGGCGTATCATGCGGAGGGCTCAGGTTGTCGATGGGGAAGTCCGCGATGGACGCCACCAAATTCCCTTCCGGGTCTTCGATGCTGACTTGTGCCGTCGCACTGCGGATCTCAGGGCTGATGTTGTGGATAGTGGTTGTGAGCGTGGCATCGTCATTCGCAGAATATGTGTCCTGGTCTGTCGTGACTTGAATGGTGAGAGGTTCCAGCCCGGTGATGACGGGAATTGCGATGGGAAGGCTTATGGTCTCCCCCGTGTAGGTGCTGCTGAAGGTCAGGTCCGCGGATTGGGCAACGGCTCTTTGTTCACCCGGCGCAAGAGGATCGACGATGAGATTGAGATTGATATCTTTTCCTTCCGCCATGACGCTGTGTATACTCCAATGGTAAGTTCCGTTGTTGATGTCTGTGGGGGTGGGCGTCGATGACACAAGGCTTACGGTATCCGGAAAGGAAAGATAGAGATCTTTGTCAATGCCGCCTAACTTTTCAAATGCGATGGGCAATGAAATGATCACCCAGGTCGTTGAGGCAAGCTTTGTGGATAATACGCCGTTTTCACTTCGCCAGGAACCGTCGGCTTCCTGATGATTCAGCAGAAAGGTTGCGGCCTGCCTGAGCGTGTTGTCTTTGCTGTTTGTGTCCGCCTTCGCCAGGGCATAAAGAATCTGCGCGGTTATGAGAGAATCGCTGCCGTATGAAGTTGTTTTGCCCCATCCACCATCCGGGTTTTGCAGGGATTTCAGTTGTATGATGGCGGCATTGATGGTGTCTGTAATCTGTGTGTTTAACGCCGGGTCCGAAATCACCGATCGGGCTGATTCGAGCCCGATGACTTGAATCGCTCTTCTCATATTGTCGCCACTTGCGATGAGATTGGGCTGCAAAAGATACTGAACGGCCCGGGTGAGAGCAGTGAGATACTTGGGGTCACCGCTCAGATTATAGGCCTCCGATAATCCGATCAGCGTGATCGAGGTTGCCGAAACCGTTGAATCCCACCATCCGCTGCAATGATCACATGTGAAATATCCTCCGTAGCTTTGCCGGCTCAACAGATAGTCGGCGGCCTTCAGAATATAGGGTTGTGCTTCCGTTTGGTCATGCCACGAGGTATAGGCCCAGAGGGCAAGTTGTGTCTGGGTCATGTAATATCTGTGAGGCGGCGAACTGACGGAGCCGTCTGCATTTTGCCAGCCGGTTATCGCATCGAATAGTGTTTGTGCCACGGATGGATCCACAATGGCCCGGTCTCTTGATTCTTCAAGTCCATAAAGGGCCTGCGTTTGGATATGGCAGCCGTAGCATTTCTGTGTGTTATGCCAGGTCATGACCGCCGGTTCCTCGTAATCCACACCCTTCTGTATGGCCTCTTCGATCAACGGCACCAGCGGATCTTGTGTGGCGCCACCGGTTTCGCCGAAGGCGAGGATATGGATATTCCCTTCCACATGGACCTCGCCGGGTAACAATCCGGCAGGTACAACGGTAAATGAGGCGGTTGCGTGACTTCCCACATGGAGTGTGTCGGAGATGACGGATGGTAAAGACGGATCTGATGACTTCAGGGTGATGATATAATCTCCGCCCGTCTGCGGCACGAAGTTTCCCAGGCCGAGTTCTTCTATGCTGCCGGCTTGCAGTTCGCTGACCGTGACATCCTGAGAGTAAACGGCTGTTCCATTGAGGAGGGCCTCCAGCCGCAGCGTTGTGCTGATGGGGACATTCCCGGTGTTCCTGATGGCCGCTGTGACGGCGACCGGTGTCTGCATATCCAGTTGTGTCACGGGGGGATCCAGGGAGAGGGCGCCCCCGATGGACGGCGTTGCAACAATCGACAGGGGAATGGCCTTCTCCGTGAGCAGGTCTCCTGTTGGATTTTGATACCCGACGGTATCCGGGTCCGTGATCATCAAGGTGACGCTGTAAGCGCCGGGTGCGAACTGTCCCGTATTCCACTGGAGGGTCTTCACAATCGTTCCCGAAGGAGCGAGGGTGATCGCGGGTGCGGAGGGGGAAACAAGGGCGATCACGTTCCCTGCGCCGTCCTCAATCTCGGCCATGACCAGGCCCTGCGCGTCGGCATTTCCTTCATTGATGATGGTCGTCGTAACCGACACGGTCTCATCGGCCTGGAAGGTTGGTTTGTCCGTATTCAGGGAGGTGATCGTCAGGGCGCTGATCCGGCTTGGCGTCAAATTGAAGTTCACCGTCACGATCCCGAAGGCGCTCGTCGTGACATGGTTGATCAGGCTGTCATACCCCGTGGCCGAGGCCTGGATGTCAAAGGCCGGCTGATCGATCCCGTGCAGAGTGAATGTGCCGTCGGCGATCGTGGTTGTGGAGAGATTCGATCCGACGATTTGAATCACGGCATTGGTGATGGGATCACCTGTCGAGGCATCCGTGACCACACCTGTGACGGTCGTGGTGACAGGCGATGCCGTCAGGTAGATCGTTTGCATGTCTGTAGTAACCCCTGCGGAGATCATGACCTGATAGGTCTGGCCGATATATCCCGCGGCGGAAATGGCCGTTTCGTAGGTGCCGGGTGTTATATCCTGAATAAAAAATTTTCCCGTTGCATCCGTATTCACGGACAGACCTCCGGAAAGCGATATTTGAGCGTTGTGGACCGGCATGCCTGTGGCATCATCCATCACGGTTCCTGTGAGCTTTCCCGTCGATGCCGTCAACCGAGGACTGAAGAACAATATCCCTCCCGCCTCAATCGCCCCGGTTCCTGTCGCCGTCATGTATCCTGCCTTTTCCGCCGTCAGGGTGACGCTTCCCGGCGTCACGCCGGAAAAGATGAAACCGCCGTCCACGCCTGTCACGGCGCTGCCGTCGAAAGCACCCGTTACCGTGACGGTCACGCCTTCCAATATCTGACCGGTCTCCGCGTCTGTGATGGTGCCTTTGATCATGCCGGTGGTCGGATTGGAGGAGAGGGCAAGGGTCCCGAGGTCCGCCGTTGTGCCGCCGGAAAGGTCCAGGGTCACGGTCGACGCGGCATAACCGGAGAGAGAAAAGCTGATTTGCCGGGTCCCCGTGGGGATGTCCGGCAAGGTGAAACTCCCCGCTCCATCCGTCTGGGTATTGATTCCCGGATCGGAGACAAGCGCCACGGAGACGCCGACGAGGGGGAGATTCGAGGAGGCGTCGATCACCGTTCCCGTCACCGATGCGGTGGCGGAGGGATTCACGGGCGGCAACTGTGGACTGAACAGTAAGAGACCTCCCGCCGTGACCGTGCCTGCGCCCGACGCCGTTTCGTACCCCGCCTTTTCCGCGGTGAGACTGACGCTCCCCGGATCGACGTTGCTGAAGACAAAATCGCCGTCCGTACCCGTGAGCGTGCTTGCGGTAAAGGAGCCGTCCACGCGAACGGTCACGCCGTTCAGGGGATTCCCGGTCCCCGCATCGGTGACGGTCCCTTTGATGATGCCGGTTGTCGGGTTGGCTGAAAGAAAGAGAGTTCCCACGTCGATGGTGGCGCCTGCCGTCACATTGGCGGAGGCCGTGGCCGGCGCATAGCCTGGCAAACCGAAGTCGATCCGTTGTATTCCAAGCGGGAGGTCCGGCAACAAGAAAACACCTGCGGCATCGGTGAGAGTCGTGACGCCGGGATCCGACTCAAGGACGACGGAAACCCCGGTTAGCGGCTGATGGGTCGATGTATCGACGATTTTGCCTGTGACGACGCCCGTGGTCGGCGGCGTCGGCGGTGTAACCGGTTTCTGCTCCGCAATGTAAATCGCCCTTAAGGCCAATGCCGTCGAATAGGGGTCTTCCTCCCATGCGCCGTCCGGCAATTGTCCGGCTCTCAGATAATCGGCCGCATGTCCCAATACCGCGGCGTCCGTTGTCTCACCCGTGAGCGCGATATAGGCCAGGGCCGTCTCGAAGGGGGTGGATGCCGCGGTTCCAAAACCGCCGTCCACGTTCGCATGGGCCGCCAGGTAGGTGACGGACTTGTTGATCGCCGTTGCGACCGAAAACATATCCGAGTATTGCTTGAGCGTGATCAGTCCCAGGGCCGTGACATAGACGCTGCTTTCATCGCCGGCATAGACCCCCCAGCCTCCATCGCGGTTCTGATGGTCCGCCAGATATCCCACGGCAACACTCACGGAATCAATGCCCTGATCATTTACGGTCTTCAACGCCTGGAGGGCAAAAAACGTATCCAGCGGATCGCCGTCATGGCCGGGTTGATCGCCCCATCCTCCATCCAACGCCTGCGAGGAAAGGAGTTGGGAGACCTCCGGAGCGGTGTCGAGACCCTCGGCTGCCAGGACCATGATCCTTCTCGCCAGGTATTCCGTAAGGGCATAGGGTGGGTGATTCATCAGCCATTGGGAACATTGGCTGTATGTTGTTCCCTGAGAATTTAATTCAGACAGTGTATTGCACACCTCCGCGATGGTGGGATACGGGGCATTCAGAGATGAGCCGGTTTCGCTCCAACTCCCGTCCGCGTTCTGTGTTGCTGCAAGATAGTTCAGCCCGGCGTTGAGGTCCGCCTTGACTGCCGCAGGATGTATGCAAACAAGACAGAGAAGAAGAAAACCGGTCCATGAAGCTCTCATGAAGGCATGCATAAAAACCTCCTCTGAAGACGATAAGAGATGATCTTGAAGGATGAAGGGACCCGGCGAACAAGGATTGACGCCGGATAAATCGTCAAGTCTGATCGGAGTGTGTTGAGCAGCCATCAAAAAACTCACTCTTTCGGATGGTGTGCCCTTATCGATATTGCGATTTATTTTACTCCAAATGGAATATTATGTCAAAAAAATATTGCACAATAAAAAAAATATGTTTTTGCAGTCAATTATTTGTGAACCATATCCTGTTGCCATACTACATTTCACCTATTTCCAATCGAGGGATTCGTCTATCTGGTGGCCGTGATGAACTGATACAGCCGCGATGTCCTCTCCTGAACGCTCCTTCTTCTTTCCGATTCAAAATCATATTCCCCTGGATGCAGTTTCCTCCTTATGGGGGGAGATGTTCCCATCGCAGATCATAGGGAGCATTTCCCCTTTTCCAACACAACCCGCCGGATGGAAAATCTTTGAGAATTCGGGGATCTTGTGGTATGATAAAAAACGGATTTTTATTTTCATACAGGAGATTTAGGGGAAAGTTGCATGGTTTCGGACCGGGTAGGTTCAAGTTCTTGCATGGAGCATGGATGATGGTCAACAATGAGAATCTGGTACACCGGCTGAAGTCCGAGGACAAGGATTTTAAAAGGTGGCACGACTTGCACGAACAACTGGAGAACAAACTCGATCATCTGAATCGTCGCAAATTCCTGACTTCTGAGGAAGAAATGGAACGGAAAAAGATGCAGAAACAGAAACTGATCGCAAAGGACCGGATCCATCTGATCTTGACGCGCTACAGGCAGGTGAACTGACGCCCACCCCGTTCACAGCGAAAGTCCGGAGACAGAGAATGCGGGAAGGAGAAAATCCCGGAATCAGCGCAGGGAGAGTGGTGTTACGTTGAGGACAATTCCGGGTTTTTCGATGGAACCATACGAAGGGAAGATGTGATGTGTGGCGAAGGGGATTCCGGACGGGAACGAACAAATGAAAGGCCCCTGAATTCTTGTCACAGAATGGTTGTATTTTCTGCTGCCCCCTCTTCCAAAGACGCCGTCCCAAAGAGATTCAGTATTTGCGAAATAATGAAAACATAGCATGAAAATGGCATTGAATGTTCTATGGGGGCGTGCATTACGCACTTTTCCAGGCGAGTACGATGGTTTTATCCGGGCAAACTCCTTTTCGTAAGTTTTTAGAATCCGCGCAGTGGCAAAAATCCATATCCGGTTTTTCGCATTTGACCGGTTTTACCGTAAAATGCATCGGGATGGATGGGACGATTGTTGGAAATTCCTATGGGGAACGGGAACTGTGCAGATTGATCCGGAAAACCGGCAAGGGGTTGAAGCGGTGCCGCGCTCACTGTGGCAGAAAGATCGCCCGGACCTTACGGGAAGGCGAAAAATCTATTTTTACTTGCTACGCAGGTCTTCTTTGTTTCAGCGCTCCGCTCCGTGTGAACGAACGCGTTGTCGGGGCCGTGTTCGGAGGAAAGGTTCTGCCGGATTCCCCTGTGTTATCACACTATGTCAAACTGTCGGAAACCTGTCAAATCAGTCTGGATCTTCTTTTCAACACACTCGGGGAGCTGAAGGTCGGCAAGGTCGGTGACCTCGAGCAGGCCATGCACTATCTTACCGACATCGGTCAGATCCTGATCAATCATCTGGCGCAGTCCCGCCGCTATGGACAGGGTGTTTCACGTCTCTTTACCTTATTCCATCTCGGGAATGATCTGAATCTTGCCATGGACAGCCATGAACTCTATGGGTTGGTGATCAATACCCTTTCGATCTTATTCGATCTCAACGGGGCCTCCTTAATGCTTTTCGATTCCTCCGACAAGAATCTGATCACTCAGTCTTATTACGGACCGGAGGAATGGCGGCTTGCATCGTACCGTTCCGATGTCCACACCGGCGTGATCGGCCAGGTCTTTCGCGATCACAAGCCTGTTTTTACGCAGGACCGCTTCCAGATCGAGAAATCCGGATTTCATGAAAAGATCCAATCCGTTTATGCCTTTCCCCTCTTCCTGGGCCAAAAGATCAAGGGAGTCATCTGTATCTATAATTCCGAGCTGGATGAGGACGCGGTTCCCATGATCCGGGCCTTCTGCAATCAGATCGCCATCGCAATTCAGAACCTGGAATTGCAGAGGAGCCTGAAAAACCGGATTCTGGAAATCACCAATCTGGGAATGGTGACCAGCGAGGTCGGAGAGGCCCGGGAGAGCCAGGAGCTTTTCCAGTTGATCCTCAACCGTTCCACGGAAATCGTAAAGGCGGAACAGGCATCCCTGATGATCCTGGATGAATCGACGAAAAAACTGGTCATCAAGGCCTGCAAAGGGATGCCCGAAAAGATTCTGCGGACCTTGCGGATCGGGACGGGAGAGGGAATCGCGGGCAAGGTCATGGAGAGTGGGACACCTTTGCTGGTGACGGATATCGAGCGTGACCCGAAGATTCATCAGAAGAAAAAGATGAGGTACAAGACCGGTTCTTTCATCTGTATTCCTCTGACGTTACAAGGGCGGACCATCGGTGTCCTGAATATCTCCGACAAGGTGACCGGTGAAATTTTTAACGAGGACGACCTCAAGATCATGAAGATCTTTGCGGCGCAGGCCACGATCGCTTTGGAGCGGACAAAGCTCTACAACAAATCCAAGGAGATGGAGCAGGTCCTGATTACAGATCACCTGACCGGCCTTTTAAACCGGCGCTATTTCTTCGAAAGAACCACGGAGGAAATTGTTCGGGCCCAGCGTCACAGTCACCCCCTTTCCCTGATGATGATCGATGTGGACGATTTCAAGTGGTACAATGACAACAACGGACATCTGGCCGGAGACGACGCCCTGCGGAGCGTAGCCGCGGTGATCCGGGATACCATCCGGAATATCGATTTTGTGGCGCGTTATGGGGGAGAGGAGTTTACTGTCGTTCTTCCTCAGACTTCCAAAAGAGAAGCTGTCATGATCGGGGAGAGACTCCGGAAGGAGGTGGAGACTTTCTACTTCCCCTATGAAGAGAACCAGCCCCTGGGAAATTTCACGATCAGTATGGGGCTTGCCACCTATCCGGAAGACGCCAGGAACATCAAGGAATTGATCGAGGCGGCGGACAAGGCCCTGTACCGTTCGAAAGCTGCCGGGAAAAATCGGATCAGCCTTTACAGGAGACGGATCACGGAGGAAGAGTCCGAGCGCTGACATTTCAGGAGGTGTTGTGAAATCGCATGTTGGACGGACTGTTCTCTGACCCGGACCTGAAAGTATGCTCCTCCCTCTGTGTCCGGGTCCGTTCTTCCCGGTCTACATGTCGCCTTTGCCAGGAGGCGTGCCCTTCCGGTGCCATACAAATCCGGGAAGAGGGTGTCTTCCTGTCTCCGAACTGTACCGGTTGCGAAATCTGTGTTCCCGCCTGCCCAACCGGTGTTTTCAGCCGTCCCTTTTCGGAAGAGAGAAAACGGCGTCGGAAGTTGAAGAGATCGCTTCAGAACGACCGGACCGCCCGGTTCACCTGTATGGCGGGTATGAATTCTCCGGAAGAAACGGTGGTTGCCTTTCCCTGTCTCGGTGGAATCCCTTTGGCATACTTGGTGGCTCCATTTGCCTGGGGAGCAAATCGGATCGTAATCCGTCGCGCCGGTTGCGGTGAGTGCCCTTCTGCTCCGGGGATGGATCAATACGAGCGGATTCTGGATCGGGCTCGCAGGTTGCTCCTCTGTTTCGGGATCCCTCCCGATCGGATTGTGGAGGTGGACCGTTCTGATCCCGATGCGGTTTTCTCATCCCCGGAGGTTCCCGACCTCGATGAAAGATTCGGAAGACGGGAGTTTTTGAATCTCTTCCGAAGAAGGAGCCTTGAGGTCGCGGTTCAACTGATTCCCGAATCCGAACAGGCACCCATTGAGGGGCGGTTGACGCAGAAGGAGAGTGTGAAGCATTCCTTTCTGCTGGAACTTCTTCCTCATCTGGGTGAAATCCGGCAGAACATTCTTTCGGCCGATATTCTCCACGTTTTCAACCTGCACATCTCTGAATCCTGTATCGCGTGTAACGTCTGTGAAACCCTTTGCCCCACCGGAGCCATTCGCCGGGAGGTGAATGATGCGCTTCATCAGACCCGGCTCCTGTTCTCCCTGTTCCGATGCGTGGGGTGCGGGGTCTGCCGGGTGACCTGCTTTCCCGGAGCGATCTCTCTTCTCGAAGAGGTCGATTTGATCGAGCTGCTCCGGAAAGAAGAGAAGACACTGATCACGGTTCAGGCAAAACCATGCCGTGTCTGCCAAATGCCCTTCCAGGGGATTCCGGGAGATACCTGTCCGCAATGTCTCGGCTCAAAGCGATGAATCGGGTGGCACGCGCCGGTCAACTCATTTTATAAAAACTTAACATCCTTTTACAACGAATTTACAAAGTGGCTGTTATAATCAATTACGGATTGCGTATTGCATAGGGAACCTGTGAAGTTTGATCCAAGGTGCAGGAGGCGGCCATGCTACTTTCAAGACGGGATTTTTTAAAAGCCGCGGCTGCTGCGTCGGCAGCGGGCGCGGTGGGGATGGGTATTCCTCATGAAATTCAGGCGGCGGTTCGAACCGCTGAAACGGGTTGGCGATGGGACAAGGCGGTCTGTCGTTTCTGCGGAACGGGATGTGGAATCATGGTCGCCACCCGGAATGACCGTATTGTGGCGGTGAAGGGGGATCCCGAGGCCCCGGTCAATCGCGGGCTCAACTGTATCAAGGGATATTTCAATGCCAAGATCATGTACGGACAGGACCGGTTGACGCGGCCGTTGCTTCGGGTAAACCGGAAAGGGGAATTCGATAAAAAGGGAAAGTTCCGCCCGGTTTCCTGGAAGCGGGCCTTCGACGAGATGGAAAGGCAATTCAGGCGTGCCTATAACACCCTGGGGCCGACCGGGATCGGCGTCTTCGGATCGGGGCAGTACACGATTCAGGAGGGGTATGCCATCAGCAAGCTCATGAAAGCCGGTTTCAGGAGCAACAATATCGATCCGAACGCGCGTCATTGCATGGCCTCGGCGGTGGCCGGATTCATCCAGACCTTCGGGATTGATGAGCCCGCGGGGAACTATGATGATATTGAATTCACCGACACGATTGTTACGTGGGGCGCCAACATGGCGGAGATGCATCCCATCCTGTGGTCACGCGTGACCGACCGGAAATTGAGCCGTCCGGACCGCGTGAAGGTCGTGAATCTGAGTACTTTTACGCAGCGGTGCTCGGATCTGGCCGATATCGAGATCCTCTTCAAACCCAACACGGACCTGGCCATCTGGAATTACATCGCCCACGAGATCGTCTATCATCATCCGGAGTCGATCGACCGGGATTTTGTAGACCGTTACATGGTTTTCGCCACCGGTTTCCCGGATATCGGTTACGGGATGCGGGAAAATATTCATTACCCGAAGTATCGGGAATCCGAACTGGATACCACCGCAAAACAACGATTTAAGAAACTGACGGCGGATGAGGCCGAAGGACTGAAGTTCCTGGGCGTCAAGCCGAAGGACGTGATGAAGATGAAACATTCCCGGAAGGCCGGGGCGCATTGGAGGATCTCCTTCGAGGAGTTCAAGAAAGGTCTGGCCCCCTATACCCTGGAGTACACGGCGCGGGTGGCCAGGGGCAATCCCGATGAGCCTTTAAAGGTCTTTCAGAAAAAGCTTCAGACCCTGGCGGATCTTTATCTGGAGAAGAACCGGAAGGTGGTCAGCTTCTGGACCATGGGGATGAACCAGCACACCCGGGGGACCTGGGTGAACGAACAGGCCTACATGGTGCATTTCCTTCTGGGAAAGCAGGCGCAGCCGGGAAACGGCGCATTCAGCCTGACCGGACAGCCCTCGGCATGCGGCACGGCAAGGGAGGTCGGGACCTTTGCGCATCGTCTCCCGGCGGACATGGTCGTGAAAAACCCTGAACACCGGAAAAGGGCGGAAGCGATCTGGAAGCTGCCCCCGGGAACCATCAACCCCCGGGTGGGCAGTCACTTCGTCAAAATGATGCGTGATCTGGAGGATGGAAAGATCCGCTTCGCCTGGACTCATGTCTGCAACCCCTGGCAGGATGCCGCGAACGCCAATCACTGGATCAAGGCCGCGCGGAACATGGACAATTTCCTCGTGGTTTCGGATGTCTATCCCGGGATTTCCGCGAAGGTCTCCGACCTGATTCTGCCGAGTGCGATGATCTTCGAAAAGTGGGGCGCCTACGGAAACGCGGAGCGGCGCACGCAGCACTGGAGGCAGCAGGTGACTCCCGTAGGGGAGGCCATGCCGGATCTCTGGCAGTACACGGAATTCGCAAAGAGGTTCCGGCTGAAAGAGGTCTGGAAGGAGTGGAAGATCGATGAGGGGTTGACCCTTCCGGATGTGCTGAATGAGGCGAAAAAGATGGGGTATCGACCCGACGATACTCTCTTTGATGTTCTCTTCGCCAATTCCGAGGCCAGGGGTTATTCCTGGCCCGATCCGATCGGAAAAGGCTTCCGGAACACCGAGGCCGAAGGGGACAAGCGGAACGTCATCGGAGTCGATGGCAAACCGGTCCGGGGGTATGGATTTTTCCTGCAGAAGTACCTCTGGGAGGAATACCGGAAATTCGGCGCCGGACAGGGTCACGATCTGGCGGATTTTGATACTTACCATAAGGTGCGGGGACTCCGGTGGCCCGTCGTGAACGGGCGGGAGACCCCATGGCGGTTCAACGCGAAGTATGATCCCTATGCACGCGCGGCCGGATCCGGAGATTTTGCTTTTTACGGACCCGCCTTGAAGAAACTGCCGAAAGGGGATCTGCTCGGCCCCAGGACCCGCGAAAAGTTCAGCTTGAAAAACAAGGCCAAGATCTTCTTCCGGCCCTACATGGAACCCCCGGAAGTTCCGGATGACGCCTATCCGTTCTGGCTCTGCACCGGGCGTGTGCTGGAGCACTGGCACTCCGGCACGATGACCATGCGGGTCCCGGAGCTTTACAGAGCGGTCCCCAAGGCGCTCTGCTATATGCATCCGGAGGATGGACGGAAATTAGGAGTCCGGGAAGGAGAGATGGTCTGGGTGGAAAGTCGACGGGGAAAGGTCAAGGCCCGTGTGAAAACGCGTGGCCGGAACCGCCCGCCCAAGGGGCTTGTCTTTGTCCCCTGGTTCGATGAACGGGTCTATATCAACAAGGTCACACTCGATGCGACCTGTCCGATTTCCAAGCAGACCGATTACAAGAAGTGTGCCGTCAGGATTTATAAGGCGTAAGGCGTGTGCGGCGGCTTCGGACGGTTTCGACCGCCGACAGGAGGTTCAGGATGTCTGAGACGAAAGAGAACCCGGTTCATTCCAGAAGAAAATTTCTGGTCCAGATGGTCCGGTCCTTGGGGATGGCCGGGATCGGCGGGACGGTATGGAGCGCGTATGTGGAAGAGAACAAGGCGGATCCGCTGGTTCTCCGTCCTCCGGGCGCCCCGCCGGAGGAGGACTTTCTGAAGCAATGTATCAAATGCGGGAAATGTGTTGAAGCGTGCCCCTACGATACACTGAGACTGGCCGCCCCCGGGGATCGGAAGCCTCTGGGTACCCCGTATTTTATTCCCAGGGAGGTTCCCTGCCGGATGTGTACCGACATTCCTTGTGTTCCGGTCTGCCCCACCGGTGCGCTGGATCTTGACCGGGTTTCAGAGAGCCGGGACAACGTGAAGATTCCGGATATCGCCCGGGCCAGGATGGGGGTCGCGATCCTGGATGAATCTTCCTGCCTCGCCTTCTGGGGGATTCAGTGCGACGCGTGTTACCGGGCCTGTCCTTTGATGGATCGGGCCCTCACCATTGATTACCTGCGGAATGCGAGAACCGGGAAGCACGCCCTTCTCAGACCGAAGGTGCACCCTGAACACTGTACGGGGTGCGGAGTGTGTGAACATGTCTGTATCACCGAGAAGGCGGCGATCCGGATTTTTCCGAGGGACCGGGTGCTGGGGAAAGCCGGTCCGCGGTATATCAAGGGGTGGGACAAACGGGATGAACGACGTCTGTTGAATGCCCCGGATCGATTGACCACCCGGACGGAGAGGAGTCGTCGCAAATCTCAGGATTATCTGAATGATGAGGAAATCCTGTATGAGTAGATTTTTCTTTTCATACCGGTTTCTGATCGCGAGGAGAATCACCCAGGTCACCCTTCTTTTCCTCCTGATCGGGGCCAACCTCTGGGGGTGGAAGATCATCACCGGCGACCTGACCTTTTCGGAACTCTTTGAGAAGATCCCGCTGACCGATCCCTTCGCCCTGCTCCAGCTTTTCGCGGCCGGCGCTTCCGTGAAAGGAACCGCCGTTGCGGGTGCGCTGATCGTCTCTCTTTTTTATCTGTTTTTGGGAGGAAGAAGTTTCTGTGGCTGGATCTGCCCGGTGAACCTGGTCACGGACGCCGCGGGAGGAATCAGACGGAGGTTGAAGACGGATCTTGAGGACGAGGACGGGTTCGTCCGGTTGAGCCGGAATGTCCGTTACTGGATGATCGGGATCTCCCTCATTCTTTCAGCTCTCCTGGGGGTTGCGGCCTTTGAGTTTCTCAGTCCCATTTCCATGCTGCACCGCGGACTGATCTTCGGACTCGGTTTCGGGTGGACGGCCGTTGGGATGATTTTTCTTTTCGATCTCCTGGTCGTACGGAACGGCTGGTGCGGACATCTCTGTCCCCTGGGAGGATTTTACACGCTGATCGGTCGCGGCAGCCTGATTCGGATCCGGCACGAGGTGGATCGTTGTTCCCGCTGTAACCGATGTATCGCGGTCTGTCCGGAAAGAGAGGTTTTGAGCGAGATCGGGAAACGGAGTCGCCCCATTTCCAGAGGGGAATGCGTGCTCTGCGGACGGTGTGTGGAAGTCTGTGAAGAAAACGCTCTTCATTTCGGAATCCGGAAGATCTTGAAGAGGAGGAGAACATGAACAGGTATGCACGATATGGGACGGGGATATTCTCAGCTTGCGTGGTCGTTCTATTTTGCTTCACTGCGGTACGTGCCGCGTCTCAACCCGATGCCGCGAAAGGCGGTGAGAAGATGGGGTATCGACACGCTCCCCTCATGGACGATGCCGGAACACGAGTACCCGCTGTCCGCTATCCTTCCAATGTGCCGGGGACCAGTCGAAGAATCGAGCGTTCCTTCGAAAATGCCCCGCCTTTGATCCCTCATGACATTGCGGACATGCTGCCGATCAAGAGAGGAGAAAATCTCTGCGTTTCCTGCCACATGCCGGACGTGGCGGCCGGGATGGGAGCAACACCCGTTCCCCGTTCGCACCTGACGGACTTGAGAACCGGGAAGAATCTGGGCGGAAAACTTTATCCGGGGCGATATTATTGCACCCAGTGTCATGTTCCGCAGGCGAAACTGCAACCTCTCGTCCAAAACGGTTTTCAGCGCGAATTCAGAAAAAAGGAGAGCAGCTACAACTCCAACCTGATGGAGAATCTGAACGAGGGGGTTCGTTAAGCTGAATGGGCGCGGGCGGTCTGGCGCAGAGATCCCCGGGAAAAGCATCGGTTCTGGGCGGAACGAGCGGAGGATGAAATGAATGTGTCCGGTATCATCATCCAGACGGAGAAGGAGTGGATGGACGAAGTGATTGCAACCCTGCGGAGGGGTTCATTGTGTGATGTCTTTTTTCACGATTCCATGGGGCGGATCATCGTGACCGTGGAAGGAGAGGGGACCGAAGAGGAGATCCACAAGGTACGGCAACTGGAGAAAATCCCGCACGTAATCTCCGCAGAGCTGGCCTATGCGTACAGTGAGGAAGAACTGGACCGGGCCAGGGGACGATTTGAAAAGAGAGGAGGTGACGTACCGGACGTCCTGAAGGATGATAGCGTTCGTGCGGAAGAGATCGTCTATCATGGCGACCTGAAAAAGAGGATATCCTGATTATGAATGGATTGCATGAGGAGGGGGACATGAAAAAGTATGGACGTATTTTGTCATCGGGGATCATTCTTGCGCTGCTGTGGCTCTCCGCGGGAAGTGCTCAAAGCGCTCAACCGGTTTTCTATCCACATCTGTCCAAGGAGAGCCGGGCCTGTGTGGAGTGTCACAAGGATTCCACCCCCGGGCTTTATCAGCAGTGGGGGAACGGCAAACACTTTCGCGGGAACGTCGGATGTTATGAGTGCCATGGCGCACAGACCACGGACCGTGACGCGCTCAAGCATTATAATTTCAGGATTCATGTGATCGTGACACCCAAGAACTGCGGTCGGTGCCATGCCACGGAGTACACCCAGTTCGAGAACAGTCATCATGCCAAGGCCGCCGAGATCCTCGGATCCCTGGACAATGAACTGGCCGAGGTGGTGGAGGGGAACAAGGATTTTCAGGGAAGATCCGCACTGCTCGTCAACGGCTGCAAACAGTGTCACGGATCGATTGTCAAGATCAAGAATGGGCAACCGACCACGGATACCTGGCCCAACGACGGGATCGGGCGAATCAACATCGACGGATCACGCGGTTCCTGCACGGCCTGTCACTTCCGGCACACCTTTTCCGTCGCCCAGGCCCGGCAGCCCGAGACCTGCGGCCGGTGTCATCTCGGACCGGACCACCCCCAGAAAGAGATCTATGAGGAGAGCCGGCACGGTATCGCGTATTTCGACAACAAGAAGAAGATGAACTTGGAAAGCGCAAAATGGGTGGCCGGGGAAGACTACTCCGCTGCTCCTACATGCGCGACCTGTCACATGAGCGCCACGCTGACGCAACCCGCCACCCATGACATCGGGGACCGGATCAGTTGGAACAACCGCCCGCCGGTATCCGTCAGGCCGGAAATTCCGGACAAAAAACTCGGGCTGAAAGACATTCTCCCATGGAAGACCCGCCGGAAGAACATGAAGGAGGTGTGCGGGGTCTGCCACTCGTCCGATTATGTGGATGGTTTTTATGAGCAGTATGACGGTCTTGTGAAATTGTATAACGAAAAATTCGGAGAGCCGGGTGTCCGGATTATGAAGATGCTGAAGGGCGGCGGTCTGATCACGAAGCAGCCGTTCGATGAAAAGATCGAGTGGGACTGGTTCGAGATCTGGCACCACCAGGGACGCCGGGCCAGAATGGGCGCCTCCATGATGGGACCGGACTACACACACTGGCATGGCTTGTATGAAGTCGCAAAGGCCTGGTATATGGATTTTATCCCGGAGGTCAAGGAACGGATCGCGAAGGGGAGGAGTGAAGGCGGGAAGAAGGCCGCCGCCGCGAAGAAGCTTGATTCCTACCTGACGAAGGTCTTGAACAGCGACAACCACCGCTGGTTCATCGGGAAGATGACTTCCTCTGAAAAGGCGGAGAGAGAAAAAGAGCGGCAGTCGTTCAAGAAACGTTACCTGCGCAAACAGTAAACCCTTGGGGCGGCCTCCCGGTCGAGTGGACCGGGAGGTTGTTCCGCCCATGTGGTTTTCTGTCGGCTCCGTTTCCGCTGAACCGAGCATATTTTCGCTGTGATCCCGGAATGCCGGATCATACAAGGGATTTTTGTGTTCAAAAACCGATCGGATTCGCCCGATCGGAAAGGAGGTCCATTATGTGTACTGCCGGTTTGACTTCTATGATCTCAGGGTTCAGGATGGGTCTGTGGGCTGCGATTATTGTGGTGTTTACCTTTCTCGTCCCGGTTACATTCCCCATCTCTGCCTCGGGTTCGGTGGATTCACTCGGCTACGCAATCCGAAACGGCAAACCCACGCTCAATCTGCGTTACCGTTTCGAGAGCGTAGACGATGACGCCTTTGCGGACAAGGGCTACGCATCCACTCTCCGGACCGCCCTCGGTTATACCACCGCACGTTGGCGCGGTGTCGCCGCCCGGATCGAATTCCAGGGGGTCACAAACGTCGGCGCGGCCGACAAGCACAACAACAAGGGATCCGGATCCGCCTGGAACGGGGTGAGCGACCGTCCCGTGATCGCCGACCCCAACCAGATTGATTTCAACCAGGCGTATCTCGACTGGAAGGCGGGGGAAGGGACCCACCTGCTCCTCGGCCGCCAGGAGATTCTCCTCGACAACGTGCGTTTCGTCGGCAACGTGGGGTGGCGCCAGTTTCACCAGTCGTTTGACGCCGTGAGATTGACCACGACGAGGATACCGGGGACCCGGCTCACCTACGCCTATGTGCTCAACCAGAACCGGATCTTTGCCGACACCAAGAGAATGAGCAGCCATCTTCTGAACCTCCAACGGGGGTTCGGGAAGGCCGGTTCCCTTTCCGTCTACGGCTATCTCATCGACTATGACAAGACAACCGATTCCGGGCTCTCCACTTCGACTTTCGGCGCTCGCTGGCATGGCGGCGTCGGTCTCGCCCCCGGCTGGAAGGGACTCTATGATCTGGAACTTGCCCATCAGGTCGACGCCGGTGACAACCCCGGCAACGTGGACGCAAACTATGACCGTGCCGTGATCGGAGCGGGGGTCGGTATCTGGACTTTCAAGGCCGGCTACGAACTGCTTGAAGGCAAACCGGGCGACGGCGCTTTTTCAACCCCGTTCGCGACGTTGCATGCCTGGAACGGGTGGGCCGACAAGTTCCTGAAGACTCCGGCCGATGGACTTGAGGATCTCACATTCACCGTGAGCGCCAAGGTCTCCTCGTGGAAACTTGTAGGCGTCTACCATAAATTCAGCGCCGATACGGGCGGCGCCCATTACGGAGGGGAGATGGATCTCCTTGCCGCCTACACCTCCCCGTGGAAGGAGGTTTTCGCACTGAAGGCCGCCGCCTATAACGCCGATGAATACTCCACCGATGTGACCAAGCTTTGGGTGTTCTCGACCTGGAAGTTCTGAGTGATTCCGCTCGCAAAAAGGGGGCGGCGCAGACCGGACGCCGTTTTTACGAATCGATCCCTTCGGTAAGGGGTGGAAACAGAGTGCCATGAATATCAAATTCGGCCCGGATTTCTATCAGATTTTTGATGATTTTCCGGTTGATTCATTTAATCAGCAGAAAAGAAAGGTGATGATCCTGGAGGATGAACGTCTCCTTTGCTGGACCCTGGCAGAAACCCTGGTGGATATGGCATGCTCCATCGTGTGCGTGGAAAATGGAGAGGAGGCGCTCCGTTTTATCGAAAAAATCAAATTTCATCTGATGATTCTGGATTATGGTCTACCGGGCATGACCGGACTGGACCTCTTGTCCATTCTCCGGAAGAGAGGGATTCCGCTCCCGGTGATCATGATGACCGCATCGAATGATCCCGGAATCGAAGAACGGGCTGCGAAACTCGATGCGCTCCGATTCTTGCGGAAACCCTTTGGTCCGCATATCCTGAAGAAAACGGTTCAGGCCTATTTTGCGACCCACCGTAGGAACAGGTCCACCGGAGACGCAGGCCGTAATGGAATGTTTGTCTGAAAGGGGCAATAAGAAACATGCGTGAAAATCTGAGGTATGCTTGCCGATCGTGTGAGATGTGCTATCATGAAAAATGAGAGAGAATTCGGATGACCGGTTTGTCTTGATTCATCAGCCATGATTTCCGTCCCATGAGGCTTCTTCATTCTTTTTGCACCAGTCTGAATCTCAAGGTTGTGGTGATGACGATGGCGATACTGGTTTCCACGATCGGCATCACCTTCTACGTGATCGGGAAACGACAGGAGAAACTGCTCTTTGATCAGGTGACCTTGCAGGCGAGAATCCTGTTCAAGCAGATACTTCTGACGCGCCTCTGGGTTGCGGACCACGGGGGCATTTATGTTGAAAAATTTCCGGGATGGGAAAGAGACCGCACCGGTCGGATCGATGAAATCATGGATCAAAACGGCAGGCGGTATGTGAAGGAGAATCCGGCCCAGGTAACACGACAGCTTTCAAGATATGCCAGAAAGGAGGGGCGGTACTGGTTCCATATCACCAGCTCAAGGCTGGCGAATCCCGAAAACGCGCCGGACGCTTTTGAAAGAAAGGCGCTCCGGAAATTCGAGACGGACAAGGCTGAGGAATGGTCTGCGATCGAAAAACGCAAGGGGGCTTCTTTTTTCCGTTATGCCGCACCGCTCTATGCCAAAGCTTCCTGTATCGGATGTCACAAGGGGTATCACGTGGGAGATGTCCGGGGGGCGATCAGCATTACTCTCCCGATCGGGGAGTTGCTCTCCCAGGTAGCCGGGAATAAGCGCACGATGATTTTCGGGACGATCGTGATTTCCGCCCTTCTATTCGGGGCTCTCCTGCTGACCATGAGAGTCTTTATTATCAACCCCATCCTGAAACTGAAGAGGCTGGTGGAGGCCTATCCCGGGGGGGAGGGGGAAACATCGGATCCGGTCATTTCCTCCGGAGACGAGTTGGGCCTGTTGTACCGCGCTTTTTCGGATATGCGGGAGACCATCAATCAGTATCAGAGTTCCCTGAAAAGGAAAATTCATGCGGCGACGCGGGAATTGCAATTGACGAACAGAAAACTGGTTGAGACCAACCAGCGTTATCAGGAGCTCAGCAGCCGGAAATCGGAGTTTATTTCCATTATTTCACATGAGTTGAGGACACCACTGACCTCCGTGAAAGGGGCCATCGACTATATCCGCACAAAGCTCAACATGCTGAATGAGGAACGTTCCGATCTTCAGCCTGACCTCAAGGAGGTGTTTCAGTTCCTGCATGTGATCGGCTCCAACGCGGATCGTCTTGTCCGGATGGTGAATGAAACGCTGGATCTTGAAAAAATCGAATCCGGTCGGGAGGAATTTTATTTTTCAGAATTTTCGATCGGGCCCTTCCTCCGGGAGTTGGTATGGGAAATCGATCCCATTCTTACCGAAAAAGAGATTGCCCTGAATACCGGGGTTGAAGAAGGGCTGATGGTGCGCGCGGATGAGGACCGGATGAAGGAGGTCATGCTCAACCTGCTTTCCAACGCCATTCAACATTCGCCGGAGCGCTCGGTCATTACCGTGGAGGGACGGTTGAACGGGCCATGGGTCGTCGTTCGCGTCTCCGATCAGGGAGACGGGATTCCCGTTGAAGAGCAACAGAAGATTTTCGAGAAGTTCTATAAACGCAGGGAAGGGGGCACGGGTCTTGGGCTGGCGCTCTGCAAGAGCATCCTGGAGGCTCACCAGGGCGAAATCGGCGTGGAAAGTGACGGGACCCGGGGAAGCACTTTTTACTTCAAACTGCCCGCAATCAGGGTGAAATATGAGAAACCGAATTCTGGCGATCGATGACGATCCGGATATTTTGAACGTTCTGAAGGCGAATCTGGAACTTCACGATTTCCAGGTGGAACTGGCAATGACCTGCGAAGAGGCCGAAACGCGCCTTCAGGAAGCACTGCCCGATCTGATTCTGCTCGATCTGATGCTTCCGGATTGTGACGGTGTGATCTTCTGTGAGTCACTCAAGCGGAAATACAGCCAGATTCCGGTCATCATGTTGACGGCACGGGATCGAGTTTCGGACAAGGTCCTGGGCCTGGAGATCGGTGCGGACGATTATCTGGTCAAACCCTTTGAAACCCTTGAACTGATCGCCAGGATCAAGGCGTGTCTTCGAAGATATAAGCAGCAGGATCGGGGTTTTTCCCGTGAGGGGGAGATCGTGATCGACTACCAGGGGCGCACGGTGACCGTCCGTGGCAAGCCGGTGGAACTGACGGCGAAAGAATTTGACCTGCTCTGTTTCCTGGTGGAAAACGCCGGGCGGGTTCTGAGACGTGACATGATCCGGAAATCTCTCTGGAAAAGCTCCAACATCTATTCCTGGTCCCGGGTGATCGATGTCCATATCCAGCACTTGAGGACCAAGATTGAAAAAAATCCTTCTTCCCCTGAATATATACAGACTGTTTCCGGCGTAGGGTATAAGTTTGTCAAGGTGGACTCATGAAGGGTGATCTTTTCAGTTTGCAACCTGGAGTCCTTTTATTGTAATATTCTATGAATCACATTTTTGCTCCGAGCCTTCGGGTCTAAGTCCGTAGCGGATAGGATCTTCGGCCGACAGGGTAAGGCGGGAAACGGCCTTGCCTCCCGTGTTTGGAAAGGAGTATGGAAATGGGGGTCCCCTCCCAAAGACCGCATGTCTCCACACGTTTCACTTCTTGTTTAACCGATAATTATGGTCGAAAGATCGACTACCTGCGCCTGTCGGTCACCGACCGGTGTAACCTCCGATGTGTGTACTGCATGCCTCCTGAAGGGGTCCCCACGCTTTCCAGAGGGGAGATTCTGAGCCTCGAGGAGATGGAAAGGGTGGTCCGTCTGTTTGCAGGGCTGGGAATCTCCAAGATACGGATTACCGGCGGGGAGCCCTTCATCCGGAGGGGGTTGATTCATTTTTTGAGGCGGATTCGGGATATTGAGGGGATTGAGCGGCTTTACATCACCACCAATGGAGTGCGGACCGGGGTGTTTGTCTCTCAATTATTGGAAGTTGGCATCTCGGGCATTAATCTCAGTCTCGATACGCTGCAAAGAGAACGTTTCTTTCAAATCACGCGTCGGGATTTTTTTGAGGAGGTCTACCTGTCCTTTCACCAACTGGTCGAAACAGGGATCCCCCTCAAGATCAACATGGTCGTCCTGGAAGGGCACAATGCGGATGAATTGCTGCCGGTTTCCCGTTTGGCTGAGAGCCATCCTGTGGAGGTCCGATTCATCGAACGGATGCCCTTCAGTGGTGGATCCCGGAAGCGGAAAACGCGGTTCACCGCGGAACGAATCGAGGGAATCCTGCGGGCAGCCTATCCCGGGATCGTCCGGGAGCAAAGACCGGGTTCCACCGCGATCCGTTATTTTGTCCCGGGGTTTCAGGGTACGCTCGGGATCATCGGGGGATACTCCAGGCTATTCTGCTCCACCTGCAACCGGCTTCGGATGACTCCCCGGGGGGTTTTAAAAACCTGCCTTTATGATCAGGGAAGATTGAATCTGAAAGAGATGATCCGGAACGGAGATTCCGATGCGAAGATTCAGGAGGCGATCCGGTCCTGTGTCGGTCATCGTTTCAAAAACGGTTTTGACGCCGAAGCGGAGGCACGGGGCGGGAATGTGGAATCGATGTCGTCCATCGGGGGATAGACCCGTGGTGGAGAACGGAAACAGGAGGAGGACGCCATGACCAGGACATTGCCCGTAGAGGATGCCGTGGGGACCATCCTGGCACACGATATTACCGAGATTGTTCCGGGCCGGTTCAAGGGGCGGGCCTTTAAAAAAGGGCATCTTGTTACCCGGGAGGATGTGGAGCATCTCAAGAACCTGGGAAAGGAGCATCTCTACGTGTTGGAGGTTGACGATTCGGAGCTTCACGAAAACGATGCGGCCCGGCGTCTGGCCAGAGAGCTTGCCGGACCGGGCGTCATCCCTTCGGAGGAACCTCGGGAGGGAAAATTGAATCTGAAGGCTGAACACGACGGTCTGCTCAAGGTGGATGTCTCCGCGCTGTTGCGGTTCAATCTCATCGGAGAGGTCATGTGCGCCACGCGCCACAACAACAGCTGCGTCAGAAAAGGCGACTCTCTTGCCGGGACCCGGGCCATTCCCCTGGTGATTCCGAAGCAGACCATCGAGAAGGCCGTTTCCATCTGTCGGGAAGCCGGAGGCATTTTGAAGGTTCTCCCTCTTCGCAAGGCCGAGGTCGGCGTGGTGATTACCGGAAACGAGGTCTATTCCGGCCGCATTCGGGATCAGTTCGGACCCGTGATCCGGAAAAAAGTGGAGAAAATCGGCTCCAGTATTTTCGAAGTGCGTTACGCACCGGACCGTGTGGAGGTCATTTCCGGTCATATCCGGGATCTGATCTCCAAAGGGGCCGACTTCATTTTAACGACCGGAGGGATGTCCGTGGATCCGGACGATGTAACGAGACTGGCCGTGGCCGATGCCGGGGCCGCACGGCTCATCCACGGTTCCGCCGTCCTGCCGGGGGCCATGCTCCTGGTGGCCGAGATCGGCGATGTGCCGGTGATCGGTATCCCGGCGTGCGGGATGTTTCATGAAACCACTCTGTTTGACCTGCTCCTTCCCCGTGTTCTCGCGGGAGATCGGATCGGGCGCGAAGAGCTCGCCGCCCTGGGACATGGCGGCCTCTGCCTGCACTGTGAGGTCTGCCGGTTTCCGGTCTGCCCCTTTGGGAAATCATGAGGGAGGACGGGGACCGGTTGTGTCATGCTGCGATACGGAAGGGAACGCATGAAATCACTGGAAGAATGTCTGGAGGAATCCGTGGCCTTTCACGGAGAGATGTGTCCCGGCCAGGTCATTGGGACCCGGATGGCCATGATCGGCTGTCGTGAGATCGGGATTGAAAATCCGAAGTCGAGTGGGGATCGGAAGAAGATCATTGTCTACGTGGAGATGGACCGCTGCGCGGCCGATGCCGTGATGGCCGTTACCGGATGCAGGGTGGGGAAAAGGACCTTGAAGGTGATGGACTATGGGATCATGGCCGCGACTTTCGTGAATCTCGAAACGGGAAAGGCCGTCCGGGTTCGCGCGAAGGAATCCTCCCGGGACGCGGCGTTGAAATATGCCCCCGATATTCATGGTAAATACGATCGGCAGCGGGAGGCTTACAAGATCATGCCGGATCACGAGCTGTTCGAGATCCGTGAGGTACGGGTCCCCATTCCGAAGCAGGATCTGCCGGGCCGGCCGGTCCGGCGCGTGCGATGCGAGGTCTGCGGAGACTGGGTACAGGACATGCGGGAAGTCCGGGCGGAGGGACGAATCCTCTGCCGTCCCTGCGCCTTCGGCGGCTACTTTGAGAGATTGTCCTGATCCTGCCTTTTGCCCGGTGTTTTTTCTTCTTGACGGTGATCTGGGAAGCGGGATAAAGTACCACCGCCGTTTCGGATGGTTACAAACAACAGGGAGGAGTTGAATGATGAGAGATCGAGTCGTTGGGGTCTTGAAGGTTGGAGTGTGGTTGCTCTGTGTGATCATCTTCGCAGCGCCTTCCGTTCGGGCGGAGGTGGAGTGGAATCTTTTGTCCACACTGAACCTGGATCGTAAACCGCTCGACATTGCGACCTCAGCGGACGGCAAGACAATCTATATCCTGACGTCGGGTGAAATCCTGATCTACTCGCCGTTCACCCGGTCCGTGACAGAGCGGATCCCCGTGGATCAGGGGGTGGATCAGATCTCCGTTATGCCGCGGGGAGGTCAGCTTCTTTTGGGAAACGGCAGGAAAAAGACCTTCTCGATCCTGCGCGTCGATTTTATCCATCCGATCGATACAGCGGGCAACCCCTTCAAAGGGCCCGCGGACGCACCGGTGGTGATCGCGGTCTTCGAAGATTTTCAGTGACCCTACTGCGCGCGGCTTACGCCGCTACTTCAGCAGGTGCTGAAGCAGTATCCCAAGGAAGTCAAGCTGGTGAAGAAAAATTTTCCTCTCAGATTTCATAAGCAGTCCAGAGCCGCCGCCGTGGCCGCCCTGGCGGCGGGGGACCAGGGGAAGTTCTGGGAGTATAACGACAAACTTTTCGAAAATTTCAACCGGTTGTCTCCTCAGAAGTTTCTGGACATTGCCAGGGAGCTGGGTCTGGATATGGATGCCTTCCAGAAGAGTCTGAAGAACCCGAAATACCAACAGGAGATTGTCAAGGATATTCAGGATGGTTCCCGGGCCGGAGTAACCGGTACCCCGACAATCTTCATCAACGGCAGACGTCTCAGGAACCGCTCCATTGCGGGCTTCAAGGCGATGATCGATGCTGAGCTGGCCAAGAAGAAATGAGTTGGGGTATGGCGGTCCGGGGCGGGGTTCACCCCTGTTCGGTGCTCTGGTTGAAAATGCTCATGGTTTGACTATGAGGAAGAATGTTCTTGTCTTTCTTTGAGTTGACCACAGGCGGCGGAGATCTCCCGGCCCCGGCTTTCCCTTAGAATCGCCGTATAGTGATTCCGGACCAGGATTTTCTGGAACTCTTCAATTTCTTCCCGGGTGGGGGGAATCAAGTCCGATCCGTGAATCGGGTTGTAAGGAATCAGATTGATCTTGCAGGGGATTCCCCTCAGGAGCTTCGAGAGCCTCCCGGCGTCTTCACGTGAGTCGTTGACCCCATGCAGCAGGACGTACTCGAAGGTGATCCGCCTTCGTCCCGGGAGTGGAAATTTCCTCAGGGCCTGCAGAAGATCCTCCAGACTGTATCGCCGGTTGATCGGCATGATGCGGTTCCGTGTGTCGTTGCCGGGGGCGTTCAATGAGACCGCAAGGTTGATTCCGAGGCCTTCTGCACCCAATTTCCGAATGGCGGGGACAAGACCGCAGGTGGAGACGGTGATCTTCCGGTTGGAGAAATCAAATCCCGCCGGATCAAGAAGTATACGGATGGCCCGGACCGTCTCTTCATAGTTGGCCAGGGGTTCTCCCATTCCCATGAAGACCAGGTGGGTCAGGGACCGTTCCGGCGGGAGGTTTTCCCAGGCCCGGAGGACCTGTCCGACGATCTCCGCTGCTGTGAGATCACGCACCCATCCCCCCCGTCCGGTGAGACAGAAGGCGCACCCCATCCGGCAACCCACCTGAGTGGAGACGCATAAGGTCACCCGTCTTTCATCGGGGATCAGGACTCCTTCGACCTGGTGTCCGTCTTCCATCCGGTAGAGAAACTTCTCTGTCCCGTCCGGGGCGACAAGCCGTTCGGAAACAGCCGGGGAGGAGATTTGGGCGCGTTCGTCAAGAAGTTTCCGGTCCTTCCTGGACAGGTTGGTCATCTCTCCGAAGGTATGGGCCCGGTGTTTGTAGATCCATTGGAAGACCTGTTTCCATCGGAAAGGCTTCATTCCGAACGATTCCACCTGGCCGGCCAGTTCCCGGGAAGAAAGGCCGACCAGGTTGATCCGGTCCCTGGCTTCAACCTTTTCCGGCAGGTCAGTCATAATCGAAGGGGCTTGGCGGCGGAGTGTTGTCGGACGTGTCCACATGCTTTTTGATCTCTTCAAATTTCTTCTCCAGGATCTCTTTGCGGTGCTTCAGGGCCTCTTTCTCCTCCTCGAAGCGGGCCGCGTTTTTTCGCTTTTGCTCCTCCATTTCAGCAAACAGCTCCTGGATCGATTTCTTTCCGGAAGCCTCCTTATTCGATCCCGGTCGGGTGTGGTAAAGAATATTCCCCGTAACAATGTCGACAACGATCTCGGAACGGCAGTCCGGACAGACAATGGTCACCGTTTTTCCACTTTTCATCACCATTCCTTTTTCCTGATTGCATAGATCCGTCATCATTATACTCGGGAAGATACAGGGACACAACCTTTTTTGGGGCACCCTAAATTAGCGATAGGAGTTTCATCCAAAACAAAAAACCCTCTTGGTTTAAAGGGAGAGGGTGTTTCAGTACTTTTCTGCGATGTTAGGCTCATGACAGGGGGGACGCGCCCCCTTCGGGGGCGTGGAGAAAAGGCCCTGACCTCCACAACAAAACGATCTGAACATTTTTATCGCCGGATTCGGGTAAACGGAAACTTGACATCCGGCGAAATTTTGCTATTGTTTTACTGTTGTAATGTGAGACTCCCTCGAAGGAAAGGGTGAGAATGCGGGAGAGACGAAACGGGTTGGACCGGAGAAGTGGCGTGGATCGCAGAAGCGGGATCGATCGGCGTATGTATGTACAAACCGGCTATTATTCATCGAAACGGGGTGGGTATGACCGGCGGCAAGGAGAGAGAAGGAAAGGAGATCGTCGGAAGGGTTCGGAGGTTGCTCCGTGATATCATGCGGGTCTTCTTTTTTTCCCGGTGCGTAGTTATCTCCCGCCCCCGTGATGTACTGTACTGCACAATCTCCCTCCCGAAGGAACCGTCCTCTTAAGGGGTATAGGTTTGCTGAGGTTTTAAGATCTTGAAGGAGCTGACTCCCTCTTCTTCCTCAACCTTTTTGAAAAAGTCACAGGTCATACAGGAAAGCTGCTTCTCCGCGAAGCTTCCCTGAACCTTCCCGCCGCAAAAGGTTCCCGCGATCGCCCAGCAGATTCTTCCTCCGTTTTTTCCGCTGTTGGTTTCGTTGCAGGTACTGTCTGTCGCGGCCGGGCAGGGGCCGAATTCAGCGATATTGGCGCCGTTCGGTTCCCTGCCGCACTTCATGAACTCCCAGCAGTTGGATTTTTTCTCCATGTCAGTTTCCTCCCATCGATTGTTTGAGGGCATGATCTGTATTCTTATCGTACCGATCGGCAAGAACCTTTACGAAAAAATTATAACCTGTAAGAGACAAATTGGCAAGAATATAGCTTTCTTCCGACTGTCAAAAAGGTTTGGTTGTGGAGATCAGATCACCCCGATTTTGATTGACGCAAAAATGGGCATCTGTTAGATTGTGTCACATTTTCGATCCAACTGTTTTGAGGTGCGGTGACCGAATGAATGTGTGTCAAGAATTTCACTCAGGTTATGTGGCCCTGATCGGGCGTCCGAACGTGGGAAAGTCGACGCTTCTAAACCGGATTGTCGGAGAAAAAATTTCTATTGTCACGTCCAAGCCGCAGACCACCAGAAACCGGATCCTCGGAATCAGGACGACCGAACGGTTTCAGATACTATTTCTCGATACACCCGGGATCCATCGTCCGAAAAACCGTTTACAGGAGATCATGCTGAAATATGCCTTGGCGACACTGGAAGACGCGGACCTGATCCTTTTTCTGATCGATCCGGTTCGAAAGATTCGGGAGGAAGACCGCTTCATACTGAATAAGTTACGTAAGGTGACAACACCTATCTATCTGATTATAAACAAAATAGATACGATTAAAAAAGAGCTGATCTTACCCCTGATCGATGCGTGCAGGACGCTCCTCGACTTCCGGGAAATCCTCCCTGTTTCCGCCCTGAAGGGTGATGGGGTCGTGGAACTCGAATCGAGTATTGTTCAGGCCCTTCCGTTATCGCCCCCTTATTTTCCGAAGGAGGATTTGACCGATCTTTCCCAGAGGTTTATGATTGCTGAGATGATCCGTGAAAAGATTCTCTTCCGAACCCGGCGGGAGATTCCCTACAGTGTGGCTGTGCAGGTGGACACGGTACGCCGACGTCAGGAGGGAAAGATAACGGACGTTGAAGGGGTTATCTACACGGAGAAGGAATCGCAGAAAGGTATCCTGGTCGGCCGGGGGGGAAGGAAACTGAAAGAGATCGGGACCCTCGTCCGTCCGGAGATTGAGGCCTTCCTTGATTCGAAGGTTTTTCTCCGTCTCTGGGTCAAGGTCCGCAGGGATTGGAGAAGCCAGCTCAGGATCCTGAGGGAGTTCGGGTACGAATAATGGACAATAGCTGGATTCGACGGAATGGATGGACGTGATGCACACGAAAAAGTTTGATATCACATTGAAGTCGGTCAAGAGATATCTGGAACGAAATGCCAATCTGAACATTATCCGGATCCTTGAAAAAACGCATCCCGCCGATATCGCGCATCTCTTCCGTCATCTTTCAGCGAATGAGAAGAAAAAACTTTTTCTTATCGTGCGGGCCAATGAGACCATGGCGGCTGAAACCATCAGCGAGATGGGAGAGGGCCTCTGGGAGGAATTGGTATCGGGCCTGGACCCGAAAGAGACCTCCGAGATTGTGCAGGAGATGGATTCCGACGACGCGGCGGATCTTCTGGGGACTCTGGAAAAGGAAAAGGCCCGGGAAGTCCTGAAGCTGATGAGGGGAGGGCATGCAGCCACCGAGGTGGAAAAACTTCTGGACTACAAAGAGGATACGGCCGGTGGAATCATGACGCCGGAGGTTTTCTCCGTGGAGGAAGAAATTACGGTCGGTGCGGCAATCGAGTTGATCAGAAAGGCCCGGGAACTGGAAATGGTCTTCTACGTCTATGTCATCGACCATCATCGGCATCTTCTGGGCGTGATCTCCTTGCGTCAGTTGATCGTGAGCCCGCCGCAACTTCCTCTTCGGGACATCATGAAGACCGATGTTGTTTATGTGACCGTGGATACCGACCAGGAGGTGGTCGCCCAGGAGGTGGAGAAATACGCCCTCCTGGCGATTCCGGTGGTGGATGAAGAGCACCACCTCATGGGGATTGTCACCGTGGATGACGTGATTGAGGTAATCCGGGAGGAGGCGACGGAGGACCTCTACAAGATGGCCGGAACCGATGATGAAGAGATCACGAGTAAATCGGCATTCAAAATCGCGCGGATCCGTTTCCCCTGGCTTACGGCCACGCTCTTCGCGGGGGTAGTGAATTCCTATCTGATTCATTCTTTTGAGGATGCCTTGAACAAAGTGATCGCACTGGCCGCTTTCGTTCCCGTGATCCTGGGGATGGGAGGGAATATCGGGGGTCAATCCGCAGTGATCGTGGTGCGCGGAATGGCCCTGGGACGGATTGACCTGGATCACCTCTTTCCAGTTATCTTCAAGGAAATTCGAGTGGGCCTTCTCTTGGGTTTCATCTATGGAAATCTGCTCGGGCTGCTGGCAACCTACTCCTTCCACTCCCCCCCTCTGCTCGGTCTCGTGGTGGGGCTCTCCATCTGTGCCTCCATGCTCTTTGCCGTGACTATCGGCGTCCTCTACCCCATGCTTTTCAAGAGGATCGGCATTGATCCGGCAGTTGCGACAAACCCCTTTGTGACCACCACAACGGACCTGATCGGGATTCTGATCTATTTTACCATTGCGCGGTCGTTGATGGCCTGAGACGCCGGTTTCCTCCGGCTCACTGTAACTGAAAAGGTCGAACGGGATGCCCCTTTTTTCCACGGAGGCGATTGTTCTCCATAAGACCGATTTCCGGGATTCGGATAAGATCATGACATTTCTCACACCGGACCAGGGGAGGATTTCGGGACTGGCCCGGGGCGCCAAACGTGTGCGAAGCCCTTTCGGAGCATCGTTGGAGGTGCTGACACACGGCAGGCTTGTTTACTTTGATCGTCAGGGGAAAAATCTGATCCACATCAATCATTTCGATATCGTAAATTCCTTCCAGAAAATTCGTGAAAATCTGCTGCATTCTTCTTCCTGTCTCTATCTGTGTGAACTGATTATGAGGATGGTTCCGGAACGCGCGGCCGCCCGGGACTGTTTCATCCTTCTGCTGGAGACGATGGAACAGATCGGGAAGACGACGGATCCGGATCCGATCCTCAGGATCTTTGAGATTTGTCTTCTTCACCTGCTCGGGTTCGCCCCACGGGTGGACGCCTGCGTGGTCTGCGGTGAAACCGAGGGAAAGTTCCGATTTGTCCGGGAACAGGGTGGACTGGTCTGTGAACGCTGCGATAAGAAGGAGAAGGGGAACGGGACCCTTTCAAAAGGATCGATTTATTTCTGGCGGCAGGCGCCCATGATTCGCCGCGACGCGATGAGCCGGATACGACTGGACCGAAGGGTCAACCGTGAGTTGAAACGGCTTCTGCACGATTATTTCGTCTACATCCTGGGCCGGGAGATCCGTTCATTCAATTTCCTGGAGCGGATCCGGGGGTAGAAGATCAGCTTGAGTATGCGTCTCATCTTGAGTATACTACGGTTCAGGCCGGTTGAAACGACGATTGCGGGAAATGAAAATGGTAAACCCCAAAAGCGTGATCACCCTGACCACCGACTTCGGCCTTTCGGATCCCTTCGTGGGGATTATGAAAGGGGTTATTCTCACCATCAATCCGCTCGCGCAGGTTGTGGATATCACGCATGGGGTCGAACGGCACAACATAGAGGAGGCGCTCAATGTTCTTTCCTGCTCCTTCCACTATTTTCCCGATGGGACCATTCATGTGGTTGTCGTGGACCCCGGCGTGGGAACGGGACGCCGGCCGCTTCTGGTCCAGGGAGAGGGATCCTTTTTTCTGGCTCCGGACAATGGCGTACTCTCCTTTCTGTTTAACCGGGATCCCGGGTGCCGGGTTCATTCCATTGAATCCGACCGTTATCTTCGGAAACCGGTCAGCCGTACCTTTCACGGGAGGGATGTCTTCGCGCCGGTCGCCGCCTGGTTGTCCCGGGGGATCGATCCGGACAGTCTTGGCCCGGTGATCACCGATTATACCCGTTTGAATATTCCGCAGCTTATGATTTCCGGGAACGGAATTCGTGGCGAGATTATCCATGTGGATCGCTTCGGGAATATGATTACGAATATTCTGAGATCGCATATCGACTCCCTGGAAGGAGAGAAGAGCGGGATTACGGCCGAGGTAAAGGGCATCCGGATCGGGGGGCTGTATTCCTCGTATGAGGAAAACCGTGCGGACCGCCCGGGTCTGATTATCAACAGTTTTGATGCCCTGGAAATTTTCTGTTACCGGGGGAACGCCCGGGAAGTCACCGGCCTGAACCGGGGAGACCGGGTTTTTGTATTTCTACAGGATAGTCCGGTGAAAGAAAGCGAGTAGTTTTTTATGGAGAAAAAAACCGTTTATCTGAAGAATTTCGGTTGTCAGATGAATGTTACGGATTCGGAGCAGCTCTTGGGGGTCTTACGTCGGGCCGGGTACTCCTCCACCGACAATCCCGAGGAGGCCGATCTGATCCTTCTCAATACCTGTGCGATCCGTGACAAGGCGGAGCAGAAGGTTTTCAGTGAGTTGGGGCGTCTGAGGAGACTGAAGGAACGGGACCCTTCAGTCCGTATCGGTGTGGCCGGATGCGTGGCACAGTCCATGGGGGAAAAAATCTTCTCGAGACAACCCGCGGTCGATTTTGTCCTGGGGACCCGAAGCGCCGCCGATCTTCCGGAATTGATCCGGGAGGTTGAGAGCGGGCGGAGAGGGATCTCCCTTTCTCCCGCAGCGGAACCTGATCCGGACGGCGTACGTTCCGAGGCGGTTCGTTCTGATCCGGTTTCTGCCTATGTTCCGATTATTTACGGTTGCGACAACTACTGTTCCTACTGCGTGGTTCCTTATGTACGGGGTCCGGAGTGGAGCAGACCGGTGGATGGGATTCTGCGCGAGGTCCGGGAACTGGCGGCGAAGGGTTACAGGGAGATCACGCTCCTGGGGCAGAATGTGAATTCGTATGGAAATAAAAACTTAAAAAACACCAACTTCGCTAAATTACTTCATCTTATTCATGAGGTAGACGGGATTGAAAGAATCCGTTTTGTGACCTCCCATCCAAAGGACCTGTCCGAAGAAGTGGTACGGGCTATGGCAACGCTTCCGAAGATCTGCGAGGCCCTGCACCTCCCGGTCCAGTCCGGATCGGACCGGATCCTCAAGGCCATGAACCGGAGATACACCCGATCCGAGTACCTGGAGAGGCTTCACCAGCTGAGAGAGTCCGTTCCGGAGATCGCCCTTACCACGGACATTATTGTGGGATTTCCCGGTGAGACGGAGAAGGATTATCAGGAGACCCTAACCCTGATTTCGGATGTGGAGTTCGATCATCTGTTCGGTTTCTGTTTTTCCCCCAGGAAAGGAACGCCTGCGGCGTCACTTCCGGACCCGGTGGATAAGTCTGCGGCGGGGATCCGGCTGCGGGAGGTTTTTGCTCTTCAGAAGGAGATCTCTCTTCGGAGAAACAGGGCCTGTGTCGGTAAAACAGTGGAGGTTCTGGTGGAAGGTCCACTCCGGAACCATTCCGGGGGAATTACCGGACGGTCCAGGACCAATAAAATCGTGCACGGACAGGGTCGGGAGTTTCCGCCGGGGACCTTCGTGAGGGTGTTGATTGAGAAAGGGCTTGCGAACTGTCTGGTCGGCACCATCGTTCCGTGAGGAAGCGAAGCCGGCGGTTTCATTCTCCGATTTCCTGAATCCCCCGCGTTTCAAATTTCCCATGCGTATCGTTACACAAGGAGGTTTCCTTGAGGAAGAAGCTCTTCCGGGTGGCATCCATCTATCTGCCTCCGATCCTTTATGCGGGAATGATTTTCACACTTTCTTCCAGGAGTTTTGAGTCCGTCCATCTGGAGCACGGCCTTGACAAGGGGGTTCATCTTCTCCTTTATACCGGCTTCGGCGTCCTGGTCTATCGGACATTCCACAAGAGCCATCGGGGGCGGATGGCCCCTTTCTGGACGGTCCTGATCGTATTTCTCTATGGCGTTTCCGACGAGTTTCATCAATTTTTCGTTCCGGGTCGGACGTTTGAAATCGCGGATATGGTCGCCGACGGGCTTGGAGGGCTGCTTTCGGTCCTTTTGTGTAAGCTTGCTGGTCATGCCGGGTGGCCGCTCTGGTTTTAAGTAGCCCTGTTTGTCAATAAGAATCTCTTTCACGGGATTCAATTTTTGAGCAAATTGTCCGATAAGTGAATCGGAGGCTGTCATGGAAGAGAAACAATGGCGGGACAGACGGAGATACGGTCGGGCGAAAATCCGGAGACAGGCACGGTATAAAATCGTGGATGGGCGGGATCCGAAACATGTCTCCAGAACGCTCCGGGGATGGGTGATTACTCTTGGGGGGGGAGGGGTGATGCTCGGGGTGCGTGAGCTTGAATCCGACGGGCTCCATATCTCTTTCGACGAGGATATGATTGTACAGAACTGGATTGCCCTGGAATTTGACCTGATTCCGGGTCGATCTCCGATCAAGGCCCTGGGAAAGGTCGCCTGGTATCAGTTCGCCACGAATCATACAGAGGACTATCGGTACGACGTAGGAATTGAGTTTAAAGAGATCCTGGATTCGGACAGAAAGGAGATCACGGCCTTCGTTGATCGCCATAACCTGATGTAGAACCCTCTTCGTTCTTTTTCCTGAATTGTCAAAAAACACAAAACAATTTCTTGAAGTTTATTCCGCTTTTTGATACATTAAAAATGTCCTGAAATATCTTCCTTTCCTGTTTTAGAAGGTTCCACTCTTGGATAAAACAAGCATTACCGCTTATCTGAAACCCAGGGTTCTGAAACAGATCCTGCAGAGGAATTCCTCTTTGTTCGAGGTTCCCCTGGTTCTCCTCGACTCCGCGGGCCGCGTGCTTGTGGAAACCACCGTCCGGGAACATCCTTCCTTTGAGAAAGACTCGGGAACCACCTTGCCGATCATGATCCGTGGGACACTGTTCGGCTCCCTTCTCGGCTATGAAACGGGATATATCCGGGGTGAACGTTTTCATCTTTTGCTTGAGAACGTGGTGGAGCAGATCTCGGAATTGATCATCAGCGAGATGAAACTGGACAGTATGTCCGAGGAATTGTTGCATAATTACAAGGTGTTGAACCTTTTCTACAATGTCAGCAACTCCCTGGTCAACATCTTGAACGTCCGGAAGGTCTGTAATATTATCCTGGAGAGGATCGTGGCCACGATCGGGCTTTCCAAGGCTTCGGTACTCCTTCTCGATGAAAGCAGGAAACACCTGACGGTCGTGGCGCACCATGGTCTCCCCGATGAGGAGGTGGAGGGGGCGCTCTTTGATCTGGAAGAGAGTGTGTGCCGGGAAGCGATTGCCATGGCCAAGCCTTTATTTATTCAGAATATCGACCATTATCCCGGTCTCAAGATGCGGTCCAGGGGCCATTACCGTTTCAACTCCTTCATCTCCGTTCCCATCTTGAAAATCGGGCAGGGATCGAATCAGGAGGTTCTGGGGGTGATCAATGTGGCGGATAAACTGTCCGGAGATCCCTTCTATTCCGGGGACATGAAGCTGATCATAGCCTTGACGTCACTTGCCGCCATGTCGATTCAGAACGCCAGAAATTTCGAGACGGTGGAACGGAGCAAGGAGGAGTGGGAGAGCACCTTTGACGCGATCACGGACACCGTGGCCATTCTGGACATGAACTACAGGCTTCTGAGGGTGAATCAGGCTTATCAGTCTCTGAATGGTTGGGACAAGGAGTTTCTGATCCACAAGACCTGTTACCGGGTTTTTTATCATCTGGATAGTCCCTGCCAGGGGTGCCCCGCAGGGAGGACCATGCGTACGGGGGAGCCCTCTTACGCGGAGAAGAAGATCGGCGCGAGGATTTTTCGGCAGTGGACCTACCCGGTGCGTAATGAGACCGGCAAGATCTCTTCCGTGGTGATCTATTCCCGGGATGTTACGAACCTGAAAAGACTCAAGGAACGCCTGATCCAGTCCGAGCGGATGGCCTCGATCGGACAGATCGCGGCCGGCGTGGCCCATGAAATCCGGAATCCCCTCGGGTCGATCGTCACCGCCGTGGAGGTCCTTTCCTCCGCGGGAGGATCCGACGAGGAGAATCTCTATACCCTGACGGAAGTCATCCAGGTGGAGGCCAAGCGCTTAAACGATATTATCTCGGAGTTCCTGCTCTATGCCGCCCCGCAGCAGTTGAAGCTTCGCGAAAACAATCTGAACCGGGTGATCCGGGAGGTGCTCAGGATGATTCGTCCCGAAGCGGAAAAGGAGGGGAAACGAATCGAGGTGCGGCTGGATGACCGGGTGGAGCCTTCCCTTTTTGATGAGGCAAAGATCAAGCAGGTGATCTGGAATATTGTGTTGAACGGTATTCAGTCCATGGGATCCGGAGGGGTCCTCTTCGTATCCACCCGTTGGACGGAAGAACGGGTGGAGTTTCGCGTGCGGGATCAGGGACCCGGCATCCGGAATGAGGACCGTGCCAGGATTTTCGACCCCTTTTTCACCACGAAGGCTACCGGTACGGGGCTTGGTCTTTCGATCGTGAATCGGATCATTGGGGATCACCATGGCGAAGTTGAAATCCAGAGTCAACCCGGTATCGGATCGGAGTTCATCGTGAGCCTGCCCCTGAAGGGGAAACGAGAGCCGGCCCCGGAGAACCCCGTCCGGGTGATGGATGTTTGAAGAATCAGTGAGGATGGGTACGCCGATGGGAAAGATTTTATTGGTGGATGATGATCAGAGTGCCCGCGTCACCCTCTCGATTGCGCTGAAGAGCGAGGGGTTTACCGTAGAAATTGTGGACAGCGGTGAAGAGGCCCTCCAGCGGATCGAGGAGGACGATTATGAATGGGTGATCTCCGATATCAACATGCCGCATATCAACGGAATCGAACTGGTACGGAAAATCCGGGAGCGTGTCCCCGGAATGGAGATCATTCTGATCAGCGCCTATCGCTCCGGCAGCCAGCTGGAGGATCTGAAGATTAACGGTTTCCTGGAAAAACCGATTGATATCCGGAAACTCTATCATATTCTCAGGCATGAAGAATCCCCGGAAGAGGAAAGTTTTGAGCCGCGCACGGGAATCAACCGGGTCAGCGCCGGGGCTTGGCTGAAGGACCGTATGACATCCCGGAATCGGGATGTCATACGTTTCAAGAATCCCCTGGAGAAACAGGAGTTTGAAAAAAGGACTTTTGACTTTTATGAACTCCTGGAGAAGAAAGTTGCCGAGCGTACGCGGGAACTTCTCGAAAAACAGAGGAATCTCGAGGATGCCTATTTTGATCTGCGAAAGACGAAGGGATATCTCGAACATCTCCTGGACGCGTCTCCGACCTGCATCATCTCCACGGATGTGGAGATGGGAATCTTGAGTTTCAACGCCAAGGCTGAACAGACTTTCGGCTTCACCCGTGAAGAGGTTTTCGGGAAGAATATCGACATGCTTCGCCCCCCCCATGCGCAGGACGAGAACCGTGAAATCTATGAAAAAACTCTGAAAGAAGGGGGATGGACCGGAGAACTGGAAGGAGTCCGGAAAAATGGGGAGACCTTTCCCATGTCTCTCGTGACTTCCACCGTAATGAATGAGAACGGAAGGATTGTAGCCGTGTTAGAGATGTCCCGTGATATTTCCGAAGAAAAAAAGATGGAACAACAGCTTCTCTACGCGGAGAAATTGAGTGTCCTGGGACAACTCGCGCCGAAAATCGCTCATGAGATCAACAATCCTCTCCACGTGATTTCGGCCAATACACAGTTCGGCCTGATGGTTCTGGACAATCCGGAAAAGGTCAGGACCTGTCTGGAGAAGGCCCTGAATGAAACCGGACGAATTGAACATCTGACCCGTCAACTGATGGACGTGGCACGGCCCATGAAGTTGAATATCCGGGAGTTGTCGGTCCGGGATCTGATGGAGAACGCTCTCCTTTTCCTGAAAGATGTGGGCGAAATCAAACGGCTGCAGGTCGTTCGGTCCTATTCGGAGGATTTGCCCGGTATCCAGGGGGACCAGGCGCAGCTGGAACAGGTTTTTAGAAACCTGATCTTAAACGCATCGCAGGCCATGGAAGAATCCGAAAAGAAGGTCTTGACGGTTTCCCTCCATCCAAGTCGGGAAAAGCCTTTTGTGGAAGTGACGATTTCGGACACCGGGTGCGGAATCCCGGAAGAGAATCTGGAACGAATCTTTGAGCCCTTTTTCACGACCAAAACGCGGGGGAGGGTCAAGGGAAACGGTCTCGGAGTTGCGATCGTCAACGGAATCGTGCAGAGACATCACGGATGGATCGAAGTGAAAAGCGTGGTCGGTGTCGGTACGGATTTCAAGGTGTTCCTGCCCATCCATCACGAAAGAAACGATCCGGACTGAAGGTATGATTCCAGGCTGTAAAGGTTGGATGAATTCAGAGCGCCGTCCATTTCTTCAGGGAGGGAGGAGATGAATGAGTAGAGAGAAGATCCTTGTGGTGGATGATGAGCCGGGCGCGGTGGAAATCCTGGTGGATGTGTTGAGGCAGGAAGATTATGACGTTACGACCGCCATGGACGGTGAGGAGGCGCTTTCACTTTTCAAGGAATCGGACTTTGATCTTGTTCTCACCGATCTGAATATGCCCAGACTGGATGGCCTGGGATTGCTGGATGAACTGAACCGGGCTTCCTTGAATACCGTGAGTATCGTTTTGACGGGATGCGGCACGATCGACAACGCGGTTGCCGCCATGAAGGCCGGGGCCTACGATTATATCACGAAGCCCTTTCAGATCGACGAGATGATGCTTTCTGTGAAGCGGGCCCTTGAGTACAACGCCCTGAAGAGGCAGAACCGGCAGTTGAGAAAACTCGTCAGGAAGGAATACCGTTTTGAGAACTTCATCGGGGACAGTGAAAAGATGCAAAAACTGTTCAGCCTGATCGAGAAGGTGGCGGATACGGATACCACGGTTCTGGTTCAGGGGGAGAGCGGTACCGGCAAGGAGTTGGTGGCCCGCGCGATCCACTTCAACAGCCATCGGTCCGAGGGGCCGTTCATTCCCATTAATTGTGCCGCCATCCCACGCGATCTTTTGGAATCCGAACTGTTCGGTCATGTCAAGGGGGCCTTTACCGGGGCGACGATTTCCAGACCCGGTCGGTTTGAACTGGCGGACGGCGGGACCCTTTTTCTGGATGAAGTCGCGGAGATGGCTCCGGACCTTCAGGTCAAGCTTCTGCGGGTTTTGCAGGATCAGAAGTTCGAGCGGATCGGCGGGACCCGGACCATCCAGGTCAGTGTCCGTATCATCGCGGCGACCAATAAAGAGCTGGACAGGGAGATCAAAGAGGGAAGGTTTCGGGAGGATCTGTTCTACCGTTTGAACGTGATCCCGATCCATCTTCCTCCGCTTCGTGAACGGGTCTCGGATATCCCCCTTCTCATCCGTCACTTCCAGAAACGTTTCAACCGTGAGAAAAACCGAAGAATTCAGGGATTCAGCAAGGAAGCTCTGCAGCGTCTTGAGAGCTATCCCTGGCCGGGGAATGTTCGGGAACTGGAAAATCTTGTGGAGCGGATGACGATCCTCGCCGAGGGGGATCAGGTGATTCCGGAGGATCTTCCGGAGAAATTTCACGCTCCTCTCAAACCGGTTTCGCTGAAAAACGTTGAGTTCCCCGCTCAGGGGATCTGCCTGAATGAAACGGTCGAGGAGTTCGAGAACGAACTGATCCTCAAGGCCATGAAGCTTGCGGGCGGAGTCAAGAGCAAGGCGGCCAAACTTCTCCATCTCAACCGGACTACCCTCGTGGAGAAGATCAAGAAGAAGAATCTCGACATGTGGGCCAAAGAGAAGGTACTCTGATCCTCCACCTCCGCCTGTGGAAGATTGTCAAAGGAATGGCGAAAGCGTCTTCTTTGACAAGCAGGATTGGATCCGGTTCTTTTCCATCCTCCGTTTTTTCCGCGTTCTTTTCGTATTCCTTTCTTAAGTTCATAAAAATACATATAAAAAAGTCCTGATTTTTTGTGGCCTGAAGATGGCGTAAAAAAAACATTTTTGGCACATATCTTGCTTTTATATCCGCTTGAATTGTGAAAATAAAGAGGGAATGTTGTAATGCGTGTATTTCGGTCCGTATTTGGGATGTTGCTGGTCATCGGGGCGTTCATCCCTTTTTCCGGAGGTCCGGCAGCGGCGGAACAATCCCATGCCGGCCGTTCCGATCGGCTTCCACGGGAAGGGGTGACCGCATCCGCGCCTCATCGCCCGCTTTCCTCCGACCGGAAAAGGCAAGAACCTCTGTCCCTGGCATACGCCCTATACAGCCGGAGACAGTACCGGGATGCCGCGGGTGTCCTGGAAGAATTTCTGGCCGGGAGGCCGGCGAAAAAGAGTGAAGAAGCGGCCCGGTTTCTTCTGGGAGACTGTTATTACAGGGAGATGCATCGGAATCCGCAGGTGAACATGCAGCTGGCCCTGAATACCTACCTGACCGCCATCCGTTCTTTCCCGGGATCTCCTCTGGTATCCAAGGCCACTTATCGAACGGCCGAGATCTACCGGAAGCAGAAGATGTACAATAAAGCGGTCTACCTGTACAAGAAAATTCTCCATCGGTTTCCCGATTCACTCTACGCGGCATGGTCCCGGTTTTCGTTGGGGAAGATCCAGATTGAAAATCATCAGGAAGGCGTCGGTCTGAAAACAATTCTCGATATTTTTCGAAGGTATCCTGATGCTCCGTTTCTCACAGAGGTTCGAGGCTTTCTCATCCGGTACTATATGGACCGGGAAGAATATGAAAAGGCGATGGATGAGTTCCGGAAGATTCCTTCCGAACAGGTTGAAAACACACCGGATCTCAGGAAACGTTATGATGAGGTTTTCCTGAGATTGTGCCGGGATCAGGAGTGCAGGGAATTTCTCTTTAAGCGGATTAATCTCCATCCGAAGGATCCCATGGTTTCGAAGTGGACGGCGTTGATCGGAGATACCTTTCGTCGGATGGGAAAGAGAAAAGAAGCCCTGAAAATCTATTACGAAACCAAGAGCCGTTACCCCGGTACCGAAGGAGATCTCCTGGCCCGCGCCGGGATCCTGGATCTCAGGTCGAAAAGCGAGGAGAAGGGTGCGTTGGAAAAGGCGGCGAAGGGATATGACCGGCTCATCTCAAAAACACCGGAGGGGCCTCTGCGTGGGCTCGCCCTGATGCGCAAGGCCGAAATGTACTATCACGCCGGACACCTGGCGAAGTCGATCCCCATCTACAGGAAGTTTCTTTCCGCCTATCCGGAGAACTCCTACCGGAGGGACGCGGAGAAAGATTTCAGAAAGGCCTTGTTGGCGAGGGTTCGGGATTTATTCGACAAGAAAAAGTATCTGGAGGTTGTGGAACTGGTCCAGAAAAATCGTTCTTATATTTTGAAAGGTCCAATGCGTCCGAATCTGGAATGGAAGATCGCCGAGAGCCACCGGCGGGTCTCCCTGCCCCGAACCGCCGCGACCATGATGGAAAGGATGATGGAAAAGTATCCCCGGTATCAAAAGAACGATACCTTCGTTTACCGCCTCGGGAAGGCTTATTTTGAGATGGGTGATACCGACAAATGCAGGGAGACGCTGAGGAGGTTTCTGAAACAGTTTCCCGGAAGCGGATACCGGAGCGAGGTGGATTCGATCCTGGGACGAATCGCCTTTTCCACGGGAGACTATCCGCGTGCTGTTCGGCATTTTCAGCTTGCCTATCCGAAATCGGCGTCGGGGATCCCCGGTGAGGACGCCTACTTCTTTGGGGTCTCATACTGGAGGCTGGGAAAACTCGATGATGCCCTGCGAATTTTTCAGTCAGCGGTGAAACCTGGGGAAAAGGCCGTGGATTCATCTCCCCGGAATTTCGTGCTTCCCCAGATCCGGTGTGCGATCGCGGATCTTCTCTACGACATGGGGAGGATCCGGGACGCCCTCAAGGCCTATCAGGATATTGTGTCGACCTATCCGGATGACAAGAATTCAGATTGGGCGAATTACCGGATCGGTCGGATTCAGTATCTTCTGGGCCGGGAGAGTGAGGCGCTGAAGACATTGAAGAGGATCCGGACGGGGGAGAAGAAGGAGTTTCTGCGGAAGTTGATTCGGAATACCGAAGATGAGATTTCCCTTGACCGGGAATACAGAAAAACGATCTGAGTCCGGTTCACAAAGCCGATAGATGAATGAACCGTGAAGGGAGCGACTGGATGAACCCCAAAGAGGATATGGAATCCCTGAACCAGGCCTTTGAGATCTTTAACCGTGTTTCCGGGAGATTGGAACAGTCTTACCGGGCGCTGGAGAAGAAGGTGGAGAGCCTGACCTTCGAACTGGACCGGAAGAACGAGGATCTTCAGAAGAGTCTGGCCGAAAAGGAAAGAATCAAGGGATATCTTCACAACATTGTTGAGAACCTGGCCACCGGTGTCATTGTCATGGACCTGGCCGGCCGGGTGACTGTCTGCAACCAGGCCGCGGCACGGCTGATCGGTATGTCTCCGGAAGAAATCCGACAAAGAGGACCGGCGGCGGCTCTCGGGATTCAGGAATCGTACCCTCAGGATGCAGGGGGCCTGAAGACGCTGCTGGACACATTGAACAGTCGTTCGTATCTACACCGGGAGGGTCGACTGTGCCGAACCATCCATGTATCCACAACCCCTCTTCACGAGAAAGAGGGGCCCATGATCGGGGGAATCATCCATCTGGAAGATGTCACGAAGATCCGGCGGTTGGAACAGCAGGCGGAACGGAAGAACCGTCTTGCGGCCATGGGGGAGATGGCCGCCGGCATTGCGCACGAGATACGGAACCCTCTGGGCGGGATTGAGTTGTATGCTTCGATTCTGCAAAAAGAGATCCGCGATGATCCGGACGCGGTCCGGCTGGCGGAAAACATCATTACGGGTGTCAGGAGTCTGGAACACATCCTGTCCAACCTGCTTTCTTATTCCCGGCCCCTGCGTCCTATGCTTCGACCGGTCGTAATCCGGGAACTTGTGGACGGTTCATTGACCTTCGCCGCTCATGCCCTGCGGCAGAACGGGATCGAATGGTCCTGTCTCCACCGTGATGGAGACGCCCGAATCCTGACGGACGGGGAATTGTTGAAACAGGTGTTGATGAATCTGGTTTTAAACGCCGTTCAGGCCATGCCGGAAGGAGGGGCATTGCGGATTGAGACGTCGGTTTCGGAAGGAGAAGCGGAGTTTCGCATTTCAGATACCGGTGAAGGAATTCCCAATGAGGATCTGAACAAGATATTCAATCCCTTCTACAGTACACGGGAAAAGGGCACCGGACTGGGATTGGCTATCGTACATCATATCGTGGAGACACTGGGAGGGAGGATCCAGGTGGAGAGCCGTCTTTCGGAAGGAACGACTTTCATCGTGAATTGTCCTTGCGAAGAGGAAGCGATGGAGATCAAACCCTTCTTTGTCTCCGCGGGAACCGACCGACCCGGGATATCGAAAACCTTGCCCTGCAGTGAATGATAGAGAAAGGATTCGGAAGGTCGGTTACCGGAATGGGGGATGGGGGCCCACCCCGCCGATCGCTCTGAGACGACAGATCGATTCAAAGGGAGAAAATGATGCCGGGTTCAAAGATATTTGTTGTCGATGACGATCCGCAGATGCGCGCGGCTATTGCCGAGGCATTGACACGGGACGGTTTTTCCGTGGAGGTATTCCGTGGAGCGGCCAAGGCGGCGGAATGCCTGGACCCTTCGGAATGCGCCATGGTCGTTACGGATGTCAAGATGCCCGGGATGTCCGGACTGGAACTGACCCGAAGGATCAAGGAGACGGCGTCTTCCATACCGGTGGTGGTCATGACTGCCTTTGGAACCATCCAGGATGCCGTGGAAGCGATGAAGATCGGGGCCTTTGATTACCTGCTGAAACCTTTTTCGCTGGAGACCCTGGAGGCGGTCGTCCGGAAGGCGCTGGAAGAATCGGTCCCGGTACGCCGGGAATCGGGACCTGTGCCTGTTCCGAACACCGGCGGGGAGCGGGTGTTTATCACCCGGGATCCCGGAATGGCGAGGATTTTGCGGTTTGTACGTGAGATTGCCGGGAGCCGCTCCACGGTTTTAATCCAGGGGGAAAGTGGAACCGGGAAGGAGTTGATTGCCCGGATGATTCATTCCGGGAGCAGAAATCGCCCAGGTCCCTTCGTGGCCGTGAATTGCGCGGCCATTCCCGATGGACTTCTGGAATCAGAGCTCTTCGGTCATGAAAAAGGGGCCTTCAGTGGCGCTGTCGCGCGCAAAATCGGTACCTTTGAGAGGGCGAATCGGGGGACGCTTCTTTTGGACGAGGTGGGCGAAATGGATCTTTCCCTGCAGGCGAAGCTGCTTCGGGTTCTCCAGGAAAAGGAAATCGACCGGATCGGTGGAAACGGCCCGATTCCCGTGAATGTGCGCATTATCTCTACTACCAACAGGGATCTGAAGGAAGAGGTCCGTCGGGGCAGGTTCCGGGAGGATCTCTTTTACCGGCTGAATGTCGTGCCTCTCCGGATTCCACCACTGCGTGAACGGAAAACGGACATTCCCGTACTCTGTGAATACTTTGTGAAAAAAATTTCGATGCGGGAAGGAAAGAAGATTCAGGGCATCGACGAAGAAGCCTTATCATGGCTTTCCGGAAGGGAGTACCGTGGAAACGTGCGGGAACTGGAAAACCTGATTGAAAGGGCGGTGCTCTTTTCCCGGGGAGACCTTCTTCGTTTGCAAGACCTGAAAGTCCCGGATCTGAATTTCCGGGGAGAAACGGGCGTGGACCTTCCGGAAAAGGATGTATCCATGCGTGAAATGGAGAAGGACCTGATTTTAAAGACCCTACGGAAGACCCATGGGAACCGGACCCAGACTTCCCAGATTCTCGGGATCAGTCTTCGAACGCTCCGGAATAAATTGGCGGAATACAAAAAAGCCGGAATTTGTGTTCCGGAGTATGATCCGGGATCCGTTCCCCGGAAGAAGGGCCGGGCCCTGCAGTGCATGAAAGGGTAGGTGATTCCTGCCTGGAGGCAAAAACTGCCTATTCATTCAGGGAGTGTTTCCCCCGGACGGAGCGATGCGGCGTTTTGGTAGAAGCCGTTTGAATGTGTACCCTGCGGCGCAGTGGCGGGAAGGCGGAGGCGTCCAGGTTTTGAAACCATGTATTCCGGGACATCCGGATCAACTGGCATGACATTTGCTGGTAGAGTCTTTGGACCGGTCCCCTCATCAAAGGAAGTCGGAACATGTCGGAGCTTTACGGAAAATCGATTCAAGTTCTGATTCGTTCGCTTGATTTCAATGCGAAGAGACACAGCCTGATCGTTTCCAATCTGGCCAACGCGGACGTTCCCGGTTACAAAGCTGTGCATTTTCCGTTTGAGAAAGTGCTGAAGGATATGATCAGCCGCAAGGAAATGCAGCCTCTGGAGAGGACTCACCCCAACCATCTCCCCGCGGGGGGTGGAACGGATTTCCCGGAACCGGAAGTTGTGGTCACCCAAAGTCCTGCGGGACGGGATGGAAACACGGTCGATGAGGATCAGGAGACCGTTCGTCTTGCCATGAACCAGGTTCAGTTCGACGCCGACGTGGAAGCCTTAAGCAGGGTTTTCGCGCTTCTCCAATATTCCATTGAAGAAGGAGGACGGTAATATGGATCTTTTCAGTGCAATGCAGATCAGTGGCTCGGCCCTTTCCTCGGAAAGAGAACGGATGAATGTGATTGCCGGCAATCTGGCGAACGTGCATACCACACGGACGCCCGAAGGCGGTCCTTACCGGAAGAAGAGCGTGGTTTTCGAGAGTCGCTCCATGCGCTCTCCCTTCGAGAATGAACTGAACAACCGTCTACAGGGAAAAGTTCAGGGGGTCCGTGTATCCGGGATCGTGGAGAGCGATGAACCTCCGCTGAAGGTCTATGACCCTTCTCATCCGGACGCGGACAAGGAAGGATATGTGCTTCTGCCGAACATCAATCTGATGTCGGAGATGGTGGATATGATTTCGGCCTCCCGTGCTTATGAATCGAATGTGACGGCTGTGAATTCCTCAAAAAATATGGCGGAAAAGGCACTGGAGATCGGTAAGTAGATCATGAACGGGAGAAGAAGATGAAAGAGATTGGAATCGGGAATCCGGCTCCTTCGCTGAGCGGCAGGGCAGTGGATCCTTCTTCGAACCGGGGTGTTTCACGGACCTCATTCAAGGATTTCCTGAAAGACTCCATTCAGAGTGTGGACGGATTCCAGAAAGAGGCGCAGCGGGCGGTTCAGAAGCTGGCCGCGGGGGAAACGGAAAATATTCATGATACCATGATCGCCTTGAAGAAGGCGGAATTGTCCTTCAAGATGATGATGCAGGTTCGGAACAAGATTGTGCAGGCCTATCAGGAAGTGATGCGGATGCAGGTCTGAGAGATCGAACCGGGTGAAGGTCTTGATCCGTTCCTTCGCCGGACTCCTGGAACCGAAGCCACACAAAGGAAGACACGATGTCTGAAAAGCTGAAAAATTTTTTATCCGGTTTAAGCGCACTCCCGGCTCCCCAGAAAATTCTTATGATCGGAATGATCGGGAGCGCCGTCGCAGGAGTTTTCATCCTGATCGTCTCCTTGCAGAAGCCTTCCTATGTCCTCCTGTATTCCGGCTTGAGCACCGAAGACGCGTCCGAGGTGGTGCAGGAACTCAAGAAGGAAAAAGTTCTCTATAAACTCGGCGCCGATGGTGGAAGTGTCCTGGTACCGGCGGACAAGGTTTATGAGGCGCGGATGTCCATGGCCAGCAAGGGCCTGCCGCGAAGCGGGATCGGTTTTGAGATTTTCGACAAGGTCAACATCGGGACCACGGAGTTTGTCCAGAAGATGAATTACCAGCGGGCCATGCAGGGCGAACTGGCCCGGACTATTTCGGAGCTTGACGGCGTGGAGCGCTGCCGGGTTCATATCTCGATTCCGGATAAAACGGTCTTTATCGAAGACCAGGAAGCGCCCACGGCTTCGGTGATTCTGAAATTAAGACCCGGATTTCGAGTCCACCCCAAACGGGTCCGGGGCATCGCTTACCTGGTTGCCGGGGCCGTGGAGGGGCTGAGTCCGGAAAAGGTGACGATTATGGATACCGAGGGGAGGGTGCTGAACGGAGGTCAGGAGGATACGGCGCAGGCCGGACTGTCCAGCACCCAGATGGAGTATCAACGAAACCTGGAGAAAACCCTGGCGAAGAACATCGAATCCCTGTTGGAAAAGGTGATCGGGATCGGAAAAATCAAGGCACGGGTCAGTGCGACCCTCAACTTCAAACAGGTCCGGAAGACCGAAGAACTCTATGATCCCAACGTTACGGCCGTTCGAAGCGAGCAGACCAGCAAGGAAAAATCGACGGGTCGGAATGGGGCTCCCTCCGGGATCCCCGGGGTGGCTTCCAACGTTCCGGGGCAGAGTGGGACCGTTGTATCGAAGACGAACACTTATCAAAAACAGAATGATACCGTGAATTATGAGATCAACAAGGTGACCCGCCAGGTCGTGGAACCGGTCGGAAGTATCCAGAGGCTGTCCGTGGCAGTTCTGGTGGATGGAAGCTACAAGTCCAAAGAAGGCTCGGACAAGAAGGAGTATGTGCCGCGGACCGATCAGGAGCTGAAGAAATATGAAACCCTGATCAAGGGAGTCATCGGTTTTGATGAAAAGCGCGGTGACCAGATTCATGTGGAGAATATCCCCTTTGAGCAGGATGTCAATGAATCGTGGGCGGGGACCGGAGAGTCAAAAGGACTGATCAGTCCTCTGATGATCGTGATTCTCCGGTATGCGGTGATCGCTCTGGTCGGGGTGCTCTTTCTGCTCTTTTTCGTCAGACCGTTGATGACGTGGATTACCAGTACTCCGGGAACGGGATATCCCGCCACTGTCGCGGAATTGGAGACGGCCCTGGACAAGCACATGCTTCCGGGACTGAACCGAGACCGTCAACAGGAGCTCCGGGAAGATCTGCAGAAACTTCTGAAGGAAGAACCGGCTTTGGCGACCACCCTGGTTCGTGACTGGTTGAATGACAGGAGATAAACGTCGTGGCTGAGAATCTGAACGGACCGGAAAAAGCGGCTATTCTGCTCCTTTCCCTGGGTGAGAAGTTCGCCTCGCAGGTGATCCGGAATCTCGACGCCCACGAGGTGCACCGGCTGGGCGCGTACATGAGCCGGGTCAAGGACTATACCATGGACCAGATTGACAAGGTTCTGGAAGAATACCACCAGAAGGCTTATCAGGCTCAGCAAGGGGTGCCCATCGCGAACGAGGATTATGTGAAGAAACTGATTCTCGGTTCCCTGGGCGAAGAACGTGCCCGGCCGATTCTGGAAAAACTCTCTTCCTCGCATCATCAGGTGGATCTCTCTTTTGTCCGGGACATTGATCCGGTCAATCTTGTGAATTTCATCAAGATGGAACATCCGCAGACGATTGCCCTGATCATGTCCTATGTCAGCCCCTCCAATGCCGCGCAACTCCTCTCCCTCCTTCCGGAACAGCTTCGGGCGGAGGTGGTGATCCGGATGGCGAGTCTGGAAAGCGTGGATACCGGCATGGTGACCGAGATCGCCAGTGTGATCGAGCGGGAGGTCAAGGCCGGCGGCGCGGTGAGCGACAGCCACAAAGTGAGCGGACTGCAGACCGTCGCGGAGATCATGAACAACCTGGATAAGTCCGTGTCGGTAGAACTGCTGAGCTTCCTGGAGGAGAAGGACAAAGAGCTGACCACTGAGATTCAGGAACTCATGTTTGTCTTCGATGATCTGGTGACCATCGACGATCGTGGGATCCAGACCATCCTGAAGAATATTGAAAACGATAAACTGATTGTCGCGCTGAGGACTGCCAGCGATGAGATCAAGGAAAAGATCTTCAGGAACCTGTCGACCCGCGCGGCGCAAATGATCCAGGAAGAAATCGAGGTCATGGGACCGATCCGGATCAGCGAGGTGGAGGCGGCACAGAAAGAGATCGCAGCCGTTGCCAGGAAGCTGGAAGAAGACGGAGAGATTGTGATCTCCAAGGGAGAAGGAGATATCGTTGTCTAAGCTGATTAAATGTCGGCCCGACGAGGGAAGAAGGTGGACGCCGATGGAACTGGAGGAGATGAATCCAAGGAATGCGGCGACTTGTCTGGCGGACCCGAATTGGATTTTTGAAACCACCGGTTTTGTCACGGGCAGGCAGGCCTGCAGTATTCAAATGTCTCCGGAGGAGATCATCGCCCGGGCAAAAAAACGCGCGGATGAGATCGCGCGGGATGCCTACAGCAAGGGATTTGAGCAGGGTGAACGGGCTGGTTTTGAACTGGGTAACAAAAAAGCCGAATCGGTTGCGCAGGAATTGTCGGCCGTCATCCAGGAGATCCGGAATACGCGGGATGAGATTCTGCGCCAGAGTGAACGGGAGGCCGTTACACTGGCCATGCGTCTCGCGGAAAAGATCGTCTGCCGTGAGATTTCGATCCACGAAGATGCCGTCCTGGATGTGGCCAAAGACGCCTTGCGGCTGGTTTCCGAAAACGACCGGGTTCGGATCGTGCTGAATCCCGAAGACCTCGCCTTCCTGGAAAAGAGCAGCGAGAAACTTCAGGAGTCCGTGAAATGCGCATCCGCTTTTGACCTGGAAGCGGATTCCTCGATTCAGAGGGGAGGATGTCGTGTGATGACCCGGCTGGGAGAGGTCAATGCCGAAATCGACAGAAAGATGGAGGTCCTCTTTCAGAAAGTGATGGAAAGGATGGAATCGCGAGCGCGCAGCGAAAAGTCTCCTGAAACGGAAGGGGGGCCGTCGTGTTGATCGACCTGACATCCTACAGGACGTTGGTCGAAGAAACCACAGCGGTTCAGCTCACCGGTTCGGTTTCACGAATTACCGGTTTGATGATTGAAGCGGATGGTCCCCATACCAGGCTGGGGGGGATGTGTGAAATTATTCCTCAATACGGAACAGAAAGAGTGCGGGCGGAGGTTGTCGGTTTCCGAGACCATCGGGTCCTGTTGATGCCTTATGGTGAAAGTGAGGGGATCGGGCCCGGTGATCGGGTGCTTTCCGTTCAGTCGGTGGGAACCGTCGAGGTCGGTCCGCAACTTCTGGGGCGTGTCGTGAACGGGTTCGGCGAGGCCATTGACGGGCTCGGAACGGTTCAGGGACAGGCCCACTATCCCCTGCGGGCCCAACCGCCTGACCCGCTGTCAAGAAGGAGGATTTCCGAACCGCTTGATCTGGGTATCCGGGCGTTTAACGGTCTTCTGACTTGCGGGAAGGGACAACGGATCGGGATTCTTGCCGGGAGCGGCGTGGGGAAGAGTACCTTGTTAGGCATGATCGCGCGGTACACCTGCGCGGATGTCAATGTGATTGCCTTGATCGGAGAACGAGGAAGGGAGGTCAGGGAATTTATCGAGAAGGACCTGGGACCCGAGGGGGTGAAACGTTCCGTGGTGGTGGTGGCCACCTCGGATCAATCTCCGCTGTTGAGGATCCGTGCGGCCTATGTAGCGACCGCTGTCGCGGAATACTTTCGTGATCAGGGGTACGATGTCAATCTGATGATGGATTCCATTACCCGTTTTGCCATGGCCCAGCGGGAGGTCGGTCTGGCCGTTGGAGAGCCCCCCACGACCAAGGGATATACGCCGTCGGTGTTCACCCTGCTCCCCAAACTGCTGGAGCGGGCCGGGACGTGTGAAAAGAAGGGGAGTATCACGGGACTCTACACCGTGCTGGTGGAAGGAGACGACATGAATGAGCCGATCGCCGACGCTACGCGTGCCATCCTGGATGGTCATATCGTCCTGTCCAGAGAAATCGCGGCGCAGGGGCATTATCCAGCGATCGATGTTTTAAACAGCAAAAGCAGGGTGATGATCGATGTGGTCGATTCGCTCCAGTTGAAACTGGCGAACCGTTTGATCGCGACGCTCGCCACCTACCGGAATGCTGAAGATCTGATCAATATCGGGGCCTATGTCCACGGCAGTAATCCGAGGATCGATGAGGCGATTGAGAAACATGGTCCGATCCTGTCCTATCTCCAGCAGGAGATCGGAGAAAGAGTAACATTGCAGCAGAGTGTAGAGGCCTTAAAGGAAATCTTTACATAGGATGGACGCGGAATGAAGAGGTATCGGTTTCGTTTTGCATCGGTTCTGAAGTATCGTGGGCGGATTCTGGAGCGGATTGAAAGGGAATTCGCCGAACTGCAGAGGAAATTGCTGACCGAGTTTTCCAGACTGGATTTTTTGGAGAAATCCCGCGCGGAAACAATCCGGAACATGCAGGACAGACAGGCATCGGGAATGACCATTCAGGATCTTCGTTTATACGATGCGTTTCTCGAACGGATCGATTTTGAGGTGCAGCACCAGCGGGAAGTTCTGAAGGAATGCAACCATGAAGTGGAGACCAAACGTCAGGAGCTGCTGATCGCTTCACAGAAAAAGAAAGCCCTCGAGAAACTGAGAGAATATGAAGAAAAGGAGTACCGGGAAAGAGAGCGACATCTGGAGACCCTCCAGAACGATGAGCTCACGCTGATCAAAATCGCAAGAAACAGGTGTACCGGCCGGATTCACGAACGCGACGGTGAAAACCGGATTCGGTCCCGGGAGGTTTTATGAAAAGGCGAAACCGAAGTTGGTACCGGATCCTTCTTCTGTTCGGAATCTTTTTTTTCTCGGTTTCTCTGAATGCCGCGCAAGCCGCGCAACCTCGGGCCGCGAAGCCCGGTGGGTCCCAGGTTCCCCGTGACACCGATTCCGAACTGATTCAGTCCGTTTCACTGGAAAGGGCGCATCTGAAACGACTACAGAGAAACCTCCTGCTGGAACAGAACCGCCTTCAACAGACTCGTAAGGAAGTGGAAGCGCGCATCCTGGTTTTGCAGAAATTGCAGGAGGATCTGAAAACCCGGATCGTGGAATGGAATAAACGGCTTCAGACGAAGCAGGATCAGGAAACCCGGCATCTGGTCAAGGTGTATGAAGCCATGAGCCCCGAAGAGGCAGGACCACTGGTCTCCGCCCTGGACCAGAGAATCGCCGTGAAACTCCTCTCCCGGATGAAGGACAAGAAGGCCGGTAAAATTCTGGAAGCCATGGAGAAAAAGAAGGCGGTTCGCCTGACCGAGATTCTGGCCTCGATGAAGAAGATGAAGAAAAAGAAAAGCCGATAGAGGAATCCTCTTCTCCGGTTATTGGCCGGGGAATGAAATCCATCGGGAAAGGAGGTGATCCAAATGGAAGCTTACGCAGTCCCTGTTGACGCGGCGGTATCCGGCGCGACGGAACAGACCGGTGCGCAACCAACGATTGTTCCCAAGAATTCCTTTGCGCGGAAGCTGGATGAGGCCCGAACCGGTGTCTCTTCCGGTCGGTCTCCGTCCGCCCCGGTTCAGGGGAGTCGGGTTGCAGAAAAGAGCACTCACGGAACCGGGAGGTCCAGGAACTTCTCCCCATCCGGCCGGAATGAAACTACCGGCCCTGCCACGAAGAAGTCCCGGATTTCCGGGAAGTCCCGGGTGCCGGGGGAATCTTCCGATCCGAAGGCCGTCTCAGCCGACGGGAGTGCCTCGGTCGCCTTGATCGTTCCCCGGACCGGGGCACCCCGGGTGCCGGAGGGAACATTTCCGAAAGAGGGGACTCCAACGCGAGGTGCAGGAAAGGATGTTGGAAAGGCGGCGGGATCCGCAGGTGGAATGCATCCCGACATCCGGGGCGCGGATCTTGTCGCTCCAGTGGAACGCAAGACGCCGCTCGGGGGGGATTCATGGAGGATTTTCTCCCCGATGGTGAAGCCGGAACCGGTTCACGGAGGGAAGGCACCCCCTGCTGCCCGCGCGGAGAAATCGGAGGAAAAGATTCCCGGGGGAAAGGCGGTTCCGGAGAACCGGGAACCGGGGTTCTCACAAAGGATTGAGGGGGAAGATCTCCTCTTTCCCGGCGTGGACCGGTCCGTGAAAAGGTCTGCGGGCGAACATCCGGTTCAGGGGGTCGGGGCCATGGCATCCACTCCGGGTGAGAAAGCCGTGGTGCCGTTCGTCCGGACGGGGTATCGGCCTGGAATGCCGGCCCGTTCTGAGTCGGGAGGTTCCCGGCGGGATGGAGACCATGGAAAAGTCGACGAGTGGAATTCCCATCAGGACACTCGCGTAGTTCAGAATCCCGTGGGGAAACGGCCTATCGCAGGACGGCATCTTTTCCCGTTGAAGCCTTCCGTTCCCGGGAAGGAAGGGAAGGCTGGGGTACGGAACGGACCGATGAAGAGGCCGATGCATGCATGGAGCAAAGGGGGTCAAACGGCTCCGATGGATTCCCGTGTCCTCTCCGGTGTCCTGAAGGATCGGACGGGAACGAACGGGATGCAGCCGATACCGTCGGGTGCGGACAGCGCGTCCCATCCGGGACTTTCCTTTCCGGAAAAGTCGGCTTTCTTCCCCATGGACCACGGACAGAGCGCCTTTTCGGGAAACAAAGTGTCATTGAGTCCGGGTTCCGTCATGCCCCCCCCGGTTCCGGACCATGGAAGTACGAATGCTCAGGGAGTTCTGAACCAGGTTCTCTCACAGCTGCATGTCATGACCCGGCCTGGAACGGGGGAGAAGACTCTCTCGCTTCAACTTCATCCGGAGTCTCTGGGGAGACTGAAGATGCGCGTTTCCCTCCAGGGACACCACCTGGTCGCGGATCTGACAGCCGTGACGCCGCATGCTAAGGAATTGATTGCCGGGCATATGCATACCTTGAGGCAGGCGCTGACGGACCAGGGATTTCATGTGGAACGTTTTGACGTTCATCTGCGTAATGACGCCGGAGGAAACGCTTTCGCAAATACCGGACAGACCTTTCGTGATCCCGGAGGATCCGGTCGGGAAGGATTCACCTACCGGGGTCTTTCCGGGATGGATGAACCGGAAGCAATTTCTTTGGACGCTGCAATCGCCGTGTCGGAACACGGTGTCAATCTTTTTGCGTGATTGAAAGGAGGTGACGGGTATGATTCAGACTCATGGCGTAAAGGCGAGCCCTTTTTCTTTGTCGGGTGTTTCAACGGAAGGTGCAGGAGTGGGGAAGAAAACGATCGGGAAGGATCAGTTCCTCCGGTTGTTGACGACCCAGATGCAATACCAGGACCCGCTGAATCCCATGGACGGAACCAATTTTACGGCGCAGTTGGCGCAATTCTCAAGCCTGGAGCAACTCTCTCAGGTAAACGGGAATCTGGAGAGTTTGAAAACGGATCAGGGGAATCTGGCCAATCTCCAGACCACGAACTATCTCGGAAAGAAGGTGGTGACGGAAGGGGATCAGATCACGGTTTCGGGAGGATCTCCGAGTCCCGCGCAATACCGCCTCCAAAGCGGGGCGGAGAGTGGAAGTCTCTCGATCTACGACGCCGAGGGAACTCTGGTCAGGGTGATCGAGCTGGGCAGAAAGGAACCGGGAGTTTATAACGTTCCCTGGGACGGAAAAGACCGGAACGGGAATCCGGTTCCGGACGGTGAGTACCGGTTTCAGACCGACTTCTATGACGAGGACAACAACTATGTTCCCTCCCTCATGTACCGGATGGGAACGGTCCAGGGAGTGGTTTTTGATTCCGGAGAGTCCTTCCTGGATTTAGGCGGGGACAAGGTTCCGGTGAACCAGGTCATTAAGGTTTACTGACCGGCGCCCGGTTCCTGTTTTTATTCTTTGCAAAAGAGAAAGGGGGTGTAAAAATGGTTCAGGGGATCCGGTTTCCGGTTCCGCCGTCCATTCCAGAAGGAACAGGGAAAACGGGGCCGAAACCGGGCGGCGCTTTTGACGCGCTTCTTCGCCGGGAAATCGATCAGCGGGAGGTCCGTTTTTCGCGGCATGCCGTGGATCGGATGTCGAGCAGAAATATCCGGGTAGGGCCTGAGGAGATGGCGAAGATCCGTCAGGCCATGGATCATGCCGTTCGAAAGGGAGCGAAGGACTCCCTCTTCATGACGGATCAACACGCCTTCATCGTCAGCGTGGAAAACCGGACGGTGGTGACAGCCATGGACAGGTCGTCCATGAGAAACAACCTGTTCACCCACATCGACAGTGCGGTGATTTTGTAGCATCCGGGGAAGGCCCGGATTTCAGAGAAAACATGAATTCATCAGGCCGGACCCGAATCAGGGAGGCCTGCCGCCGTGGATCGATTGAAGCGGCGGATCATGGAACCGGAGAGCATCCGGTTCCAAGAAGGAGGGTTTGCAATGACCATTTTAAGTTCGCTCTATTCCGGTGTGAGCGGTTTGGCGACGAACGGGAATGCCCTCTCCATCATCGGAGACAACATCGCCAACGTCAACACCATCGGATACAAGATCAGCCGTCCGACATTCGCGGATGTGATGGCCTCCAGTCTCGCCGGAGCGGGCCGGAACCAGATCGGGCAGGGGGCGCGCATGGTGTCCGTGGATGTTCAGTTCACTCAGGGGTCCTTCCAGACAACGACGAACCCCACCGATCTTTCAATCGATGGGAAGGGTTTTTTCATCCTGAAGGATGCCAATGGAGTCTATTACACCCGTGCGGGTCAGTTTAATATCGACAAGAGCGGGGACCTGGTCAATCCGGAAGGTCTCCAGGTGCAGGGGTACGGTGTCGATACTTCCGGGAATATCACCGGCGCACTGGGAAAGATCAACATCACCGGAGTCTCTTCCGCGCCCAAGGCCACCAGTTCCGTTGAGGTGGATGCGAACCTGGATTCCAGGGAGACCGCCCTGGGATCTTCCCAGACGGTCCTCTCCGGAACCTCGGCAGGCACGTCCGTGAGCGCGGGCACGACGCTGACGATCAACCTGGACGGAGACGGGGCGCAGAGCATCACGCTTGCCGCCAACAGCACGGGTGCGGCCATCGCCGCCGATATTCAGTCCAAAGTGAGGGCGCTGACGGCGGCCACATCCTCCAATCAACCCGCCTTTGACAACTTTACCTGCACCTACAATTCCTCCACCGGGATGTACAAGCTGGTTTCCGGGACCAACACATCCAGTTCGTCCGTCTCGGTGACGGGCGGAACGGCCCAGTCCACCCTCAAGTTGGACAGCGCCGGAGGAGTGAGCACGACCGGAGGATTCGATGTGAGCGATCCCCTGAATACATCGAACTTTTCGACAGCCCTGACCGTCTACGACTCCCTGGGGAACAGTCATCAGTTGAATATTTATTTCCGGAAGGATGCGGCCAACGATTGGAGCTGGTACGCCGTCGTGAATTCCAGTGACAATGCGAACGGAACAGGGGATCAGGTGCAGGGACGCGGCAATATGATGTTCAGCACGGCGGGGGTGCTGTCCGATCAGGACAGCATGACCAGCCCCACTGGAGGATTCGACTTTACCGGAGGCGGAAGCCTCAACCAGAGCATTTCCTTTGACTTTGGAACGCCCGTCTCCAGCAGCGGAACCGGCTCCGACGGAATCACCCAGTTCGGCCTGACCTCGGCGACCAGTTTCCAGAACCAGGACGGATACACATCGGGATCGCTTCAGAACATCACGGTCAGTTCGGATGGTCTCATTTCAGGAAATTTTTCAAACGGAAGAACGTCCACGATCGCCCAGATCGCCCTGGCCAACTTCCAGAGTAACGAGGGGTTGACCCGGCTCGGAGGAAACCTTTTCCTGGAATCCGCCCTCTCGGGACAGCCGATTATCGGACAGCCCGGGTCCGGGGGGAGAGGGAATGTCAGTTCCAATTCGCTCGAACAGTCCACCGTGGACCTGGCCCAGGAGTTTGTGAATATGATCACGAGCCAGCGGGGGTTCCAGGCGAATTCCAGAACCATCACGACGACCGATCAACTCCTCCAGGAGCTGATCAATCTGAAACGGTAATCTCTTCCCTGAGCCAGGGGTGAAACACTGACTCAGGAATCAGCGGGCAGGGTAGGGCTTGCCCCACCGATTGGACCTGTGGGTAGAACCCCACCCTGCCCGCTCAAGACACTGCAAGCCTCTCCGCATTACCGCATACTCCAGGAAGGAGATGGAGGGCATGAAGAAGGAAATTTCGTTTCCTCCGTGCCCTGATTTATTGTTGTCAAGCAACTTTTCTCAAGACTCCGTTCTTTCTCCTACCAACCCCGGAAGTTCATTGCAACAACGGGGATCCCGTCATTCCCCCTAAGCTCTACAACTCATTGTTTTTGTTCATTTTATTTGCTCGTCCAAAGAAAACGAACCAAAAGAAAGGACGCCCCGCCATTCGGTCCCGCTTCCAGCGGGACTCCCCTGCGCTTCTCGAAAGGTCGGGGGGCTCGATAACACGCTGCGCGTGGTCTCCGTGTGCTCTGTGGTCGCGAACCATATTCACCCTGAATAGCTGAACCGTTACGTCAAAGGACTGACTCCATTCACCAAAGTTGACAGGATTTTCGGCCGTTATACGTGATTTCCGGCGTCCGGGAATGCTCAGAACATCTACGCCGCGACCGAAAATGATGTTTCTCCGCGTGTGCGTGCCTGAAGAATCCAGTGATTTCGTGGGGATAGAAATGTACAAAACAGAAAAAGATCCGATGGGTGTTTTATCAGGAAAAAGGATGAAGCACAGGGGCGATTCCTCCCTGTTTGGCACAGGGATTGCTAAATATCCCCATGAGATTCGGTTTTTTGAATGATTGGATAGGGAACGCAATGGATATTGCCACAATTATCGGGATTGTAACGGCCTTTGCCCTCGTGTTGATCGCGATCTTCATGGGGAGCGGGCTGACGATCTTTATTGACGTCCCTTCTCTTGCCATCGTGGTCGGTGGTGTGATCGGCGTGACCCTGATCAACTACCCGCTTTCCGACGTGCTCAAGGTGGCCAGTGTGGCCATGAAGACCCTGTTCCCGACGCGGAGCAACCCCACCGAATTCGTAAAAAGGCTGGTTGAGTTCTCCGGTGTCGCGCGCAAGGAGGGGATCCTGGCCCTGGAAAACGCGGCGGAAGGGATTAAACATGACTTCTTCCGGAAGGGGATTCAACTGGCCGTGGATGGAATGGAGAACCAGGTGATTCGTGAAATCCTTGAGATCGAGACGCAGAAGTTGGAGGACCGGCATAAACTGGGCGCGGAAATCCTCAACGCCATGGGGACCTACGCGCCCGCCATGGGGATGATCGGGACCCTGATCGGTCTGGTGCAGATGTTGCAGACGATGAACGATCCGAGCACCATCGGCCCGGCCATGGCGGTCGCCCTGATTACCACGTTTTACGGGTCTATCCTCGCCAATATGCTGTTTCTGCCGATGGCGGGGAAGCTGAAGAACTCCAGCGCGAAAGAGATTTTCACCAATGAATTGATCATGGAGGGAATCCTCGCGATCAGTAACGGTGAAAATCCCCGTATGGTGGAGCAGAAGCTCCACGCGTTTATGGCCCCGAAACAGAGGAAGTCGAGCTTTGATTAGGGGAGGATCGGCCTGAGATGAGGTGATGAATGGCCAGGAAAAAAAAAGGGTGTGACTGTGAGCCGGGACTCCCCGGATGGATGGCCACCTTTTCGGATATGATGACTCTGCTTTTAACCTTTTTTGTGTTGCTTCTTTCCATGTCTTCTTTGGATCAGCAGAAATTGAAGGAAGCGCTCGGTTCCCTGAGGGGATCTCTCGGGGTTCTGGAGGGGGGGACCAAGACGGAGTACAATGTTCAGGAACTGATTCCGTCTCTGGAGTTCGTACCCGTTTCCCCCAGGAAGCTGGCCGAAGAAAAGTTCAACCGTATCCGTCGGGAAATTTTCAAGGCGGGGATGAACCGGAAGGTCCGGGCCGATCGCACCGAAGAAGGGATCCTTCTGCAGGTTGACAACCGGATCCTGTTTGGAAAAGGGAAGGCGACGATTGAACCCGGGGCCTTCGCCACACTGCACGCCATCGCCGGAATTCTGCGGGGGCATGGAGGAGATATCCGGATCGAGGGGCATACCGACAACATCCCGATCCATACGAAACGTTATCCCTCCAACTGGGAACTCTCCACAACCCGGGCCGTGAATGTACTCCGGTATCTGATCGAGAAAGAGAAGATGGATCCAACCAAATTCTCGGCTGTGGGGTACGGGGAGACCCGTCCGGTTTTTTCCAACGCGACGCCTGAGGGAAGGGCCGGTAATCGGAGAGTGACCTTCGTGTTGATTGATCCGAAGGTACGAGCGACCGGCACTTTGAAAGAGAACCGTCACCGGAAGGGGTCTCTGAGACCCGCGAAAAGGAAGAAGCCGGGTTTCCACTTTTCGTTCAATCTGAGAAAGGAACAGCAACATTCGAGAGGAGAAGAATAGATGGCCGAGAAAGAGAAAGACAAAGAGATCCCGGAAGAAGGCGACGGGAAGGAGAAGGGGAAAAAGTCCAAGGGAAAGCTGATCCTGATTCTGTCATTGAGTTTCCTTCTCTTGGGAGGGGGCGGATTCGCGGTTTACAAATTGGTCCTGGACAAGCCCCAGGCCGCGGAGGTGGAGAAAACGGAGAAAAAATCCGGGAAGCAGGACCTGGAGAAGATCGTCGGGACCATGGTTCCCCTGGACACCTTCCTGGTGAACATCGACGATGGGAAAGAGACCCGTTTTCTGAAGACCACCCTGACGTTGGAACTCGAAAACGAGGACCTTCAGGAGGAGATTACGAAAAGGATGCCTCAGATACGCGATACCATTCTCCTTCTGCTGAGCAGCAAGCATTTCTCTGACATCCGGAGCTTTGACGGGAAGTACATCCTTCGGGAAGAGATTCTGGATCAGCTCAACGGGATTCTGGTGACGGGCAGAATCAAAAATGTCTATTTCACCGAATTTGTCGTTCAATAGGGGAGCTCCATGGCCGACATCCTGGATCAAAATGAAGTTGATGCCCTGCTGAACGGGGTTGCCGACGGGACCATTGAGACGGAGACGGATCAGCCGCCCCAGGACGGGGGAGATCTGACCTATGATTTAACCAATCCGGAAAAGGTGATCCGGGGGAAGATGGTTTCCCTCCCGGTGATTCATAACCGTTTCGTGAAACTCTTTCAGACCTCTCTGGGGAACCTCCTGCGCCGGGATGTGGAAGTTCAGGTTCTCAGTTTCGAGGTCATGAAATATATCCGGTTTATCGAAACCATCCCTCTTCCGGCGAGTCTGGGAATCCTCAGGGTGGAGCCGGATCATCGCGTGATGATCATTGTGATGGACGCGATCATTGTCTTTACGATGATGGATATTCTCTGTGGTGGAACAGGGAGCAGCCACTTCAAGGTGGAGGGAAGGGATTTTACAAGTATTGAGCAGAAGGTCATTGACAAGGTCGCCACCCTGGCCGCCACCGACCTGACAAAATCCTGGAAATCCATTCTTCCTCTGGATATTACGCTGGAGAAGACGGAAATCAATCCTCAGTTCGTCACACAGGTTGAGAAAACCGAGACGCTGGTTGTCTTTACCATCGAAGTGGTCATCGAGGATACGACCTGTAATATCAGAATCTGTATCCCCTATTCCACCATTGAACCCTACCGGACCCTCCTTTCCGGAGAAGGAGTGGGGGAGAAACTGTTTCATCAGAACCCGAAGGACTTTCAGGGGCTTCTGGAGAGTCTGAGGGAGACCTCCATTGAGGTGGTTGCCGAGGTGGGGCGAGGCACGGTGACATTTCGGGATCTGCTCAATCTGAAGGAGGGAGATATTATTCCACTGGATCGGGAAGAAGAGGGCGTCTGCGACGTCTATTGTGAAGGGGTTTGGAAGTTTCAGGGATTTGCCGGTCAGCACAAAGGGAACATGGCTGTCCAGATCCGGTCAGCCGTTGATCAAGGAGGAAAGTAGACCATGCCGAATCAGGATATCCAGGAACCAACGATGATTCAGGAGAACGTGGATGGAAACGGGGGGGAGGGGATGGATCCTTCTTCTCTCCAGGGGAATTCGTCGGATTCTCAGGGACGGGGACTTGATTTTCTGTTGGATCTTCCCCTTCAGGTATCTGTGGAACTCGGGCGGACGACGATGGTGGTCAATGACATTCTTCAGCTTGCCCAGGGGTCCATCGTGGAACTGGAGAAAGCTGCGGGGGAAGCATTGGAGATTCTGGTCAATGGAAAACTGATTGCCCGGGGTGAAGTCGTGGCCATCAATGAGAAATTCGGAATCCGTGTAACGGAGATCCTGTCACCGACCAAACGAATTGAGCAACTGGGATGATCGAGATGATCCGGAAATACTGGAAGGAAATTTTGTGTGTCGTCATGATTTGCTGCGTGGGGATTCTTCTTCCCGGCGGTAGAAACGGATTCGCCTCCATTCTTGATTCGGTCTCTCAGGGGATCGTCTCGAAGGAAGTTCCTTCCCATCCCGGGCCGGTCCGTGAGGGAGGCGGTTTGCCGGAAGCGGGAGAACAGGTTCCGGATCTGTTTCGGACCGCGGTCCGGATGGGCGCTGCATTGATCTTGATCATCGGCGTGATCCTGATCTTCTCCTACGGGATGCGGCGGATGCTTCATCGGCAGGGGAACTTGGGGGGGAAGGAGACCGTCATCCGGGTGCTGGCCTCCCGTTATCTGGGAGCCAAGAATTCCCTGTCCGTGATCGATGTCGGAGGAGAACGGTTTGTCATCGGGGTCTCCCCTCAACGGATTACTTTTCTGACCCGTGTTCCGGGAGAGAGCACGGATGAAGTCTCTTCCGGAAGAGATCCCTCCTTTCAGCATGTGTTGCGGAGATCACTTCATGATCGCTGAAACCGAATGGAAGATGATCATGGCACGGGTTCCCAGTCCCTTGAAGGGGAAGCGCCTTCTCTGGATCGGGCTCTTGGTGATTCTCTTTGGAGTCTTCCCGATCGTTTCCGCCTGGGCGCTCCCTGTCCCGGATTTTCAGATCCACCTGAGCGATGCATCGGGGCCGGAAGAGGTCTCCACGGCCATACAGGTGTTGATTCTTCTCACGGTACTGACCCTGGCTCCCGCGATCCTGATTCTGATGACCTCTTTCGTCAGGATCGTGGTTGTACTTTCTTTCCTGAGGCAGGCGATCGGAACCCATCAGGTACCTCCGAACCAGGTCCTCATCGGGTTGGCCCTGTTCTTAACGTTTTTTATCATGACGCCCGTGTGGCAGCAGATCAATCAGACGGCCCTGCAGCCTTATCTGAATCACCAGATTTCTCAGGGGACGGCCCTTGAACGCGCCATGCGGCCGGTTCGGAAGTTTCTTTTCGCTCAGACAAGGAAAAAGGATCTGGCCTTGTGTTTACGATTGTCGGGCAACAAGAAACCGGCAAACCGGTCCGATGTGGAATCCCTTCCGCTGATCACCGCCTTTGTGATGAGTGAGTTGAAAACGGCTTTTCAGATCGGGTTTTTAATCTATATCCCTTTTCTGGTACTGGACATGGTGATTGCCAGTATCCTTCTTTCCATGGGGATGATGATGCTGCCGCCGGTGATTATCTCGCTGCCTTTTAAACTGATGCTGTTCGTCCTGGTGGATGGATGGTATCTCGTTGTCGGATCGTTAATCAAAAGTTTCGGAACTTTTTAGAGAGGACGCAGATGACACCCCAATTTGTAGTCGGATTCGGAAAGGAGGCGCTGGAATTAACCCTGATGCTTTCCGCTCCGCTCCTGTTGACCGGGATGATTGTCGGGCTGGTGGTCAGCATCTTCCAGGCGGCCACTCAGATTCAGGAGATGACCCTGACCTTCGTGCCGAAAATCGTTGCAGTGATCGGCGCCCTGATTTTTTTCGCGCCCTGGCTTTTGGAGATCATGACCAGCTTCACTACCCGACTCTACACGCAGATACCCATGCTGATCCGGTAGGGATTCGAATCACAACGGAAGAGAACGGAGTCTGAAAAGATGAACCCTTTACAGTTGCCGACCCGTGAGTTTATCGGTTTTGTCCTGATTCTGGTCCGGGTGGGAGCCATCCTGATGGGACTTCCGGTCTTGGGTAACCGCTCTGTTCCCATGATGGTGAAGGCGGGAATGTCACTGCTTCTTGCCATGGTTGTCTTCCCTTCGGTGGACCTGCGGGGAGTGCCGATTCCGAAGGATAATTTCCCGCTGGTCCTGGCGCTGATGTCTGAGATCGGTATCGGCCTCCTGATCGGATATCTGGCCCGTCTGGTCTTTTCCGGAATTCAGGTCGCCGGGCAGTTGATCGGCTATCAGATGGGTTTCGGGATCGTCAGTATCCTGGATCCACAGACCAGTTCGCAGCTTTCCATCATTGCTGTTTTCGAGAACATGCTGGCGTTGCTTCTCTTCCTTTCACTGAATATCCATCATGTTCTGATTCAGGCGATCGCGGAAAGCTTCCGTCTGATTCCTCTGATGGGAGGACATTATCCGATTGGGATCATGGAAAAGCTGGTGCGGAAAACGGCGGACCTCTTCGTGATCTCCGTGAAGATCGGAGCGCCGGTCATGGCGGTTCTGCTCTTCATCAATCTTTCCATGGGGATGATCGCAAGGACCGTTCCCCAGATGAATGTGTTTATCGTGGCGTTCCCGGTGCAGATCGGGGCCGGACTGATCATGTTGGGACTCAGTCTCCCGGTGTCGTTGAAACTCTTTCAGCAAAGTTTCGTCATGCTGGAGCATGACGTCGGGGTTATTCTCCGACTCATCCGGGTGGGATAAAAATGGCCGAGGGATCGGATCAGGAAAAAACTGAGCGCGCAACACCCAAGAAACGGCAGGAGGCGAGAGAACGGGGAGAGGTCCCCAGAAGCCGGGAGGCTGCCTCTACCTTTGTCTTCCTCGCGATCCTGATCGTGCTCTATTTCTTCGGCCCGTCTTTTACGAGGCATACCCTGAGTATGACCAAAGGATTCCTGATGCAGGCGACTCGTCTCCAACTGACCCAGGCCAATTTTACACTCCTGGCGGAACAGACCTTGCAGCAGTGTCTGTTTCTTCTGGCTCCGCTCTTTGTGGTTGCCTTCCTGGCCTCGATTCTGGGCAATGTCCTGCAGTTCGGGTTCCTCCTGACCGGAGAGACGTTGACACCGGACCTGAGTACGTTGAATCCCGTGAAGGGAATGGGCCGGATGGTCTCCAAGAACGCCCTGATGGAGCTTCTGAAATCGACCGCCAAGGTGACGGTTGTCGGAATCCTGGCCTACTCTGTGGTTCGTCATGAATTCGTGAATGTGTTGCCGACCCTGGGGGATATGGGGACGGGGGAAATCTTCTTCTATATCGCCCGGGTTTCCTACCGCTTGCTGGTCCATATGCTCTGGTTTCTGATCGTTCTTTCGATCCTCGATTATGCCTTCCAGCGCTGGCAGTACGAGGATAAATTGAAGATGACCAAACAGGAGGTCAAGGATGAATACAAGCAACGGGAAGGGGATCCGCAGATCAAGGCCCGGGTACGGAGTATTCAGCGTGAAATGTCACGAAAGAGGATGTTGGCCGAAGTGCCGAGTGCCGATGTGGTGGTCACCAACCCGACGCACCTGGCCGTGGCGTTGAAATACGATCCGGAGCGCGGTCCCGCGCCTCAGGTGGTGGCCAAAGGCGCGGATTACATCGCGGCCAAGATACGGGATATCGCTCGGGAACATCAGGTGCCGTTGGTGGAAGACAAGCCATTGGCCCGGGCTCTGTATTACGGAGTCAAGGTGGGCTCGTTCATTCCGGAGAACCTCTACAAGGCCGTGGCCGAAATTCTGGCCTACGTGTACAGCCTGAAGGAAAACCGGTAACGGACCGGCAAAAAGGGAGAACATGGATACCAAGAGTGTGTTGAGACAAATCGCGAACAATCGTGAGATCCTCCTGGTCGTCGGGGTGATGGTGATTCTCGGGATCATGATCGTGCCCCTGCCTCCCTTCGTGATGGACAGTCTCCTGTTTTTCAACATCGCCTTTTCCCTGGTCATCCTGTTTGTGGCGATCTATACAGAGAAACCGCTTGATTTTTCCATCTTTCCGAGCGTGCTCCTGATGGCGACTCTCTTCCGCCTTTCTCTCAATGTCGCCACCACAAGGTTGATCCTCCTTCATGGCGGTGAAGGGACCCGGGCGGCCGGGACCATTATCCAATCCTTCGGGAACTTTGTGGTGGGAGGCAATTACGTCGTCGGCATGGTGGTTTTTCTCATATTCGTGATCATTAATTTTGTGGTGATTACCAAGGGCGCCGGACGGATCGCCGAAGTAGCGGCCCGGTTCACCCTGGACGCCATGCCCGGGAAACAGATGAGCATTGATGCGGACCTGAACGCCGGCCTGATCAATGACCAGGAGGCCCGGCAACGTCGGCTGGAGGTGGAGCGGGAGGCGGACTTTTATGGCGCCATGGATGGTTCCAGTAAATTCGTACGGGGCGATGCCATCGCCGGGATCATTATTGCGGCGATTAATATCCTGGGAGGACTGGTGATCGGTGTGTTGCAGCAGGGGATTTCCCTCGCGGAGGCCGCCCAGACCTACACCCTTCTGACGGTGGGGGACGGTCTGGTCTCTCAAATTCCCGCCTTGATTGTCTCCACGGCGGCCGGTTTGATCGTAACACATGCCTCCTCGGGCGGAAGTCTCGGACTCGACCTTTTCTCGCAACTCTTCTCCAATACCCGGGCCATGGGGGTCACGGCGGGGATTCTGTTCCTTCTCGGGTTGATCCCGGATCTTCCTCAGATTCCCTTTCTTCTGTTCTCCCTCTCCATGGGAGGGGCGGTCTACTACGCGCATAACCGGAAGGAAAAGGAACGCGTGCGGACGGAGGAGGCCCGGGCGGAAGCTCCGGCTCCCGAGCCTGAGAAGATCGAAAAGCTCCTGCCTCTGGATCTGCTGGAACTGGAGATCGGTTACGGAATCATCTCCCTGGTGGACCGGGAGCGGGATGGAGACCTGCTGGAGCGGATCCGGTCGATCCGGAAACAATTCGCGTCCGAGATGGGAATTCTCGTTCCTCCGCTTCACATCCGGGACAACCTGAAGCTCAAGGCCGGAGAATACACCCTGCTGATCAAGGGAGAAGAGGTCGCCCGCGGAGAATTGATGATGAAACATCTCCTGGCCATGGATGCGGGGACGGTCACGGAAAAGATGGAAGGGATTGAGACGAGGGAACCGGCCTTCGGACTTCCGGCTCTATGGATTCCGGAACGGGAGAAGGAGCGGGCCCAGATGATCGGATATTCCGTGGTCGATCATTCGACGATTATTGCCACGCATCTGACGGAAGTGATCCGCAACCATGCCGATGAGATCATGGGGCGGCAGGAGGTTCAGACTCTCCTGGATCATTTTGCCGAGGTCTATCCGAAGGTGGTGGAGGACCTGGTTCCGAATCTTCTTTCTCTGGGAGGAGTGCAGAGAGTGCTGCAGAATCTCCTGAAAGAAAAGATCCCCATTCGTGACTTGAGGACCATCCTGGAGGCCCTTGCGGATCAGGCGGAATATACCAAGGATACGGACCTTCTGACGGAGTACGTGAGGCAAAAGCTTGCCCGGTCCATTACGCACCGGTACCTGAATGAGCAGGGAGAGCTTCAGGTGATCACTTTGGACAAACGGATCGAGGACCAGATTGCCGAATCGCTTCGTTCACAGGATTCAGGTGCTCTCATCCCACTGGAACCGGGGGTGATGCAGAAGGTGATCTCCCGCATCGGAGCCTCCATGGAGCGGATGGCTTCCATGAATCTGGAACCGGTTCTGCTCTGTTCTCCCCGGATCCGCCTGGCCTTAAAAAGGATGACGGAGAGGTTTTTGCCGGATCTGGCCGTGCTGTCCCACGCCGAGGTTACGCCGAATATCAAGATCCAGTCTGTTGATTCCGTGAGGTTGTAGAATGCAGATCAAAAAATATGAAGCTGTCGACATGCCCTCAGCCATTCAGATGATCAAGAAGGAACTCGGTCCGGAAGCCGTGATCCTCTCCACGAGGCAGATCCGGAGAGGGAAGGGCTCGTTCGGTTTATTTGGAAGGCCCATGGTAGAGGTTACGGCAGCGGTGGATTTCCAGGCCGGTGAAGAACGAAAGAAAAAGGATGACGAATCTCTTGATTGGATGAGAGGGAGATCAACCCGAAGGCTTCGGGAGGATTTCCCTTTATGGCTCCAACCATTGAAGCAGGACCTTCAGGAAATACGTGAAGAAATGGATCTCCTTCGAACCTGCCGTTCCGATCCGCCGGAGATGCGGGATCTGCTGGTTGAGCTGAACTCATTCAGACAGGTGATTCAGTCCTGTCTCCAACAGGACGCCGGTGACAGGTTCAGGGATTATCCCGCCTCTTTTCAGAAGATAGGCCGTCGTCTGATCGCTCAGGATGTGGACCCTCACATTGTAGAGAAACTTCTCCGGGGGGTACGTGACAGGCTCTCCCACGAACGCTTTGAGACGGAACGGAAACTGGAAACCACGTTGGAGCGGATTCTGAAGAATCTTCTTCCCGTTCAGGGCGGGATTCGAGTGGAGAAACCGGGACCCCGGAAGGTCGCCCTGATCGGACCCACGGGTGTGGGAAAGACGACGACCCTTGCGAAAATCGCCGCGGAATACGCCCTGAATCAGAAACTCAAGGTCGCTCTGATTACTGTGGATACCTATCGGATTGCTGCGATCGAGCAGTTGAAGATTTACGCCAAGATCATCGGAATCCCCGTGGAAGTCGTGATCCGATCGGAAGATCTGAACAGAAGCTTCCGAAAGTACAAGGGTTATGATCTGATTCTCATCGACACGGCGGGCAGAAATCATCGGAATGGATCTCAGATCCGGGAGTTGAAGGATGTCTTCGCCGGCTGGAAAGATATCGAGATGCATCTGGTCTTGAGCGCTGTCACGAAACAGGCGGATCTGATCCACATGATTCAGAATTTCAACTCCCTGGATTATCAGTATCTTTTGTTCACAAAGATCGATGAAGGAAGCCGATTCGGCACGATTCTGAATGGGGTACTGCAATCCGGAAAGGCGGTATCCTATCTGACGGATGGCCAGCGGGTGCCCGAGGATATCCGAAAGGCGACGGGGGATGATCTGGCGCGGTTGATTCTGCCATCGGATCGGGTCGGAAGAAGTTTTTCCAGTGAATTGCAGCGTGTGGGGGAGAGTGGATCGCACCGAGTTGTAATGGAAACCGGAGTCATGTAGAGGATGGAGGCATAGATGGATCAGGCAGGAACTTTGCGTACCATGATGAACGCAGACGGAACCGGAGAGGCACACCCGAGAAATGATGTCCGCGTGATCGCCGTGACCAGCGGCAAGGGGGGAGTCGGAAAGACCAACGTCGTGGCCAATCTGGCTTATTCACTCGCGGCGTTAGGCAAGAAGGTCATGGTTCTGGATGCGGATCTGGGGTTGGGAAATCTCGACATTCTGCTGGGACTCGCCCCACGGTTTACCCTGACCGATGTGATCGCCGGACGGAAAAAGATCCAGGAGGTGATCGTGGAGGGACCGGGGGGAGTCCGTATCCTCCCGGCGAGTTCCGGGATCCAGGAGGTGACGGATCTCTCCAACGGTCTCAAGGTGGATCTTTTGTCTCAGTTCGATGAGTTGGAGGAAGAAATCGACTTTCTGCTGATCGATACGGCGGCCGGCATCTCTTCCAATGTGATGTTCTTCAATGTCGCAGCCCATGACATCCTTGTCGTGGCTTCGCCGGAACCGACTTCCATCACCGACGCCTACGCCCTGATGAAGGTTTTGTCGAAGAACTATTCGGAAAATCATTTCCAGCTTCTGGTCAATTCCGTCAGAAGTGAATCCGAGGCCAAGGGTGTCTACAAAAAACTCTGCACCGTTTCCGACCGTTTCCTGAATATTACCATCGACTACACCGGTTTTATCGTTCATGATCCGGCCCTGACCCGGGCGGTGAGGGAACAGAAGGCGCTGGTCGAGATCTTTCCGGGATCTCCGGCGAGCCTCTGTTTTCGAAGACTGGCCAAGGATCTGGCCAAAAGAAAGAGAGACACATCCCCGAAAGGAAACATTCAGTTCTTCTGGAAGAGGATCTTCCAGGTGGCTTGAGGAGATCCGGAATGTTGAAAGCGCAAAAGGCTTATCAAAAGGCGGCCCGTGAAGGGGAACCCCTCAACCGGGAAGAGTTGATCCTGAAATATGCGCCCAAGATCAAGTACATTGCTCAACGGCTGGCCTGGAGACTTCCTCCCCATGTGGAGCTTGAAGATCTCATCAGCGCCGGGGCTTTAGGCTTGATTGACGCCATTGACAAGTTTGATCCCACGCGGAACATTCAGTTCCAGACCTACGCGGAGTTTCGGGTGAAGGGGGCCATGCTGGACGAGCTGAGATCCATGGACTGGATCCCCCGTTCCGTGAGACAGAAGGCGTCTATACTCGAAAAGACCTATGCCGAAATTGAACAGGAAAAGGGACGACCGGCCACCGAGGCCGAGGTGGCGGAAGCCCTGAATATGGCCATGGATGCCTTCTATGATTTTATCAATTGCGCCCGAAGCCTGCCTCTGCTCAGTATGGACGGTGAAGATGGAGAGGGGGTCCGACAGCATTTTCTTGAGTCTTTGACCAGTGAGAGGGAAGACAACCCTTTAACGCAACTCAAGAAAAAGGAATTGAAAAAGGTACTCGCCCGAATGATTGATCAGCTTCCGAAAAGCGAAAAGATTGTGGTTTCCCTTTACTATTATGAAGAACTGACCATGAAAGAGATCGGGAGGGTTCTGGATGTGACGGAATCGAGGGTTTCCCAGATCCATACACAGGCTATGCTTCGAATGCGTGGAAAGCTCAGGAAACTGTTGGGATGAGGAAACCTTCTTTTTTTAATTCAAACTCAATCAGTTAGGAGGAAAGAGACGGTCCGGGAGGGATACAGCGGAAAAAAAGCTCAAGAATCCGGATGGATCCGCCGATATAAAGAAAGAATTCATGAATCATGATGGATGGTCTGTGGTACCAGAGGGAATATCCGATCCCGGCTTCACAGGATTTTTTTGAAGGATCGACATGTTGATGGGTGGGGTATGTTGAAAACAGATCAGGATTTTTCCAGGATCAACGCCCGATTAGCCGATTCCGATCCGCAGAGGAGACGGGATGCCGCGAGGGAACTGGGGGAGGAGAAAGACCCGCGGGGGATCCCCGCGCTTATCTTCGCGCTGGGGGACCAGAACAGGGGGTGTCAGGAGGCGGCCATGGATGCCCTGGTGAAAATCGGCGGCAGAGAGGTCGTAGAGCAACTGATTCCCCTGGTTACCGGCCGAAAGGTTCATCTGCGGAGCGCCGCGCTGGAGATCCTGGAGCAGATCGGGAAAGACGCCGCGCCCTACATGTGCGCTCTGCTTCATGACAGGATCCCGACCATCCGTGTTCTTGCCGTTACGTTTTTAGGGAATCTTGGACTTCCGGAACTTCTGTCGCCGCTGGAAACCATGCTGGAGGATGAGGATTCCAACGTCCGTTGCGCCGCGCTGAGGGCGTTGGGAGCGACGGGAGGCCGGAAGGCCGCGGCCATGATCCGCCGTTATCTGAACGATCCGGAAGAATGGGTGCGGTTCGCCGCCATCCAGACTCTCGCGACCATAGGGGACCGGGAATCGATTCCCGACCTGCTTTCTTTCCTGAAGCATATTTCGGATGTATCCCGGATGGTGGCGATGGACGCCCTTGGAAGTCTCGGCAGTCTTGAGGCCGTTCCCGTGATGCTGCAGATTCTTCCGGATGCGTCACCGAAGATGAGGGATGGCACCATTTACAATCTGGCCCGGATCGCCGATCTTCAGGGGGGCGACCTCTACAGGGAATATGAAATGGGACGTTTTGAAGAGCATTTCATCGCCGCCCTTCATAGTTCCCACCCTGAAATTCGTGATGCGGCCCTCAAGGGTCTTCTGCAGATCGGGACCGTGCGCTCGGTGCTTCCGATACTGGAACTGATCCGGTCTTTTCGTGAGGAGTTGGGAGAGAACCAGAGGGAACTGGTTCAGGACACCCTGGTTTCCATTGGGGACACGGCCGAACTGATCGATTTCCTGGAGTCCCTGCCTACGCCGTTGACACGCGGCGATGAAGCGGTTGTGATCATTTGTGGAAAAGTACTGGGAAGGATGCGGGATCAGCGGGCCGCCCCGGTTCTGGCCCGCTTTCTGGAAAAAGGTGCGGAACCGGTTCGACGTGCCATGGTTTGTGCCCTGGGGGAACTCGGGGGAGAGGGCGCCTGTGCCGCCATGATTGCGAAACTGAACGATCCCAACGGGCACGTGCGCCGGGATGCAGCGTCCGTTCTGGGGCGGATGCGGGCCGCTGAATCGATTCTTCCTCTCTTCGCGGCTCTCAAACGGGAAACCTACGATGATGTGCGGGAGGTCATGCTGAATGCGTTGGCGAATATGGATTCTTCTCCGGTCCGGGAAGGGTTCCGGAATCTTCTGGATCATGAGAATGTAAGGATTCGGGAAACAGCGATCCGGGGCATCGGGCTCACGGGGGATTCATCGGCCTGCCGTGAGTTGTTCAACCATCTGCAGGAAGCGGATTACCGGGTCCGGATGCGGGTTGTGGAGGCCCTCGGTCAGCTCGACTGTGAAGGGGGGACCGAGATCCTGGTCGGCTGTCTCTCCGATGAACATGAGAAGGTCCGGCTCGCCGCCATGGAGGCCTTGTCCGGACATCCCACAAGAACAGCGCTCGAAGGCATTGTGTCCTCCCTGTACGACAGGAACAGTTGGGTGGCCTATCGCGCGGCCGAGATTCTGGGACGCGTGGGGGATCCCGGCAGCGTCAAGCCGATGATGGATCTTCTGGAAGAGACCAGGGACCTTGCCATGAAAGTCGTCTTGATCCGGGCCCTACGGGAGATCGGGGATCCCCGGTCCCGTGACCTCCTGGAGAAGATGAAAGACGATCCCGATCCGGAGATCCGCAAGCTGTTTATGTAAAAACCGTAATCGACGCGCATCGGATTACAGAACGATTAACATGGCCGATCTGATCATGCAGGGAACAATCAGTGAAGGAAAGATCCATATCGACCGGAACTCTTTTGATCGTCTTCGTGAGATCATTTATGAACGTGCGGGGATTGCACTCGGTGACAACAAGCAGTATCTTCTGGAGAACAGGTTGGCGAACCGTCTGAAGGAGTATCATTGCGGAAATTTTGCTGAATACTGCGACCTCATCCAGTATCACGCCGAAGGTCCCCGGGAAATCGTTCGAATGATCGATTGCGTGACCACGAATGAGACCTGTTTCTTCCGGGAGAAACCCCACCTGCTGGCGCTGAGGGACATCGTGCTGCCGGAGATGGTGGAGAGGAAGCGGAAAAGGGGAGAAAGGAACCTCCGGATCTGGAGCGCCGCCTGTTCGACGGGAGAAGAACCCTATACCATCGCGATCGTGCTCCAGGAGATGAGAACCGTTCTCTCGGGATTCAACGTGGAGATTCTGGCCAGCGACATCAACGAGTCGGTCATCCAGTCCGCCCGGAGAGGAGTGTATGGTGAAAACACCTTGCGGAATGTGGAGCCGCATCTCCAGAAGAAATACTTCGTTCCGGAAGGACACTGCATGCGGGTTTCCGACACGCTCAAGAATATGGTCCGGTTTTTCAACCTGAACCTGAACGAGCCCCGTCGTTTGAAGATGATGCGCAATATCGATGTGGTTTTCTGTAAGAATGTCATGATCTATTTTGATACGGTGGTAAAGAAGCGTGTGGTGGAAAGCCTTTACGACTCGCTGAATCCGGGCGGAATCCTGTTTGTCAGTCCCTCGGAAAGTCTCCACGACTGTTCGCGGTCCTTTAAGCCGGTGCATGTGAAGTTCGGAATTGTCTATCGGAAAGAGACGTAAAATGATTTCAGACATTCGGCATTCAGCGGTCGGCGTTTATCTGGAAAACCGGGAAGGGGCGGGGTTATGCTGCCAGCCAGTGGAGCGGGTACGAAGTTTCCGGTGCGGGAGGTGTGTTCATGGCCAAGAATATCCTGATCGTTGATGACGACAGCATTACGAGAAGATTCCTCACTTTCCTGCTCCGGTCGGAGGGATTCGATGTCATAGACGCCCGGGACGGGATCGAGGCATTGGAGAAGATCGCCCTTCAGGACGTGGATCTGGTGATCACCGATCTGAACATGCCGAGAATGGACGGCGCCGAACTGATCCGCAATATCCGTAGTGATGTGGATGCCGCGGATCTTCCCGTCTTTATGCTGACCACCGAGGCGGAGGAGGAAAGCCGGGAAATGAGCCTTTCGGCCGGTGCATCGGAATATATCGTCAAACCGGTTTCCAGGGAAACCCTGACCGAGAAGATTCATGACTGGATACCCGTTTGAATATTTGGATGATGGAGGGAATGAAACATGGTAAACCCGACGACGAGGATCCTGGTTGTCGATGATTTCCCCACGATGAGGAGAATCATCAAGAATCTTCTCAAGCAGTTGGGCTTTCAGCACATAGGAGAGGCGGAAAACGGTGTGCACGCCTTGAGTTATATGAAAGAGAACACCGTCGATTTTGTCATTACGGACTGGAATATGCCGAAGATGACGGGGATTGATCTCTTGAAAAGCATCCGGAGTGACGCGAACTTCAAGTCGATTCCCGTACTCATGGTAACCGCGGAATCCGAAAAAGAGAACATTGTGGAGGCGATCCAGGCCGGAGTCAGCAACTACGTGGTCAAACCTTTTACGGCAGAGACCCTGAAGGATAAAATCGAAAAGATTTTTGCGAATTAACCTTTGTGATAAAGGGGGTACCTATGTCCGAGTATACCGTTCCGGACGAAATGAAGGAGATCGTGGATGATTTCATTACAGAGTCCCAGGAGGGTCTTTCCGATCTGGAACGGATCTTTGTGGACCTGGAAAAGGAGCCCGGGAACCTGGATCTGATCAACACGGTATTCAGGACCATTCATTCGATGAAGGGAGCCGCCGATTTTCTGGGGTTTACCCGGTTGGTGAAGGTGACGCACAAGGGCGAAAGTCTGCTCAACCAGTTGAGGAAAGGGACCATGTCGTTGACCCCGGAGATCATGGATCTGGTCTTCGAGACCGTGGACCTGATCAAGGTTCTGCTCGAGGAGATCATCCAAGGGGGAGAGGAGGGGGTGGCGATCGATCCGGTTGTCAACCGGCTGGCCGTCCTCTTGGGGGAAGCGACGGAAGAGGAGACCACGGCGTCTTCCTCCGGGGAGGATTCGAAGGAAGAGCAAGACGAAAAAAAAGGCAAGAACAAGAAAAAGAGCGGCGCGAAGCAAACAAGCAAAAAAACGGCCGCCGGAAAAACCAAACCGAAAACGGGCCGAAAGAAAAAGGTTGCGCCGCCAGTGGAGTCTGCACCGGCAAAGGTCTCCGCGCCTTCTTCAGAACCGGGGCCGGTGGTTGCGCCGGAGCCTTCGCCTCCGGCGGGACCCGCAATGGGGGCCGTACCCCAAACGGTACGGGAGGAGCAGGTGGATTTATCTCCCGCCGCCGGAACGATTCCGGCCTCCGCGCAGGAGCAGACGATCCGTGTGGATGTGGAGCGTCTGGATGCTGTGATGAATCTGGTCGGGGAACTGGTTTTGGCCAGAAACCGCCTGTTTAAGATCAACCACAGTTTGGAAGCCCGGTATGGAGAGGACGAACAGGTCCAGGGACTCATCGACTCCAGCCTGCATCTGAGTCTTCTGACCACGGACCTCCAGCAGGCGGTGCTGAAGACGAGAATGCAGCCGATGCGCAAGGTCTTCAATAAAATTCCCAGAATGGTGAGGGACCTGGCAAGGAAGAAAATGAAGGAGATCGATCTTGAGATCGTGGGTGAGGAGACCGAGGTGGACAAGTCGATCATCGAGGAGATCGGAGACCCCCTGGTTCACCTGATCCGGAACGCCGTGGATCACGGCATTGAGATTCCCGAGTTCCGTGGGCCTCTTGGAAAGCCGGAAAAGGGGCATATCCGTGTCGCGGCCTTTTACGAAGGGGACCACATTATCATTGAAATCGAGGATGACGGCAAGGGGATGGATCCGAATCAGTTGCGGGAGAAGGCCGTTGAAAAGGGGATACTGGATCCGGCCGACGCCGAGCGCCTCTCAGACCGGGAATGTCTGAACTTGATCTTCACCCCTGGGTTCAGCACCGCCGAAAGAGTGACCAGTACCTCCGGACGGGGTGTGGGAATGGATGTCGTCAAGGCCAATATTTCAAAATTGGGTGGAATCGTCAACATCGAGAGCCGGTACGGAGAGATGACGCGGGTGAGGATCCGGCTACCCCTGACCGTGGCGATCATCCAGGCCCTGATGGTCGGCGTGGAAGAAGAGGTTTACGCGATTCCCCTGAGTTCCGTGATCGAAACACTCCGAGTCTCTCCCCAGGAGATTCAGACCATTGACGAAAAAGAAGTGATCTGTCTCCGTGACGAGGTCCTGCCGTTGATCCATCTGTCCAGGGAGTTGGGAACGTCTGTCTCCGAACCGGCCCCGGATCAGTCCCTGTATGTGGTCGTGACCGGACTGGCGGAGAAGAAGATCGGAATTGTGGTCAGTACCCTGTTCGGTCAGGAGGAGATTGTCATCAAGACGCTGGGGAACTACCTGAAAGGTCATCGTGAGTTCTCCGGAGCCACACTGACCGGGGACGGCAAGGTGATCATGATCCTGGACATCAGCGTTTTGATGGGGCAACAGGCCATGGTATGAACGGATGATTGATCTGATAGAAAGACAGGATGGAAAATCCATAGAGGACCAGGAAAAGGCCGGGTCGATTCGGATTGTGATTGCCGATGATTCCATGTTCATGAGGACGGTCATACGGAAGATCCTGGAAAACGATCCCGAAATCAGGGTGGTGGGCGCGGCCCGAAACGGGAAAGAGGCGGTCCGACTGGTGAAAGAGCTGAAACCGGACCTGGTAACTTTGGATATCGAGATGCCGGTCATGGACGGTATGACGGCGTTAAGGACGATCATGAAGGAGTCCCCCTGCCCGGTGATGATGATCAGCTCCCTGACTGTGGAAGGCTCCAGGGCGACTCTTGAAGCTTTGGATCTGGGAGCGGTCGATTTTATACCCAAAGTGGGGAATGACCTCTCCGGACAGGGATCCCTCTTGCGGAGATCACTTCTCGAGAAGGTGAAGGCCTGCGCGGGTTCTTCTGTGAAATCTTCCCGGAAGGCGGTCGTCAGAAGGCCCGGCGGAAACTTACCGACCGTTCTTCCTCCACACGGGTCTCCGGTCGAAATTGTGGCGATCGGGGCCTCCACGGGCGGCCCGAAGGCGTTACAGGATGTGATCCCGTATCTTCCCGCCACGTTTCCAGCCGTGGTCCTGGTCGCCCAACATATGCCGGAAGGCTTTACCCGTACCTTTGCGGAACGGCTGAACAGTATCAGCCATATTCCCGTTCATGAGGCGAAAGAGGGGGATCTCCTTCGGCCCGGCCGGGTATTGATTGCGCCGGGTGGCCGACACTTGTCGGTGAAAAGAGGAAAAGGGACGTTTCCGGTCGTCCATATCTCGAGAGAGCCTGTGGATGCTCCCTATCGCCCCTCGGTGGATGTGATGATGCGTTCGGTTTCGGAGGTCTACCAGGAACGGGCGCTGGCGGTCATGATGACCGGCATGGGGCATGACGGCAGAGACGGAATGCAGAAGATTAAACAGAGAAAGGGAAGGACCCTGGCCCAGGACCGGAAGAGTTGTGTGGTTTTCGGTATGCCGGGGGCGGTGATGGAAGTCGGGATTGTGGACCAGGTCGTGCCCTTGAGCCACCTCGCCCAGACCATTGTACAGGTGACGGGAAGTGGATGAGCCGGGGAGGAAGGGGAGCTCAAACCGGGTTGGCATGATGTTTTCGAAGCGCCTGATCCCAATGAAACGACAGAGGGATCTCTCGAGTCAGGGTGTCATGAGTTGTGAAGGGAATTTGCGATCAAGACAGATGGAGGAGTGATCGAGATGAGAAAAGGACTGGGTCTCAAGGTGGGAGGGGTGATTGTATTCCTGATCGTATTCGGGATGTTGTCGGCGACAGTCTTTGTGGTCAAGAAAACGGGCGCGATCTGGAGCCGGGCGCTCCTTCATCAGGTTGAATTGCGGGTCGGATCGTATGAGGCCGCGATCAGAAATATCATGTTAAGCGGCAACGCGGACCAGATCAGCGCCTATCTGAAAGAGTTGAGAGACGCGGAAAGCGGGGTTGAACTCCGGATCTATAATAACAAGGGAAAGATATCCGGAGATGCGCGGGGAGAGATCGCCGACAAGTTGTCGGAGGAACGTTCTGTGAGAGACGTTCTTTCATCCGGTAAGCCCCTGCAGGCCGGGAGCCGGAACCGGCTGATCCAGTTCATTCCTTTGGTGAACGAGAAGCGTTGCCAGGGGTGCCACGACGCATCCGATGCAGTGAACGGGGTGCTGGTTTCATCCGTCGACCTGAGCTCCGTTTCACGGGGGCTCTCCAGGACGAAGTGGACCCTGGGATCCCTCGCGCTCTTTCTGACCCTGTTTCTCTCGGGAGGGGCGTGGTACTGGTTGGAAAAGACCATGATCCTGCCGATCCGAAAGGTGGGAGCGGGGCTGCGTGATATCGCCAGCGGCAAGGCCAATCTGACGAAACGGATTCAGGTGAAGTCCCGGGATGAGATCGGAGACGTTGCCGAATGGTTCAACCAGGTCATGGATCAGATTCACGAAATGGTGCGGGACATGGAGCGGGCCGCGGGGGAAATTACGGAGGCCTCGAACGGAGTGTCTGTGACATCGGAAGCGATTGCGAAAGGGATGGAAAGCCAGACCGGGAAAGCGGAACAGGTTGCGGCGGCCGTGACCGAGATGGCCGCCACGCTGGCGGAGGTTGCGAAAAGCTGCAGCAGCGCCACCGAGGCCGCGGAACAGTCGCAGAAGGTGGCCGAAAACGGGAAGGCCCTCACCGAAAAAACGCTCCAGGGGATGGAGAAGGTCTCCTCCGTCATGCAGGAATCATCCCATGCGGCGAGTGTACTCTCCACGCGGACTCAGGAGATCGAAAAGGTGACCCGCGTGATTAATGATATCGCCGACCAGACGAATCTGCTGGCCTTGAACGCCGCCATTGAAGCCTCCCGCGCCGGTGAGCACGGGAGGGGTTTCGCCGTTGTCGCCGATGAAGTCCGGAAACTGTCCGAGAAAACCAGCCGGGCGACCCGGGAGATTTCCGAAATGATCCGTACAATTCAGGAGGAGGCCGGCGACGCGGTGGTCAGCACCGTGGAGGGGATGGAAGAGGTGGAGAATGTGAGTGGGCTTTCCCATCAGGCCGGACTCGCCCTGGATGCGATCGTAGGTCAATCCAACGATCTGCTCGGCCGGGTGCGTCAGATCAACGGAGCCATGGATGAGGTTGCGCTCGCGGTGGATGATATCTCCAAGAGCATGAATGATATCTCGGAAGTCACCCGAAACACCGCTCAGGGAAGCTCGGAGTCGCTGGACGCGAGTCACCAGTTGGGTGAACTGGCAGTCAACCTGAAGCAGAAGGTTCAAGCCTTCCGTGCGTGAGATTTGAAAGGAGAGAAGAGAGCCATGGCCGCACCCATCCAGGAAATGATCATGGGCGCCTGCGATCTTCCGGCCGTGCCGGATGTCGCGCACAAGGTGATGAAACTGCTGGCGGATCCGAACAGCACCTCCAGCATGATCTGTAAGGCGATCTCGGCGGACCAGGCGCTGACCGCCCGAATCCTGAAGATCTCCAATTCGGCGTTTTACGGATGTCTGCGGACGATCAACAATCTCCAATCCGCTATTGTCATTATCGGATACACGGCCATCCGGAGTCTGGTGATCGCCGTTTCGAGCCGGGAGGTCTACAAACGCTTCGGCCTGACGGAACAGATGATGTGGGAACATTCCGTGGGAGTGGGCGTCGCCTCGCATATTTTGGCGCAGGAGGTCAAGCTCAGCAAGGTGGACGATGTCTTTGTCTGTGGACTGCTGCACGATCTCGGGAAGGTGGTCATGAACAATGCCGATCCGGAACGCTATAAGCAGGTAATGGAAACCGTGTACAATGAGAATGTCGAACCCATTGAGGCGGAGCGGGAGATCTTCGGCTTTACCCATACCGAGGTCGGAGCTCTGGTGGTCAAAAAATGGAATCTGACGGAAGAACTGGAGAAGGTTGTCCGGTTTCATCACGACATCAACCAGTTATCCGATCAGGATGAGTATGTCTTTATCCTGGCTTCTCTTCTGAATCTTGCCGACAGGATTTGCCGGCGGTTGGGGATCGGAAGTCGTGGAGCGGACGAAAGTATTGAGGTCAAAGGCACCACGACCGCGAAGACCATCGGTCTTGCCGATGATCGAATGGATGAGGTGGTTGCGAAGATTGAACAGGTCTACAGCGAGGAGAGAAATATTTTTAATTAGTTTCCGTCCGGAGAGGAACTTCAGGATCGGCACATGAAACGTTCCTGTGTTTCCGGATACCGAGGGGGCACCGCCCGACCGGAGAGTGTGGAAGGAGAGTGAGATGACGACCGAGATCCAACTGCCGAACGAACAGCAGGTTTCCCAGCTTCAGGTGGTTTCGTTTCGCGTGGGTGAGGAAGAATACACCGTGGATATTCTCAGAGTCCAGGAGATCATCCGGATTCCGGAGATGACCCGGGTGCCGAAGACCCCTTCGTTTCTGAGAGGGGTGATCAACCTGCGTGGCCAGATCATTCCTGTCATGGAACTCAGGAACCGTCTCGGGATGCAGTCCATTCCCGACACAAAAGAAACGCGGATCGTTGTGGTGGAAGATTCCGAGAAAACCGTGGGCTTGATTGTGGACGCCATGTCCGAGGTGCTGCGGATTCCGGAAACCGCTCTTCAACCCGTCCCCGTCACTTCGCAACTCCAGTCCCAGGCGGAATACATCCAGGGGGTGGCCAAGTTGAAGGACCGCCTTCTGATTTTGCTGAATCTGGAGACCTTGCTTGGGGAAACGATCATGTAAGGATGGGGATCCAATGCTCAAGCGTATCGGAATTGATGATCTCCAGGTGGGCATGTATGTGGAAAAAGTGGATCGCCCCTGGTTGGAGATTCCGTTTTTCAAGAAACGAATCCGGTCGGTCAACCAGATCAGCACGTTGCGTGAGTATAAGGTCAAGGTCCTCTACATCAACACAGAGAAGGGAACCCAAGAGCCGGCACCCTCCGGAAGCGCCCGGCAGAACAGCTCCACGGATCCATCCGAGGCCGAACCTTCCAGGTCCTCTTTCCCCGATTCAAAAGATTCCTCTTCATCCACCCGGCGGGACGGATCACTGTTCTTAGGAAGCCGGGAGAATATCCAGGTCTGTCGGGCCCTTCAGAATCAAGCCGTTCGGTGCGTCAGGGAAGTTTTTCAGAGTATCGAGAACGGCGTTCCTCCCGATCTTAGCGCGGCGGCGTCTATCGTGGATGAGGTGATCAACAACCTCTCCCGGCATCCCGGGATTCTGATTTCTCTTTCCAAGCTGAAAAGTTATGATGAATATACTTTTATGCACTGTGTGAATGTCGCGGTTTTCTCCATGGCTCTTGGGAAATCGCTCCATTATACCCGGAATGATTTACAGAAACTGGGGCTGGGCGCCCTCTTTCATGATATCGGTAAGAGACGCATTCCGAATGAAATTCTGAACAAGCCCGGGAGCCTCTCACCCCGCGAGATGAAGCAGATGCGGAAACATCCGCTGTACAGCCTTGAACTCCTGAGGGATGTGGCCGGCATGAACAGCGCCTCGCTTCATGTCCCGCTCGAACACCATGAGAGAATCTCCGGAAAGGGATATCCGAGAGGACTCAAGGAATATGGAATCTCCGAATTCGGCATGATCGCAATGATTGCGGATGTTTACGATGCCATGACAACGGAGCGGGTCTATAGCAGAAAAATGTCGCCCCACACCGCTCTTTCGAAGATTTTTGCCATGGGAAAAGACAACTTCAACATGTCCTTTGTAGAGCGGTTCATCGCTCAGATAGGTGTGTATCCCGTGGGGACCACAGTGATCCTGGATTCAGGAGAGGTGGGAGTGGTGACCCGCATCCATCGGGATCATCTCCTGCTTCCGGTCGTCCTGATCTTATCGGATCGGAATGGGAGACGGGTCGATCCACCCGATGAAGTGGATCTGTTGTATGATACCCGGAAACGCCGTATTCAGTCTGTGACCCAGCCTGAGAGGTTCGGGATTTCAATTGAAGAGTTGTTGAAAACGGGTTAAGGGGTGCGCCATGAGTGATTCTTTCAGGATCACGCGGATCCGTCCGGCAGCCAGTGAAGGGGTCCCGAGGACATCGAAGCAACAGGCCGGGATTCAGAAGAGGGATATCGCGACGGAAGGCACCGAAGATTTTCTGAAACAGCCGCAAAGGGAAAAGAAAAGAAACCACCCCCCGGGGGACCCGAAACGGGGGCCTTCCGAGACACCGGATTCATCAGCGACGGAAGAAGGAATCATCGATATTATTGTTTAATCAACAGGGGCAGATACTATGATTTGATTAATAAAAATCAGAGTGTCTGTCCCTGTTTGATTATACACTTGACACTTTACTTTTAAGGTTATATTCTAAATTTAGATTGTAACCATTCAAAACAATGGGGTTTTTATGGACAAGGCCGGGGTGGACCGCCTGGACCGAAAGATTCACGAGGTTCTTGAGTCACTTGCGACACTTCGTAAGGAAAAGGTCACCTTGCAAAACGAGTTAAAGGAACTTCGGGATCAACTTCTGATTCGGGAACAGGAAGTTGAAGTTCAGGAAAAAAGTCGAGAGAAGGACGCCGTGCCGTCTGAACTGGCCGAACTCCAAAGGCTCAGAAAAGAGCGTGCTCTGGTCAGGAGTAAGATCGTAAACGTACTGAAACGGATCGAAGGAATTCAGTGGGGAGACGAAAAGGTCCAGCAGGATTTATTCCGGGTTGAGTAGGACGTTGGAACAGGACCGCGTCTTAGAGCGGAGTTGTGACCCCCCTTTTGACAAACCATTCCTTGAGAAATAAGGAGCGGGATGACCACAAAGGTAAATGTCAAAATTTTCGGACAGGAGTTTACTGTAAAGGGTGAGGACACTCCGGAATATGTTGAGAGCCTGGCTTCTTATGTGGATAAGAAGATGCGCGAAGTGGCTTCGGCCTCCTCCGTGATCACCTCCCATAAGGTGGCTATCCTGACCGCCATCAATATCGCCGATGAGCTTTTCCGGTTACGGAAACAGATGGACGAACAGGAAGAAACCCTCTCCCGAAAGTTCGGGGACTGGATTGCCTCCATGGATGATGTTTTGAAAGAGATGGGTTCTTCATAAAACATCCGGGAGCGCAGATCCGTCCCTTTCCATTCCGCGGTTTTCTGCGAGGATTTGTCCTGATGGCCCAGTCGTGGGATGGACAGAAAGGACGGGCGGACCGGCTTTTCTTTATTGACTTTGTCCATCGGTTTGTTTTATAAATAGTGAATAGAAAAATAAGGATTCCCTGCCTTGCAGGTGATGGCCGGTAGTGTTTTGAGCCAACACATATTTGAAGGGGAGCTTGCTCTGAAGACGGTGTGTATGCCCTCGTGATGAGGGAAACCTGAAGTCTTTCACCCGGGCGCCCACCTGATTTATCAGGTTCAAATGTTTTCGGTCACACGGCAAGGCGGGGAATTGTTCGAATAGATCGCTCCGGAAATATTGGATGCGGCAATACCGTATAGCGGACAGGAAACGGAAAGAGATCAGGGTTCTGAAGTTGATTGCAGAGACATTCTTCCGTTGTAAATTCACGAGGTTGGATACCTGTTTTCCTGATCAGGTTTTTCGAGGCGCGTTGAGCATATTGCGGAAATGCAAAAGTAAAGAGGTTCTCCAACGTGAGGAGATTCAGGGGAACATTCTGGAAAGAATTTTACGGCGGAATCGCAAGAAACGAATGTGCAAACGTAAGGGGAATCACCTTGTGGGAAGGAGAATCCATTCATCCGTTCTCGATACTTTGGAGGTGTGTCGCAGAATCACATGAATTGTATTCTCATTCAGATCAGGCCTCTTCCTGTAATCGGCTTTTCCCATCCTGATTTTTTATCTATTTAGTTCTCTTCCTGTTTCCTTTATCTCCCGTCCGGGTGAAGCGGTATCGGTCTTGCTGCTAAATCGGTGATCATTGAGCTGCGCGAAGACCCTATGGAACTTTTCCCGGAAGAAGACCGAGAAGAAGAAAAAAAAGAGGCTCCTCTGGCTTGGCGGATGCGTCCCACATCTCTGGATGAGTATGAAGGGCAGCGTCATCTTTTGGGAGAAGGAAAGCCTCTGCGAAAGGCGATCCAGGGAGATTGTTTTTCTTCTCTGATTTTCTACGGTCCTCCGGGAACGGGCAAGACGGCGCTGGCATACCTGATCGCAAGACGGAGCGGATCCGCCTTCGAAGAACTCAACGCCGTTACCGCCGGAGTCGGGGAAATCCGGAAGAAAATTACTGAGGCCGAGACGCGAAGGAAGAGAGAGCACAGGAGAACCATCCTGTTTGTGGACGAGATCCATCGTTTCAACAAGGTCCAGCAGGACGCCTTGCTGCCCGACGTGGAGAGCGGCGGAATCATCCTGATCGGCGCATCCACGGAGAATCCGTTTTTCGCGCTGATTCCGGCCCTCCGATCCCGTTCGCAGATCCTTGAATTTAAACCTTTAAACGAAGAGGATTTGAAACGGATCCTCAGACGCGCTCTTTCCGATCCGGAACGCGGGGTGGGGCGCCTCAACGTTCAGGTGGATGAGAACGCCCTGGACTCGCTCGCGGTCCTGTCAGACGGAGACGCCCGCAAAGCCTTGAACGCTCTGGAAATCGGTGTGGCGACGGCCTCCGGAAGCGGCGAGGTCGTGTTGGATCGTGCTCTCGTGGAAGAGGTCCTGCAGAAGAAAGCCCTTCTTTATGACCGGAACGGGGACGCGCATTATGATACGGTCTCGGCCTTCATCAAGAGCATGCGGGGGTCGGACCCGGACGCGGCGGTCTATTATCTGGCCCGGATGATCGAAGGCGGAGAGGATATCCGATTCATTGCGAGAAGGATTGTGATCTGCGCGTCGGAGGATGTGGGAAACGCGGATCCGAGGGCTCTGCTGGTGGCCGAGGCCGCCATGCGCTCCGTGGAACGGATCGGCATGCCCGAGGCCAGGATTGTACTTGCCCAGGCTGTAATTTATGTTGCCACGGCGCCGAAGAGCAACGCATGTTACCTCGCCGTGGATCGGGCTTTGTCCGATGTCCGGACTCAGAAGACCCTTCCAATACCGGATCGGCTCAAGGATTCACATTATTCCGGGGCCGGAGCGTTGGGGAGAGGAAAAGGGTACCGTTATCCCCATGACGCTCCGGGACATTTCGTTTCCCAGGATTACCTGCCGGAGCGGAAGTGTTATTACGAGCCCTCGGATCAGGGGTATGAAAAGACCCTTCGTGGAAGGATTGAAGCCTGGAACACGATTCGCTCCGGAAGCGGGAAGGCGGAAGGAGAATTTCAACGTAAACTCAAAGGAGGTGGAGACCATTAAACCGCAATTGATATCCATCATATGGGCCGCTCTTTCCGGGATTCTGGGAGTTGTGATCGGCCTGATTGTCAGCAGAGCCATTTATACGCGGAAAATCCGGAACGCAGGAAAAGAGTCGGAGGCGCTTCTCGCCAATGCGAAAAAACGATCCGGACAGATCCTGAAAGAAGCGCGTCTTGAGGCCAAAGAGATCATCTACCAGGCCAGATCGGATTTTGAGAAGGAAACGCGGGAGATCCGCTCCGAACTTCAAGCGAGGGAGAGACGCCTGACCCAGAAAGAAGAGAATATCGAAAAACGTTTCTCTCTGATTGAGAAGAAAGAGATGGACCTGAAGGGAAGGGAGAAAGGACTCGCGAAGCTTGAGAATCGGGTGAAGGAGAAGGAAGCCAAATACGACGCGGCCCTGGCTGAGCAGATTCAGAGGCTTGAGAAGATCTCCGGCATGTCTTCGGCCGAGGCCAAGAAGATGCTGATTCAAAACATGGAGGAGGAGGCGAGGTATGAAGCCGCCCGCTCCGTTAAGCAGATCCTGGATGAGGCCCGGGAGAATGCGGATAAAGAGGGGAAGAACATCATCGCTCTGGCCATTCAGCGTTGCGCGGGAGATTTTATCTCCGAGATGACGGTTTCCGTTGTGAATCTTCCGAATGATGAAATGAAGGGGAGAATCATCGGCCGGGAGGGACGGAACATCCGTTCTCTTGAAGCCGCTACCGGTATTGATCTGATCATAGATGACACGCCGGAGGCGGTCATTCTCTCAGGATACGATCCAGTCCGTCGGGAAGTAGCGCGGATCTCCCTGGAACGGCTGATCAGCGATGGGAGAATTCATCCCGCCCGGATTGAAGAGGTGGTCGGGAAGGTCCGCAAGGAGGTGGATCAGGTGATCAAGGAAGAAGGGGAAAAAGCCACCTTTGATGTCGGGGTACACTCGATCCACCCTGAGATCGTCAAATTGATCGGACGTCTGAAATATCGTACCAGCTATGGTCAGAATGTCCTGAATCACTCCAGGGAGGTGGCCTATCTTTGCGGTGTCATGGCCTCGGAACTGAATCTGGATGCCGACCTTGCCAGGCGGGCGGGATTGCTGCATGATATCGGGAAGGCCGTGGATCATGAGGTGGAAGGAACGCACGCGGGCATCGGGGCCAATCTGGCGCGCAAGTACGGGGAAGACGCCAGAGTACAAAACGCCATCGCCTCTCACCATGACGACGTGGAAGCTACCTGTCCTGAGTCGGTCCTGGTCGCGGCGGCGGACGCCCTCTCCGCGGCGAGACCGGGGGCCCGGAAGGAGAGCCTCGATGCCTATGTCAAACGGCTCAGGAAGCTTGAAGAGATGGCCAACTCTTTTGATGGAGTGGAAAAGTCCTATGCCATCCAGGCCGGAAGGGAGATCCGGATCATTGTGGAAAACGAACAGGTGTCGGATGAGAAGGCCGCCATTCTCGTCAAGGATATCTGCCGGAAGATCGAACAGGAACTCGCCTATCCGGGAAAGATCAAGGTGACCGTCATTCGGGAAAGCCGTTTCGTGGAATACGCGAAATGAAGATCCTCTTTCTGGGAGACATCGTCGGCAAGCCCGGAAGGTATGCTGCGGAGCGGGCCCTGCCGGGCCTGATCCACCGTCTCGGAGTGGACCTTTGTATTGCCAACTGTGAGAACGCGGCCGCCGGGTTCGGTCTGACATCCAAGGTTTATGAACAGTTGAAATCCATGGAAATTTCAGTCCTGACCTCGGGGAATCATATCTGGAACAAGAAGGAAGTCCTGCCCCTCCTCGAGGCGAATCAGGAACTCCTCCGGCCTGCCAATTACCCGGAAGGGGTCCCGGGAAGAGGCTCCTGTCTCGTCTCCACTCCGGCCGGAGAGCAACTCGCCGTTTTGAACCTGATTGGCAGGGTTTTTATGCCTCCCATGGACTGTCCGTTCCAATGCGCCCAAAAGGAAGTGGAGAGGTTGCGCCGGATCACACCGGTGATCCTGGTCGATTTTCACGCGGAGGCCACTTCGGAAAAAATCGCCATGGGATGGTTCCTGGACGGTAAAGTCAGCGCCGTTCTGGGTACCCATACTCATGTCCAGACCGCGGACGAGACCATCCTGCCCGGCGGGACAGCCTATATCACCGATGTGGGAATGACCGGTCCCCTGAATTCGGTCATCGGAGTAAAAAAGGAGATTATCCTCGAGAAATTCCTCTATCAAATTCCGAAACGTTTTGATACGGCCGGGGGACCGACTCTCCTGTGCGGAGTTCTGCTCGATCTGGACGGCCGTACCGGTCGGGCCAGAGAGATCAAGAGGATACGTCTGGAGGAGGAGCGTTGACCGGAATTCCGGAAGAGGTACGAGAGTCCTCGGCGGTTTTAACCGTTCGGGAGTTGGTGAGAAGCATCCGGTCCCGTCTGGAAGAAAACTTTTCTTCCATCTGGGTGACGGGGGAGGTCTCCAATCTCCGGACCCCCCTGTCCGGACATACCTATTTTACCCTGAAGGATACGGACGCTCAGATCCAGTCCGTCTTCTTCAAACACAAAAAACGATATATCCGTTTTGAACCGGAAGATGGGATGCAGGTGCTCTGCAAGGGAAGTGTAACCGTTTACGAAACGCGAGGAACGGTTCAGCTCAACGTGGATTACATGGAACCCGTGGGTCTGGGGGCACTTCATCTCGCGTTTGAGCAGACGAAAAAAAAGCTGGAAAAGGAGGGGCTCTTCGATCCGGGGCGAAAAAAGCGGATCCCCCTGATTCCGGGACGGATCGGTGTGGTCACCTCTCCGACCGGCGCCGCAATCCGCGATATCCTGAACATCATCAACCGCCGTTTCGCGAATGTGGAAATTCTGATCGTACCGGTTCGGGTCCAGGGCGAGGCCGCGATCCCGGAGATCGTGGATGCCCTGGAGAGACTCAATCGAAGGGCCGATATCGATGTGATTCTCCTGACGCGGGGCGGCGGCTCACTGGAAGATCTCTGGCCCTTCAACGAGGAGACGGTGGCCCGCGCTGTTTTTGCCTCTGAGATTCCGGTGATTTCCGCGGTGGGACATGAAACCGATTTTACCATCTCGGACTTTGTGGCCGATCTTCGGGTACCCACCCCGTCGGCCGCGGCGGAACTGGTGGTCCGGAACAAATCCGAACTCGAAGAGAAACTGATCCATTTTCACCGGTTTCTTGGACGCCAGATCCGTTCCCGTCTTGATCGATCCGGTTCCATCCTGGATCTCCTGACCGAAAGACTGGTCTCACCCGAGCAAAAGGTCGGACTGTCCAGACAACGTCTGGACGATCTGAATGATACGCTCTCCAGTTCGATTCGAAACCGGATCGGCGCGTCGAGGGAACGGCTGAGAACGAACCAGGCGACCCTTCGCTTGTTGAGCCCGTTTGAGAAAATCCGTCGTCTCCGGGACGACCTTCAACACCTGAGAAAGAGGGGGATGAGGGGCGCGACCTCTTTCATCGAGAGACACAAAAGGGTTCTGGCCTCCTTTTCTTCCCGGCTCGAAGCGCTGAGCCCCTTGAATGTTCTGGCCCGCGGGTACAGTGTTGTGACGCGGTTGCCCGGGAAGGAAATTGTTCTGAACGCACGCGAGATTTCAGTAACGGACCGGCTGCACATCCGCTTCCATCGGGGAGAGGCGGAATGCACCGTGGATCGGATTGATGCCGAAACAAGAGAGGAGGAGACACCCCTGTAATGTTCTGCTAAGGAAATTTCGACCCGCCTGAAGTGTTTCCTCCTGATTCCTGTTCCATCACGATTTCAAACGACTGCACCTCAGAAATAAATAGTCTGCCGGTGTCCGGCCCTGTTGTCCGTCCGGAGGATGTTGGATGCGTGTCTCCTCATACAAGGGGGTTCTCCAGATTCTTGCGTGGATTTTGTACCTGGTTCTTTTTACCCGGTTTCTGAACGGACAACCGCTTGTTCCAAAGAGATTGTCCCATCAGTCGAAGAGACCCGGCGAAATCGATATCACGATTGTGGGCGAGGTTCAATCTCCCGGAGTCTATACCCTGGATGCGAATTCTTCAGTTCTGGAGGGGATTCAGAGGGCGGGAGGAACCACGAAAAACGCCGATTTGTCCCGTCTGAATCTTTCCGTGCCTCTGCTGGACCGTTCGGTTCTACGGGTCCCGTCGAAGGATCAGGGGTTTCTGCCTGTTGTCTCCCTGAACCGTTCCCCGGCTTCGGAGCTGTCCTCCCTGCCCGGCATCGGGTCTGAACTGGCCGGCCGGATCGTCCGTTACCGGCGCGCGCATGGACCGTTTGCGGGAAGAAACGATCTGTTGCGGGTGCGGGGGATCGGGTCGAAAAAAGCGGATCGGATTTTGCGGGAGGTTGTGATCGATCCGGTGCGGCCATGAAACGGTTTGTCTTTTCCCTCCTTGCAGCCTTTCTTGCGGGAATTCTCGTCTCACGGTTTTTTGCCTTTCCCGTGATTCCGCTCTGGATTCTTGTCGCTCTCTTCCTGGTCCTTCTTCCGAGGAGACGTTCGGTCGGTTCCGGATGGTTTTTGGTCGTCTTTGCCGGTCTGGGCGCATTGTCCTATTCGCTGGATACCGCTTTTCTTCCGGAGAATCATCTTTTTTTTCGTGTTGAACCGGGGAGATCGTCCATCCTGACCGGCACCATTTCTTCCCTGCCTGAAGTCCACCGGAAGCGCGTTTGTTTTCTCCTGGATGCAGAAAGGTATAACGGCGTACCGGTATGTGGAAAGGTCCGCCTTACGGTCTACCTGCCTCAAGAAGCAGAGGAAACGGATCGATTCCCCCTTCGGCTGGAATATGGGGAACGGGTTGAGGCGCGTACGGTTTTGCGTATCCCGCGCAATTACGAAAACCCGGGCGGATTTGATTATGTTTCCTATCTCGCCCGGAAGGGGATTCGCGTCACCGGTACGGTTCCTTCGGAAGGGATCCGGGTTCTCAAAAGGGGTGAGGGGAATCCCTGGATCGGACGGATCTACAAAAACCGGAGACGTTTTGAGATCTTTATGGCCGGGCATCTTTCTCCGATCCGGAATCTTCTGCTTGCAGCCGTACTGCTCGGAAACCGGGAAGAGATTCCGGATCGCCTGCGGGAACGCTTTGTGATTGCAGGCGCCGGCCATCTTCTGGCGATCTCCGGTCTCCATATCGGTTTTGCCGCACTGTCCGCCTATTTTCTCTTCCTGACGTTCTTCCGGTTTCTTCTTCCCATCCGTCTTCTTCGGGCTTCCCGGATCTGCTTTGATCCTTCACGTATTGCGTCCGTTTGCACTCTTTTTTTCGTTGTCTTTTACACGCTTCTGGTCGGGGCACGGACTTCATCGGTCCGTGCCGCGATTATGATCATAACCTATCTGGTGGCCAGAATCATTGAACGGAATCGGGACGTGTTTCATACTCTGGTTCTGGCCGCGTTCTTCATCCTGGTCTGGCGTCCGGCCTCGCTCTTTGAGGTTGATTTCCAGCTCTCCTTTACCGCCGTCTCGGCGATCGTCCTGTCCGGTCGAAGGAAAGGGAAACCCGCGTTGAAGACTCCGGTCCGGTCGGTGAGGCCCTCCTTCTACGGGCTGCTTCGGAAGGTGTACGGGAAGTTGACCGGAGGCGGGTTTGGACAACTCTTCCGGATGAGTCTCCTGGCCGTGTCCGCGACTGCGCCGATCCTGGCGTCCTCCTTTCACCGGATCGCCCTGGCCGGACTCGTCAGCAACCTTTGTCTGGTCCCTCTGACCGGAATTTTCATTGTGCCGCTGGGTCTGGTCGCCTACCTTCTGTTCAATCTGTCTCCTCCTCTTGCCATTCTTCCCTTGAAATTGGCGGGCGTCGGGGCGCATTTTCTCCTGTCGGGTGTTGATTTCTTCAGCAAGTGGACCTGGACGGCACCGTGGGTTTTCCCTCCGCCTCCGCTCCTCGTTTTTCTTTACTATCTGATGTTCGGCCTGCTGTTATACCGTTTCCGGAGATCCGGGTTGACGGTCTGTATCCTCCTTCTTTTATTTTTCTTTCTCGCGATCGATGATGTCTCGGGCCGGGTCAGGGGGGATGGCCTGTTACATATTGTCTTCCCGGATGTGGGCGAAGGGGCCTCGATCCTGATGGTCCTTCCCGACGCCGAAACCGTCCTGATCGATGGAGGGGGGACGCCCGGCTCCTCCTTTGATCTGGGAAGGCGCGTTTTACTGCCGACCCTCCTGGCGCGGGGAATCCGGAAGATCGATCTGATGATCCTGACTCATCCTCACCCGGACCATTTAAAGGGCCTGATCTCGATTCTCGAAGAGATCCCCGTATCCTCTGTCTGGGACGGCTGGGACCGCTATCCCTCAGAGTCCTATCGTCGTTTCAGAAAGGTGATCTCCGCACGAAATATCCCGAGACGGTTTCTTGGAAAGGTCGATGAGAAGCTCCTCTTCAAAGGCCTTTCCTTTCAGGTGATGAACATCCCTTCCGGCAAGGAATTGGTCTCGGAACCGAAGGTCAACGACTCCTCCCTTGTGTTGAAGGTCACCCTGGGTCAGGTCAGCCTGCTGGTGACAGGCGATCTGGAGACTGCCGGAGAACAAAGGCTCCTCCGTCGTGAAGGGGACTTCCTGAAATGCACGATATTGCAGGTGGCACACCACGGAAGCCTTTCTTCCTCCTCCTGCATGTTCCTGGACCGGGTCCGTCCGGAGTTGGCGGTGATTTCGGTGGGGTCTTCCAACCGATTCGGACATCCGTCACCGACGGTTCTCGGCAGACTCCGTTATATCCATCCGGAAAAGCGGGTCTACAGGACCGATCGGAACGGGATGATCGAAATCGTTACAGACGGTGTAAGGGTGTCGATACGAACCTGCCGGTAAACGCTTGAAACCGCCATGTACCAAGAGGCGGGGATTCTGGGATTTGCCTTGACTTACAAGGGGTTCTATACGATAATCAGAACATTTACCGCCGGAGAATACGAATGGAAGGATCGCTTTGGAAAGGTTTGGATGAAGCAGAAGAACTTTGAAGAGGCTTTAGGTACCCTGGAGCGCATCATCGAGAAGATGGAACGAGAGGAACTTCCGCTGGAGGATTCTCTCAAGGCCTTCGAAGAGGGAGTTCGCCTGGTCCGTTTCTGCAGGGAAAAACTGAATGAGGCGGAGAAGAAGATCGAGATTCTGATGAAAGACGACCAGGGTAACGAGAAGATTGAACCCTTTGATGCCGGCTCTTCGGCTTGACAGGCAGGTCGTCGATGCAGTCTGAAGACGGTCGCCTATACCTCCATCTGCGGGTGAGCAATCATCGATATGGACCTTACGGGGTACCTGAAAGAACGGCGGGATCTTGTCAACCGGGCGCTGGACCGTCTTCTGCCCGGAGAAAAAGAATATCCGGAAATTCTCCACAAGGCGATGCGTTACAGTGTGTTCGCGGGTGGAAAACGGGTCAGACCCATCCTGGCTCTGGCCGCATGTGAATCCGTCGGAGGAGCGAAAGAAGATGCCTTGTTTCCCGGTTGCGCGCTCGAGATGATCCATACCTATTCTCTGATCCATGATGATCTTCCCGCGATGGACAATGATGATCTGCGACGCGGTGTAGCCACGAATCACAAGGTCTTCGGAGAGGCCGTGGCGATTTTAGCGGGTGATTCCCTCCTGACTCATGCCTTCCGGATCCTTTCGGATCAGGAAACCGCTTCACGGGGCAAAGGAAACCCTCTTCTCCTGATCCGGGAGATGACCCTTGCGGCGGGAAACCGGGGAATGATCGGAGGGCAGGTAGTGGATCTCCTTTCCGAGGGAGAAAAGGAGATTGACGCCCCGCTTCTCGACTATATTCATACCCATAAGACGGGTGCCCTTCTCCGGGCCTCCGTCCGAATGGGAGGGATTGCCGGTGGTGCCGGTGACCGGGAAATGAAGGCACTGACCCGTTATGGGGATCGGATCGGGCTTGCCTTCCAGATTGTCGATGATCTGCTGGACCTGGAAGGAGACGAAAAAATCATGGGGAAAAGGGTCGGAAGTGATCTCGAGAGAGGGAAGAAAACCTATCCGCGTCTTTTCGGAATCCCTGAATCGAAACGGCGCGCTTCGAATCTGGTAGAAGAGGCCGTGGATGCTCTGGGTGATTTCGGACCCCGTGCCGAACCGCTGCGGGCAATCGCGAGCTTCATACTCAACAGGATACAGTGATGATATACCGATATCTGGATCGGATCAACAGCCCCGCTGATCTGAAAAGACTGGGCATCAATGAGCTTCCCGTCTTGGCGGAGGAGATCCGCGATAAGATTATTGAGACCGTTTCCAGAAACGGGGGACATCTCTCATCGAGCCTGGGTGTCGTCGAGTTGACGATCGCTCTGCATTACGTTTTCGACGCGCCCCGGGATCGCATTATATGGGACGTAGGCCATCAGGCCTACGCGCACAAGCTGTTGACGGGAAGACGCAGGTTCTTCCAGAGCCTTCGGCAATACGGAGGGATCAGCGGTTTTCCGAGACGGGAAGAGAGCCCCTATGATCCCTTTACCGTGGGGCACAGCAGCACTTCCATCTCTGCCGCACTGGGAATGCTGGAAGCCCGTGATCTGAAAGGAGAGGACCATAAGGTGATTGCCGTCATCGGTGACGGATCCATGACGGCCGGTTTGGCCTTTGAAGGACTGAACCAGGGCGGGGCGCTGAAAAAGGACCTGATCCTGATTCTGAACGACAATGAGATGTCGATTTCCCCGAATGTGGGAGCCCTTTCTTCCTATCTGTCCCGGCTCATGACCGGCGAATTCTATGTCCGGGCGCAACGAATCGTCCAGAATCTCCTGATCAACATCCCCGGGATCGGGGAATCCATGCTGAAGGTGGCCAGGCGGTTGGAAGAAGCGCTGAAGGGGCTGGTGGTTCCCGGTATGGTTTTTGAGGAGTTGGGCTTTGAATATGTGGGACCGATCAAGGGCCACCGTTTCGACCGGTTAATCCAGACCCTGGAGAATGTGAAGAAGCTGGACAAACCCGTCCTGGTCCATGTGGCCACCCAGAAGGGACGCGGCTATCCACCCGCGGAAAAAAATCCTTCTCTCTTTCATGGCGTCGGTCCCTTCGATCGGGAAACGGGAGAAATCCGGAAGAAACCGGGACGTGCGCCCACTTACACCGAGGTCTTCGGGAAAATGCTGACCCGCCTGGCCTTTGAAGATGACCGGATTATCGCGATCTCCGCCGCCATGCCCGGCGGGACAGGCCTGAAGGAGTTCGCCGGAAAATTCCCCGATCGTTTTTACGATGTAGGGATTGCTGAACAACATGGAATTACCTTTTCCGCGGGACTGGCCGCGGAGGGTCTCAAGCCCGTTGCGGCGATCTATTCCACCTTCCTGCAGCGGGCCTATGACCAGATCCTGCATGATGTCTGCCTTCCGGACCTTCCCGTGGTTTTCGCCCTGGACCGGGCCGGTCTGGTCGGAGATGACGGGCCGACCCACCACGGAAATTTTGACCTGTCGTATATGCGTTCGATCCCGAACCTGGTCCTGATGTCTCCCAAGGATGAAAATGAACTTCAGAACATGCTCAAGACCGCCCTGGACTGTGAACATCCGTCGGCAATCCGGTACCCCCGCGGGGAGGGGGTCGGTGTGGAACTCGATCCGTATCCTCATCCCTTGACCATCGGAGAATCCGAACGCATGACCCTGGGAGAAGATGTCGCGATTCTCGCTGTCGGGCATATGGTCTATCCTTCCCTCCATGCCGCAAGGGCCTTGAAAAAGGAAGGGGTGGACGCCACGGTAGTCAACATCCGTTTCGTGAAACCTTTGGATCGGAAAATGATCCGGGAACTGGCAGCGGAGATCGGTCGTTTTGTGACCGTGGAGGAAAATGTCCTGATGGGAGGTTTCGGAAGCGCGGTTCTGGAGGTCCTTGAAGAGGAGGGGCTTCAGGAGGTTTCGGTGTTGAGGATCGGGTTGCCGGACCGTTTCATAGAACACGGGTCCCAGGAGATCCTGAGACGCAAGTATGGCCTGGACGCCCAGGGAATCGCGAGTCGCGTGAAGCATTTTCTCGCATCGGGGAAGACCGGTGTTCCGATACGGGAGGTCCATGCGAAAACGGATCGATAGACTCCTGGTGGAAGGTGGGTTTGCTTCCAGCCGGGAAAGGGCGAAGGCCCTGGTGCTCTCCGGCTCGGTGATCGTGAATGATCAACGGGTGGATAAACCGGGGTCTCTGTTCCGTGCGGAAGATGAAATTCGGATTCGTGGCAGGGCCTTTCCGTATGTGAGCCGGGGTGGGGTCAAGCTGGAGTCCGCCCTGGAAGTCTTCCGGATCAAAACGAAGGAGAAGATCGCCCTTGATGTCGGGGCGTCTACCGGTGGATTTACCGACTGCCTTTTACAGAACGGGGTTCGAAAGGTTTATGCTCTGGATGTCGGATATGGGCAGCTTGCCTGGTCACTCCGCCAGGATCCACGGGTCTTTTCTCTCGAACGGACCAACATTCGACATGTCGCTCCCCGGGATTTTCCGGGGCCCTTCGACCTGATTACGATTGATGTTTCCTTTATCTCCCTGACACTGGTCCTGCCTGTGGTCCGGGAGCTGATCCAAAGAGAAGGGGAGATCGTGGCCCTGATCAAGCCACAGTTTGAAGTGGGGAAGGGGAAGGTCGGAAAGAAGGGGGTGGTCCGGGACCCGGCGTTACACGAAGAAGTGGTGGAAAAAATCCGCCGCTTTGCGAAGAAGATCGGTTTGCTCCCTCTTGAGGTCGCTGAATCGCCCCTCCTCGGTCCGGAGGGAAACAAGGAGTTCCTGATTCATTTGAAAAAAAATGAAGAAAAAGTCTGAACAGCCCCCCCCTTCAACGGAAGGGGAACTCTTACAAATTGCCACCGACTTGAAGAGGCACCTCATCCGGCAGATGCCGCGTTTCCCTTATGGGGGAAGATTCGTTCTCAAGGCCGAGCCGGATGCTTTCGTCCCGGTACGGGAACAGGCTCCGGCGGAGGCGACATCTTTGGACATGCTTCGGGAGATGCTGCGGGATTGCACGCGGTGTAATCTCCATCAGAAGCGGAACCGGATCGTCTTCGGGCAGGGGAATCCCCATGCGCGTCTGATGTTTATCGGGGAAGGACCGGGGGCCGAAGAAGACAGGCAGGGATTGCCCTTCGTGGGCAGGGCCGGTCAGCTTCTGACCCGGATTATCGCCGCAATCGGGTTGAAACGGGAAGAAGTCTACATTACAAATATCGTGAAATGCCGCCCCCCGGGAAACCGGGATCCGAGACCGGATGAGATCATCACCTGCCTGCCTTTTCTGAAACAGCAGATCCGGTTGATCCGTCCCTCCATTCTCTGCACGCTCGGATCACCGGCGACGAAGACGGTTCTGCAGACGGACGCCCCGATTTCAAGATTGAGAGGGCGCTTTCACGAGATGGACGGAATCCCGGTCATGCCGACCTATCATCCCGCTTATCTGCTTCGCAATCCGGCACAGAAGAGACCTGTCTGGGAGGACATGCAGAAGGTTCAGCGCATGTATCTGGAGAACGATTGACGGGCGGAATAAGATGAAACGTCTTCTGGATCTTGATCCCGCTGGAACCGGTTCTCTCCGCTATATCAGCCGGCTGGATCGGGAAGTGCACCTCCTGTTCGGTTCTTCTCTTCCCGAACTTCCCCGCGGGGACGAAGTTGAGGAAGGGGGGAAAAAGATCTTCGTGGAATTCCCCCAGAACTTCGGAATTCTGCTCCGTGATTTTCTTCAGGCCGCATACAACGCTTCCTTCGGGAGCGCCTCGCCGGATATCCGTGGGGATCAGGCTTATCAGTCATTCAGGGAGGCGCTGATCCATTTTTTTGTGGAAGCCGTTTTGCAGGAACGCCGGAACGGTCTTTACAATCTTCTCTGTCTGTCGCTGTCCAAGGTATTCGCCGATGCGGTTTGCGACTTTTGTTCCAGGAGCGGTCGAAGGATCCATCATCGGTTTCAACTCCATCGGGAGTTTTCACCGTTTCTGAAAGAAGTGCAGGAGACCGCGTGGAAAAAGGCCGAGGAGATCGAACCGGGTTCCGTAAGGTTCCGTCTCGGACCCGATTTCAACCCCTCACTGGTCCGGACGATCCTCGAGGATCAGCTTCCGCTGGTCACGACGGAAGAGGAGGCGGTTCGTGTGCAGGATCTCCTGGAAGGCGGGAATTCCAGGTTTCCCCTTTCCTGGAAGGGGTACAGGGAAATCTACGGGATTCTGCTTGCCCGTCTTCGGAGAGCGCTGGAAAAGAGGGAATCGGACTGGATCCGGGAACTTCAGGTCTTTGCCGGACTCGACGTCCCGGTTCAGGAAATTTATCTCAGCAAATTGTTGAATGACCCCCAGGTGATCCGCTTCCTCTTTCTGGATCCGGGAGGGGCGGGGAAACGAATTGAAGCCGTCCGATCGAAATACGCCGGGGAGATATCTTATGCCGGTCTGAGCCGCGTGATGGTGGATCTGCTCTTTGCCCTGAAACGGAACGAGTGTGTCCAGATCCTGAAAAGGGAGATCGAGATCTTGTCCGACCGGAACGCCGCCTCGGCCGAGTCGTGGTACAGCGCCGGAAGTCTCTACCGGTACGGTAAAAAAGATCGGATTGTGAATGAGGTCAGAGAAGTGACCACGGTCTTCCTGGATCTGCGCGGTTTTACGAAGAAATCGGAGGAGGCTATTTCTGCCGGGGAACTGACGGACCAGCTTTATGCCATTTTCGATCCGATTACTTCCATTGTGGCGGAGTTAAACGGCAGGATCGACAAATTTACCGGCGACGGAATGATGATCACCTTCGGTGTGGACTCCAGGACACGGGAGGACCCTTTGAACGCGCTTCGCATGTCCATCCGGGTACAAATGGCCATGCATTCGCTCAGAGCAAAGAAGAAAACCGATTTCAACATGGGGATCTCCATCCATTCGGGTACGGCCTTCGTCGCCCACTTCATGGCCGGAGAGGACCGGGTGGATCGGACGGTGATCGGCCGGAACATCAATATTGCGGGAAGGCTTTCTTCGGCTGGAGACGTGAAGCGGTTCGAACGTGAAAAAGAGGAGTTTGAAGGACTGGTCGAATCACTCTCCCGCAGCCTGAAGAACGAAGAGGAACGGCACCGTTTTTTGAAGACTGTGGATTCCGGAAAAAAAATAGGCAAGGGGGTCTCAGGCGTTTCCGTGGATGCCTGGGGAAACCTGTACAACCTCGGAATCGTCCTGACTCAGCAGACCCTGCGGGCCCTTGATGAAGTGGTCCGGTTACAATCCGGCGAGGACGGTGATGCAAGGTACAGGTTTTATTACGATTCGCTCCTTTCCCGCCAGGTCAGTCTCTACTATGTGGGAGACGTCAAGTTCAAGGGGGTGGAGAGCGCCATGCCTGTTTATGCGGTTCTATTGTGAATGGACGGGTAAACTCCTTTTCAAATTCAAAATTCCTCATCCGGAGATTCATTCCCGGTTTTTTCTGTTGTCCCACTCCTGAAAATGTTTTATAATTTAAAGAGTTAACGGCAATCGGGTCTTGAGGCCCGAATGTGTCTCTACCCGACAATCCAACACATCATTCGAGTTGTATCCATGGCCGAGCATCCGGCTCTTTCGATCGTGATTCCGGTATATGACGAGTCCGAGAGTATTCCGGAACTCTACTCCGCCCTGAAATCGTCGCTCACACCCCTTGGCGAGACCTACGAGATCCTCTTTGTGGATGACGGGAGTAGGGACGGGTCCATCGAGAGGATCGACAAGTTGCACCAGACGGACTCAAGGGTGAAGGGAATTCAGCTTCGCGACAACTTTGGGAAGTCCGTCGCCCTGTCCGTAGGATTCGAACACGCCCGCGGGGACATTGTCTTTACCCTGGACGCCGATCTGCAGGACGATCCGAAAGAGATTCCCCGTTTCCTGGAAAAGGTGAAAGAGGGGTACGACCTGGTTTCCGGCTGGAAATTCAAGCGGATGGATCCGATCGGGAAGACTGTTCCTTCCCGGATTTTCAACCGGGTCGTCTCCTTGTTAACCGGAATCCAACTCCATGATTTCAACTGCGGATTCAAGTGCTACCGACGCGAGGTCGTCCGGAATATCCGTCTCTACGGAGAGTTACACCGGTTCGTTCCTGTCCTGGCCCGATGGAAGGGATTCCGCGTAACGGAAATCAAGGTGGAGCATCACCCGCGGAGACACGGTGTGTCCAAATACGGCATGGAGCGGTTTACGCGCGGTTTTCTCGATCTTTTGACGGTCCTGTTTTTGACCCGGTACCTGAAACGACCGCTCCACCTGTTCGGGGGGATCGGGCTGGTCTGCCTCCTCACGGGAGGAATCCTGAGCGGATGGTTTCTCCTGCAATGGCTGTCCGGTGTTCCCATGCATGTCCGTCCGCTCATGGTTTTTGGCTGGGTGGCGATCATCTTAGGCATCCAGTTCATCTCCATGGGACTTTTAGGGGAGATGCTGATCCATTCAGTGCATACGTACAATAAGCGGGAAGATCCGTCGATTATCCGAACCATACTGGAGTGACGGAATGCCTCTGACCGGCAGCAGAGTAATGCTCAGCAGGAGGCAGGAGGCCATAGGCGTCTCTTTTCTTCTTATCGTTGTTGGGTTCCTCCTTTTCTGGGGGTGTCTTTATCTGGGGGTTCTGAACGATTTTGACGACCTGACGTACATTTTCAGGAACCCCTATACCGATGGCCTGAGCTGGTCCAACATTCGAGGAGCCTTCACGCACTCCTTTGTAGGGAATTATGCGCCAGTGCACATCCTGTCATACGGTGTGGATTATCTTTTTTGGAAGGACGATCCTTGGGGATATCATCTTACGAACATTGTTCTGCATATCGGGAATGCCGTTCTGCTTTACTTTTTTCTTTGCCGATTGATCCGGCAACAAAGTATTTCCTTGATTGCTTCCCTGATCTTCCTGATCCATCCGGTCCAAGTGGAGTCGGTGGCGTGGTTGTCGGAGCGTAAAAATCTGCTCTCCGCCACATTTTTTCTTTTTTCCTTTCTGATTTATATCCGCCTTTTCCCGCCATCCGGAGGGTACGACCGTTCCGATGAACCGGTGGGGAAAGGAGTCGTTTATTTTTTTTCTTTTTTCTTTTATTTGATGGCGCTTTTGACCAAGAGTTCCGTAGTCGTTATGCCGTTGTTGCTTCTAACATACCATCGATATTACAGGGGCAAGGGAGACATCCGAAAGTGCTGGCCAGCCATGACGCCCTTTTTCATGGCCGCAATTGTTTTTTCCATCCTTACGCTTCGGACACAATCCGGAAGCGTTATTGGTCTTTTCGATGGTTCGATTTTCAGCCATATTTATATGATCTTATATATTCTCGGAAAATATGTTCGTCTACTTTTTTTCCCGGTCAATCTTTCGTTCCAGTATGATGTACCTTCTCTTGCACAGGGGTGCTCTTCCTCAATGGCCGGTCCTCTTATTTTCCTGATCATCTTTACGCTGTGGATGGTCGGGGTTGCAAAGAAGAAACCCGGATCATTCTTCTGGGGCTTGTGGTTTCTTATCTGTCTGCTTCCTGTTTCTCAACTCGTACCGATAGTAACGTATATGAACGATCGGTATCTTTACCTTCCATTGATTGGATTCGCCGTTTCTACGGCGGGAAAATTGAGTACGTTCCGCAGCGTCCCCAAAAACGAATGGACGGGATTGGTGCTGATTGCAATTCCTCTTTTATTTTATGGAACGTTGACAACCCGGAGGATCCCGGTGTGGGCAACGTCCCGGTCTCTGTGGATGGATGCTGTGAGCAAGGCGCCTGGGAATCATCTGCCGTATGTAAAAATAGGGGCTTATCATTTCCGGGAGGGAAAACTTGATTTGGCCCTGAAAGAGTTTCAGTCTTCTGAACGTATCCGTCCCAAGTATTATAACTATGAATGGATCGGCAATGTCTACGGAAAGAAACATGAGTGGGAAAAGGCGATTCGTTATTATCGGCGTTCCCTGTCCCTTTTTCCTGAGAACAGCAAAGTTTTGAGGAACCTCGGGATAGCGCTGTACAACACAGGGGATATGTCTTCCGCCGTAAGTTCCCTGCAACAGGCGATCCGTTACAGTCCCGGGTATGTCAGACCTTATCTGGATCTCGGAGATATCTATCATCAGAAAGGTGATGAGATTCGTGAGCTTCAGATCTACCGGGAGCTTGTTCGGACATGTCCGGAAAAAGTTGAAGGCTGGATTGCTCTGGCCGGTTATTATGCCTACCACCATGCGAAAGAGAAAAGCCGGAAATATTGGGATATTGCAAGCGCAAAGGCGAAGAGGGGATCGGTGTTGGATCAGTTGAAGTTGGAGACGGCCAGGGGGGGTCTGGATGGAGGAGGATGACATGCTGCAGCGGGGAACGATTACGATTTTGACGAGACGGTAAAAAAGACCATCTAATGAGAATCTGTTATTTCGGGACTTACGAGAAAGACTATCCAAGGAACCGAATCCTGATCAAGGAATTCCGGAAGCAGGGAGTTGAAGTGGTAGAGTGCCATGTGCCTCTCTGGGAGCGCCAGCTTGACAAGACCGGGAGCTATCTTTCGCCCTTTTCTCTCCTCAAGATCATGGCCGGACTGCTTCGAGCTTACCTGGTTCTCGTCTGGCGGTTTCTGCGCGCAGGCGATTTTGATTTCCTGATGGTTGGATATATCGGACAGGCGGATGTCTTACTGGCCCGGTTTCTCCTTCTCTTCCGGAGGCGGCCCCTGGTCTTCAATCCACTCATTTCGCTTTATGATACCCTGGTGGTAGACCGGAGGATTTTTCGCGAACGTTCGGCCGCTGCATGGTTTCTCTACCGGATCGACCGCTGGTCCTTCCAATTGGCCGACCTGATCATACTGGACACGAACGCCCATATCGATTATCTCTCCGCTCTTCTGAGGATCGATAAGAAAAAGTTCGTCCGTGTCTTTGTCGGGGCCGACGAGGAGGTTTTTTATCCGCGCGATCCGGGCGGGAAAAAGGACGGCCTCTTCCGGGTTCTCTTCTATGGCAAGTTTATCCCCCTTCACGGGATTCATCATATCCTGCACGCAGCCAAGGCGCTGGAAGGCGATCCGACAATCCGGTTCAGGATCATCGGATACGGACAGCTCTCCGGTGAAATCCATGCGCTGGCCGAGCGGCTCCATTTGCTGAACGTGGAATTTGTGAACTGGGTTCCCTACGAAAAACTTCCCGATGAAATTGCCGAAGCGGATCTTTGTCTCGGTATCTTCGGAGATACGGAAAAGGCGCAGAGAGTGATCCCGAACAAGGTCTTTCAGGCGCTGGCCTGCGGAAGACCGGTTCTGACCCTCGATACGCCGGCGATGCGTGAATTGGGGCGCCTATCTCTACTTTCACTTCTTCCGGATACCTGCCGACGAATACTTTCTGAATCGATTAGAAATCTCAAGACGAGTAGAGGAAGGTGCTGTTCGGAGGAGAATATTTGCGATATTGCGGGAGAGGATTGGGATCTTTTCATGACGAGTCTGAAATCAACGGGACGGTTGCAGTAAAATTGTGAGATTACGATATGTCGCTAAACGGAGGTTCGACATTTCGTCCTGAATTTCAGGATACCTTGCTGGGTACGGATTCTTGGAGTACCGATCTGAAAAGCCATACGGTTCATGGCGCTTTGATCATGGTCTTCTCCCAGAGTATAAAGTTTATCACCACCCTGGCTTCAACAGCGATTTTAGCGCGTTTACTGACACCATATGATTTCGGTCTGATTGCGATGGTCACGGCCGTAACCGGTTTCCTAGCTATGTTGAAAGACATGGGATTGCCGATGGCCACGGTTCAACGCGCGAAAATCAGTCATGATGAGATCAGCCTCCTCTTTTGGATGAACGTTGCGCTCAGTGTAGTTGTTTTTCTCATTGCGTCAGCTTTCGGGCCGATTGTCTCCTGGTTTTATCACGAACCAAAATTAACCTGGATTGTGTTATTCATCTCTCTTAATTTTATCTTCAGTGGGTTGGCTGCCCAACACCGGGCCATTCTGAATAGAAAAATGCGTTTTAAGGCCCTGGCGGTTGTGGATGTTGTTTCTTTGATTGTCGGCGGGATTGCCGGGATCTATTGTGCTTGGCTTGGGATTGGCTACTGGGCGTTGGTTGTGATGCAACTTTCTATAGGTGTGACTTCGATGATGCTGACCTGGGTGATCTGTTCCTGGATACCGGGCCGTCTAAAGCGAGTAACGCCGGTTCGTTCTCTGGTATCTTTCGGGGCTCATCTCACAGGGTTTAACTTGGTCAATTATTTTGCTCGCAACTTGGATGATGTGTTGATCGGTAGTTATTGGGGATCCTCCCAGCTCGGGTTATATTCCAAGGCATACTCCCTGCTGATATTGCCCATACAACAAATCAATAACCCGATTGCAGCTGTCACAATCCCGGCGCTGAGTCGCTTGCAGGACAATTGCCGACGATATCGGGATCTCTATCTGAAAGCACTGACTGTGATCGTAGTTTTTACTGTTCCTGCTTGTCTTTTCATGGCGCTTATGTCGGACGAGATCATTTATGTATTTTTAGGTCCGCAATGGTCTGAGGCAGGCCGGATTTTCAGAATTCTGGCGATTGGTGGAGTTGTGCAACCGGTACTTAACACTTCAGGGTGGTTGTATGTGTCTTCGGGACGGACCGTCCGTATGTTTCAGTGGGGTGTTTTTTCTTCCTCCCTTATTGTTCTTTCTTTTTTTGTGGGGGTGCCATTTGGATTGAGAGGTGTAGCGACAAGCTATACTGTGGCAATATTGATCTTGGTATGGCCCTGCCTTCATTTTGTCACCAAGGGGACATCGATTTCCACCAAAGACATTTTACACGCTATACAATCTCCATTTGCAGCTGCAATGCTTGCTATAGGAAGCTGCTGGATTGTCAAGATACGTCTGGACCCATTGTTGACGAGGGGGACAATATTGTTGATTTGTGTCGCTTTAATGGGGGGGGTCTATTACCTGGTTTTATTTCATCTGTTCGGCATGAAATCTTTTTACCACTCAATACTGAAAGAATTGGGACGTGTTTCTATCGCCAAGACATGACTCCACGTAGTGATGGATCATTGCTGCGCCGTCTCGGAACTCCGTGCATGATATACACATCTTTGTCCTAAGGCAGGTTTCTTTTTTATGAATCGGAAAATCAGGGAGTTTTACGAACAATTTGCAGAAAAATTATTACGGGAATACGTTCATGGCAATGCACGAGTGGCCCGTCAATTTGAATTCCTGAAAGATGCAGTTCCTGGGCACTCTCAACGGATACTGGTTGTAGGGTGTGGAATCGGTGAAATTGTGTATTTCCTGGCAACAAAACGGGCACGCAAATCATACGTTCTTGGGGTGGATCTCAGTTTGGAGAATATTTCCATAGCTAAAAAATTGTTTGCCCATTCCCGAGTCGAGTTCCGGCAGGGGAATATTTTAGAAGATTTACAAGATGGGAATTGGGAATTGATTATTCTTCCTGACGTATATGAACATATACCAGTTAGTGAACGCGACCATTTCCACGCTGTTGTACACCGATTGCTTGCTCCAAACGGGAGTGTCCTGATGACCTTGCCCAGTTGTAGGCACCAGCAGATGCTTCGCGAAAGAGGTTGTGGACTTCAGATCGTTGATGAAGACGTTACTCTGGCTGATCTCATACGTATGAGCAGAGATTTGAACGCTGTTATTACATACTATCGAGAAATAACAATTTGGAATTCAAATGATTATATTCATGTAGTCATGGAACGCGGAGCAGGCAGCTCCGTCCAAAACTTACAGGAGGAACATTTCTGTGGGAAGCGGAAAAGTTGTCCGCCGATCTTTCCTTTTCATTTCTGCAAGCGAATGAGGGTAGGGTTTGGCGTAATGTGCCGTTATTTTAAAGTCTGGTACAGACTCCGAAGAATACCGATACGGAATAAATAGGTAGAGACATGAAAATCGCTTTCCTCGTGAGTCGCTTTCCGTCATTGTCCGAAACGTTTATTCTGAACCAGATTACCGGTTTGTTGGATCGCGGGCATCATATCGACATATTTTCCGTTCACGCGGCTGATGAATCGGAACTGCATGAAGATGTTGTGAAATATCAGTTGATTGATCGCACCACCTATCTCCATATCCCCAAAAACAAAATAATGCGGTTGTTGAAGGGGATATATCTTTTGTTGAAGAACTTTTACCTGAATCCCCTCCTTCTGCTCAAATCCTTGGATGTCATCAAATATGGCCGTTTTGCACTTTCGTTGAAATTATTATACGCAGCCGTTGCATTTCTTAAATATGAATCCTGTGACGTACTGTACTGCCATTTTGGTCCGAACGGCATGTTGGGTGTTATGTTGAGAGATATCGGTGTTGTCAAGGGAAAAGTCATAACGAGCTTTCATGGTGTAGACTTGTCAAAATATATTCAGGATCGAGGGCAACATGTGTATCGGTACCTGTTCACCAATGGGGATCTCTTTCTTCCAGTATGTCGATTCTGGCAGGATATTCTGATCCAAATGGGATGTCCTCCCCATAAAACGATTGTACATCGGATGGGGGTGGATACTATGAAGTTTGCAAAGACTGCTTCCGTTCCCATAAATGATGGCCGAACCAGGGTATTGACAATCGCTCGTCTTGTGGAAAAGAAAGGAGTGGTTTATGGGATCCGGGCAGTCGGGAAAGCTCGTCGAAGATTCCCCAACCTGTTCTATACAATTATTGGAGAGGGGCCTTTGCGGCAGGAGTTGGAAAACCTGGTTGTCACTTCTGATCTTTCCGATACGGTACGCCTCATGGGGTGGAAAAAACAGGAAACAGTAATTCCTTTTCTGCATGAGGCGGATATTCTGCTGGCACCCAGCATTCGCAGTGCGGACGGGGACCAGGAGGGAATTCCCGTGGTATTAATTGAGGCATTGTCGATTGGGTTGGTCGTTATCACTACTCGCCAAAGTGGTATCCCTGAACTGATCCACGATGGGATCACAGGTTTTTTCGTTCCGGAAAAGGACACGGATGCTTTAGCGGATAAGCTGGAGTTTCTGATTCAGCACCCGGAAGTCCGGCATAAAGTTGCCCTTGCGGGACGTGCCTTGGTTAAGAAGGAATACAATATCCAGCGTCTCAACGACAGTCTTGAGAAAATGTGCCGGTCGGTTTTAGGTTAGTAGGAGAATGATGTGCAGACAAGTGGATCAGTTCGCATGTACCCTGCCGTGAGTGTGATTCTTCCGACATATAACAGAGAGCATTTGATTCGTCGTGCTATACGCAGTGTTCTGGATCAAACATATGACAATCTGGAAGTCATCGTGGTGGATGACTGTTCCACCGACGCAACCCGGAAGGTTGTGGAAGAGTTTTCGGATTCCCGGATACGCTATCTACTGCATGAACGGCGGCGGGGGGCTTCTGCAGCCCGTAATACGGGAATCCGCGCCGCTCTTGGAGATTACATTGCCTTTCAAGATTCTGATGACGAATGGATTCCTGACAAACTGGAAAGGCAGATATCGGTCTTGGAGCACGCGACCCGCCGTATCGGTGTTGTTTACACCGCATTCTGGCGGTTTCGCAATGGTCGGAAGGAACGAATCCCCAAATCGACGATTCGAACCAAGAGTGGGCGTATTCATGCGGCGCTTCTGAGAAGAAACTTTGTAACGACACAGAGCGCTCTTGTAAGAAAAGAGTGCATTCAGAAAACCGGATTGTTTGATGAATCGTTGAAGCGTTTTCAGGATTGGGATTTATGGATTCGGATCTCCAGAGTTTATGACTTTGCTTTTATCGACGTTCCCTTGATCAAGGCCTATCTGCAGCCGGATAGTATTACATTGGATCAAAAAGGGGAACCTCATGCGCTCAACAGGATCTTGGAGAAAAACATGGATGAGATTCGACAGAACAAAAGATTACTCGGGCTCTATTATCTACGAATCGGTGCAGCATATTGCAGACTCGGAGAAATGCACCACGGTCGCATCTATTTTTCCATGGCACGGAAAGCCGATCGCTTAAACGTTCTGGTCTGGCCGTTGGTTCTTCTTTCCTTTTTCCATAAAAAAGTTTTTTCTTTTTGTGTACCGTCATGACAGGAGTGGATCTATGTCCGTTAAGGTATCCCTGATGGTTGTAAACTGGAACGGAAAAGAACTCCTGCAGGAAAGCCTTCAGGCCATACGGAAACAGGTTTTCCAAGACTATGAAGTGATTGTGGTGGATAACGGATCAACGGACGGATCGGTTTTTCTATTAAAGGAAAGTTTTCCTGAAGTTAAAATTATGGAATTAGATAACAACCATGGCTTTGCCGGAGGGAATCTCGCCGGGCTGAAACTTTGTCAGGGGGAATATATCGCCCTTCTGAATAATGATGCTCTGCCCGACCCCAACTGGCTTGGGCTACTGGTTGAGGTGATGGAAAATTCTGAAGAAACCGGCATCTGCGCGTCCAGAATCATGGTTGCGGATACCGATCTTCTGGATGCAGCGGGAGATGGTTATGCAACGGCGGGGTTCGGTTTTAAGAGAGGGAATGGAAACCCCTCGCGATCTTTCATGAAGAAAGAAAACGTTTTCGGGGCCTCTGCCGGAGCCGTTCTGTATCGTCGTTCCATGATCGAACAGATCGGTTTTTTCGATCCGGATTTCTTTATTGTAAATGAAGACACGGATCTGAATTTCCGGGCCCAACTCATGGGGTGGAAGTGTGTTTATGTACCGGAATCGGTTGTTTTTCACAAAGTAAGCATGACACGGAAACTGCGGAGTCAATCTCAGGTCTATTATAAGATCCGCAATACCGATTTCGTTCTGATCATCAATATGCCTTTGATGTTGATCCTTCGGTTTTTCCCCCATATTATTTTGGGCCAACTGTTTTTTGTTGTCAAATATGCCCTGATACGGGGATATTGGAGAGCGGTTTTCAGGGCCAAACGGGATACGTTGAAGATGCTTCCTGACCTTTTGGGAAAACGTCGGAAAATCCAGAAAATGAAGTCCGTGAGTAATGCGTATCTTAGGTCGATTTTCCAGAACGTTTTTAAGATAAAATTTGTCAAGGAATATTTCTCAGTCGTCAGGGAACTCAAGTAAATGTGGAACCGGAAGATATTCGGATTGAAACATCAGGAGGTTGCACTCCTGTTTTTACTGATTCTTTCTGGTATTGTCTACCTCAACTCCATTTTCGGGGATTTTCTTCTCGACGACGAGATCCTGATTCAGAAGAATGCGGCGATTCATTCCCTCTGGAACATCGGGCTTCTCACCTACCGTTGGCTGCGGACCTTCTCCTATGCCGTTGATTATTCCATCTGGGGACTCAATCCGATCGGGTATCATCTCTCCAATATCTTCTACAATAGTTTGACGGTCCTTGTGGTCTATCTCCTTACGAGAAGTTTGACGAAAAACTTGACGATATCATTTGTTACGTCGCTTCTATTTGCCCTCCATCCGATTCATACCGAGGCAGTCAGCTACCTTTCCGGGAGGCGGGACATCCTTTCCGCTCTCTTTTACCTGCTCGGTTTTTTCGCCTATTTAAAGGGCCGGGAGAGGGGAGGGAGAGGTTACTATGCCGGCGCGATCGTCTCCTATCTCCTCAGCATCTCCGCAAAAGAGATGGGGGTAACCCTTCCCCTCCTGATCTTTGCCTACGAGGTCATCATGGGTATTCACGAGCAGAAGGAAACCGTCTCCGGCACGGCGGTACTCTTCTTCCGATCTCTGGGGAGAAGCCTGAAACGGTTCCGATGGGTGATTCTGCTCTCCGCTATTCTGCTGGGTGGATATCTTTACGTCGATCTCTTCCTCGAGCATGCCTCCGGGATGGTGACCTCCAAGGGGATCCAGTGGTGGGGCGGGAATCCGGTCTCCAACTTCGCCACTGTGAGCACCGTGGTGGCGGCCTATGTGAAGAAGCTCTTCTTCCCGGTTGTGCTCCGTGCCGATTACAGGATGATCCATTATTTCCACTCTTTCCTGGCATTTCCGGTTGTTTTGTCAGCGGGGTTGATCCTGACCCTGATTCTGGTTTCTTTTCTATACCTTCGTCGTTACTGGATGATCACTTTCGCAATCTGGTTCTTCTTCATCACCCTGCTTCCGGTGATGCAGATCATTCCGCACCATATCTTGATGGCCGAACACTTTCTTTATCTTCCATCCTATGGTTTCTGCCTCTTATGCGGCCAGTTGGTGGAGTGGGGTATTCGAAGACGGCGAGTCAGGCCACCTGTTCTACTCATTCTTTGTCTCGTTGGTGGGCTCTGGTTTGTCAGAGTAGTGAACCGCAATTTTGACTGGGCCGATACGGTCAGTATTACGCGATCCGGACTTCGCTATGATCCTGAAAACCCGATTTATCATTTTTTCCTTGGACGTGCTTACTTCGTAGCCCATTTAGGTCAGTCTGCTCAAAAAGAACTCGATCAGGCCCTTTCTACCCGTTACAAATATTCAATGGTTCATTCGGTCCGTGCGGCCGTGGCCTTTTCTTACGGAAATTACGAAAAAGGTGAAAAAGAGACTGCTTCGGCCCTGAAATATGATTCAGCCGACCCGATGGCCCTGATCAACCAGGCTTACTTTGATCTCTTTCTGGGGCGATACCGTGAGGCGAAGGAGTACTACCTACGCGTCCGGCCTGAAAACCTGGAGGGGGTGGTTTTGACCAATCTGGCGAGGATTGCCTTGCATGACGGGGATCGAAAGGAGGCCCGGAGATGGATGGAAAGGGCCTTGAACCGATGGCCGAAGCGGTCGGATCTGCACTATGAAATGGCCGAGGTACTGGTCAAGGGGCTGAAGTTCCGCCAGGCAGCGAAGGAGTATCGTGAGGCGCTCCGGCTGGGTGGAGATCATCACGATTCTTCCGGCTTTCTGAAAGGGGTCCCGGAGAAAATCGAGTGGGCCAAACGACTCCAACACCAACTCGATGCCCTGAAAAAAACCGGGCAAACAGCCGGGGCCCCGGAGGTCGGCCGTGCCTATGGCAGGCTCTACCGTGATGCCGGGAACTATCGGGAGGCTGAACGGAGACTGCGGTCCGCGTGGGCGAAGGGCGATTCCTCCCGGGAAAACCGCCGGTTGTTGGCGGAAGTGCTTTTAAAGGAAGGCAAGCGGGCAACGGCTGTGAAGATTGTGCAGGGAATTCTTGAAGAAGAGGGGCGTCTTTCCGACGAGTGTCTTCAAACCGCAGTGGATGTCCTCTCGCAGGGGCTCAACCTCGAGGAAGCGATCCGCCTGGAAAAGAAACTTGTTTCGCGGCATCCGGGGGAACAGTCATTCACTGAGCGCCTCTCCGCTCTGGAACAGATGCTCGATCTGCAGAACGAATCACATCGCCTTGACGAAGAAGGTAATCCGGTGGGAGCGGCTATTACAAAAGGTGACCTCCTGGTTCGGCTGGGGAGGGTGCAGGAGGCAATCACCGTCTGTGAGTCTGCGCTTGAAAAGAAACCGGACGATCTGGAGCTTCTCCGCAAGCTTTGCGACCTCTACGAGGCGGGGGGATACCGGTACCGGCAGAAGGCGATCCGGACCGGTCGGCGAATTCTCAAGCTCAACCCCCGGGATTCCCAAACTGCCCTTCGCCTCTGGCGACTCTACTACAACCAGGTCGAAGATTACGAAAGCGCCCTGGCTTTTCTCGAAAAGGCGATACAGGCCGACCCGACCCTTGCCGAAAACCCAAAGATTGCGCGGGAGCTGAATGCCCTGAGAAGGTACGTCCGGACATTTCATGCTGCCGGTTGACAATTTTCGTCATGGAGTTATACATTGTGTCAACAATCCATCTCATTGATTTTCAAGGTAAAATAATGAGAAAAGAACGAACCTGTCCAGGGCGTTCATAATAATAGGCCAATAATGTCCGGGTACTCCCTGAGGTTGTTGATGCCTGCCGGAGGATCATGGAGGGATAAACTTCTATATAACAACAAGTTACAAAATAATAACAGATTCCCTTTTTCTGGCATGATCCTTGCTCATTATGACTTTACAGAATAAAGAGTTTCATCCGGAATCTTTATGTAAGGGAGGTGAGTACAGAGGGCATCGTAGACGATTCATGCATCCATTTAACAGCAGAAGGAGAGAAGAAATGATGACCATCCAAAAGAGTGAAAGCGGTTTTACACTGATCGAACTCATGATCGTTGTGGCGATCATCGGGATCCTGGCCGCCGTGGCCATCCCCGGCTATATCGGTTTCCAGGAAAAATCGAGAAAGGGGGCGATTACCGGAGCGGCCGCCGGAGCGGCGGCGGAGATCCAGGGATGGTTGAGCGCCTCCAGAAATCCAAACGGCACTCTTGTGGAAGTTGATACTTCGGGTGACGGTACGGTAGGTGCCGGCGACAGCGCAGATTCCGCTCTGTTAGGGAAAGTCGCGACTGCCTATTCAAATATGCGAAACACTGCTGGAGATAACTCACCATGGAACAGCAGCAATGATCTGTGGCAAACTGGTGCGGGCAAAGAAGGTTCTGGACAGATTTTTCTTCAGGCATCAGGCAATTCTTCGGTTACGATCAGGGCCTTTGATAATGATTCTTCAAATAGTACACCGCTTTACAGCAAGACGGTCAGCGCGGACTGATCATCGGGCGGACCCAAACGATCTGAGGGCGGTCCGGGAAACCGGGCCCGCCCTCAGCGTTCTGTTGTCATCAGGACTTGACATGGGAGAGAACCTCGATTACTTTGAATGGGGTCTTGGCCATGCCGGGGCCTGATACTTTGTTTCGCAGTGAGGGTACAGAGATGTAGAGAGGGCGGACGATGAGAGTGGACAGGAAACAGCAGGGCTTCTCCCTGATCGAACTGATGATCACCGTGGCGATCATCGGAATCCTGGCGGCAGTGGCCATTCCCACCTACATCGGCTACCGGCTGAAGGCGGAGAGAAGCGTGGCGTGGAGTGACCTCCAGGCTCTCAGACTCCTGGAGGAACAGTACTACGCTGAGAATAATGCTTATACAAACAATATTGCGTTACTTCCCGGTTTTCAGCCTGATCCCGGAAGTCTGTACAACTACTCGGTGGCCTTCAGCTCCGGCAACAACCAGACATTCATCGCCACGGCCACCCGGAAGGCCGGGACAAGCAACGACCCCGGATCGCCCTGGACGATCGACTATCAGAACCAGCGGAACTGGTAGCGTTCTTCCCCACCTCTCTTCTATCCCTTGGGCTGTCTGTATTTCTTCTTGTAAGGCAGCCCCTCCGTCTCAAGACCTTCCTCCCATCCAGTGCATCGTATTTCGGATCTTATTCAAGACTTGTGTCCTTCTTCCGCTCTGCGAGGAGATGTTCTGTAAGTCGCTCCCCTTTTGCGGATCCTCTCAGCAGGCCGGCGACGATCTGTATGTCGGTCTGGTTGAAGTCGTTGCCCTTGAAAAGGAGGGGTTCGCCGGCATATTTGGAGAGGGCATAGGCACAACAATCGCCCAAATTCAGTCCGGCGGGATGCCGCCCCTTGCCGTAGGTTCTCCAGGCCTTTCTGGCCAGTTCAAACTGTTCCAGGTTCATGCCGACAATTTCAATCCGGGCGCGATGCAGGAGAAGATCGAACTCCCGGCCTCCAGGCTCACCCTTTTTTGCCTCAATGACAACACCGGTTTCCAGCGCCGAGAAGGCACTGAGCAGACGCTTGGAGTCACCGGAGATCGCCCGGGAGAGGGTTTCCGCTTCGGGTTCACCCAGAAGTATGGCAATCAGGGCGGAAGTATCGATGACCATCAGGAGAAAGTTCCATTTTTCCCGTAGCCCAGGATTTTCTCCGGGCTACGTGGGTCCAGATCGGGCAACTCACTGCACCGCCGGGAGATTGCCATGATCTCTTCGAACGTGTCGGAGACGGTTCGTTTTCCCCGAAGACGCTCGAGATGTTCTTCGAGTGCATGAATAAGCGCCTGGGTCAGGCTCTCACCACTTTCAGCGGCCACTTCCCTCGCCAGTTTCTCTGCTTGAGGATTCTTTATGCTCAGAGCCATGCTCACTTCCCCTTCTGTATTGAAACTACAATAAATTATAGAATCTTTAATTGATATGTCAAGTTAAAATTTATTGGATCGGGGACGGTTCTTATTTTTATCTTATATTTCAAATAGATACAAACCATTTTGCGATTTTTGTCTGTTTGCTTGTCTATTTTCCTTTCTTCTTGTAAGGCAGCCGCTCCATCCGGATTTTCTCTTCTTCAAGTTCATTGTATTCCGGATCCTTATGGACCAGTACGGCTTCATTTGACCATGTAAGTGCGGCAATCAGCGCATCGGTCAGGGAAATCTGATACCGGCTCTTGTAGTGTCCCGCTCTGAGAAGAACAGGTTCATTCATCTCCCAGATGATGTTGAGCGGAAGCCTCTTGAGCAGGGCATAGCGTTGTTCCGCTGAAAGCTCTCCCTGCTCCCGCAGGGTAATGTAATAGACTTCGAGGAGGGAAATAGAGGAAAGAATCGCACCCTTTCTGAGAAGCTCTTCCACCCTGTCCGCTCCCGCTTCATCTTCCAGGAAGGCCATCAGAGCGGATGTATCGAGCAGAAAAAGATCGTCATTTTTCAATGCTTCTGTCCTTATTCCGTTCTGCGAGGAGATGCTTCGTGAGGTTTTCTCCTTTTGCAGAGCCTCTCAGCGCCTTGATTAGATCTTTGGGGATGGGGATGACCTTGATGACCTTTCCCGTATCGATCCATTCAACCTCCGTGCCTCCATCGAGGCCATATTTCTTCCAAAGGGGGGAGGGGATGATGACTTGTCCTTTTCTTGTAATCGTACTCTTCATGATATTCCGCCTTACTTATCTTCAAAAAGTAATATAAATATAATTTTAACATGCGTTATTTGGTGCGAGATGTCAACTGGATCCTGTGTGCGGAAGATATGTGATTTTTTTGCAAGATTATCATTCATATAAGACCATATAAGACGGGCTGAAGAATCCTTGACACTAAGCGCTTGATGAATTATACTACCCGCCATGAAGGAGGTGATGCGGGTATGAGCACGGCGACGATTCGTATCCCGGAAGAGAAAAGGGATATCCTGAAAATTATCGCGAGCATAGAAAAAAGAGAGATGAAGGAGATTCTTTCGGAGTTGATCGATGAGTATACTGCAAGACATCAGGAGACGCTCGATCTTCTTTCGCAGCCGGAATGGGTTGAAATGATCCAGGCGGGGAAAAAAGAGGTGACGGACGGAGTCAAAGGAAAGAGTCTGGATGAGTTGGAAGATTGAAATTAAACCCGCAACGGAAAAAGAGTACAAACGGCTGGACGGGAAAACACGGAAAAGAATGAAGGCTGCTTTGAAAAAGCTTGAGGGGAATGAAGGGCCTTTATCCAATGCCGATGTCAAACCGCTTACTGGGCCTCTCCGGGGTGATTGCCGACTGAGAGTCGGGGATTGGAGAGTTCTTTTTACTCCGGATAAGGAGGCAAAGATCTTGTATGTCTACGCCATACTCCCCCGTGGTAGGGCCTACAAGTAGGCTGAGCGCTCAAAAATTGGATTGGGGACGGTTCTGCTTTTCCTTTATTTATATATCCAATGGTGAAAACGGGTTTTGATCCGGCCTTCGAAGATTTGACAAAAGCAATGTCTTCACGGCTTCGCAGAAAAGTCATTCCTGTCCGGCCACCCACGTCTGCCTGAAACTTATTGATAATCTCCCGAAATCATTTATAATATTAAATATACAGACTTGTCTCTTATTCCGAGCTTTGGCGCGTTCGCTCTTCCGGACGGGATTTGCCTGAAATATGATTGAATGAATGCCTTTCCCCCCTTGCAAGAAGGGGGGGATAAGAGGGGTGGTCTTTTTGCCGAGGGGGGGGGTAACAAGAGCCATCTCCTTCGGAAGTGGATGTTTTTCATTCCGTAAATAGAGTAGCTATGCCCATCGAAATCCTGACTCCAGTCTCGGCCTTCATCTTCGGGGCCGTGATCGGCAGCTTTCTGAATGTCTGTATCTATCGAATTCCGAGAAGGCAGTCGCTTGCTTTTCCCGGCTCTCACTGTCCCTGTTGTGATGCGCCGATTCGATTTTACGACAACATCCCGATTTTAAGCTGGTTTTTTCTCGGGGGCCGATGCAGAAACTGCAGGAGTCCGATCTCTTTCCAATATCCCCTGGTGGAATTCCTGAATGCCGCGGCCTACCTCTATCTCTTTCTCCGGTTCGGGCTCTCCGCACGGATGATCCTCTACGCCCTTTTTCTGTCGGCCCTGCTGGTGGTCACGGTGATTGACCTGCAGCACCGGATCATTCCGGATCTGATCAGTCTACCCGGAGTCGGAGTCGGGCTTGCCGCCGGTTTCTGGATCTCTCCGCCGGGATTTTTCAATGCCCTGATCGGCGCGGTCGCGGGGTGGGCGCTCTTTTATACGATCGCCGTTGTCAGCCGGGGCGGTATGGGAGGAGGAGACATCAAGCTGATCGCCATGATAGGGGCCTTCCTGGGGTGGAAGAAGATGCTTCTCACGATTATGCTGGGGGCGGGAGCCGGATCGATCGTCGGAATCACCCTGATGATTTTTTTCCGTAAGGACAGAAAGTATGCGGTTCCTTTCGGTCCATTCCTCTCCCTGGGGGCGTTGATCAGTCTCTTCTGGGGAAAGGAGCTGATCGCGTGGTACCTGCGTCTTTTTTAAAGAATGCCCGGACAGGAAGATGGAGATCATAGTCAATTACGAGATTCTGAAATCCGCTTTTCTCATCATTGCCATCCTTTTTTTTGTTCTTCTTTTAGCGATTTACGCACTTCTGAAGATCCGAAGGGGATATCGCCAGGTCTCGAAGAGCGACCTTACGCTCGAGAAGCACCGGATCGGTGGTGCGAACAAGGAGATCTCCTTTGTCTTCGATACCTTTCAACAGACCTTGAAGGAGATCACCCTGAAAAAGCAGGAACTGATCCGGATGCACCAGGACGCGGTCGATCAAGTCCGGCAGATGGAGCGGTATAATGAGTGCATCCTTGAAAGCATGGTCAGCGGCGTGGTGGCCTTCGATTGTCGGGAGAAACTAACCGCCATGAACGAAGCCGCCGCAGAAATTCTGGAGTGGCCAGCTGATATCAGTCCGATCGGAAGGTCCGGTCAGGAGATCCTGAAGGGTTCTTCCCAGATGAAGGCTGTTTTGACTGCCGTCCTTCAGGAAAATCGGAGAATTCTCCGTGAAGAGGTTACCTTTCATGGAGGAGAGGGCATCCGGAAATGGCTTGGCGTGAACGCGTCGCCTTTGATCGGAGCCGACGGCGGAATGATCGGTGCGACCATACTTTTCACGGATCTGACCCAGGTTAAGGAGCTGCAACGGCAGGTGGAACTCAAGAACCGTCTGGCCGTCATGGGAGAGATGTCCGCCGGAATTGCACACGAGTTCAGAAATTCCCTCGGAGCCATCTTAGGATACGCACGACTGATCGATCGCCAGGGTGGGGGAGACGAGCTTCTCCGGGAAGCGGCCGAGGGGATTATCTCGGAGGTGAAGAGTTTTGATGCCATGCTTGCGGATTTTCTCCAGTTTGCGAGACCGACTGAACTGAACCGGGAAGAATGTGATCTTGCCGCCATTGCGCGGGATGCCGTGGATCTTCTCTCTGATGAATCGGAGAAAAGAGGAGCGAGGGTGGAATTGACGGCGGCAGTGGTCCCAACTGTCCTGGCGGATCCCACTCTGATCCGGCAGGCCATAATCAACCTGGTGAAAAACGCCCTCCAGGCGACAGGAGACGCGGGACAGATCCAGGTCGATGTCCGCCCCGAAGGAAACCAGGTGCAAATCCGGGTTCAGGACAACGGGAGCGGGATATCCGAAGAGGACCAGAAACGGATCTTCGAACCTTTTTTCACGACCAAGCGGGACGGAACCGGGCTGGGTCTTGCCATCACCCAGAAGACCATTCTGGCACATCATGGGGAGATAACGATCAAGAGTGATCCGGGGCAGGGGACAATGATGATTGTATCCCTTCCGATGGGATAAAACATAGGCACAGAGGGGCAGATGGGCGAAGTAAGCCTATAAAGACCTATCGTGATTTGAAGGTCTGGCAGAAAGCCATATCCCTGGTAACATAAATTTATCGGGAAACGAGACTGTGCCCCTCGGATGAGCGCTACGGTTTGACATCTCAGTTGCGCAGAAGTGCTGTTTCCATACCTGCAAACATGGCGGAAGGTTATGGCAGGAGTTCAACCCAAGATTACATCCGATTGTTTTTAACATGGACAATATCCTTCTTGTAGAAGACAAAAAGAGCATGCGGCGTATGCTTTCTCAAACACTGCGTACGGAAGGCTATCAGGTCTTCGAGGCTGCAGACGGTGGGGAAGCCATGGATCTTTACCGCAGGAACTGGATTGACCTCATTCTGACGGATCTCCAGATGCCGGAGATGGACGGTCTGGATCTTCTCCGGGCGATCAAGGAAGAGGGTGCCTTGGTCGATGTCATTATCATGACCGCTTATGGAACGATTGAGCGGGCCGTGGAAGCCATGAAAATCGGGGCGCTTGACTTTATCACCAAGCCTTTTGATACGGACTATCTCCTGATTTTGATCAGACGGGCGCTGAATAACCGAAAACTTTTCCGGGAAAATATGGTCCTGCGGAAGGCCTTCCTGAAACAATTCGGTATGCCGGAGATCATCGGGAAGAGTCCGGCCATCCGGGATACCGCGGAAAAAATACAGAAAGTGGCATCCACAGGCAGCCCTGTCTTTCTGATGGGAGAGAGCGGCACCGGCAAGGAACTCTTCGCCCGGGCCGTACATCAGTTGAGCGATCGGAAGGAATCCAGCTTCGTGGCTATCAACTGCGCGGCCATCCCTTCGGAGCTTCTGGAAAGTGAACTCTTCGGATATGAAAAGGGGGCATTCACCGGAGCTGACCGCCGCAAGATCGGATACTTCGAACTGGCGCACCGGGGCACACTGTTTCTGGATGAGGTTTCCGAACTTCCCCTTTCCCTGCAGAGCAAGCTCCTCCGGGTCCTTCAGGAAAAGGTGTTACAGAGATTGGGAGGAACCCAGACCATTCGGGTGGATACCCGAATTATTTCCGCCTCGAACAGGGATGTGGAAGAATTGATCCGGGAAGGTCGGTTCCGTGAGGATCTCTTTTATAGGCTCGGGGTGGTGCCCCTCCGGATCCCCCCCCTTCGGGAACGGAAAGAAGATATCCCGCTCCTGGTTGAACATTTCCTTGCACGATTCGAAAAAGAGTTGAACCGGCCGGGTCTCCATCTGGATGACAAGGCGCTCCCCTTCCTGCAGGAACAGGAGTGGAGAGGGAACATCCGCGAGCTGGAAAACTGTATCGAACGGGGAGCGATCCTCTGTTCCGGAAACAAGATCCGCGTTGAAGATATGGGCATCCGTGAAACATCCATCCGGCCTGCCGGTCCGGAATGCGACGTTTTTGGGGGGAGTCTCCAGGAAGTTTCGGCCCGCGCCGCCGCCAAGGCGGAACGGAGGATGATCGCCGCCGTCCTGGAAGAGACGGGGTGGAACAAAAGCCGCGCCGCGAAGCGTCTCAAGGTCAGCTACAAGACCCTCCTGACCAAGATTAAGGACTATGACCTGGAAAAGGAGAGGGGATAATCCCCGGCGCCTTCTCTCAACTCCCCGGGCTCATACAGGATGGGATCTCATCGCAGGAATCGTAATGCATGGTCTCGTCGTTGGCCGTCACGTCAATCCCGCCGGTAGTAGGATCAACCTGCATCTCCGCGTTCCCCTCTCCCTGAATAATGATGTGCCCTTCCTGCGGACAATCCGAGTCCGATAAATTAGAAAAGAGGAGGGGACTTTGGGTGTTCACGCTGATCATCCCGGTAGTACAGCTTGTCTGGATCTTCCCGTCCATACTGACGGAGGTGTTCTCTCCGTCGTCCTGGATGCTCAAGTCAAAGGCTTCGTAGGTCTCGCTGAAGGGACCATCGGCATCATTCCCGGATAGTGTTCCGTTGATGGTCATATCCATCCCGGTGATCTCCCCGGTGTCTGGATTGTCAGCGGTCGGATTAAACCCCGCCAGGGGTGGTCGGTTCAAACCCAGCCAGT
>CAYZZU010000004.1:0-120168 GCA_964483105.1 uncultured Nitrospirota bacterium
TTTCTTACGGGAGAGCTGTTTTTTTACTTGACGAAACCTTTAATGGGTGACCCCTCGTCGACCCCGAAATAACCGGCATGGGATTTGGTGGCGATCCGGGTCATGCCGCCCGGAAGTTGAAATTCCCAGAGTCCGAACAGACTTGTCGCGAAGAGAATCAACACCAGGGATACGATGACGAGCACGGCCGGGTTTCGGAGCATGGAGCCGAGGAGACCGCCGGTCAAGGCCGCTGTGACGCCCATCAGGGAATTCGTGAGAGCCAGCCCCCCCAGATAACAGAGGCCGTGGGCCAGGAGGTGTCCCCTGCCCTTCTGGGAACGGCCCCCGAAATAGGATACGGTGATGGGGATCATGGGATAGACGCAGGGGGTCAGATTGAGAGCGATCCCACCGGCAAATATCCCAAGCAGGGTCAGAATCATGGCCCAGCCATGCAGGGGCCCCGGTGCTCCGGGAATGCTGCCCACCGGAGCTTGACCGGCAGTCGGGACCGGGAGGCTCGCGACTGGAAGCCCCTTCTTCCGCCATTCCGGAAATCCCATGGGATACCGGTAAACGTTCTGATAACCGAGGCGCACAGCCACCCGGGCTGCTGAATCGCTTCGAACTCATGCCAGGCCGGCGCAATACATTACGGTTTCTTCAGAAGGTGATGGTTTCACCTTCCATGATCTCTCCGGCCAGAGTCGGGATGTGGGTGATGCGGATCCCGTCAATGATTTCCTCCTCGGGGATTTCATAGGCCTTGACGCAGGCTCCGCAGACGTACATGGGAATGCCGGCCTCGAAAAGGATCGGGAAAAGCTCCCGCACCGGTGTCAGGTGTCTTCCTTCAATGGTTTCGGCAACTCCCTTCTTCGCCATCAGGGCGCCTTCAAAGATAAAAAAGAGTGAGAGGTCCGCTCCTTCGCTGATGAGAGAAGCCGCAAGGGCGATCGCGGCATTGGACCGATCCTGGTTGTCCGTGGAGTGTGTGATGACAAGGGTGATCTTTTTTTTCATTTTCATTTCCTCCTTCGTTTAATGGGTTATCAAAAGTTCCGCTCCGATCTTGAGGGCCGTGGCGGCGATGATCACGGCCAGAATTTTCCGGAGAATCCGGGTTGGGGTTTTTCGGCTAATCGCTGCGCCGAACTGTGCCCCGACCAGGGCGCCGGTCACGAGGATTCCGGCGTGAAGGTAAGGAATTTGCCTGGTTCCGATTCTGCCGGCCAGGACGGAAAAAGAGGAAATCAGTCCGACTACCAGGGCGGTGCCGATGGTGGTACGTGTCGGAATACGGAGAATGAAGAGCATGGCCGGAATGAACAGGAAGGCTCCTCCCTGCCCGATCAGCCCGGCGAAGAGCCCGATCAAAAGGCCGGTACAAAGGGCCGGGAGCCTGCTGAACCGGAGCGTGCCGGGTTCTTTCTCCGAATCGCCTTTTGCGACAGGCAGGAACATCAGGATGGCGGCGATACCGGCCATGATTGCGAAGATGAGGAGAATGGTCTCGGAGGAGACGAATTTCGAAGAGAGTGATCCGATCAGGGATCCAACTCCCATCCCGCCGCCCAGGAAGAGGGCAAGGGAAAAATTGACATAACCGTGCCTTTTGTGAGCGATCGCGCCGGAGAGCGCCCCAAAGAAACTTTGAACCGAGGTGATACCGGTGATTTCTTTCATGGAAAAGGCCCCGACATGAAGGGATACGGGGACGTAAAGAAGCAGAGGGACCATAATAATGCCCCCTCCAATCCCTAAAAGGCCGGAGAGAAAGCCTCCGATGAGACCAAGAAGCAAAAGTGTAACGCTGAGTTCCACTCCCATTACGCAATGGTAGTGGAGAAACCGTGCAAAATCAATTCAAATAATTTGGGGTTAGACAAAGTAATTTTAATGACATCGAAGAGTTCGATCGGCAAGGCGTTACGTTAAAAAGAGGACGGCGAGTGCGAAAAAGAGATAATACTTGTTCTTGAGCAGGGTCAGCAGCTTCTCTTTGAGTTTCTTCTCAAACTTTTTCGAGGCCCTCACGGGCGACTGGTCCGCGGAATAGAATTTCTCCAGATCTTCCAGATATTCCGTACACTCTGTCCCGGTTTGTTCCGGGGAAGAGTCCAGTTTTCCCTGCAGCCAGGCGTAACGGGTGATCTTTTTCCCCATAAGGTGTTGTCCTCCGGATGTTATCTGCGCGTCGCGTTATTGAGAAGGGTTTCTTCCAGTTTGAACAGGTCCGAAAAACCCGCCTGTCCTTTCCAGGGTTCTACCATTTCCTCTGCCATTTGTGTCGCCCTGATGTTGGCAAGGCATCTCCTGGTAATCCTGAAGATCCACTGTTTCAGACTGGTATTTCCGTCGATCCGGTCCAGAGAGTGAATCAACTCGATGAATACCTCCTCGGTTGCCTTTTCGGCCTTGCTTTTTTCACCTATCTGGAAGAAGGTATAATTGTATACTTTTGGAAAGAAGGTATCATACAGGATCCGGAAGGCTTTTTCGTCCTTTCTCAACAGTCCCTGGATCAGTACACTGTCTGGAAATTGCATAACCACGTCCTCCTCAATCGTTGTTTTGTACTTAACAGTAGTTTCCTGCGGGGAAAAGTCACAAAAAAAAGGACATTTCCTTGAAAAAAGCACTTAAGGGGTATCACACCCCTGGTGGAGATGGCCCGCGCGGATGATGACGATGAGGCTTTCTGAAGGGAAACGATTCCGGTATGGGATTTCTCTTTCCGATGGAAAGGCGGATCTGAATTCCGGAAGCCTTGACGACTTCGTGAATTTCGAAAGAAGCTTCCAGGCTGTCAATCAGTCTCAGGGTGATGCGGATTGCAGACGGGGCGGCGACAATCCTTCGCGTCCGCCGCCTCCTTGCGTACGAACGCATGGAATTCTCCGTCTCTTTTTTCCAGGCCGAGAAACTCGTTGCCGGTAGCCTTGCACCAATTCGGCATGTCTTCCACGATACCTTCATCGTCGGCGATGACCTCAAGGATTTCTCCGACTTCCATCTTCTTGATCGCCTGACAGGTCTTGGCAATCGGCATGGGGCAGATGAGTCCGAATGCGTCCAGGACCTGGTCGACCTTGATTCCCGTCTCTGTTGTGTTTCCCATGGATTTCTCCCTAAATCAGAAGGTTGATTTTAGAATCTTCGGCGTCGGCCAGGAAGGTAGCCACGCCCGCCACGCTGTCTACGACCGGCAGCAGATCTTCTTTTGTCAGTCCCATGAACTCCATGGACTGGGTACAGGCGATGAACCGGATGCCCATCTCCTTGCACATGGTGATCATCCGGTCGATCGAAGGAAACTTGGGATGGGCCATCATCTTCTCCAGGGCGGGATGCGGTTTTTCATAGCTGTCTCCGGTTTTATCCTTCTTCAGCAGCTCCAGTCCCCAGAAGGTAAAGAACAACGTAACATCCATTCCGAGCGAGGCCCCCCCGAGCGCGAGGTTGAATGTCGCGATCAACTTGTCGATTTCATTGCTGAAGACGATCAGTGCCATCTTGCTCTTCATCACCCGCCTCCTTAGTGTCCTGTCATCTTTTCTGGTAGATCGGCGACATCATCCGCAGGCGTTCGATGATCGCTGGCATTTCAGCTGTAACATAATCGATATCTTCTTCGGTTGTTTCCCGACCGAGGCTGAAGAGGATCGATCCCTGGGCCATGGCGTGGTCCACGCCCATGGCGGTGAGGACGTGGGATGCCTTGAGTGCCTTGGAAGAACAGGCCGACCCGCTGGCAGCCATGATCCCCTTCGCCACCATCATCATGATCATTCCTTCGCCCTCCACGTAGTTCACGCAGAGGTTCAGGAGGCCCGGCAGGCGATACTCTGGATGGCCGTTGAATTTCAGGTCCGTGACCTGTTTCTTGAGTCCTGCTTCAAGTCTGTCGCGGAGCGCAGATATGCGCTTCATCTCCTCCGGGATTTTCTCCCGCGCGATGGTGGCTGCCTTCCCAAGACCAACGATGGCCGGCACGTTTTCCGTCCCGGCTCTTCGTCCCTGTTCCTGCACTCCGCCGTGGATCAACGGCTGGATCCGGACCCCTTTCCGGATGTACAGTGCCCCGGATCCCTTGGGACCGTAAAAATGCTGTCCGGAGATTGTCAGGAGATCGACGCCGAGTTCCTCCACATCCACAGGAATGTGGCCTACAGCCAGCCTTGCATCGGAATGGAACGCGATCTTTTCTCCCCTTGCGATTTCGGCGATTTCCCGAATCGGTTGGATGGTCCCGACTTCGTGGTTGGCCAGCATGACGGAGATCAGAATGGTATCCTCTCGAATCGCTTTTTCCACTTCGTGGGGGTCTACCCTTCCGAATTCGTCAACCGGGAGATAGGACGTCTCGAACCCTAACCGTTCCAGCATTTTACAGGAGTGATGAACACCGTAGTGCTCAATCGCCGATGTAATGATATGTTTCCCTTTCTTCTGCAGTGCCAGGGCGACCCCCTTGACGGCAAAGTTATTGGCTTCGGTTCCGGATGCCGTGAAAAAAATTTCTTCCGGTTTCGCGTGAATCAGTTCCGCCACCTCGGACCTGGCCCGCTCCATGGCTTTTTTGGGCTCGCTTCCGAAGCGGTGAAAGCTCATCGGGTTTCCGAAGTGTTCCAGAAAATAGGGCTGCATGGCCTCGATGACTTCGGGATAGGGACGGGTGGCCGCAGCGTTATCCAGGTAGATGATTCGGTTCATGACGGGCTCCTTTCTTCTTCGATCACGGCGGACGGGAAGCGGATATCTGTTCAGGCAGGTGGCTTAAGCCTGTCCGGCAAAAGACTGTTCGACCAGATCCGCCAGAGTGGTTCCTTCCAGCACTTCGATCATGGCGTTCTGGGCGTTTTTCCATACCCCCTGAATCTTGCAGTCTTTCCCCTCCGCGCAGGAACTTTTATCGCGGGTACACAAATTCAGTGCGATGGGGCCTTCCACTCCTTCGATGATATCCTTAACCGTTATTTTCTCCGGTGGCCGTCCCAGTGCGTACCCTCCTTTGAATCCACGAAGGGAACGGACCAGTCCGGACCTGGAGAGAGACTGAAAAATCTTGGCCAGGTAGCTCTCCGGGATCTTCTGTTCATTGGAGATCTCACTTAACAGGATGATGCGTTCCGGAGGCTGCATCGCGAGATAGAGCATTCCGCGTATTCCGTATTCTCCTCCGCGGGTTAATTTCATGAGACTCCCCATATTTTGGACTAAAAATGTCCATTTTGTCTTCATTATAACCGCGACGAGTTGAATGTCAAGGAGAAATATGACAGAAGTTTCCACCGGACGGATCGGAAACCGTTGCGGAGTGGGATCGGTTTTTGAAGGCGGGACAGGCCCCGCCGAAAAAGGCGGGGCCTGCCAGGAGGAGGAGTAGGAGCTGTTGTGTACCCACTCTGAAACCCGTTCGGGTCGCACATCCGCATGCATCTTATTCCGGCTATGTGGAGGAGCCCGAAGCGGTCCTTTGGGTAGCATCGCTACGTTTGGCGCGGTTTCGGGATTTTCTTCCTGCCGAACTGAGTGCCTCCGGATTTCCGCTGCGACCCGGAGCGGGGATTCCGGATGGGGACTATGATTTGGTTACATAGGACATATCCTTGCCCATGTAGCTCATCTGGGTTGGAAGGATCATCTCCAGATCCAGCCTGTCGCTGAGCAGGATATTCCAGTAGAACCATCTGAAGAAAAGTTTTCCCATGTGGTTCATCCGGGTTTCCTTCAACAGGGAAAAGGGGCCGACGGATGGGAGGGGGAACCTTCCGGGGACCGGCTCCTGGGTGTAATTGAAATCGATGAGATGCGCCTTTTTGAAACCGGTTTCAATGAAACAGTTGGAGTGGCCGTCGAAATCGGGTTGTGGATCTTCACCCTGGATCTCCCGGAGAAGATTTTTCTCCACAACTCCGGCTTCGAAATGTGCGACGGACCCGGCCTTGGAGGTACTGACGTTGGTGCAGTCACCCAATACATAGATGTTGTCATAATGTTGTGATTTGAGTGTGTGCGGATGGGTCATGGCGTAGCCGTTTCCGTTCCCCATTCCGGCTTCGTCGATCAGATGCGGTCCTACATTGGGGGGGATGGCGGCCAGGAAGTCGAATTCCACTTCCTCTCCTTCATAGGAGATGATCTTTCCATGTTCCGAGTCTACTTCCGCCAGGCCGAAGTTGGGAGTGACCTTGATACCCTTTTGCTCGAACATCTTTCCCAGGACTTTCCCGGCAACGGGTTTGGTGAAGACTCCCTGGACACTGGTCACGACCTCCAGGTCCACTTTGTGCCGAATCCCCCGTTGGTGGAAATAGTAATCGGCCAGACAGATGAATTCAATCGGGGCCACGGGGCACTTGATGGGGTACTCGGCGATGTTCAGAACCAGCTTCCCTCCGTCAAAATCTTCCAGGGCCTTCTGCATGTCGATGGCCGAGGGCATGGTGTAATAATAAAATACGTTCTTCCCGTATCCTTCTTCCATGCCGGGGATTTCTTCCGGAGCGATGTGGCATCCAAGGGTGAGAATCATCCAGTCGTATTCATAGGCGCCCGCCGTGGTCTCCACCCGGTTGTTGTCCGGATCGAGACGCGTGATCTCTCCCGATACAAAGGTAACATCCCTGGGGAGAAGATCCCGGGTCATCCGTACATTGCCGGACTCTCCGGTGTAACCGTAATGCCTGAAGGGAACGAAGATCAGTCCCGGTTGATAAAAGTGTTTCTCGCTTTTGTCGATGACCGTGATGTTCCATTCAGAGAGGTTCAGTTTGCGACTCATTTTGTGGGCCATCATGGTTCCTGCCGTTCCTGCTCCAAGGATTACAAGTCGTTTCATGCCTCCTCCTCCTCACGCAAGATGAAAACAGGTTGAAAGTACGAAAAAGGCCTATCCATCGATAAAGATACGGATAGGCCTCGGGTCCCCCCATCCACTTCGGCAGCCGGGGATGCCGGTGATGATTCCGGCCCGCGGCTTTGCTCCCCTTACGGGTTGCCTTTATCGGTGGTATCAATCTGTCTTATCCATTTCATTATAAGCTGACCCTGTTTGCAGTGTCAATGAAAATTGGATGAAAATAGTGCGAATATCACTATTTGGGTTTGAAATCAGATGTATGAACGTATTATTCGACATTTTCTTCCTTCTAAGCCTGTTTTTTGATTTTGGCCGGGGTGCTGGGGGAAAATGCCGGAAGTGAGAAAATCCTTTTTTAGATCAGCCTCTTGCGCTATAATGAAAAATTATGAGGAAAATGATTTTGCCGGAACGGTACAACCATTCTCACGTCTTTCCTTGTTGATTGGAAATCTTGAATGGCGAAACGGAAGAGTCTCTATGAGATCCTGTCGATCTGGTCTCCCAGGAAAAGGGTCTCATACGCCGTCAATGGAATGATCATGGGACTCGGAGCGCCCCTGGGCTGGCTCCTGATCTCCCTGCTTTTTTTCCGACCTGTTCATCAGTCTCCCGGGCTGTTCTTGCTCCATGAATTCTTCGGTTCTCCGGAAAGGATCTTCCTGTTTTTTTACATGACCCTTGGAACTTCTTTTGTGATGAGTGTGACGGGCTACCTCGTGGGCAGGGGATTCGACTGGAATGATGAGAGAGAGGCGCAGCTCAAAAAGATTCAAGCCGAGATCGAAGAGAGAAAAAGGGTGTACAAAGAACGTCTGTTGAGATTGCAGAACGACATGTCCAACCTCTATCGGATCAGTACGGACATTCAGCGGTCCCACGGCGCGGAGCAGATCTTCCAATTGCTTGTGGATGGGGCCTATCGGATTCTCGGATTCGACCGGGTGAATCTCTTTCTTCTGGATCAGGAAAAGAAGACCCTTGAATGCCGGCAGGCGAGGGGCCATGACACCACAGAGTGGAAGAAGATCCGGATTCCTCTCTCCGGGCAGGGGGGAGCCCTCGAGAAGACCATTCGCAGGAACGAGGTCCAATGGATTCAGGACATTCGCATGATGCCTCAAGAGTACCGACTGGGTGATCCCTACTGTAAAATTTCCGAGCTTCGATCCCGGTCTTTTGCCTCGATTCCCTTGAGAGAGAGGGGGGAACCGATCGGTTCGGTCGCGGTGGACAACAAGCATACGGGCAGGCCGATCCGGGACGAGGAACTCTCCACACTCAAGATCCTTGCCGACCAGAGCTCCATCGCCCTGACCAACCTCTCCCTGTATCAGGGCATTCAGGAACTGCATCGCGAGCTGGATCGGAATTTTGATGAACTTTTTATCCGGAAAAAAGATTTTTCAGACCGCATGGGAGAACTCTCGAAACAGTCCGGGAGGATCTCCAAGAATGTCCAACGGGTGGCCGAGAGTGCCGAAGGGCTTTTGAAGACCGTGAATGATACCACCTCGTCGATGCATGAGATGTCCGGTTCCCTCCAGGAGGTGGCCTCCGGTGTGAATATCCTTTCTCAGGAGGCTCAGAGGACCCTTTCTTCGGCGGAGAAGATGAGCGCCGCGATCCAGGAGGTGGAGTCCCACGTTCAGGATTCCAACTCCCTCGCGGGACGGGTCCAGAAGGAAGCGGAGGAAGGAGCGACTTTGGTGACGGATTCCATCCGCGAGATCAGCGAGATCCGGGATCTTGTTCTGGATTCCGTAGAGGTGGTCAGGCAACTCGGGAAAAGGATGGAGGAGATCGGTGAGGTCCTGGAGGTGATTAACACAATCAATGAGAAGACCAACGTCCTTGCCCTAAACGCAGCGATCATTTCGGCCCAGGCGGGAGAGCATGGGAAAGGATTCGGTGTGGTCAGTAACGAAATACGTGCCCTTTCCGAGCGGACCGCTTCCTCTTCCAGAGAGATCGAGAAGATGATTGAATCGGTTCAGGAGCAGGTGAAAGAGGCGGTGGCGAAGATCCGGTCGATTCCGGAGCGGGTAGACTCCGGACTGGATGTGTCCAAACGTGCCGGGAATGCCTTGAACCGGATCTTGAACAGCGTTCAGTCGTCCCTGGAGATGACGCAGCGGATCGAAAAGGCTACCGGTGAACAGGTGGAAAGTACGGAAGTCGTCTTTCAGGCTTTTGGAAAGGTGAATTACATGATTCAACAGATGAATCGCAGTATGGATGAGCAGAATCAGGGGAGCAGTCTCATTGCCGAGGCGCATGAAAACATGAAGCTCCTTGCCGAAGAAGTCGCGAAAGCCGCGAAGATGCAGTCGCAGTCCTTTCAGACCGTGTATCGCCTGGTGGACCAGGTATCGGATATGGTGGAGGTCCTTTTTGCGGAAGCCGACAGCAGGAAACATCAGAGTGATTTCATCCTCCAGGGGATTGAATTCCTGAGGGAGCGGACCGACACTGCTGAATCTTGACGGTTTCGTAAAAAGTTTTTTTCGGATGGAAATGAGTGAAAGGGCACGGCCTCGTTATTGATCAAGCAGAAATTGTTCAGCGTCCAGTGCGGCCATGCATCCCATCCCCGCTGCGATAACCGCCTGTTTGTAGATCGGATCGACGACATCGCCCGCCGCGAACACACCCGGAACACTGGTGCAGCTCTTTCTCTTGAGGATGATGTATCCCTTGTCGTCGAGTTCGATCTGTTCGCGGAAGATCCGGGTATTGGGTTGATGACCGATTGCGATAAAGACCCCATCGCACGGCATCTCCGTTTGTTCTCCCGACCGGATGTTTTTGAGGCGGACACCCGTGACGTGTCCTTCCGTTTCTCCCAGGATTTCCTCCACCACAGAGTCCCAGATGAAGGTGATTTTCTGATTCGCAAATGCGCGGTCCTGCATGATTTTGGAGGCCCGGAGCTGATCCCTGCGGTGAATGACCGAGACCCGGGTCGCGAAACGGGTCAGAAAATTCGCTTCTTCAATGGCCGTATCTCCTCCGCCGATGACCACAACCTCCTTGTCCCTGAAGAAGAATCCGTCGCATGTCGCGCAGGCGGATACACCCCGTCCCATGAGGCGGGTTTCCGAGGGGATTCCCAGCAGGCGTGCGGACGCGCCGGTTGCAATGATCACGGCGTTGGCCTGGATCGTTTCATGATTGTCCAGTTGAAGCCGGAAGGGGCGATTGGAGAAGTCAACAGAGACGATTTGTCCCGTCATGATTTCCGCTCCAAAACGAAGCGCCTGCTTCTTCATCTCGTCCATGAGCACCGGTCCCATAATTCCTTCAGGGAAACCCGGAAAGTTGTCAACTTCCGTTGTGATCGTCAACTGCCCTCCCGGCTGATTCCCTTCAATAATGATGGGATTCAGATCCGCCCGGGCATTGTAGATTCCCGCCGTATAACCCGCGGGGCCTGACCCGATGATGGCCACATTTCTAATCATCCGATTTTCCTCCTGACCTGAAGATTGATTGGAAAAAAGTTTAACGAAGCCCGGCCGGTTTGTAAAGGATTTTCTATGGAATGGTTTCCCTGCGGGAAGTTGGGGAGACTCCCCAGACCGGACCCCCAAGACCCAGAACCTGCGCATGTTGCCCGGGAAGGAATTCTGATAGGATACAAACGCGGCCGCCCTAAATTAGCGATAGGAGATCAATAAAGACAAAAAACCTTCTTGGTTTATAGGTTTATGGTGAATATACGACTCACCTGTAAGGTGAAACTAAAAGACAGGAAGGATGATGCCTTTTCCACCCCAAAACCATTTTTGACAGGATGAACCGGATCGACAGGATCGGCAAACCCGACTCCCCCGGAGGGGGAGCATCCCCCCCTGTCACGCGGCCTAACATCGGAGCATCAGGAGGGGAAGAGCGCGAGATCGTGTGGTTCGACTGAGCTCATCATGCCCGGGAATCCAAAGAGATAGACCGTTCAGGGGCGACCCTGCGCAGCATGTTCAGTGGTCCTTTTCGTAAACGGAGCGCCGCACCGGGAGGGATGCAGGGCTGTCTCGTCAAGGCTTGCGAGTGAGGCATACCCCCCTGCGGTATGTCGCAGGGAGCATAACGCAGACGAGGCGGCTCTGCGGCGCTCGGATGCCGCTTGGTTTGCGAAAAGGACCACAGGTGCAGCGCCCCTCCTGATTCGAGAAGCGAAGCGTTATCCAGCGTCAGCGGGATCCAGTGACTCGGGGCGTCGGATCATGGGTTCGTTTTCTTTGGACGAGCAAAAAAAATTAACAAAAACAATTTGTTACAAAATTCCAGGAAGAGAAACGTCCGGGATTGTGTGGCCCGCCGTCAACAGGAATTTGATCAGGACTTCCCTGAATTGTAAAAAAACACTCCGGACACTTTTCAAAACGAGCTTCCTCAACAAAACGATCCGAACATTTCTATCGCTGGATTTGGGGGCCGTGGTGTATTTGACAAGTTTCTGGAAATGGGATAAGAGTACGGCACCTGCGGAATATTCTTGATTGGCCCTGGGTGTCATACTGATACCTTTTGCCTGGGAGGAGCGCGAGACGGATGCCGGTCATTGGACTGACAGGGGGGATCGCTACTGGGAAGAGTCTGGTGACGGATTACCTGGAACGGAAGGGAATCCCCGTCGTGGATGCGGACCGGATCGCCAGGAATATCGTTCGCAAGGGGGAACCGGCTCTGGTTGAAGTGGTCTCCGAGTTCGGTTCCGGAATTCTTCATCCTGACGGCACGCTGAACCGGGAAAGACTGGGTGAGCGGATTTTCGGAGATTCCGGAGAACGGAAGAGGCTTGAGGCTATCCTTCATCCGCGGGTGTATGATCGCGCATGGGAGGAGATCCGCGGGATACGCAAGGCGGACCGGCATGCCCTGGTAATCTTTTCAGTCCCCCTCTTGTTCGAAAGCGGGCATGAAAAGGAGGTGGATCGGGTCATCGTGGTCTATGCGGATGAAGCCACGCAACTGCGGAGGATCATGAAACGGGATGGGCTGAGTGAACGGGCGGCCCGGAAACGGATTGCAGCCCAGTTGCCTATTGAGGAGAAACGAAAACGGGCGGATTTTGTTATCCGGAATACCGGGGCCCGGGAGGAAGCCTATCTGCAAGTGGAGGCCCTCCTGCCCGGACTTCGATCCTGTTGACTCTCTCTCATGAATCGTTTAGAATGTGCGAGGAGACCGGGAGAGGGTATGAAGTGTCCGGAATGTTTACAAAAAGTTGATCCGGAAACGGTTCTTTGTCCATACTGTGGTGAAGAGGCGAATTTTCCCGCTCCATCCGGACATGTTTGTGATCTTTTCCTGATGGGTTTCTCCGACCCGTATTCCTGTGATCCTGTCATTGACTATTTAATGCAGCGTTCTTTTTGGAGCTCACGGGAAGAACTGATTCCCCGGATTTCTCAGCTCCCTGCCCTCCTCGCGAAAGACATGGCATCCGACCGGGCGGTTCTCCTCCGTAAGCGGCTGGAGGAGATGGGCGCCATCATAGAACTCCGTGAACGCCGGATGGCGGATCGGGGGATCGCCAAAAAGATCGGGGGAGAAAACGACCGGGAGTCTTCTCCATCCCCGATTCCTGACACCGGCATGCGGGGAGGAAAAGGATACCTGGTTCTTTCCCTGTTCTTTCTGACGGTGGGGGCCTACCTGTTTTATCATCATGGTCTCGGTCAGGGGGGAAAGGCCGTACAGAAGGTCTTCCAGAGATTCCGTGCTCCTTCCGGTGCCAATCCGGAGAAGGTCCGGATCCGGTCTTCCAAGGCGCCTGCCGTGGCGAATGTTCAGGCCTCCCCGGGGAAAGATCCGCAGGGGGTTCGGTTGAATAACCAGGGGGTTTCACTCCTGAAAGAGGAGCGTTACCCGGAGGCGATCCGTCTGTTTCAGAAGGCCCTGGAGCGAATGCCGGAGGATTCCACGATTCTCCTGAACCTTCACCGTGCCTGGTTGCAGGTGGGGTACCGGGCACTGGACGACAAAGATTATGAAGGAGCTATTCTGGCGCTGGAAAAGGCGGTGAGCGTTCTGGATCAATCTCCGGAAGCCTACAAGGTCATGGGTATGGCGGCGTTGAAAGTCCCGGATGAATCGAGGGCGGAACGCTATTTTCGGTTGTATCTGGACCGGGTTCCGGATGATCCGGAGGTGGCGCGCATCCTGGGTGAGCTCCTGTACAAACAGAACCGGCTTGAGGAGGGGATCGCTTTTCTGAAGATCTATCTCGCTGCAAACCCCTCCGATATCCGGATTCGGAAGATTCTGGAGAAGGCCGGTCGGGAAGCCCGGGCGGAGAAGGATTTTGAGTGGCATGAGGGAAAACATTTTGACGTTCATTTCAACGGACTCCAGGACACGGAGGCCGGATACCTGGTCTCCGAACTTTTAGAAGATGCCTACCGGAAGATCGGCGCCGAGCTGAATTATTATCCTCCGGAACGGATGATTACCATCCTCTATTCGGATGAGGATTTCCGGAATGTCACACGGTCTCCGGATTGGGCCGGCGGGCTTTATGACGGCAAAATCCGGATCCCGATTGGAGGGATCAAGGACAGAACTTCCGTTCTGGAGCGTGTGGTCATGCACGAGTACGCCCACGCCTTGATTCACCAGATGACCGGGGGGCGTTGTCCCGCCTGGTTGAATGAAGGAATCGCCCAGTATTTTGAGGGTGCGTCTGAAGAAGAACGGGCCGGAACGGTTGTCGCGCTTCTTAAAACAAAAAATCTGATTCCCTTCCGGGAGTTGGAGAATTCTTTTCTGGGGATGGCTGCGGATGCGGCGACCGTTGCCTACGCGGAGAGCCTGAGTGTGGTGGATTGGATGGTTGAAGAGCATGGGATTTACACGGTCCAGAAATTGTTGGCGGAGTTGGGACAGGGCGCGGATATCCATTCCGCCCTGGAGCGGGCGCTCGGGCTGGATTATTCCACTCTTCAGGATGAATGGATGAGTTATCTGGAAAAGAAATATGCCGTAAAATAAGATTGTGCTGAAGATGGCATCCATCCCGGCGGACAAGAGATCAATCTCTTATGATTAGACGAAGTCTGAAGATTCTGATTACCATTTTCCCCTTTATTGTTTCTTTTCTGCAGGATTTCCACCGGTTTTTTTTCTTCGGTCCGAGGCGGAAAGTCAGTCTCGCATTCCATCAGCGACGTGCCTTGCGATTGACCCGTAAGATTGCGTCACTGGGGCCTTCTTTCATTAAGCTGACCCAGGTGATTTCCACCCGTTCCGACATCATCCCGCCGATCTATCTTCGGGAACTTTCCAAGTTGCATGATGAGGTTCCTCCGGTTTCCTTTGAATCGGTCCGGAAGATTGTTGAAGAGGAATATCAGCGCTCCATTCATGAGGTTTTCGAGTCTTTTGAAAGGGAACCCCTGGCCGCGGCGTCTCTCGGGCAGGTTCATGTGGCACGGTACCGGGGAGAACAGGTTGCCGTCAAGGTACAGCGGCCCGGGATCCATGAACTGGTCTCCACGGATCTCAAGATCATTCAATCTCTTCTCGCGGTTCTGAATCGCCTCTTCCATTCCTACCAGTTGCGGGCCCTCCAGGTGGTGGTGGATGAGTTCTCGAAGACCATCTTCGACGAGATGGATTTTGAGCATGAGTCGCTGAACCTGAAACGGTTCCAGGGGTTGATGAAGGAAAGGCCGAAGGTGATTATCCCGGAGTTTTATCCGGAACTGACCACGCATCGCATTCTGGTGATGCGGTTCTATCACGGGATCAAAATCACAGAGTTTGAGCGATTGAAGGCGGAAGGAATCCAGGTGGATCGCGTGCTTTCGAATCTGATCGAGCTCTACACGCAGCAGGTCCTGATCGACGGGGTCATTCATGCGGATCCGCATCCCGGAAATATTCTGGTGACGGGGGATGAACGGATTGTGCTGCTTGACTACGGACTGGTGGTGGAGATTGATCCCGATACACGCAAGGAATTGATTGAAACCACTCTGGCCGGGGCGAGGAGGGATTTCGACAGGTTGATTCAGGGATATTACAAACTGGGGATCGCGAATCGCGAGGTTGCTCCGGCCATCCTCAGGGAGGCGGCCGAAACCATGTTTGATATCCTGACTCAGGAGGGGATTTCACAACGCCGTATTCAGGAAATCGCCATCGAAGTCATCGAAAGTTTTTATGCCTTTCCTTTCGAGCTTCCCAGTAATCTGGTCTATCTCTTCAAGACGGCCGCTCTGGTGGAAGGAATCGGCACGCAGTACCGTTATGACTTCAATGCCGTCAAGGATATTGTTCCTCTGGCCCGGAAGGTATTGCGGAAAGAGAAGACGTTTTCTGTCTGTAACCGGGCCGAGGAGGAGTTCAAAAATCTTCAGAAAATATACCGGGATCTATCCGAATTGCTTCAGACCTTCCGTCGGGAGGAGATGCGGGTCCGTATCCATCCTGTCAGCATCAGCCAGACGGAGCGCTATGTGGCCCGCGTTTTCCGGAGGAGTGTCTGGGCGATGTCGGCCGTAACCCTGGCGCTTGTTTCCTCGGTCTTGTACCTGTCCAACGGGAGCCTGCTCTTCCTGTTGGGGAGCCTCGGGATTTCTGCTTTTATCCTCCTTTGCCTGATCATGATTCCCGTCCGGACCAGTTACGGCTTTCACCTCTGGATGGAAATGGGAAGAAGGAAAAGAAAGAAAAATGGGTTTCCGGAAGGGCATCGGAAGTGAGTGGGGAACATCATTCTGTCCGGTATTTTTCCCGGCCGGCCGGGCTGTACCCCTGACGAGGAGGATCGAACCTTGAATCCCCAAGATCGCCGGGACGGTTTCGTGCGCCGGATCGCGCGTTTCCTCGGTCTTGCTCTGGCTTTTTCCCTGATCTTCTTTTTTTCCGCCTGGTTCACCGTCTGGTGGGTGACGGCGGGGGATCCCGTGCCGGTTCCCGATCTTCGTGAAAAGAATGTGGTGTCGGCCTTGAAGGAGGCGGGGAGAATCGGGCTGGATCTCAGGGTGGTGCGGGAGGAGCATCACCCGACTATTCCACGGGATGGGATCATCAGCCAGGTGCCTGCTCCGGGCACGGCACTCAAGAAGGATCGCAATATCGAAGTGGTTTTAAGCCTGGGCAGCAAGGATTTCCCCGTCCCTGATGTCCGGACGATGTCTCTGGCGCGGGCGGAACAGACCTTACGGAATACGGGGTACTTTGTCGGTCTCTTGACTTGGGTGCATTCCGGGGAGGCGCGGGAGAATACGGTTCTCGCGCAAAACCCCATGCCCCGGACAAAAACAGTGCGGGAAAATCGGGTGGACCTTCTGGTCGGCCGGGGACCGCGTCCTGAACGATTCCGGATGCCGGACCTGATCGGTGAGGAGGTGCGACGGGCGGTGGCTCTGTTGGGAGAGGCTGGGATTTCTCCTTCGGATGTCCGTTTCGAGGAGTATCCGGGGGTGCCCGGCAATCGGGTGATACACCAGTCTCCCGAGGCCGGATATCCGGTCGGCACAGACAGCTCCATTCATCTGACCGTGAACCGGGGTGGGGATGTTCCGAAAAGCGTTTCCTTCATCCGGGTTCCTTTTGCCTATCGTATTCCTTTTCGGTTTCTGCCCGTCCGGGTGGAGATTTTTGTGTCTGACAAACAGGGAACACGAAAAGTTTTTTCCGGAAGAAAGTTTCCCCTGAGCCGGATCCGGCTCACTCTTGAGATCCAGGGGGAGGCCACGGTTCAGGTCTACCTGGACGGAGTGAAGGTTCAATCCGTGAAGCTTCCCGAGTGAACCCGGGGATTGCGTGACAGGCCTTTCCCTCTTCAGATCGTTGCTCCCAGGCGGAGCCGTCCGGCCTGATGGAGAATGTCCCTGAAATCGGTGCCGTCTTCGGGGAAGACGGCGTATCCGAATTTCAGTTCGAGTTCCATTTCGGACAGGATGGAACCGGGCGTCTTTTTCTGTGCTCGAATGGCACGCGTCAAACGGGTGCAAAGGTCCCGGATCTTTTCGTATGATTCGGGGAACAGAATCTCGATTTTCCGGGGCCCGGTGCGTGCCATGGAATCGTATTCCCGGATGTTCTCCTGGAGTACCTTGCAGATTTCCAGGACCAGGTTGTTCCGCATCTCCACGTCGTATTTTTCCATTCCGGATTTTCGCGGATTCCAGAGGAAGGTCAGCAGGATAAACCTCCGATTGTAACGTCTGGAACGGTTGATTTCATTTTCGAGCTCCTTTTGGAAGGCCGCCTCGTTCGGGAGGCCGGTAAGCGGATCATAGCGCAGAAGAATGCCGGAGGGGATGCTCCCGGTGGCATGGGTGATGGCCTTCTGAACAAAATAACCATACTTTTTAAGAATCTCCAGGTCGTCATCTCCGAAAGAAGTTGCGTGGAAAGAACCCTTGGGGATTTTGTCATAGATTGTAAGGATTCCCTGCAGCTTTCCCTCTTCCAGGAGCGGCAGAGCGATCAGGGATTTGACAACCTTCCCGAACCGTTCGGTCCCCGTCTCCTTTCCCAGTTCCCGGATATGGACCGGCGCCAGGGTTTGCTGTACCCTGGCACTGATTTCCCCATCCAGTTCGAAGACTTTTTCCAGAATTTCGTCTTCCCACATGGAATAGGTGGACCGGATCTTCATCATGCCGTCCTTTTCACTCAGCCGGAGAATACATCCATCGGCGTCCATAATCATCGATGCCGACGGCGGGATCAGTTCCAGGAGTTTATCGAGATCCGTGATGGAGAGGAGATTGACGCCTGCTTCGTGAACGGCCTCCATTCGGGTTGCGCGCAAGTAGGCCGAGTCTTCCTTACGGGCGCTGTGGATGGCGGTGGAAAGGTGTCGTCCGATATCGCGCAACAGAGTCTCTTCGTCTTCGGTAAGTCCTCTGGTAGAGATCAGTTGGATGTTCATGACCCCGGTCACCTCACCTTCCGAGACCAACGGGATCGACATGAAGGCTTTCTGTGCATGGGGATCGAGACTTGGAAATTCTCTCAGAATGACCACTTCCTGCTCACTTGCTGCCCAGCCGTCGATCCCTTCCTTCAGGTGGACTTTCAATCGCTCAGAGGGGCGGAATTCCTTCAGGCTGCTGGCCGTAAGGGTGAGTTCCCGGGTGCTCCGGTCCAGAAGGTAGATGGAGCAGACGGATTCACGGAAGTGTCTGGAAAGTGTTCTGCAGAGTTGGATCAGCCGTTCTTCCAGAGGAGGGGGGGAGTTTAAAATGGAGTTCAGTTCCTTCCAGATCCGGAACGTTCTGGCGTCTCCTCTGAGAAGTTCGTACTCCTGAGATTTGATCAGGATTTCCGTATCGAAGGCGGCCAGTTTGGTGATAAAGGCCAGGTCCTCTTCGGTGAACCCATCGATTGTTCTCAGGTTGTTCAGGTTCAGGACGCCCACGGTAGAGCCGTTGATCATCAGGGGGACGCAGAGGGCCGATTTGACATCCTCTCGTTTTCGGAGAATCCGGAAGTTCCGGTCGTCCGCCCTGCCGGAAAGAAGCAGAGGTTTTCCGTCTCGTGCCACTTTCCCGGCGATTCCCTCCCCGATAGGACAACGAATGGTCGGAATGATTTCCTCTGGAATTCCTTCGGCCACCTCCACTTTCAGGATGTTGTCCGCCGGATCGAGTAACATCAGAGATCCGTTGTCGGCATCCGTTGCTTCAATGGCAACCTTCAGGATCAATGCGGAAACCTGTTTTTTGTCTTTGGTGAGATTGACGGCCTGGACAATCTCGTTCAGGCTGGCAAGGAGCTTGGAACTGCTCTTCTTCCCGGATCCCGGAAGTTTCTCTTCCCGATACGCCCATAAAAGCCGTGCGGAAAGTTCGCTGATAATTTCTGTGGATTGAAAGGCCTCCTGTTCGAGGAAGGTCCGGATGTGTGGATCCGAAGATGCGTCGATGATCAGGTCATATCCTTCGCCGGCCAGGAGATCGTTGAGGTCCGAACTGGTGCGGATATTGAATTTCCGGGCCATTCGGAAACCCAGCTCATTCAGTTTGTAAATCAGAGCGTCGGGATTGCTTTCCACGATCAGCTCGACACGAACCCCCGGATCTTTTTCCAGGAGTGGGAGGAGGCTCAGGCCTTCTTTGTTGCCTCCGACGATTGCGATGTGTTTGATCGAGTCCATAGGTTAGACGGCGCTCAGGATTTCCGTTTCTCCTCAATGACCCCTTTTTCAAAAAGTTCCTTAATCCCATCACTGTACAAGAGTTGATCCTCCGGAGATTCAGGTCTTTCTTTCCGGGAAACCGGCGGATACGGCGTTCCTTCCTGATCGAAACGGTACATGGCTTCCATGATCAGATTAGTCGGCGTGTCGTGAAGTGTCCGGATTTTTGAGGTGATCTGAAGATGAATCAGGAAAGTTCCTTCCCGGATTGAAAGGAGCGTGTGGAGAGCTTCCTTCCCGAAATGTCTTCCGGACACCGCATGGACCGGTTTGCCGTCCTCGAAATAAATCCGGCCCCGCCTTTCTCTTCCTTCCACCTGGATCACGGCGGTTTTGTGTCCCATATCAAAAAGCTGAATCAGGTCGATTAAATTGATATCTTTCAGGTCCCCCTTGATCCCGTCTTCTTTGTTCAGCGCGCAAATTCCCGCCTTGTTGCATCGCTTCAAAACGACCTTGATCCTGGTGATCAGTTCGGTTTCATTGAAGGGTTTCGTGATGCAATCTTCCGCTCCGGCCTCCAGAACGGCGATTTTGTTCTCGGGGTCCGGACTGGATGTCAGAAAGATAAACGGGGTTTCCCCGAGTTCGGGGATGTCGTGAATGCGTTTCATGAATTTCCGTCCGTTCTGGTCCGGAAGCTCGATTTCGGATAGGATCAGGTCGGGTCTGTTTTTCAGAGCCAATTCATGGCCCAGCCGCCCATTCCCTGCGAAATGGACGATGAATCCCTCCTGGATCAGTATCTCCTTCAGGATTTTGAGTGTAGTCACATCACTTTCAGCGATGAGAATCTCATGATCGAAATGCATGGTCATCCTTCTGATTCAAGGTCTTCAGAATCTTTCGTATGGATTTGTGTGCTTTTCCGGGTCTTTTGTTCATTTTATGTGGTTTCTGCTGATTTGTCAATGCGTTAGAAGCGTTAGAGAGTTCTGGCAATGGTTTTCTTGTGACATCTTGCGCGCTTGTATATGTTTCAGCTTCATGGCCGGGCCGGAAGTGAACCGTTCGCGAAGCCGTTGCTTCCCGAATATTTGCGATCCCGGTTCAATCAGAGTATAATAAAGTTAACCGGAGATGAAATTCCTGTAAGTGCCGGGGATTTCTTACATCGCGCGAATCTTCTGTGGCTTCGATGCAATTTCATGTTCATGAAAACTAAATCAACACGGCTGACGCGTCCCGGCGTCTTCCTCTTGCTCTTTTTCCTGGCCGTTTCTCTCTTGATCTTGCCGAAAACCTCTTCCGCCGTTAGCCGGATCTATCTGAAAGACGGACGGATCATCAAGGTGGAAAATTTCTGGCGGGAAGAGGGAATGGTAAAATATGAGACCTTCGGAGGGATCATCGGGATTCCTCTGGACGAGGTGGAAAAGATTGTCACGCCGGATATGGTCGCCTTCCGGAAGGTTCTGAAACTGGACACGATCGGGGGCTATGAACGCTTCCTCCGGGAATATCCGAAGAGTGAATACGCGTCTCAGGCGGAGCAGAGGATCAAGGCCCTGCAATTCGAAAAGGTCAAGCGGATTGACACAGCTTCAGTTTATCTCGATTACATCCGGAGAAATCCCAACAGCCTCTTCATTCAGGAGGCGAGGGCACGGGCGGAAACCTTGATCTTCCAGGACGCCGTGCGGGAAAACAAGATCGAGAAGTTTATGGAATACCAGAAGCTCTACCCTCGCGGGAAGTATGCACGGGCGGCGGCGCGTGCCGTTGAATATCTGAAATATCGGCAGGCGGCTGAGAGCGCGGACATCGGAAAGATGGAGGCCTTTCTCAAGGAATATTCTGAAAGTTCCTTTCAGAAGGACCTGACGGAGAGAATCGCCATGCTTCAGGCCCGGGCCGAGAGCCGTGCCAGGATGAGACAGGCGCGGCAGAGACAGAAGATGCGGAAACTTCAGGAAGAAAGAGTGAAAAGCAAACGGAGACGCAGAACGATACTCTTTTCCGTGGGAGGCCTGGTGGGTCTGGCGATCCCGGCTCTCTTCCTGATTCTTCGCAGGAGACGGAAAGAAGATGTTCCCTCTCCGGATATCGACTTCAGTGAAGTCCCTTTCGAAGAGAGTCCGGCTGTTCCCGCCCGGGAGCCAAAAGGTCCGATTCGTTATGAAGACATCATCGGCGTTCCGCGACACGCTGATTCCCTCGCGCTTCCGGAACCGGACGGGAAGAGGGGGGACGATCCGGATGACCGGTTCGCTTTGCCTGAACCGGAACCGGGGGAGACGGCCGCCACGACCAAGCGTGATAGCGTGGTCCCTGCTCCTTCGGGGGCCGACGGCGGACCGGAGAGGGAGCGTGTTTTGGGCGAGTCCGGAGATAAGCGCATTGCCCCGGATCCAGGTGAAAAAGGCGGATCGGATGCCGTCGATGCTGAAGAAGATGTGGTCGATCTTTCCAATCACGAGAGCGAGTTTAAGCTGGAACTGGAGGAGATCCCCGGCAAAGCGGACAGAGCGGGGGCGGAGCCTTCTTTCCGGGAAGAAGAGATCGATCTGTCCGAAGGTGACCTGCCCCATCTCTTGGATGACGAGGAAACAAGAAGACGAAGAGGTGGAGGGGAATCCGGGGACGTCTGAAAACCGGTCCTTGGGTCTGTACCGGAGGAATCGACTGTTCCTTGAAACCCGCGCGGATCCTGACATTTCCGTATCGTTCTTTTTCCCGGTGCGTTTTCTCTTCTTGACACTCCTTTCTCTGAAACGTATGATCAGGTCAGATTCGGGATTGGATCCCGTTTTTAAACGGTTCAAAGGGGAGGATTCATGCGGCGGAAAGAACGTGTCAATGTAGCGGTAGTCGGTGCCACCGGTGCGGTGGGAAGGGAAATGATTTCCATTCTGGAGGAGAGAGAGTTCCCGGTGGATCAGCTCCGCCTTCTGGCTTCCTCCCGTTCCGAGGGAAAAACGTTGAGCTTTTGCGGCAGGGACCATCGGGTGGAGAAGTTGGAGAAGACTTCTTTCGAGGGGATCGATATCGCCCTTTTTTCCGCCGGGGCCTCCCGGAGCCTTGAGTTTGCTCCCGTTGCGGTAGAGTGCGGAGCCTTGGTGATCGATAACAGCAGCGCCTTCCGGATGGATCCGGAGATCCCGCTGGTGGTTCCGGAGGTCAACGGGCCGATGATTGAGCGACATCAGGGAATCATCGCGAATCCGAACTGCTCGACGATTCAAATGGTGGTGGCCTTAAAACCGATTCATGATGTGGCCAGGATCAGGCGGGTTGTCGTTACCACATTTCAGGCGGTTTCCGGAACCGGGCGGAAGGCCATGGATGAGCTTCTGAATCAGACCCGGGCCCTCCTGGGGTTCAAGGAAGTCGTCAAAGAAGTCTATCCTCACCAAATTGCCTTTAACTGTCTCCCGCATATCGATGTCTTTCTTCCGAACGGTTATTCCAAGGAAGAGATGAAGATGGTCAACGAGACAAGGAAGATCCTTCAGGACGACCGGATCGGTGTAACGGCCACCACTGTGCGGGTTCCGGTCTTTCGTGCCCATTCCGAAGCGGTCAACATTCAGACCGAGAAAAAGATTACGGCGGACCAGGCACGTGAGTTGTTGTCCCGTGCCGAGGGGGTTTGTGTCCTGGACGACCCGGCGGACAACGTATATCCGCTGGCGCTGGACGCCACGGGCCATGACGAAACCTTTGTAGGAAGGATTCGGGAAGACGAGTCGATCGAAAACGGACTCAACCTCTGGGTGGTCTCGGACAACCTTCGAAAAGGTGCCGCGTTAAACGCCGTCCAGATCGCCGAACGATGGATCAACCGCCCCGTTTCGCGGTGATTCCGTTCGGACGTGCCGGGACCGCCGTAGAGCACGCACAGGGCTGTCGGCGCGTCGCGCGCGGAGAGGCCGATGTATAGACGAACAGGGCCACTTGATTCCCGCCCGCTCGGGCTGGATTCCCACGGTTTCCACGCAGGATGAAACGCGATGTTTCCATTGGATGAGATCCCTGCTGTTTTAAGACGGGCCTTGAAAAATGGGGGAGAGTTCGCGGAACTCTATTTGGAAGGCGGGGAGAATCTGTCGATCCTCCTGGAAGACGGGCGCATCGAGAAGGTCACCACAGGGCTCAGCAGGGGAGCCGGACTCCGCTTGCTCCGGGATGAAAGAACGGTCTACGCCTATACCAGTGATCTCTCCCCTTCCGGTCTGATGCAACTGGCCGATGAGGTTCGTAGGGCGGTCCGGGGCGATGCCGCCGGATCGGTCTCTCCTCTGGCAGCGAGCGTCTCTCCGGTCCTGTTTTCCATCCGGAAGGATCCCGCCGATATTGAGACCCGCGAAAAGGTCGATCGGGTCCGGTCTGCCGATGCCGCCGCCCGGATTGCGGGAAGCGAGATCACCCAGTGCACAGTGGCCTACGGTGACAGCCGCAAGAAGATTCTCGTGGCCAACTCGTTGGGAGAGTTGGCGCGGGATGAGCGGATCTCTCTGGTCGGGCGGGTCCAGGTGACGGCCAGGCAGGGGGAGGTATTGCAGACCGGCATGGAAGTGATCGGAGGCGCGATCGGCTTTGAGCTGTTTGACGCCGAGTCGTTGGATGAGGCCGCGAAACGCGCGGCCCGTCGGGCCGTGCTCATGCTCCGTGCAGCGCCGGCCCCGGGCGGAAGGATGCCGGTTGTCCTCTCCTCACAGGCCGGCGGGACCATGATCCATGAAGCTGTGGGGCACGGCCTGGAGGCGGATCTCGCGCAGCAGGGGCTTTCGGTTTACAGCGGTCGGGTGGGTGAGAAGATCGCCTCTTCCAAGGTGACCGTCGTGGATGATGCGACCCTGGCCAACAAGCGGGGATCTTTTTCCTTTGACGATGAGGGAACGCCGGCTCAACGGACGGTCCTGATTGAAGAAGGAATCCTGAAGGGGTATCTGTACGACCGGTTGACCGCGTTCAAGGAAGGTACCGTATCGACCGGTAATGGAAGAAGAGAATCCTACCGGAACCGTCCGATCCCCAGGATGACCAATACCATGATTCTGCCCGGCAATGAGGACCCCGGAGAAATTCTTCGCTCCACTCCGACGGGTCTCTTTGTGGTCCGGATGGGGGGCGGACAGGTGAACACCGTGAACGGTGACTTCGTTTTTGAGATCAGTGAGGGGTACCGCATTGAAAATGGTAAAATCGGCGAACCGGTTCGGGGCGCCACACTGACCGGCAGCGGTCCGGATGTTTTGATGCAGATCGATCGGGTGGGCAGCGACCTGGGGTTTGCGATCGGGACTTGCGGCAAGGATGGCCAGGGGGCGCCGGTCTCAGATGCTCAACCGACTATCCGGCTTCCGGAGATCACCGTTGGAGGAGTGATTCAGGGATGAAGACCGAGGGACGGTACGATCGGTTACGGAGATTGAATCATCACCTGGAGGCGCTCATCCAACAACGGACCCGTGAGCTCATGGAAAAAAGCCGTGAACTGGAAAAACAGAATCGGGAATTGGCCCGGGCCAATGAGGAGATTCAAAGAGCGAACCGGCTCAAATCCGAATTCCTGGCCAATATTTCCCATGAACTCCGTACGCCCATGAACTCCATCCTCGGATTTACGAACATGCTGATCAAGGGCAGCTATGGAAAACTGAACCCCTTACAGCAGAAAAATCTCAGGAAGGTCTACGAAAATGCCCAGCATTTGATGCACATTATTGACGATCTCCTGAATCTTTCACATCTGGAGCTCGGGAAGATGGAACTCAGACCGGCACCGGTCAGTGTCCGGAAACTCATCCTGTCTTCCCTGGTCAGCGTAGAACCGCTGCTGACGGGACGGATTCTGGATGTGGAGTACCGGATTCCGGAGAAGTTTCCCCAGGCCTTTGCGGATGAAGTTCGTATCCGGGAGGTCCTGATCAATATTTTAAGCAACGCGATCAAGTTCACTCCGGATCACGGAAAAATCTGCATCCGTGCGAATCGCGTCCGGCCGGACTCCGGAAGTTCCGGGAAAGATATGATCGAGATTGAGGTCCGGGACACCGGAATCGGGATCCGGTCCGAGGATCAGGATGTCGTCTTTGACCAGTTCCGTCAATTAAACCCGCCCGCGGGGCGGGAGAATCCGGGAGCGGGGCTCGGCCTTTTTATCAGCAAGAAACTGATTGAAGTTCACGGCGGGGCGATTCGGCTTCAAAGTGAGGCGGGACAGGGGAGCGCTTTTTCCTTCACTCTTCCGGTCGCGGAGGGAACATAGAGGTTTTCGCTTTTCTGTTGGCGTTGCAAGAAGATGAAGTCGTAAAAAGTAGTTTCCGGGGTTCCGTTCATGGTGATCCTGTCGAACCACGTTCGCCCTGAGCAAGGCTCTCCTGAGGTCGCCGAAGGATCGAAGGGCCGCGCGACTTTTTACGACACCATCAAAGAAGACTTCCCTGGTTTTGCGGACTCCCCGGTGAGACAGAGGGGCGGACGGCGATAACGGTTCCGAAGAGGCCTGGACGGTACACGGATGGAAATTGTATCCAACATCTTGGTTGTGGATGACAACCGGAACAACCGGGAACTCCTTTCGGATATCCTCGAGATGGAGGGGTACTATGTCCGGACCGCCGCAAGCGGCGAGACAGCCCTTCGGGAGGTCTTTCAGGAGAGACCGGATCTGATCCTTCTCGATATCATGATGCCCGGGATTGATGGATACCGGGTCTGTGAGACCCTGAAGGGGAAACCGGAGACTCAGGATATCCCCGTGATCCTCATCAGCGCCAAAAACTCGATTGAAGATACCATTAAGGGGTTGAGCCACGGTGCGGATGATTATATCTCAAAACCTTATGACGAGATGGAACTCCTGGCGCGGGTCAAGGCCGCCCTCAAGATGAAGCACTTGCATGACGAGGTTCGTCACACCAACCGGATGCTTGCCAATCAGAAAGAACAGATCGAGACGATTATCAATACCATGGGGGAAGGGCTCTTTTCGGTCAACCAGAATATGGAAATTGTCTTTTTCAATGCAGCGGCGGAGGAGATCACCGGATACAGTTTCCAGGAGACCATCGGGAAGAGGTGTGCCGAGATTTTCCACTGTCCCGAGGAAGAAGAATGTTGCAACCCTTCTCCGGAGTTTCCTCCCCGGCGCGATCAGAAAATCGTCAAGGAATATGTGATGAAACGGAAAGACGGGCGCAAGATCCCGATTGTAAAGAGCACCCGTTTTATCTTTTCATCGGAGGGGGAGATTCTCGGCAGGGTGGAGGTTTTCCGGGATGTTGGAAAGGACAAAGAGCTGGAGCAGAAAAAAGCGGACTTTATCTCCATGGTCATCCATGACCTGAAGAACCCTCTCACGACGATTACGATCTGCGACAAGATTGTTCTGAACGAGACACGGGGGATTATCGACGAAGATTTGACCCGGCTTCTTCAGAATATTGAAACCAGCGCCAACCATCTGTTGAATCTGGTCAATGAACTGCTGGATTTATCCAGGCTGGATTCTGGAACCATGAAATTCAGACGGCAGCGAATCGATATGCACGACATCATGGAGATCTCCATTCATACGCAACGAATGATTTCTCAGAATAAACAGATTGAGATCGAGAAGGATTTTGCTTCGAATCGGTATCCGATTACCGGGGACAAGGATTATCTGCTCCGGGTGATCATCAATCTGATCGGGAATGCCATCAAGTTCACCCCCGAGGGGGGACGGATCCGCGTGGTTGCCCGGGAACTTTCCCGGTTGCTTCCGGAGTACCCATCCTCCAGCGTACTGCGGGAGGCGGAGAAAATTCTGATGATCTCCATTTCCGACAACGGGCGGGGAATCCCGGAGGAAGATCTCCCCACGATTTTCGAGAAATACAGGCGGGTCCGGGGGACAACCGATATTGAAGGGTCCGGGCTCGGTCTTTATATCGCCAAGGTAATCATTGAGGCCCACGGCGGGCGGATCTGGGTGGACAATAACTCCGATCGGGGAAGTACATTTACGATGCTGCTGCCCGCCCTGAAAGAGTAATCGAATTGGAAATGGACTTTTCAGGAGAGACGATGGAAGAAAAGAAGCTTACCTACAAAGACGCGGGGGTGGATATCGGCGCCGGAGAGGCCTTCGTCCGAAAGATTGCCCCGCTGGTCAAGACAACCTTCGGCCCGGGAGTGGTCACCGGTCTCGGCGGGTTCGGCGGTCTCTTCGCCCTGGAACCGGGGAAATACCATGAGCCGGTCCTGGTCTCGGGAACCGATGGTGTGGGGACCAAGCTGAAACTCGCCTTTCTGACCGGACGGCATGGAACTGTGGGGGTCGATCTGGTGGCGATGTGTGTCAATGATATCCTGGTCTCCGGCGCGCGCCCCCTCTTTTTTCTCGATTACTTTTCGACGGGACGATTGAATGTGACGCGGGGGACCGAGGTGGTCCGGGGAATCGCGGAAGGATGCCGACAGGCCGGATGCGCCTTGATCGGTGGTGAGACGGCGGAGATGCCGGATTTTTATCCGCCGGGAGAATACGATCTGGCCGGGTTCGCCGTGGGCATCGTGGAACGGTCCCGCCTGATCGACGGTTCAGCCACTGCGCCGGGGGACCGGGTCCTCGGGATTGCTTCCACCGGCTTGCACAGCAACGGCTATTCCCTCGTCCGAAAGATTATTCTTGAGCGGATGAAAACCGATCTGGATCAGACGGTGGCCCCCTTCGATCGCCCCCTTGGCGAGGTCCTCCTTTCACCGACGCGGATCTACGTGAAGACCGTCCTGGCTCTGCTGGAGCGGTATACGATCAAGGGGATGTTTCATATCACGGGGGGCGGACTCCCCGGCAATCTGACACGAGGCCTGCCACGGGGGTGTTCCGTGAAGATCGATTCGAAGAGCTGGGTCATGCCGGAGATCTTTCCTTTCCTGGCTGAACAGGGCGGGGTCCCGGAAGAGGAGATGTTCCGTACCTTCAATATGGGAATCGGTTTTGTCCTCATCGTTTCCGCCGGGGACGCGGATGCCGTGATGAAGGCGGTGCGGGACGCGGGGGATCCGGTTTGGGATATTGGTGAAGTTGTTTCCGGGCGGGGAGAGGTGATTCTGAAATGAGCGGCAGACTCAGGATCGGAGCGCTGGCCTCGGGAGGGGGTTCCAACGTCCAGTCGATTATCGACCGGATCGAGGGAGGGGAACTCGCGGCCGAGATTGTGATTCTCCTCTCCGATAATCCCGATGCGGGGGTTCTCCGACGGGCCGGGAATCACGGGATCCCTTACCGGGTGATTTCACCCGGAGAGTTCAGGGACCGTGCCGATCACGACCGGGCATTAATCCGGGCATTACAAGAGAAGGGGGTGGAACTGGTGATCCTTGCAGGGTACATGCGGATCATCTCGGAAGAATTTATCCAGAGTTTCCCGGGACGAATCATGAATATTCATCCCGCTCTTCTCCCGGCATTCCCGGGGATCCATGTTCAGAAGAAGGCAGCGGATTACGGGGTCCGTTTCTCCGGCTGCACCGTCCATTTCGTGGACGAGGGGATGGATACCGGCCCGATCATCATACAGGCCGTGGTCCCGGTTCTCCCGGGGGATACCGGAGAGACATTGGGGGCGAGGATCCTGAAACAGGAACATCGGATCTACCCGGAGGCGATCCGGCTGTTTGCGGAAAACAGGCTCCGAATTGAGGGAAGACAGGTTCGGATTCTGGATCATCCTGTTGATTCGGAGCAGTGGATGAGCAATCCTTCTCTGCGCTTGCCTCATGAGGACCAGTGATCGTGTCGATGGGAATCAAGATCTTTCAAGTGGACGCCTTTACCGGGCGGCCCTTTTCGGGAAACCCCGCGGCCGTCTGTATCCTGCCGCATCCCAAAGATGAGCAATGGATGCGGCAGGTTGCGCGGGAGATGAACCTTTCAGAGACCGCCTTCCTCCTCCGGGAGGGGAAAGAGTTTCGTCTGCGTTGGTTCACACCACAAGTGGAAGTCGATCTCTGCGGTCATGCAACCCTCGCTTCCGCACATATCCTGTGGGAAGAGGGATATCTGAAGGTGGGGGAGGCGCGCTTTTTGACCCGGAGCGGGCCCCTGAAGGCCGTGCGCCGGGGGGAATGGATTGAACTCGATTTTCCCGCGGAACGTGAGGAGAAGGCGATCCCTCCTCCGGAATTGGAACGCGCCCTGGGCGTGGTCCCCAAATACGTGGGCAAAAACCGAATGGACTATCTGGTGGAGGTGGAATCGGGAAAGATCCTCAGGGAGATCCAACCGGATTTTTTTCTGCTGGCCGGGATCCCTGTTCGGGGTGTGATCGTCACCGCTCCTTCCGATTCCAGGGAATCCGATTTTCTCTCCCGCTTTTTCGCGCCCCGATGCGGAATTCCCGAGGACCCGGTCACCGGATCTTCGCATTGTTGTCTCGGCCCGTTCTGGCAGGCACGGCTGAAAAAGAATGAATTGACCGGAGGGCAGGTCTCTTTCCGGGGGGGGAGTGTTCATGTCCGGATGGAGGGGGATCGGGTCCTGATCGGAGGAGAGGCGGTGACGGTGCTCCGCTCGGAATTGACGGTATAAGGCCGCCCCCGTGCTCCTGTTGGTAAGAACAGGTTGACCGGGTCAAAGATATAGCCCGCCTAAATGTATCGGGACACAGCTTCAAGGTATAACAGGCAATCCTGATCCTGTTCACATCTCCACAAGTTTTGTCGAAAGACAAAATTTAACCATGAGAATGAACATGCGACGATTTACTCGTTTGACAAATGCCTTTTCCAAGAAGGTCGAAAACCTCGCTCATTCCATTGCTCTGCATTTCATGTACTATAATTTCGGGTTCTCAACAGGATTGTGTGGGTGAGTCCGGTTTTCCTGCAACGAGATAAATAATGGTTCGATAATATTGAAAACTCCTGAATTCCGGATTGATAAATTGACAAGTTCGTTAAGAAAAGGCTAAGATGATCTATACACATACCTCAGAGAAACCCCAAAGATGATTCGTTCCGGAAAGGTCCTGGAGGCCTTTGAGAAAAAGATGCTGACCGATCCTCGCGTCGCACCATCGCCGGAGGAGGCGATGAGGATTTTTAGATGGCTCTGGGAAGAGGCCTGCGCACTGGGAGCCTTTCCCCCGGATGATTACCTTGCCGACCTTGAGGCCGATCTTGCCATGGCCTCTACTTTGAAACTTCACGGGGAGTATTCCTGAATGTTTGCCTCTCTCCTGTCGGAACTTGCCAGGGCGTTGGACAGGTCCGGAATTCCTTACATGGTGATTGGCGGCCAAGCGGTTCTTCTTCACGGAAGACCCCGTCTGACGCAGGATATCGATCTGACTTTGGGGGTTGACAATTCTGCTCTCGAAGAGGTGCGTCGTGTCTGCAGGGGGATTCCGCTGCAACTTCTGCCGGAGGAGCCGGAGAAATTTGTCCGTGAGACGAATGTGCTCCCTGTCCTACGTTTCCGCGGGAACCTTCAGGATCTGTCCCGTTCTTAAATCGTCCGATGAGAGACCGTTCATCCGTTTGATGGTGGAGATGGTGGTCTTGTGCTGCCGCGCGATCGACCAGAGGGTGTCTCCCCGTTTGACCCGGTAGCGGTTCAGGTGGGTTGCCGCCCTGTGGATTCTCTTCTTCCGTGAACTGAAGACCGCCCGTGGGTGGCGGAGGGGAACCCGCAGTTTCTGTCCGATCCGGATTCTCGAAATATCCCGGATGTGATTGAGACGGGCGATCGTCCGGACGGAAGTGTGGTATCGGTCCGCGATCTGCGAGAGGGTCTCTCCCCGACGCACGCGATGACGGGTGTAAGTCTGAAAAGTCAGCCGGCAGGCGGGGATTTGTTCGAGATTGGCCAGCAGCAATTCACCGCTTCCCCTGGGGACGCGGAGGGTGAAGACGTAATTCGGTGTGACCTTCTGCCGTAAAGCGGGATTCAGGTTTTCCAGGACTCTTCTGGGAATTTTCAGGTATTTTGCAATGTCTCCTAATTTCATCTCCTTGTTGACGCGGACTTTGTCAAAGTGAAGGGGGGGGTCTGTTTCCAGTTTGTCAAAACCGAACTGTACGGGGTTGTTCACAATATACAGTGTGGCCAGGAACCGGGGAACATAGCGAGCCGTTTCCGCGGGAAGCATCGGATAGAGGTCCCAGAAGTTGTCCAGGTAGTTGACCCGTTGTTCCCGGATCGCCCGGAGTACGTTCCCCTCACCACAGTTGTAGGCGGCCAGGGCCGTGGTCCAGTCCCCGAAAAGGTCGTGCAGGGCCGTGAGATATGCGATTGCGCCCTGTGTGGACCGCTCAAAATCCATTCTTTCATCAATCCAACGGTCCCGCTTCAGATTGAATCGGTAGCCGGTGGAGGCGATGAATTGCCAGAGTCCGAGCGCCCGGGACCGGGAGAGGGCCTTCTCTTTGTATCCGCTTTCGATCAGGGGGAGCCAGGCGAGTTCGGAGGGGAGTCCTGCCTTTTCGAGTTCCTGAGCGATATAGTCGTGATATCTCCCTGATCTCCTGTAGGCATCCAGGAAATATCTCCTCTCCTTGGTTTGAAACCTCCTGATTTCCTGCTTTACGTAGGTGTTCATGACCAGGGGGATGGCGCCTCCCTTGCCGACATGATGGGCCCTGACCCGTGATGCGTAAATTTCCTGAATCCTCTTCGAGATCAGGAGTCTCAAGTCCTCTTTCTGCTGAAGGATATCCGGATTGTGGTCCGGAAGGATCCGGAGAATGGAGTCGTAACTCTGATCCAGCGCGTCGATGGCGTCGTCCAGCAGGCCCTGATCCCAGTCCTGTTGTGACTCCTGGTAAAAGGAAAGGGCTTCGTCGATTCGCTGCTGGTCCGTGATCTCCTGTTTTCGGGGAAAATCCGCGTCCGGGGAAACCGCCTTTTCCGGGGGGGGCGCGGTTTTGACGGGATCGCTCCCGGTCGTTCCCGTTTGAACGGTCACAACGGGCGGGTCGGAACGATCTGTGGCCTGGCGGGTATGGAGCGGTGCACAGGCGGAGAGGGCCAGGTAGAACAGGAGGCCCGGCAGAAGACGATACAGGATTTTCATTGATTCTGTCACTCTCTTTCTTGTTTGAATCCGGTGGAGAGAATCCGATTCCGCGAGACCGGATTCTATAAGTATTGTGATCTATTTCATGGAAAACTTCAACCTATAAATCATGTTGTTTGAAGAGGGTCGGTCAATGTGTGATCCTCAACACACCAGCCCCGTTGATTTTCCCCTGCTTGAGAAGACGGAGCGCCCGGTTGGCCTCTTTCAGGGGGAAGGATTGTGTCTCGGTCCGGACTGGCATCTCGGCCGCGATCTTCAGGAGTGCCTCTCCATCCTGTCTCGTGCTGTTGGCCACGGATCGCAGCGTCTTTTCATGGTAGAGATGTTCCGTGTAATCGAGCGCGGGGATCTGTGTCATGGTGATACCGGCGAGCGCGAGGGTGCCTCCTTTTTCCAGAGCCCGAAGAGCCTTTGGAACGATTCCTCCCGCCGGGGCAAATAAAATGGCGCTGTCAAGCTTTACCGGCGGTATTTCTTCCGCCCGGCCTCTCCAGACGGCTCCGAGTTTCTCGGCCAGCCGCAGGTGTTCTTCCCCCCGGCTGAAAACATAAACCTCACACCCCATGTGTCGTGCGATCTGGATTGTGATATGAGCCGAGGCGCCGAAACCATACAGCCCCAGTCTTTGTCCGGGCCGGACCTTGCTCAGGCGAAGCGCCCGATAGCCGATGATTCCGGCGCAGAGGAGGGGGGCGGCTTCCTCATCGGAGAAGATCTCCGGAATGGGGTAGGCGAACTCCTCTGGAATGACGGCATATTCGGCGTATCCACCGTCGGCATGATAGCCCGTAAAATGCGCCTTGTCACAGAGGTTTTCATGACCGCTACCGCAGAAGCCGCAGGAACCGCATGCGGAGTGGAGCCACGCCATCCCGACACGGTCTCCCACCTGAAAGCGGCGCCCCTGGTCCCCGATCCGGTCGACCGTGCCCACAACCTGGTGACCGGGAATGAGGGGCAGTTTCGGAAGAGGAAGATCCCCCTCGACGGTATGGAGATCGGTATGACAGATCCCGCAGGTATGGACCCGAACCCGGATCTGACGCGGGCCCGGAACCGGCTCATCCTGTTCCGTGAAGTGGAGAGGATCTTCAAAAACCGGTCCGGGAGTTTTCAGGATCATGGCTTGCATAAGAGTTTCTCTCGATTTTACGCCGATTATTTTGCGATCTGCGTTTCCCGTTTCTGGGTGTAAGCGTTCCGGATAAAGAGATACGGGTCGATGGCCTGTCGCTTGATCCCTTCATAGGTGTCATGATCCAGGGAGGTCGCGTTCACGGCACCCAGGGCCTTGACGGCCGTATAGGCCCCGATGCTTCCAACATAGGAGACGGGGTCCAGGAAGGCGTCTACGGCTTGACCGATTCCGTCCCGGACATTCGCGGGGCCCAGGAGGGGCAGGACGATATAAAAGCCGGGACCGATTCCCAATACGCCCAGCGTCTGTCCGAAATCTTCTTCCTTTTTGTTCAGACCGGCGAGTGTTTTGGCCGGATCGAACAATCCAGCGACGCCGATTGTTGTGTTCATGACAAACCGGAGAAGCTCTGTCCCGGCGTCCTTGAACTTGAATTGCAGTGTGGCGTTCACAAGTCTGGCAGGGGTGTACAGATTGGAAAAGAAATTCGAGATCGAAACCCGACCCGGTTCCGGAACAGACCGAAAGGCCCTGGCCACGGGTTTCAAAAGATAAAAATAGAGCTTGTCATTGACGAAAAAGATTCCCCTGTTGATCGGTTCGATCGGATCCGGGACCGTTACTTCCGGTTCTTCCGTCTCATCAAAATCCTTGTCGAACGCTTCCTGTTTCTGTCCCGCGGCATCCGCGATCGAGATTTCCTGCGCAAAAAGAGGCGTGCCGGCGCCGGGCCGGAACAGGAAGGCCATCAGGAGAACAACCAGGACCCAAACAGGGCCCGACGTTCCTCTATTTTTTCTCGAAAATGTATTTGCTGACCAGTTCTTCAAGATTGATGGCCGACTCGGTTTCTTCAATCTCTCCTCCCGGTTTGATGAGCTCATCGGTTCCTCCCGGTTCGATGTGGATATACCTATCTCCGATAATTCCGGAAGTCCGGATGGATGCGATGCTGTCTTCCTGGATCCTGACGTTTTTATCGATCTCCATATCCACCAGGGCTTCATAGTCTTCCTGATCCAGGCGAATACTCGCCACCTTCCCCACGCGTACCCCTGCAATCTCCACAACGGCCCCTTCTTTCAGTCCGGCGACCGATCCGAACCGGGCCTTCACCGAATAGGTGTTCCGGTTGAAGAAGCCGATATCCCCCAGTTTGACCGATAGATAGGCGAAACAGAGGAAACCCGCAACCATAAAAAGACCCACTGCGGTTTCAATATTCATTCTTTTCATCAAGTCCTGGCTCCTCCTTTTCACTGGAATAGATCGGCCCCATGGTGCTTTCCACGAAATTGCGGATCACGGGGTTGTCCGAAAGCTGAAATTCTTCGGGGGACATGGACCCCTGAATCACACCGTCCGCGAGTAGCGCGACGGAATCCGAGAGTTTGAAGATCTTTGGGACGTCGTGGCTGACGATTACCGCCGTGTAATGGAGCTTTGCCTGTGTTTTGTGGAAGAGGCGGTAAATTTCATTACTTTTATTTGCATCCAGTCCGGTTGTCGGTTCATCAAAGAAGACGATCCGGGGGGAAAGCACGAGGGCCCGGGCCAGCCCCACCCTCTTCTGCATTCCACCGCTCAGTTGTGCCGGATACTTTTCATTGACTCCTTCAAGGTCCATCAGCGCCAATTTTTCTTCCACATTGGCCCGGATTTCCTCTTCCGTCGCATTCGTGCGTTCGCGGAGGGGAAGCGCCACGTTGTCATAGATTGTCATTGAGTCGAAGAGGGCCACATTCTGAAACAGGACGCCGAAGTCTTTCCGGATGTTCCGCAGTTCCTTCCTGCGAAGTTGTGAGATATCCTTGCCGAAGACCAGGACCTGTCCGCTGTCCGGTTTGACGAGCCCAAGCATATGCTTCAGGATGACGCTCTTACCCTGACCGCTTGCTCCCACGATGACAGTGGTGGTTCCTTCCGATACGGTCAGGTTGACCTTTTTCAGCACCTCCTGCCGGCCGAACGATTTTTTGACGTTGATCAGTTGTATGGCGGTCCCGGGTTGCCTCACCCTTGTTTCTCTCCTGAAGATACGGTCGGGGATTTCATAGAAGAATCGCGCTGATCAGATAATCCCAAACCAGAACCGTGACGGAAGAGAGCACCACGGCGTTCGTTGTGGTGCGGCTGACTCCTTCCGCTCCGAAACCTCCCGTTCGTTCCCTGTGGAGATAGTAGCCCTTGGCGGTGTTGATCCAGATGATCAGAAGGCCGAACACCAGGGATTTGACCAGCCCCATATGGATGTCCTTCCAAACGACACTGTCGTACATGCCCTGGAAATACGTCCCCGGATTGACTCCCAGGAGGGTCACGCCGACCAGATATCCTCCCATGATTCCCAGGACATCGAAGATGGCCGTCAGAAGGGGCAGGGAAATGATCCCGGCAATGAATTTGGGGACCATCAGGAATTTGTACGGATCGATGGCCATACACTCCAGTGCGTCGATCTGTTCAGAGTTTCGCATAATTCCGATTTCCGCGCAGATGGCCGAACCCGCCCGTCCCACGACCATCAGGGCCGTCAGAACCGGTCCGAGCTCCCGGATCAGGCTCAGAGCGACGGCCGATCCGAGCAAGCCCTCGGAGCCGAATTGACGCAAGGTATAATATCCCTGGAGTCCCAGGACCATTCCGGTGAAAGAGCCGGTAAAGAGGATGACGAAAACCGACCGTGCGCCGATGAAATGGATCTGGCGTATAATGGGGCGCACTTTGTAAGGAGGTTTGAAAATGTTGGCCAGGCAGGCGAACAGGAAGATCCCCATTCTTCCGGCCTGCTCTAAGAAATAGAGGCATTCATCGCCCAGTTTCTCCACGCGTTCCATCATAAGATCCGACCAACAGAAATGATAACAGGAATATTTCGGCAACCGGTATGCCGAAGGGACCCGCCCTTCAGGGGAAAGATCCGTTTTCGGTCGCCTGGACTGAAACGGAAAACCGTATCCTAAATGTAATCAACATAACATCAGGCCTTCTTTCCTGTCAACCCGTTGGGACTCCGGACACTTTGCAAAGCGAGCTTTCTCAACAAAACGATCTGAACATTGTCTATCGCCGGATTCAGGCCCTTACGGTCCCCTTGCGGGTTGCCTGCGTTGATGATATAGATAGTATACCAACAAACAAAATGAGGGGAAAATGGAAGACCTCTGTGTCCGCTGCACCATTTGCTGTTATCAAAAAATCCTGAAGGATGAAGGTTCCGTGGTCTATACCGATCGTCCCTGCGAATATCTGGATCTTGATTCCGGGCTTTGCATCGTTTATGAATCCAGAACCTCCATGAAGGAGAACTGTGTGGAAATTACGCAAGACGTGGTCAGACTGGGAGCGCTTCCCCGGGGATGTCCTTATGTGGCTCATGTAAAGGGTTACCACGCTCCGCGGTTGACCCGGAGACTGGAAAAACTGGCTGAACGGAAATTGCGAAAGAGGTGCCGGAAAGGGAAAGAAGACAGATAGGGATGGAACTTTGGGGGTGCCCGGAGTGTTCTGATCATGATGGGATTGACGGAAAATGCCGTAAGGGTCCTTGAAAACCGCTATCTGCAACGGAACAGCGAGGGCCGGGTCATGGAGTCCCCGGAGGAGATGTTCGCCCGGGTGGCCCGAAGGGTCGCGGAGGCGGAACGGCTTTACCGGAAGGGTCGGAGCTCCGAAAGGGTGGAACGTGAATTTTTCGAAGTCATGACCGCCCTGGATTTTCTCCCGAATTCTCCCACCCTGATGAACGCGGGAACCCCTCTCGGCCAACTGGCAGCCTGTTTCGTCCTGCCTGTTTTCGACTCGATCCGCGGAATCTTCAAGGCGTTATCGGAAATGGCCGTGATCCACCAATCCGGTGGGGGGACCGGATTTTCCTTCTCCTCCCTCCGTCCCGAAGGGGACCGGGTTCAGTCAACCGGGGGCGCCGCGTCGGGCCCGGTTTCCTTCATGCGGGTTTTCGACCAGGCCACGGAGGTGGTCAAGCAGGGTGGGCGCCGTCGGGGCGCCAATATGGCGGTCCTGCGCGTGGATCATCCGGACATCCTGAAGTTTATCGAGGCCAAGCAAGACCCTCGGGTCCTCACCAATTTCAATCTCTCCGTGGCCGTCACCGACCGGTTCATGAAGGCCGCGGTCCGGGGAGCTGAGATTCCTCTGATTCATCCGGGAAGCGGACGGGAAGTTTCACGGCTGAACGCGTCGGAACTGCTCGACCGGATTTCCCGCATGGCCTGGATGACGGGGGATCCGGGGATCCTGTTTTTCGATGAAATGAACCGGAAGAATCCGACACCGGCCCTGGGGATGATGGAGGGGACCAATCCGTGCGGGGAACTCCCCCTCTATCCCTATGAAAGTTGCGATCTGGGTTCCATCAATCTCTCCCATATGGTTCGGAAGGGAAGGGTTGATTATCCGAAATTGCAAAGAGTCATCGGGATCGGGGTCCGGTTCCTGGACAATATGATTGATCTGAACCGCTTCCCCTTTCCACGGATCAGGAGGATGACCCTCGCGAACCGCAAGATCGGTCTCGGTGTCATGGGGTGGGCCGAAATGCTGATCCGGCTGGGGATCCCTTACGACTCGGAGAAGGCATTTCGCCTGGGTAGTCGCTTAATGCGGTTCGTGACGGAAGAGGCGCGAAAGATTTCGGCTAAGCTGGCCCGGGAAAGGGGGGGATTCCCGAATTTTTCCAAAAGCATCTATGCCGCGCGCGGGCTGCCGGTATTGCGAAACGCCACCGTGACCACGATCGCGCCGACCGGGACCATCAGTATGATCGCCGGAACGACGAGCGGGATCGAGCCGCTCTTCGCGGTTTCCTTTTTCCGGAAGGTCCTGGATGGGGAGACCCTCGTGGAAGTCAATCCACTCTTCGAAGAAATGGCCGGAAGGAAGCTGACCGGAACGATCCGGGAGGAGATCGCCGGCAGGGGAAGTATACAGAGGGTCCGCGCGTTTTCCGAATCGTTCCGTGCGCTTTTCAAGACCGCGATGGATCTCTCGCCGGAAACCCATCTTCGCACCCAGGCGGTCTTCCAGCGTTATACCGACAATGCCGTGTCCAAGACGGTGAATCTGCCGGAGAAGGCGACTCCGGAGGATGTGAGGTCCATCTACCTGATGGCCCGCGTCCGGAGGTGTAAAGGGGTCACGATCTACCGGTACGGGAGCAGGTCGGAGCAGGTCCTGAATCTGATGCGCAGATTGCCGGGTGATCAAGTTTCCGTGGGATCCGAATTCGACGGGGAATGCAGGGCCTGTGGGATCTGATCCTGGTCTTCATGAGTGCCGAGGCGTGTCGTGATGCTTTTCGCCGACGTGTGAAAGGCCTGGAAAGTTTTTCTTGATGTGATTCCTCCGATTCTGATAAGATCTCCTGCCGTGGGTCATTTTGAAAGAAGGGAGTCCTGAGGATGAAAAAGAATCTCCTGGATGTTTTGGAAGGGAAGGCCTTCAACGAGGACGAGGCCAAGAAGATCGCCATCGCCCTGGAACGACAGGGGTACCGTTTTTATCATGGGATGAAAGACAGGGTACGGGAGGAACGGATCCGGTCTGTTTTTGAGAAGATGTCCCATGAAGAGCAGAAGCACGTTTCGGATATTGAATCCCTGCTTCCCGACCCGGATTCGGGTTGGTATCTTGATCCGGCTGCCGAAGAGATTGTGCAGCAATATTTCGAAGGCTATATGGAAGGGGGGATTTTCCCCTCCGGCGCCGATGCCGAAACCAGCGTGATGAAGCTGGAAGATGAAATCCAGGCGGTCCGGATGGCGTTTGACTTTGAGAAAGACGCGGTGGTGTTCTACACGGAAATGGCGAAGAGAGCCGATGCTTCTGAAACCAAGAAGAATTTTCAGGCCCTGATCGAATTCGAGAAAGGGCATGTCCGCATTCTGGGGGATCTCCTGCGGTTGCTGGAAAGCTGATTGGATTACTTCCCGTTTAGGCATTGGCATGGATGAGTACCTGGAAATCGTCGATGAAGAGGATCGGGTAGTTGGGAAGGCCCTTCGGTCGGAATGTCACGGCGATCCGTCCCTGGTGCACCGGGTGGCGCATGTGATCGTCCTCAATGGATCCGGAGAAATTCTTCTCCAGAAGCGCTCCTCCGACAAGGATATTCAACCGGGGAAATGGGATACTTCCGTGGGGGGGCATCTGGACCCCGGAGAGGATTATGAGACTGCGGCCTACCGGGAGATGAAGGAAGAACTGGGGATTGAGGGGCTTGACCTGCAATTTCTCTACGCCTATCCCAACCGGAATGAGATCGAATCGGAACATGTCCGGACTTTTCTGTGTCGTTTTGACGGTGCGGTCGACTTTGACCGGAAGGAGATTACGGAGGTCCGGTTCTGGAAAATCGAGGAGATTGAGGCCCGGCTCGGTTCCGGGGTTTTTACGCCGAACTTCGAAGAAGAGTTCGGCTATTTCAAGAAGGTTCAATCAAAGATTGAGCTTTCTTGAAATGGGAGGGGATTCGGTGCTGGTGTCCGGCCCGGACTTCAAATCCGGTGGGGCGGCTTAACACCCCGCCTGGTGGGTTCGATTCCCGCCCTCTCCCGCCATTTAAAAATCAATGAGTTGCTTAATGGTTTGTGCTTGTATTTCGCGAGCAATCCTGCTATTTTTCTGCAAAATCTTTTTTTAATCCTCTCCACGAACCCGGAATCCGATGCTGAAGACGACCTATCTGTGCGCGCGCTGCCTGATCGACCAGGCGACCCACGCGGTGGAACTCGGGGTGGAAGATCCGGGAGAACGCCTTTTGATTGTGACCGATGTTGTCGGTCTGCTTCAGAAAGAATTTCCCCATTCAGTTCCCGCCCGTCTGGGTACGCGGATTCATCAATACGTCCGGGAACGGACCGGCCGTGATCCTTACGCGGTCTTGAAAAAGAAGAGCAACCGTGTCGCCGCGGAGATCGCCGAAGGACTTCGTCGCGAGGGATTGACCCTTGAAAAAGCCGTACGGGCGGCGGTGGCGGGAAACGCGATTGACTTTGGCGTGGACGGCTCCCGGGACGGGTTGGACCGCTTGCGGGAGGAATTGCGCCGGGAGTTGACCCTGAACCGATATGATCGTTTTGTGGCTGAGCTCAACCGGGCGGAACGAATTCTCTATCTGACCGATAACTGCGGGGAAATCGTTTTTGACTATCTCCTGATTGAATTACTTGAGAAGATGGGGAAAAAGGTCATCGTTTCTCCCAAGCTGGAACCGGTGCTGAATGACGCGACGGTTCAGGATCTTCTTCAGATCGGCTTTGACCGGATCGCCCGGATCGTACCCCATGCGAAGGCTTCCATCGGTCTTTTCCTTTCCGAAGCTTCGGAAGAATTCAGAACATTGTGGTCCCGTTCCGATCTGGTGATTGCCAAGGGAATGGGGCATTTCGAAACCCTCCACGGGACGGACAAAAAGATTGCCTATCTTCTCAAGGCCAAGTGTATTCCCGTGGCGCAGAGCCTGGGGGTGGCCGTCGGGTCCCATATCCTCACCTTCTGAGGGAAACTCTTTAGCTTGCTTCCACCCCGATCCTGTGGTAGGATCATAAGCAGTAATCATTTTGATTGATCCCTCTTTTCTAAAGAAGCCCATTCATCCTTATTCATTTCTGTTGGTATGAGAATTGTTTTCGGCGGGTGGCGCCGAATGTAAGGAGAGTGTTCCGGGGAGGTATCAGCGATGGTCCCATACAAGAATAAGGTGTGGAAGGAACAGATGGCGGTCCGGCTCGACGTGAATCATGTCATGGCCGGATTCATTGGTGAGGAAGACGGCATTTTTGACGGAGAGATTGAATCGTTGATGCCGGAATCCCGCGCGATCCATCACGACCTGAAAGAAAAAAGGGAACGGGGGGAACTGCCCTTCCTGGATCTTCCGGGCCAGGATGTCAGGGGGATCCTGGAACTTGCCAAGTCGATCCGGAAGTGGTGTGATACCTTCGTGGTGCTCGGGATCGGGGGCTCCGCCCTGGGAAACATCGCCCTCCATCAGGCGCTTAACCATCCCTACTTTAATGAACTTTCCAAGACGGGAAGAAAAAGATCTCCCCGCATTCACATTATGGATAACGTGGATCCCGAACGGCTTGCCGGCCTGCTCGATATCCTCGATTTGGAAAAGACCTGTTTTAATGTTATCACCAAGTCCGGAGGGACCGCTGAGACGATGGCCAATTTCCTGGTCTGCCAGGAGGCCCTGATCAACGCGGTGGGCCGGGAGAACCATGTCCGGCATTTTGTTGTGACCACGGACAGGAGCAAGGGGAACCTGAAACGAGTCGCCGATCGGGAAGGGTATACATCTCTTTCGATCCCGGATGGGGTGGGGGGCCGTTTTTCGGTACTGACCCCGGTTGGACTTCTCTCCGCGGCGCTCACCGGGATCAACATTCGGGAACTCCTGGCCGGCGCGGCCTATATGGAGCGTCGTTGCCGGAAGTTTCGTATCTGGGAGAATCCCGCCTACCTGAACGCGGTGATCCATTATCTTCTGAATACCAAGAGGGGAAAGCGTATCTCGGTGATGATGCCTTACGGGAACGCTCTCTATGGATTCGCGGATTGGTACCGCCAACTCTGGTCTGAGAGTCTGGGGAAACGTTATTCTCTGGATGGCTCGGAGATCTTCGCGGGGCAAACGCCGGTCAAGGCCCTGGGTACCACGGACCAGCATTCCCAGATCCAGCTTTATGTGGAAGGTCCGAACGACAAGGTGATTACCTTGATCGGAGTTGAGGAATACCGGAAGAAGCTGGGGATTCCGGAGTCCTATACGGAGATGGAAGGGATCTCGTATCTGGGGAAAAAGGGGCTTGACGTGTTGATACAGTCCGAACAGAGAGCAACCTGCTATGCCTTGACCAAACATCACCGCCCCAACTTGACGGTGACCCTGCGTGAGATCAACCCCTTTACGCTCGGCCAGCTTTTCATGATGTATGAAATCCAGACCGTTTTTTCAGGCGGCCTGTACCGGATCAACCCGCTGGACCAGCCGGGCGTGGAAGATGGAAAGATCGCTACGTACGCCCTGATGGGAAGGAACGGATATGAACAGCAGAAGGAAGAGATGGAGGAGGTGGACAGGGGAAACGAGAAATATATCCTCGGACCGTAGAAAGGGTATCCGGGCGGTGCTCCTGGTGCTGTTTTTTCTCCTTTTCTCCTCCGCCTGTACTTTTCATCACCGGGGAATTCGGGCAGGCGCGGGGAGTCGAGTGGAATACGGACTTGCCTCGTGGTATGGAAGGGACTTTCACGGAAAACGGACTGCCAACGGGGAGATCTACGACATGTACAAATTAACTGCGGCCCATCGTTCCCTCCCCCTCGGTACGCTGGTCCGTGTGACCAATCGTAGAAACGGCAAATCGGTAGTGGTCCGCATCAATGATCGTGGTCCTTTTGTACGGGGACGGATTATCGACCTTTCTTACGGTGCCGCCCGTGCTCTCGCCATGACGGAAGATGGGGTGGTCCCGGTTCGGGTGGATACGCTTCAACTGGGTGATAACTACTATTACAAGCAGGGAGGCGTTCGGAGGGGCATTCGCTCCGGAACGACCTACACGGTTCAGGTCGGCTCTTACCTTCGGAGAACGAACGCCCTCCAACTCAAGAGTGCCCTGGCAACGCGGTTTGGCAACGTCTTCATCCGGGAGTGGTACGATCAGGGAAGGATCTACTATCGTGTTCGAATCGGGCGGTTTTCCCGTGAAGAGGATGCCAGGAAATTGTCCCACAGACTCTGGACGCAACATATCTCATCCTTCGTGACGGACGATTAGTACGGTCCGGGAGGGGGGATACGATCTCCACCCAACCTTTTTGACAGGATGAACCGGATCGACAGGATACGCGAACCCGACTCCCCCGCGGGGGGAGCATCCCCCCTCCTGTCACGCGGCCTAACATCGCAGAAGGAGAGGGGAAAAGAGTGAGATCGTGTGGTTCGACTGAGCTCACCATGCCCGGAAATCCAAAGTACTGAAAACACCCTCTCCCCTCTTCGACAGACTCAGAGCAGGCTTGATCCCCTCCCTGTCTGCGTGCAACGCACAGGCAGGCCACCAGGGGAGGGGAAATAAGACTTCTTACGAAGCCATCTTCTTTGGAGCGAGCAAAGAAAATGAACAAAAACAATTTGTTACAGAATTTCAGGAAGAGCAATGTCCGGGATCGTGTTGTCTACCTTCAACTGGGATTCTGTCAGGACTTCCCTGAATTGTAAAGAAAACACTCCGGACACTTTACAAAACGAGCTTTCTCAACAAAACGATCTGAACATTTCTATCGCTGGATTCGGGCCGCCACCCTCCTTTGACAGATCGATCCAAAACAGCTATCCTTATAGAAGGAGAAGAATAGTCCTGGAAGGTATCTTTCTTCGGATGAACTTTTCGGGAAGATGAGAATATTCTTCCGGCATGGGAGTTGAAGAGCAGTTCTAAATCCCGGAAGGAAGGGTTTCACAATGCAAGAAAAAGAGAAGGTGTATGTGAATATGAATGGCCGGACGGAGGAATTTTCTCCGGAGTCCGGAGAGAGCAGATCGGTCCGTTTCCCGGTCTGCCTGGCAGTCGAACATGAACAGGAAGTCAAGGAAGTCTGTTCTGATTTTATGTTCTCTGCCGATCATGAGAGAATTCTGGTGAAGAGTCGGAATCCTCTTCCGGAAGGATCCACTGTCCTGATCCACATTTACGTACCTCCTGAGGAAAAGCTCCTGGGACGATTTCATGGAGAAGTGGAAGAGACCATGGAAGGAGATTCTACCGAGGGGAGGATGAAGATCCGATTGCTGCATCATCCAGAGGACGAGATGCAACGATTCCAGGAGTTTCTGGAGGAAAAGAAGCACCTGGTGGACTTCGCGGTTTAACCGTCCTATGGGACGTTTGCCTGGGGTTGTGAAAGCCTGCGGCAGTGGAAGGCTGCTACCAAAGGGGGCGTGTGATGGAGAAGGCACCCCGGATCATCCCCGCGTGATAACCTGTGGCCTGATCGTGTGGATATTTTTCCCTTAAAAGAGCCTTGACTTGTGGAGAAAGGCCTTCTTTCGGTCCGTGGCAGATCAGGCAGGGCTTTCCGGCGGGAATGGCCTTCATGTAACGGAAATACCGGTGATTCCCCTCCCTGACAATTTCTGCATGTTCCAGAATCCGGACCGGTTTGCCTTTTGATGCTTCCTCTTCAAAACGGTGGAGAATCTTACGTTCCCAGGTGTCAGGGAGGTCAAGGGGATTCCGAATCTTTAAGCTGACTCTCCGGATTCGCCATCCGGTTTTACGGGACAGCCTGGACGCCACGTCAGGCGCGATACGGGAACAGACCGAAATCGCCGCGGGAGGCCCCCCTCTTTTCATTTGTTCGAGAAGATGGGATCGGAGCTGACCGGCAAACTGCCTGATGACCTGTCTGGACTCCATGCGCAAGTCTCTTCCTTGATCTGCCGTCGCCGGCATGGAGGCGGTCATGAAGAAACAGAGTATTACTGCCGGCATCAGAGTCGTTTTCAACATCTTCCTCCTTCCATCCGAATTGTTCGATCGCATCCCTTGATTGCGCTCAATATACTGCTGAATGCCGGAAATTGCAAGCTATGCCGGTTAATGGATCGCCTTCTTAGGAGCAGGATGTCGGCAGGTCTCTTCGGTGATACGGAGGGCCGCCTCCAGATTTCCGTTCGTCATGCTAAAGAAGCGCGCGTCCTGTGTGAGGTGAATGAGAAGGTCGATTCCCTGTTCCCCGAAGTGGGGGAGATTGAAGGTGTTCTCCGTCAGGCGGAAGATTCCTCTTCCACGGGAGATTGGTTCTATTGCCGTTTCGGCTCCCGCCTCGTACCGCGGGAAGAGAACGGTCCGGATCCGCGATATCCCGTTCCCCGGTCCGGCTTCCACAAACCAGCGCCCTCCCAGATAGGGGCGTTGCTGGCCATAACATTTCCCCCGGAGAAGGGGCAGTAGGGCCGGAGAGCCGGAGAAGGCTTCTTCTTTCACGTTCAGGGTCCGCGCGAAGGGGAGAATCTTCCCGGTTCCGGGATCGACGATAACCATTTCATCCGTGATATAGTCGTATCCCAGAAGGGCCAGTCCCCCCACCAGTGTGGATTTGCCTGCTCCGGAGGGCCCCGCGATGAGGATCCCTTCCCCCTCGCGTGCCGAAAGGCCGGCATGCATCAGGAGGTAGCGGTCCGATCGGGTGATCATCCCGCAGATCTGCCATTCCAGAAAAAGGAAGATATCAATGTAATCAGGGGTCTTGTAGATCAGTTCCCGGTCCCGGTAGAGACGATGTTCGTCGCAGGAACGGATATCGCCCCGGTCGATCCAAACCTGAAAGGAGGCGTTTTTTGGATCCGGTTCCCGGCACCGGAACCCTCCGAAGAAGAGATCGAAATGTCTGAAGAATTCTTCCGAGTTGGAGGTGAGATGAATCGGGATTTCAAAAAAGGAGTAATCGGCCTGGTAGGCTTCAATCCCCTTGACCTGACCATGAAGCTGTTCCGGGAGTTCACGTAATCCTTGAAACATTCTCTGGTCTCCACAGGATCAGGCCGGATCGGGCAAGACGGTTCAGCAACGTATCGATGTCTGAACGAATCTCCGTGTCGGAGGTATCGAAGGTGTCCGCCAGGATTCGGGCCAGGTCGTCCGGGGAACGTCTCCCGTCCAGGGAGTCCCACAGGATCGCGGCGCTTGGATTCAACAGATGTGTTCGGTGCGTCCGGTGATTGTAGAGGAGAATCTCATCCCCAATTCTCCGGGTGACCACCTCCGCGGAGCGTCCTGGGACGGTGCCGGGAGTCCTTTCCGTCATCCCGACTCCCATGGCCGGCCGGTGACTTTTCATTGCGTTCTTCGGGCATCGGGGATTCCTCCCCTTCAGATTCCCGGTTTCCGAGAAGGCCAGGTACCGGCAGTCGGCGCAGAGGGCCTGCATGGCGCAGTCATGGCATTCAGGGACGTCCCGGACTGTAAGGTCCCAGAGTTCCCGTAGTCTGGATCCATCGATCGTCTGGGTCAGGGTTTCGCGGGACAGGTCCCCGCAGACCAGGTCCCGCGCGAAGATGCAGGGGAGCACCAGGCCGGAAGCGGTGACCGTGATTTTCCCCTTCCAGCAGGTGGTCGGCGCCGAGGTTGATCGCAGCGGATGCCCCGGGTAGAAGACCCGGTCCCGTCCGGCGCCGGCAGGGAACCGGTCGGGTTGGAGCGCGGGATCATTACCCCTCCCCGCGGAACGGACCGGATCGACCCGGAAGGCGTTGTACGCCCCGATTTGTTCCATCCATTTTGCCATTCCCTCCAGGGCGTCCTGGTTCTTGCGCATGAGGATAACTGCGACCCGGAAAGGAACTCCGGCCCGTTTCAGTTGTTTTAATGCCTCCTCTGTGGCCCGAAAACTTCCCGGGATGCCAGTGATGGAGTCGTGGATTTCCTCCTGATTGGAATAGACTGAAACGGCAAGAAAAACCCCGTGTTTTCTGAAGAGCCGGACCTCCTCCTCCCCGATTTTCGTGGCGTTCGTAAAAATTTCAAGGAATTCATATCCGATCCTCTTCGCCGTTTCAACCAGGGCCGGAAGATGCGGCGACAGCAGGGCCTCTCCGCCGGTGAATTGGACCTGTCTGCAGCCCAGACCGTGTGCCTCGCTCAACACCCGTTTCCATTCGGAAAGGCCCAGTTCCTGCACGGGGTTTGGTTCTCCGAAGGCACCATAACAGTGGATGCATCGAAGATTACACACCGACGTGAGTTCCAACCACAGAAAGTTCAGGCGGGTCCGCACGGAAGGATACCTTGTGATCATGGATGTTCGTCTTTGAGGAAAACGGGTTGCCGTCCGGTTCAGGGACGGCAGATGGCCGGCCAGCAGATATCCGGCCAGCAGGTAACAATCGGCCAGCAGAAATCCGGCCAGCAATTCGAAACGGGCACACAGGAGGCCACCAGGAACGGGGTGTTCAAATCGAAGTCGAAAGACTCGACCGTGGGTTTGACGTATTTCTTTTTTCCCCCTTCGTCCTTCATGCCGGTTGATCTCCCGGTTTTCTCCGTATTGTGATCATTCCCTGTTTTTCAAGATACTGCAAATGGGCGAAGGTATCCGCCATACAGGTTTCTTCAGTGGCTCTGAATTGTTTCGAGATCTTTCGGGCAATTTCCATGAGACTCGTCGTTCCGTCGCATCTTTCCCAGATGAATCCACCCGTTTCATTCATGATCAAGGGAGAACCGGCGGAGGGATCCACCTGGGCCAGGATCGTTTTGTCTCCACGACGACTCCATTGCACCCGGGGATTTTTCAGCGGATAGAGTGTCCTGAAATATTCCTGAACAAGCTTTTTATCTTTTTCCGGATCCACCAGGAACAGAAGACGGGACCGAATCTTCCTGGAAAATACGGATCCGAAGAAAAAAAGCTGCAACCCGACAAATTTCCTTCTCGTAAGGTTCATCACAATCCGCCTTTCCTGACTATTGACTATTATTTTAACATGGTATGAGTCTACTCGTCAATAAGGGGGAATGCCCCGAATCCAGCGATGGACAATGTTCAGATCGTTTTGTTGAGGAAGCTCGTTTTGAAAAGTGTCCGGAGTGTTTTCTTTACAATCCAGGGAAGTCCTGACAAAACTTCAGTTGAAGGCAGGCAATACGATTTCGGACATTGCTCTTCCTGAAATTAGGTGACGAATTGTTTTTGTTCATTTTCCTTGCTCGCTCCAAAGAAGATGGCTTCGTAAGAAGTCTTATTTCCCCTCCCCTGGTGGCCTGCCTGTGCGTTGCACGCAGACAGGGAGGGGATCAAGCCTGCTCTGAGTCTGTCGAAGAGGGGAGAGGGTGTTTCAGTACTTTGGATTTCCGAGCATGGTGAGCTCAGTCGAACCACACGATCTCGCTCTTTTCTCCCGACCTTGTCTTTCATGTCAGACCGCGTGGCAGGGGGGGGGATGCTCCCCCCGCGGGGGAGTGGAGGGTCGCGTATCCCGTCTATCCGTATGATGCCTCCCCACGCCTTAGAGCGTCTGCAGGCTTTTCCGGCAGGCCTCGATGGTTTCTTCGATGTCCTCGTCCGTGTGGGCCAGGGAGAGGAAGGCTGCCTCGAATTGCGAGGGGGCCAGATTCACACCGTTTCGCAGCATGTTGTGAAAGTATTTCGCGAACCGCCCGGTATCGGAACGGGAGGCCGAGGCGTAATCGGTGACCTCCTCTTCGTTGAAGAAGGTGCAGAACATGGCCCCGACACCGGTATGGCAGGCCGGAATCCCGGCCTTTTCAAAGGCTTGCCGAATTCCGGCGCCGAGCTTCTGCGCTTTCTTTTCGAGAATTTCATAGGTCCCGGGTTCGGAGAGGATCTTCAAGGTTTCGATCCCGGCGGTCATGGCCAGTGGATTTCCCGAAAGAGTTCCGGCCTGATAGATCTGTCCGGAAGGCGAAACCTGTTCCATGATCTCCTTCTTGCCTCCGTAGGCTCCGACGGGGAGTCCTCCGCCGATGATTTTGCCGAGGGTGGTCATGTCCGGTGTAATCCCGAACCTTTCTTGAGCTCCTCCGTAGGCGACGCGGAATCCGGACATGACCTCGTCAAAGATCAGGATGATGCCGCTCTTTATTGTGATCTCCCGCAGTCCTTCGAGAAAACCGGGTTTCGGGGGGATGACCCCCATATTGCCGGGGAGGGGTTCCACGATGACGCAGGCGATTTCCCCCGCGTTCTGCTCGATGATCGTCCGGACGGTATCAAGGTCGTTAAAGGGGGCTGTGATCGTGTTCTTCGCGTAATCGGCCGGAACGCCGGGACTGGTTGGGACGCCCAGGGTGGCGGCACCCGATCCGGCCTTGACGAGAAGCCCGTCGGCGTGCCCGTGGTAACATCCTTCAAACTTGATGATTTTATCCCTACCCGTGTATCCCCTCGCCACGCGGATGGCGCTCATCGTGGCCTCCGTGCCGGAATTGACCATGCGGACCATCTCGATGGAAGGCACGGCATCCACCACCATCCCGGCCAGAACGGTTTCCAGTTCGGTGGGAGCCCCGAAACTGGTGCCGCGGGCGAGGGCCTTCGTGAGTGCCTCGATAACGCGGGGATGGGTGTGCCCCACGATCATGGGACCCCACGATCCGATGTAGTCGATATAGGCTTTTCCTTCCACGTCGTAGATTTTACTCCCCTCGGCTCTTTCGATAAAGATCGGAGCGCCTCCGACGGATTGAAAGGCCCTGACCGGGCTGTTGACCCCGCCGGGGATGAGCTTCTTCGCCTCCTGGAACAGCGTTTCGGATTTTCCGGGCATTGTCATTCTCCATGCTCCATGGGTTGATTTCTGTCTGAACAAAAAATAACATGGTCCGTCAGTGGGTGTCAATAGGATAGGGGAAAAGACCCAAACCAGTTCATGACCCTCTCCATTTTATGGATTCATGGGCGAAATTTTTTCAGGTCAATCTCTTGAATGGATCGATAATACTTCTCGTTCCTCGTGAGTAGCGGGACACCACTTACAAAACGATTTTCCTGAATCTTTCCAATGCGTTAGATCTGAAGAGCCGCTATTTGGGGGGGGACTTCTGCGTTGTTTCAGGGAAGGTAGGTCAGGAAGACGATCAGGCTCAAAAGGATCGGGAAGGCGATATGGGGGATTACGTAGGTCCACCGGACCTTTCTGCAGAAATTTCTGAAGTACATGAAATGAAGCGCGCCGAAGACGCTCAGGGATGCCACGCAAAGTCCGGGACTTTCGTGGATCAGAAGCAGGATGAGGAGGATAAAGTAGAGCAGATCAAAAAAAATCAGGCTGAAAAGGTGAAAGATGATCTCTCCATGAAAACGCCTGACGAACACATCTCCTCCTGGGCGGCTCTGGACTGTCTGCCTGTGCCTGTCCGCGTGTTGTGTGACAGCACGCGGACAGGTCATCGGATGGTTCTTACTGGTTTGCTTCCATTCCGCGCAAAATCAGTGGCTGGATTCCTGAAGCAGTTTTGCCGCCTCCTTGGCCCAGTAGGTCAGGATCATATCGGCTCCGGCCCGCCGAATCGAGATCAGGGATTCGAGCATCGCCTTTCTTTCGTCCAGCCACCCCATCTTCGCCGCGGCCTTGATCATGGAAAACTCACCGCTCACATTGTAGGCGGCGACCGGGAGGTCGAATTCCTCCTTGACTCGATACAAAATATCCAGGTAGGGAAGGGCTGGTTTGACCATGAGGATATCGGCCCCTTCGGTCACGTCCAGCTCGGCCTCCCGCATCGCCTCCCGGGTGTTGGGAGGATCCATCTGGTAGGAAGAACGGTCCCCGAACTGCGGAGGCGATTCGGCCGCGTCGCGGAAGGGACCGTAAAAGGCGGATGCGTATTTGACGGCGTAGGCCATGATCGGGATCTCATCGAATCCCTCTTCGTCCAGCGCCTCGCGGATTGCGCCGACCCGTCCATCCATCATATCCGAAGGGGCCACCATGTCGGCTCCGGCCCGGGCGTGAGAGACCGCCTCCTTTGCCAGGAGTTCCAGTGTCGGATCGTTCAGGATCCGTCCGTTTTCCACGATTCCGCAGTGTCCGTGATCCGTGTATTCGCACAGGCAGACATCGGTAATGACCATCAGTTCGGGGATCCTCTTTTTGAGGGTTCTGACGGCGGTCTGAATGATCCCATGGTCGTCGTAGGCCTCGGATCCGAGTGCATCCTTGATCTTCGGGATTCCGAACAGGATCACGGCGGGAATGCCGAGCTTGTGAACCGTCCGGGCCTCACGGACCAGATAATCAACGGAGAGTTGATAGTTGCCCGGCATGGAAGCGATCTCTTTCTTGATTTTCTTTCCGTGGGTTACGAACATGGGATAGATGAGGTTGTCCACTGAAAGGCGGGTTTCCCGGATCATTCTTCTGAACTGGGGGTTCCCCCGCATTCTTCTGGGGCGGTAACTGGGAAAGATCATCGGTTCAGGCCTCCTTCTTTATTCGGGCGTGAGATCCCGGGTTTCAAAAAAGCGAACGATTGCCTGCGAAACGGATGTCAGTGTCGACTCTTCGGGTTCAAGGGAAACCCGCAACCCCGCCTTTCGGACCGCGGCCGAGGTTACGGGGCCGATGCAGGCGATCTGAATTCCCGCGAGAGCGTCTTGCAGCCCTTGTTTTTCAACGGCGTGCATCAGATTTTTGACGTTGGACGGACTCGTGAAGACGATCAGATCGGCTTTACGATTGACGAGGATCTCCTGAAGCGATTTCGGATCAATCCCGGGAGGGACGTTCCGGTAGACCGGAGCCACGGTCACGTCCGCCCCGGCCTTCCGGAGGGAATCCGGGATCACCTCTCTTGCTTTTTCCGCCCGGGGCAGCAGGAACTTCCTCCCCTGAACCTCTCCCCGCTCGAGAAGGGCCTCGACCACTCCTTCTCCCTTGAACTCCTCCGGAATCAGGTCCGCGCTGATTCCCCGGGCCCGTAGAGAGCGTGCTGTTGCGGTTCCGACGGTACAGATCCGGACTCCCTTCAGGTCCCGAACGTCCCTTCCCTGACGGATGAGACGGTCCAGGAAGAATCGGACGGCGTTGGCGCTGGTCAGGATGATCCAGTCGAAGTCGTCGATCGTGCGAATCGCCTGATCCAGGATGTCGAAATTTTCGGGAGGAACGATCCGGATCGCGGGGAGGTAATAGATCACGGCTCCTAACCGCTCGAGCTCCCTGGAGAAGGCGCCGGCGTTTTCCCGCTCCCGGGTCAGGGCGATCCTTCTGCCGAAGAGAGGAAGCTTTTCCGCCCACTTCAGGTTTTCCCGGAGAGTGACGCATTCCCCGACAACCATGATCGCCGGAGCCTTGAAGCGCGCGGCATGGGCCTTTTCGTAGATATCGGCCAGGGTGGCGGTCAGGACTTTCTGCTCGGGAGTGGTTCCCCAGCGGATCAGTGCAACCGGTGTTTCGGGAGACCTTCCGTGTTGCATGAGCTTGCGAGCGTTTTCCTTCAGATTCCCGACCCCCATGTAGATGACGATCGTTCCGGCGCCGGTGCTGATTTTTCCCCAGTCGACTCCGGGTCCGGTCTTGTCCGCTCCTTCATGACCGGTCAGGAAAGCTACGGTGGACGCGAAATGCCGGTGCGTGAGCGGAATACCCGCGTAGGCGGCCGCCGCGGTGGCCGCCGGGATTCCGGGAACGATCTCGAATTCGATTCCCTGACGGGCCAGTTCACAGGCTTCTTCTCCGCCCCGTCCGTAGAGGAGGGGGTCACCTCCTTTTAACCGGACGACGGTCTTCCCCTCGGTGGCCTTCTCGATCAGGAGTTGATTGATTTCATGCTGATGCAGGGTGTGGTGAACGCTGGTCTTTCCTGCGTAGATGATCTCGCATCCGCTGGGGGCATACTGCAGGAATTTCTGGTTGGCCAGGTAGTCGTAAATCAGGACATCGGCGTCCCGTATGCATTCGATCGCCCGAAGGGTGATCAGCTTGGGATGGCCCGGTCCGGCCCCGATGAGGAAAACCTTTCCTTTTGGCGTCGATTTGATTTCGTTGGATTCCATCAGATGTCACCGCTGAGACTTGTAGACTTCTTCCAGGATCCGGCCGGCGCCTTGAGAAAGGACCCGTTCTCCCAGCGTGGTTCCGAGGGATTCCCCATCCGAACGGGGTCCTTCAATCTCATCCTGGATTAATTCCTTTCCGTCCACGCTGCCGACCAGGCCTTTTAGATGAAGGATTCCGTTCCGGATCTCCGCGTGGGCGGCGATGGGTACCTGACAGCCGCCTTCCAGCTTCTTCAGGAAAGCCCGTTCGGCTACGACGGCGTCGAAGGTTTCCGCATGTCGGATGAAGCCGATCAGGTTGTTGATCCGGGGGTCCTCCCGGCGGCATTCGATTCCGACGGCGCCCTGACCGATGGCCGGAAGGGAAATCCCGGTGGGCAGGATCTGCGTGATCTTTTTCTCCCATCCCATGCGGCGGATCCCCGCGGCCGCCAGGATTACGGCATCCAGTCCCTCGGTATCGAGCTTCTTGATGCGTGTGTCCAGATTGCCTCGCAGGCTGATCATCCGCAGGTCCGGCCGGTGATGCAGCAACTGGGCTTGTCGCCGGAGACTGCTGGTTCCCACTCGGGCGCCCTGCGGCAGATCCTCGAAATGCATTCCGTGGGAAAGAAGCGCGTCTCTGGGGTCTTCCCGTTCGGCGATCACCGGAAGATGCAGGGATTCGGGCAGGTCGGTGGGGACATCCTTCATGCTGTGGACGGCCAGGTCGATCCTGCCGTCCATCATCGCCTCTTCGATCTCCTTGACGAAGAGTCCCTTGCCGCCGACCCGCGCCAGGGGGACGTCGAGGATCTTGTCCCCGGTGGTCTTGATCTTGACCAGGGAAACCCGGATCTCCGGGTATTCCGCTTCCAGCATTCCCTTGACCCAGTTGGCCTGCCAGAGGGCGAGCTGACTTCCACGTGTTCCGATGCGAACCTCTTGTTTCATTTCCATTCTGTTTCCTTATCCTCTTTCTGGAGTAGCCTCTTGGTTTCGTCCAGACGGAACATCTCCTTCATGAGACGAATCAGGACGGTCTGTTCCGAAGGGTCGGAACAGGATTTCAGAGCCTTCATGGGACCGTGCAGGACCTTGTTCATCATGGACGCGGCCATCGCCTCCACGGCTTTCCGATCTTTCTCTGAGATGCCGTTCAAACGGGAGAGGGTTTTTTTGAGTTCTTCCTGCCGGATCCGGTTGAACCGTTCTCTCAAGAGAACAATCAGCGGGGTGACATCGAGGGAGGCCATCCATTTCAGAAAGGTCTGAACCTCCTGGACGACGATGTCATCCGCCTTTTCCGCTTCTTTGGCCCGTTCCTGAATGTTGGTATCCACCACCGATTGCAGATCGTCGATATCATAAAGGTAGACGTTGCTGATGTTATTAATTTCGGGGTCCAGGTCCCTCGGGACGGCGATGTCGATCATGAAGATCGGTTTGTTTCTCCGTTTATGCAGGATCTCTTTGACCTCATGGTGCCGCAGGATGTAATCGGGAGATCCCGTGGAGGAGATGATGATGTCGGTACGGATCAGGGACTGCGCGAAGTCCTCGAAACGGATGGCGCTGCCGTTGAATTGCTCGGCAAGCTCCACGGCCCGGCTGTAGGTCCTGTTGGTGACCAGGAGCGCCTTGGCTCCGTTCGCCATCAAGTGTCGGGCCGCCAGTTCACTCATCTCTCCGGCGCCGACGAGCATGACGGTCTTGTCGGAGAGGTCGTCAAAGATCTTTTTGGAAAGCTCTACTGCGGCATAGCTGATCGAAACCGCGTTCCGGGCGATCCGGGTTTCGGTCTTGACCCGTTTGGCCGCGGAGAAGGCTTTGTGCAGCAGGCGGTTCAGCACCACGCCCGTGGTGTTGGCTTCGGATGCGTGGGAAAAGGCGGTCTTGATCTGTCCAAGAATCTGGGGCTCTCCGACCATCATGGAGTCGAGCGAGGAGGCCACCCGAAAGACATGACGGATCGCCTCTTCGTTTTCGTGGACATAAACGTGCGGGTCGAGTTCGGATAGAGAGACATCGCGTTCAGCAGTCAGGAAGTCCTTGACCTGCCGGATCCCCATCCGGTTGTCCCTGCAGTGTGCCAGGATCTCCACGCGGTTGCAGGTGGAGAGGATCATACATTCCGAAATGTTCCCGCCGTTCAAGGTTTTCAGATGGTCCTGAAGCGTGTCAGCCGGCATGGCGACCTTTTCCCGAAGCTCAACCGGCGCGGTTTTGTGGCTCATTCCGAGCAGAAAAATACCCATTAAAAACGTCCCGGATAGTGATAACTGGAGATAAACATGCTGATTCCGATAAAGGCGAAGACCAGCAGCCCGAATCCGACAATGGCCATGATCGCGGAACGCCTGCCCCGCCATCCGACGGTGAGTCTTCCATGGAGAAGCGCGGCGTAGATCATCCAGGTAATGAGCGACCAGATCTCCCTCGGGTCACCCTGAATATAACTTCCCAGCGACGCGCGGGCCCACAGCGCGCCCGTGATGATCCCCAGGGTGAGAAGCAGAAAACCCACCGTGATCACCCGGTGATTCATGGAGTCGAGGATCTCCAGGGATGGGAGCTTCCGGAAAGTGGATCCGAAGCGGTGGGATTTGATCTGCTTTTCCTGCAGGATATACATGATGCTGATCGCAAAGGCCAGAGCGAAGGCCGCATCTCCCAGAAAGGCCAGTGTGACATGGATTCCAAGCCAGGAACTCTGGAGCAGCGGGGAAAGATCATGCGTTTCCGGCCCCTCCAGTGCCGGATAGAGAAGTGCGGCGAAGACCAGGGGGAGGATAAAAGACCCTAAGATCAGAATCTTATAACGATACTCCAGCAACAGGAAAACCAGGACCACGGTCCAGGAAAAAAAGGAGACCCCTTCCTGGAAATTGGTCACCGGGATATGCCCGGCTTTTACATAATCCGCCACGAGAGCGGCTGTGTGGAAAAGAAAGCCGACCACCGTACTCAGGAGGTAGAGCCTGCCCAGGATTTTTCTGATGGAAACAAAATAAGTGAGACAAAGAACCGTGGATAGAAGATAAAAGACCAGTGCGATTTTGAGAATCATGGTTATTCAAGTCCCTTTCAGGAGAAATGGTTTTCATTAAAAATAATACAAAAACGATGGAAGATCAATGTTTAAATCGACTGAGTGGTCCTGTTCGTCAATACTGCGCCCCTCAAATGCCACCGTATTTACGAATAGAGCCGCTTAAGCCCCTGGTTGTCCGGGCATCCGGCAAGGTGCCAGACGAGGAGCCCCACTCGGGTCCGGAGGCGGCGGACTTCCTTGCGGTAGAGAAAGAGGGAGGAGAGGGAGATCAGCAGGGAGGCGAGGCTTTCGAGAACGAGCCGGATGAAAAGTCCCGCCCGAAGAATCATTCCGGAGACCTTCGGCCGGTGGACGGTGAAGAAGCGATAACGCGACCGATAGTATTCGATTCTTGCCGGGAGGGGAGTTTCCCCGGCGCTCCGTCCCTGCAGATGAAGAACGCGCAGGTGGGGCAGGAAAAAGATTTTCCAGCCGGACTTTCTCATCCGGAGGCACCAGTCCGTCTCTTCCAGAAAGAAGAAATACCCTTCATCGAGCATCCCCACGGAATGGAATGCCTCTCTTTTGACCAGCATGCAGGCGCCGATGACCGATTCCACTTCAACAGGACCTGAGAATTTCCGGTTTTTCCCGGGATAACGGCCGGGAAAAAGAGTTCGGAGCAGGCTCTTGTTCAGCAGCTCGGTGGCGAGGGTGGGGAAATTGGCGAAGCTGTTCTGGAGCCGGCCGTCTTCATGGAGGAGTTGCGGTCCCGCCGCGCCCGCATTCGGGTGATCCTCCAGGAAGGAGAGCATCTCCGGCAACGTGTCCTGCGGAATTGTTGTATCCGGATTCAGGAGGAGCAGATACTCTCCCCGGCTCCTCTTCAGCCCCTGATTGACGGCTCGGGCGAATCCGTGGTTCTCCGGATTACGGATCAGGTGGACCTGGGGGAACGTTTTCTCCACGGCCTCGGCGCTTTCGTCTTTCGAGGCATTGTCTACCACAAAGACCTCGGTGGCGATTCCTTCCGTTCCCTTGAAGAGTGACTCCAGGCATTGGAGGAGAAGCTCCCGGGTATTGTAGCTGACAATCACGACGGTGAGTTTATACACGTTTTTTCTCCTGTCTTTCCCGGAGGAACCGGACCGTTGTATCGAAGACCTCATCCACGCTGATTTGCTTCATGCAGGGGGTGTCCCCCCGGGGGCAGACGCGTTTCAGGCAGGGGGCGCAGGCCATTTCCCTCCGGATGATGCGGTGCTCCCCCATGGGGGAAGTCGCATTCGGGTTGGTGGAACCGAAGAGGGCCACCACGGGGGTTCCGGTGGCGGAGGCCAGGTGCATGGGTCCGGAGTCGTTGGTAATCAGGAGGTCCAGGCAGGAGAGGATCGCGGCCAGTTGGGGTAGATCGGTCTGTCCGGAGAGATCGAGGACCCCTCCCGGAATTCCGGCGGCGACGTTTCCGCAGAGTGCGATTTCCCCCGGTCCCCCCATGATTACGATTCCTGCCTTCAGCTCCCGGCGGAGCCGGTTTCCCAGAGCGGTGAAGCGTTCCGGGAACCACATCTTCGCGGGACCGTAAGTCGCGCCCGGATGGAAACCGATCAGGGGGGCTGTGTTCCGCCGCGTGAAGGAAGACAAACGGTCCTCCGCCCACCTTCGTGCGGACGGTTCAAGCTCAAGATGGAAATTGTCCGATTCCCGGACCGGTCCCAGGGATTGGACCAGTTTGAGATAGTGACCGGCCTGATGCTTTCCCCGGTCCTTGAAATCAGCCGGAATTTTCTTCGTGAGAAGTACCCCCCGGCCGTTCCGGTCGAATCCGATCCGCTCCGGGATCCCGGCGAGGAAGGGTACGAGGGCGGAATCCCAGGAGTTGGGAAGGACCAGGCAGAGATCGAAATCTTCCCGTCGGAGTCTCCGGACAAGTTGCAGTCGATCCAACAGGCCCCTCATTCCTTTACCGACGGTAAAACCGATCACCGAGTCCAGAGCGGGATCCGCGGCGAACAGCCGATCGATCGGCTCCTTCATCAGCAAGGTGATCCGGCTTTCCGGGAAGAGTCCGCGCAGTGCATGCAGGGCCGGAAGGGCTATGATTGCGTCGCCGATCCAGTTCACGCCGCGGACCAGAATCTGTCGTGGTTTCTGCTTCATGTCCGGGATGAGTTCCTGGTGTCTCCCCCGTCGAACAGCCTGAACGGCTGAAAGGGGGTCTCCTCCATGCGGTTCAGGAATCGAGCGGTTCAGCCTCCTCGACCAGCATGACTGGAATATCATCCCGGATCGGGAATCTCAGTCTGCAGGTGGGGCAGTCCAGGCCGTCCTTCTCTTCAGTCAGGTCCAGGTTCCCTTTGCATTGGGGGCAGACCAGGATATGGAGCAGTTCCTTGCTGATGGACATTATTTCCTCCTTTGCCGCTCTTGTTTCTGTTCCAGGATCCAGTCCACGGCGGAAGAGAGATTTTCCGCCACATGGTCCGGGCGAAGGCGAAGTTTTCGATCCGCCTTCTCCCATTCCCCTCTGCCGTGTCCGGTCAGGACCAGGATCGATGGGATCCCCGCTTCGGCCGCGAGCTGGATATCCTTGAAGTGGTCGCCGATCATGTATGAGGCGGAAAGATCGAGGTTGAGTTCCCGCGCGGCCCGTTTTACCAGTGCGGTTCCGGGTTTGCGGCAGTCGCACTCCCGGGTGTATTCCGGTATCTTTCCATCGGTATGATGAGGACAGACATAGATTCCGTCCAGATGGGCCTTCTCCCCGGAGAGGATCTCCTTTAGTCGTTCGTGAATCGATGCGAGGGTCTCTTCATCGAAGAAACCGCGGGCGATTCCAGACTGATTGGTGATGATCACCGCGGCCATGCCGGCCCGGTTAATCCTCCGGATCGCTTCGGCCGAGCCGGGAATCAGCGCCAGTCGCTCCGGGTCGTTCAGGTAGCCGACCTCTTCATTGATGGTTCCGTCACGGTCCAGGAAGACCGCGGGTCGGCCGGGATTCCAGGATGCCCTCCCTGCCGTTGCCCGAGGTTCGGGTTTTCCGTCATCGCGGGGGAGGGCCGGGCGACCCGGAACCCGGGTCTTCGATCCGGTCTGAAGATTCCGCGGCTGTTCGATGGATCGCAGAAGATCTCCGAAGAACGCCTCCTGCTCCTTGATACGGACTGCAAGCTCCAGGGTCAGAAGGGGAGGGGAGTCCGGAAATTTCGAGAGCCGAACGGCGTCTTTTTCCGTGGTGATCAGAAAATCCGCGCGTTTTTTTCTTGCCTGACGGATCAGTTGTTGCAACTCGCCGTTCCGGTAGGCGTGATGGTCCGGGAAAGACCTTTCGATGACCACCTCCGCGCCCGTTTGATTGACGCTTCTGAAGAATCGTTGCGGCCTCGCGATCCCGCAGAACGCGAGGACCCGTTTCCCAGAAAGGGTCGCGTCCGACCGGGGTTTCCTCTCCGGCATTTCCCGGAGACCGCCGGAAACGAAACGGACCCTGTAGATCGGTGTGTCGGGTGTGATCGCCCGAATCCGGGACAGGATCGTCTTGTCTCCGCTTCCCGTCAGGATCAGCCGGTTCGCCCGTGCCACTGCTGAGATCCCTTCCCGAAGGTCTCCGGCGGGAAGACAGCGGCCGTTCCCGAAGGGCGCCTCTCCGTCCAGAACCAGGAGGTTGATGTCCCGCCTCAATGAAAGATGCTGAAATCCGTCATCGAGGATGAGACAGTCTGGATTGAAACGACGGATTGCCTCCATTCCTGCTGGAAAGCGGTCTTTTCCCGTTAGGACCGGCGTGCCGGGGAGTTTCATCGCCATCAGGTACGGTTCGTCTCCCGCCTGTCGCGCGTCGAGCCGGAGACCTTCGGGATCCGAGACGATATTGACCCGTCTCCCGGCGGATCCGCGGTATCCCCGACTCAACACGGCCATGCGGACCCCCCGGAGCGTGAGTTCCTCCACGATTTTGATGACAATGGGGGTCTTCCCGGTGCCGCCGGTCGTGAGGTTTCCAACGGAGATGACCGGCCTTGGAAGTCTCCTGGAGAGGAGGATGCCCCGGTTGTACAGGAGGCCCCGCGTCGCGGTGATTCCCCGATAGAGGGGGGTGGCCGGAAGGAGCAGGGTCCGGAGCAGGGCTAGACCGATCTTTCGATGATGAAGGAGAGCCGCCATGATGTTCCTGAGCAGTTACAGTTCTGAAAACCGGACTGTATTGTATCATACCTTACAGAAACCGGTCCACAAGCTCCAGGGTTTTTTCCAGGGCTCCCCGGTTTTCCAGGAGGATCCGTCTTCCCTTCTCTCCGATCTTCATCCTTCTTTCTTCATCCGCAAAGAGTTCTCCCAGGACCGTTGCCAGCTCCCGGGATGATTCGATTTGAAGACCTCCTCCTTCTTCCGTGATCACCCTTGCGATCTCCGGAAAGTTTTCCATGTGTGGGCCGAAGACGACCGGGGTGCCGCAGGCCGCCGGTTCCAGAATGTTATGCCCTCCCTTCGGAACGAGACTGCCTCCGACGAAGGCGACCGATCCGATCCGATAGAGTCCGGCTAATTCCCCGACCGTATCGAGAAGAAGGATCCTTTGCCCCGGATCGGGCCGGCTCCTTTTCTGGTATCCCAGGTTTCGCTCCCGCATCAGCGATTCGATTTCGGGTGTCCGTTCCGGATGCCGGGGGGCCAGAATCAGGATCAGGTCCGGAATGTCTTGAAGGATCCTCGCGTAGGCGTCGAGTACGGGGCCTTCCTCACCCGGATGTGTGGAACCCGCGATCAGGATTTCTCCCTGATCGGGGAGGGCGTACTCTCTCCGGATTTTCCGTCGATCCGGGTCCGAGATCGACGGGATCTCCTGATCGAATTTGATGTTTCCGGTATTCCTGACGCGGTTTTCCGGCGCGCCCAGCCGCGTGATTCTCCCGGCGTCTTTTCCCGTTTGCATTGCGAAGGCGTCGATCAGGGAAAGGACCCTCTTCATCATGGGGCGGATCTTCCGGTATCCGGAATACGACTTCCTGGAGATTCGTCCGTTGACGAGCAGGATCGGGATTCCGTTTTTGTGAAGGGTCCGGATGCAGTTGGGCCAGATCTCCGTTTCCATCAGGATGAAGAGGGAAGGGCGGATGTGTTGGATCACACGTTGGACGATGAAAAGAAGATCAAAGGGGAAAAAGAGAACGGTAACGCTGTCGCCCACCTGTGTTTTGGCTGTCCGGTTCCCGGTGGCTGTAACGGTGGTCAGGAGAATTTCACGTTCCGGGTACCGGTGTTTCAAACTCCGGATCAGCGGGACGGCTGCGATGGTTTCGCCCACGGAAACAGCGTGAATCCAGATGGTACCGGCCTGACTCAACTTTTCTGTCGCCTTCCTCGGCAGGCATCCCAGCCTCTGGAAAAGACCCGCCCGGTATTTCGGAGTGGTCGTAAGCTTGATCAGAAAGAAGGGGAGACCGAGCAGTGCGATGGTCGTCAGCGCCACGTTATACAGAAAGAACAATTTGGTTCTCCTTATATCAGGGGAAATACCGATCCGATTTTTCCGTGATTTCTTGCAGTTTGGCCTCCAGGTTCCGACGGGCTTCTTCAAAGGTCTCACCTTTCAGGTTTTTCGGAACGTAAAAAGGCTCTCCAAAAAGAAGAACGGCTCGGGAGAAGGGATAGGGAACCCGGAAGCGATCCCAACTCTGGAAGATTTTCATTCTGCTGAAGCTGATGGAAACCGGAAGGATGGGGACTTCAGCCCTCCCTGCCACGATCAGGACACCGGGCTGGATGCGGTAGCGGGGACCTCTCGGTCCATCGGGCGTTATTCCGCCGTTTTCACCTTCCCGGAGTTTGCGGACCATCTCGACAATGGCGCGGCGGCCGTTTTTCGAGGAGGATCCGCGGATCGACTGAATCCCGAAATACCGGGCCACCCGGGCGATCCGTTCTCCGTCCCGGCTCCGGCTGATCATCATGGTCAGTCTTTGTTTGCGGAGGTAATAACAGGTATAGAGGAGCCGGTTGTGCCAGAAGGCGAAGAGGACCGGCCTGCTTTGTTCGCTGAAGCGGCGCAGGTGTTCTTCTCCTTCGGTCTCCAGGCGAAGGGTGAGGGCGTTCAGCTTGATCACGAGGGAGGCCAGCGCCGGGATCATGATGTCGAGCAGCCGGTTTCCTTTCATTCCGGTTTTTCCCCGGGCGAGGCCGGTTCGCTTTCGTACTGTTTTTCGTAGAGTCTTTGATAGGCGCCGCCCCTTTTCAGCAGTTCTTCGTGCCTCCCGGATTCGATGATCCGGCCTTCCTGAATAACCAGGATCCGGTCCGCACCGGTAATGGTGGAGAGGCGATGAGCGATGACAAAGGTGGTCCTGCCCTGCATCAGAATATTGATCGCCTCCTGCACGGCGCGTTCCGACTCCGTATCCAGGGCCGAGGTCGCCTCGTCCAGAATCAGGATCGGTGCGTCTTTGAGCAGTGCCCGCGCAATGGAAAGCCGCTGTCTTTGCCCGCCGGAAAGCGTAATCCCTTTTTCGCCGATCATGGAGTCGTACCCCATGGGGAGTTCTTTGATAAAGGAGTGTGCGTTGGCGGCCCGGGCCGCGCGGATAATTTCCTCCTCCGGGATGTTTTCCAGGCCGTAGGCGATATTGTTCCGGACCGTGTCATTGAATAGTACGGTTTCCTGGGAGACGATGGCGATCAGCCTCCTGAGAGAATGAAGCGTCACCTCCCGGATGTCGATTCCATCGATCCGGATCGTCCCTTTCGTGATGTCGTAAAAACGGGGGATCAGGTTGACCAGCGTGCTTTTCCCTTCTCCGCTGGCGCCGACCAGCGCGATCACTTCTCCCGGTCGTGCCGTAAGCGAGATCCCCTGGATCACCATCTTGTCTTCATAACGGAAATAGACGTCTTCGAAAGCGATTCCCCGGCCGACCGTTGTCAGCTCCCGCGCGTTCTTCCTGTCACGGATTTCCGGTTCCTGATCCAGTACCTCGAAGATTCGATCCGCAGCGGCCAGTCCCTCCTGGATCATATAGTGAACACGGCTCAGTTTCTTGACCGGTGCGTACATCATGACAATGGCCGCCATCAGGGTAGTAAATTCAGAGAAGTTGATCCGGCCCTGGATTACGCCGGATCCGCCGATGTAGATCACCAGGGAGACGCCGATTCCTTCAACCAGGTCCATGACCGGTTCCGAGAGCCCTTTCACCACGTTGGATTTGAACCTGGAACGATACAGACTCTGGCTCCTTTCCCGGAACCGCTTGTTTTCGTAATTTTCCATCCCGAACGCCTTGACGATCCGGATTCCGGTGATGGTTTCATGGAGAAAGCTGCTGATCAGACCGAAATTGATCTGGGTTTTCGTACTGATTTTCCGGAGCCGTTTCCCGAAGCGGACGACCGGAAAGGTGGAGAGGGGCAGGATAACCACAAAGATGATCGTGATCAACGGGTCCTTGGTCAGGGCAACCCCGAAGAGCACGAGGATGCTCATGCTCTCCATGATCAGGCTGGAGACGGCCTTGGTCACCGACTGCTGAATCAGGTTGACGTCGTTGGTGATTCTTGACATGAGGATACCGGTGGGGTTTTTGACAAAGAAGGAGAGAGACATCTTGAGGAGATGTTCGTAGATATGATTCTGCAGGTCCCGGATGGTCTTTTGGGAGACGAGTGCCATGAAGTAGGCCTGGCCGTACATGCTGAGTCCCCGCAGGGTATAGATGGAGAGGATCACGATCGGCATCAGGGCCAGGATCGACATCTTCTTGGACAGAAAAATCCCCTGCGTCAGCGGCCCCGCCGCCCAGGCCAGGGCGCCTTTGGCGCAGGAGACGCCGGCCATACAGAGAAAGGAGAGAAAAAAAGCGCCCTTGTAACGGGCCATGTATTGGAGAATTCGTTTGTATGTCTTCATGACTATTCCTCTTACGTGGCTTCTGCCTGCCTGTCCGACCGGGTTACCTCTGGATGATATCGCATGCGATGGCCGCGGCCCGGGCCGATGCCCCGGGTCCTCCCAGCCGGGAGACGGCTTCCTTCAGTTCCATGGAAGTCCTTCTGGCGCGGTTTGAATCCTGCATGAATCGCAGGGTTTCCCGCGTGATTCGTGTCGGGGTGACCTCGTCCTGAACAAGCTCCGGAACGATCCTTTTCCCCGCGATCATGTTGATCAGGCCGATGTGCGGCACCCGGACCAGCCGTTTTGCCAGAAAATAGGTGAAAGCCGACATCCGGTACAGGATGACCATCGGGACTCCGAAGAAAGCCGTTTCAAGACTCGCGGTTCCGGAGGCCACGATCACAAAATCCGAAATGGAAAGCGCTTCATAGACCGAGTCCCGTACCGGGAGGATGGGAACCAGCGCGTTCCGGATGACAGGATCGATTTCCTCGTCAGGAATCGTCGGGGCGACCGGAAGAAGATATTGTACTTCAGGAATCCGGTCCTGGATCCGGTGAGCCGCTTCAACCATGGCGGGGAGAAGCCGGCGGACCTCGTTCTTTCGGCTTCCCGGAAGAAGCGTGATCACAGGGGATCCCCTGCGGATTCCAAGGTGGTCGAGGACCCCCCGGGGGGAAGGCGCGCGGGGGATTTCATCGAGCAGGGGATGCCCTACGAAGATCCCTTTGTCTCCGTAAAGAGAGGCTTCGAAGGGAAGAACGACCATGATTTTATCCACCCGTTTCCTGATTTTCCGAATACGATTTTTTCGCCAGGCCCAGACCTGGGGACTGATGTAATAGAGAACCGGAATACCGCAACGCTTCGCCACATCGGCCACGCGAAGATTAAAATCGGGAAAATCAAGCAGGATCAGAAGGTCCGGCCGCATGTGCCGCAGGGTTTCCTTGACGGTCCGATAGGCCTTGGACAGGCTTCCGATTTTCGCCAGCACCTCTGAGAATCCGGTGACGGCCAGGGCATGATTCTCAAAGAGAAGCCGGACTCCGGCTTCTTGCATCCGGTGCCCCCCGATCCCCAGGAATTCCGTTTCGGGGAGAAGTTTCCGGATTTCTTTCACCAGGTTGGAGGCATGAAGGTCCCCGGAGGCTTCACCGGCGATGACCATGATCGACTTCTTGTCCATTCCGGATCTCCCGGAGAATCTGGGTGGCTGTTTTCAACGCGTTTTCCCCCTCTTGCCCTGATACAACCGGGCGGGAGCGGGTGCGAACCGCGTTGATGAAGGATGTCAGTTCCACCTTGAGAGGTTCCTCCCTGGAGACCTCGACCTGTTCCCGAACGATCTTCGGGGGATGTCCCGAGAGAAAACCGTCGGGGCTGCCGATCCGTCTGTAGCACTCCACCTCCTGTTTCCGGAAGTCGAGGGCGATATAGGAATCGGACTGGAAGAACCGCATTTTACGTTGCGGGTGTATGGAGACGCGGCTGGCAGTGACATTGGCGACGCATCCGTTTTCGAATTCCAGGCGTGCGTTGGCGATATCCACCTTCGGGGTGATGACCGCCGTTCCATTCGCCCGGATTTCCCGGACGGGAGAGTGAACCAGGTTCAGGATGATATCGATGTCATGGATCATCAGATCCAGGATTACGTCTACATCCGTGGCCCGTCCCATGAAGGAGCCCAGGCGATGGGCCTCGATGAAGAGCGGATTCCGAACGAGACGTGCCAGTTCGATCACCGCTCCGTTGAAGCGTTCGATATGCCCCACCTGAAGGATTTTCCTGCCCTCTTCCGATAGACGGACCAGTTTCTCCGCCTGATCCGGGGTCTCCGTAATCGGTTTTTCCACCAGGACGTCCAGATTGTGTTCGAGACAGGACCGGGCGATTTCAAAGTGGTCCACCGTGGGGGCGACGATACTGACGGCATCGAGGCCGGCGATCATCTTCCTGTAGTCGCGGAAGGCTGGAACACCGTGTCGTTCCGCGATTTCCCCGGCCCGATCGGGGTCGGTGTCCGCCACCCCTGCGAGATCGACTCCATCCATCTCCGAATAGATCCGGGCATGATGTTGTCCGAGGTACCCGACTCCAATGACCCCAACCCGAAGGGTTTCCTGTTTTTGTTCCGGTTCCAAATGTTTCATTCCTTATTGGTGTAGCGTTCCACGATTTTCCGGACAAGGCCGGTTGTTGATTTTCCCCGGACCACGGGGACCAGGTGGATCCGTCCTCCGTACGATTCCACGAAGTCCGAACCCACGACTTCACTTTTCCGGTAATCTCCGCCCTTGACCAGGATGTGCGGTTTCAGCCTCCGGATGAGCTTCAGGGGAGTCGGTTCGGAAAAAAGGATCAGATAATCCACGCAGTCCAGGGCCGAGAGGATATGGGCCCGTTCATCCTCCGAGATCAGGGGACGTTTTTGCCCCTTGAGCCTTCTCACGGAGGAGTCGCTGTTCAGTCCCACGACGAGACAGTCGCCGAGGGTCCGGGATTCCTGAAGGTATCGGATATGTCCCACATGGAGCAGGTCGAAACAGCCGTTCGTGAAAACCACCGTTTTCCCCTGTTCCTTCAATCTCCTCACCTTCTTTTCCAACTCCGGCAGTTTGAGAATTTTACGCTCCTGTGTGTCAAAGGGGCCCTTCGCGTACCGGAGGAGTTCTTCCGATGTGATCCCGGCCGCTCCGACCTTGCCGACCACGATCCCGGCCGCAAGATTGGCGCAGACGGCCGCGGTTGCCAGATCGTATCCGGCGGAGGCTACAAGGGTAAAGACGGCGATCACCGTGTCTCCTGCGCCGGTGACATCGTAAACTTCCCGGGCCACGGTGGGGAGAATCATGAAACGCCCCCCGTCGAACAGGGCCATTCCATCCTCCCCCAGTGTAATGAGACAGGCACGGCTCTTCAAATCCTTACGGATCTGTTGTGACACGGAAAGGATTTCCCGGCGCTCTTTCAGGGGACGGCCCGAGGCCTCTTCCGCCTCTTTCCGGTTGGGTGTCAGGCAGGTGACCCCACGGTAGCGGGAAAAATCCCTTCCCTTGGGATCGGCCATGACGATCTTTCCGGCGCTCCGGGCGGCCCGGATGGTCTCGGCAAGAACACGGGGGGTTAAGACTCCCTTTCCATAATCCGAGAGGATGATGCCGTCACAGGCGGGGATCTGTTTCTTCAGGTATTGAAGAATTCTTCCTTGCGCCTTTTCGGAAAGCATCTTTTTTTCCTCCCGGTCGATCCGGAGGAGTTGCTGGTTTTTGGAGAGAACCCGGGTCTTGGTGGAGGTCGGACGGCCGGAATCGGTGATCAGACCCTGAATCCGGACCCCCGCATCCCTCAACTTTTCCCGCAGGATCCGGCCGTTGTCGTCCGGGCCGACGCAACTGACCAGGCGTACAACGGCTCCCAGTCCCACGAGGTTGGAGGCCACGTTGGCGGCACCTCCCATGAGGGTACTCTCCGAGCGCACATTCACAACCTGAATCGGGGCCTCCGGAGAGATCCGGTCCACGGCGCCCCAGACGTAGGCGTCGAGCATCACGTCTCCCACAACCAGGATCTTCCGGTTCCGGATTGTTTCGAGGATTTCGAGGATGTTCTCTTTTTCCATGAAATCTGTCTCTCCCATTTGGCAACAGCCGGGGATGCAGCCTGATGCCGGATAGGCTGTCCCCTCTTTTTCCTCCTTGAATCGATCCGTATGAGCCGTTACTTGATTTCTTCCAGAATCGCCCTGGCCAACAGAGGGACCATGATCTCATGGTGACCGGTCAGGGTGTATCCCTTGCCGCCGTCCCGGGTAGGCCTCCGAACCACGTTCATCAGCGGCCGGTAGTGCTGGATCATATCCAGGTTCACGGTCACGAAATCCGAAAGCGTATGCCCCAGGTTTCGCGCCACACTGACGGCCTTGAGAAAAACTTCGGGGAGAAGCACGGCGGAGCCGATATTCATCCAGACCCCCCCGTTCCCGAGGTTGGACACCACGGAACAGAGAAGCCTGAAATCACGGAAGGTCGCCTCTCCCAGGAGCGCGCCGTCCATGCGGGGGTGCATATGGATGATATCGGCCCCGATCGCCGCATGGACCGTGGCGGGGATTCCCTGTTCCACCGCCTTGGCCAGGATACTGAATTCCCGATAGGGATTGTGGCTGGCGCCGATGGCGCGTCCCACTGCTTCGCCGTATCCCCATTTTTCCCGTGCGCCCCGGGCGAGGGCATCCAGGATTCCCTTTCCGGTCTCTTCGGCCATGCCGAAACGTCCGGTCTGGATCTCTTCCGCCACGTCCTCCGAGCTTCCTCCGATCAAGGAGATCTCATAGTCGTGAATGCCGGCGGCACCGTTCATGGCCACGGCAGTGACGATCCCCCTTTCGATCAGGTGGTTGATGACGGGAGAAAGGCCGCACTTGATGACGTGCCCTCCCATGGCCATGACCACGGGACGGTCCTCGGAAACCGCGCGAACCACGGCCTGTACCACGGCCCGGAAACTCCGGGCGGCCAGGATGTCCGGCAGGGAATCCAGAAAGGAGGAAAAACTCTCTCCCTTCCGGCTGACCCGGGAGAAGCAGTTCGTTTCCACTTTGTTTTTCCGTTCCCGGATCGGATAGGTCCTGACCTTTCTGAGGTCCAGGGGGGTATATTTCGACATGATCTCTTTCCCTCCGCCAAGATCCATTTCAAAAGGAGTGTCGTTCCGGATGATGTTACCGGCAGAATCCCCTTTGAGAGTTCTTGAGAAAGTTGGTTAATTCCACCACCTCAGGGAGGGGGGGGATCTCCTTTTCCACTTGCGTGAATGCATCCCGCAGGAGTTGACCGGACCGAAAAAGGATCCGGTAGGCGTGTTTGAGTTCCCGGATCGTTTCATCCGGGAAACGATGCCGTTTCAATCCGGTTGTGTTCAGGCCGTGAAGGGTCGCCCGGTTCCCGGTGGCATTACAGAAGGGGGGAACATCCTTGGGCACGGCCGAGGCTCCGCCGATAATGGCGTGCCTTCCGATCCGGACGAATTGATGAATGGCGGAGAGCCCCCCGATAATGGCGTAATCGTCGATCAGGATGTGACCCGCCAGTGTGGCCGCGTTGGCCAGGATCACGTGGTCTCCGATCCTGCAGTCGTGGGCCACGTGGCAGTAAGCCATGAAAAAGTTGTGGTTTCCGATCACGGTTTCCCCTCCGCCGTGCCCGGTCCCGCGGTTCAGCGTGACGAATTCCCGAAAGATGTTGTTCGATCCGATCCGGAGGGTGGAAACCTCTCCCTGGAACTTCAGGTCCTGCGGGGGTTCTCCGATCGAAGAGAAGGGATAGAAGGTGCATCCGTCCCCGATCTCGGTCCATCCGTTGATATTGACATGGGATTGAATCCGGGTACCGCTCCCGATCCTGACGTGTTCTCCAATGACGCAGTAAGGGCCGATTTCCACATCCGGTGCGATCTTTGCCTCCGGGTGCAGAACCGCCGTGGGGTGAATCTTCATGAAATAACCTTCTCTTTCAGTTTATGACCAAGCCGTCAGTTGGGTGTTGATGGCTTCTCCTTTTTTATTTGTCCGCAATGGTTGCCGTGAGCAGCGCTTCGGCGACCTTCTTTTCCCCGACATAGGCCTTCCCCTCCAGTTTCATGATCGGAACACGAATCTTGATCACCTCCAGTTCGAGACGAAGCTGATCCCCCGGAAGGACCGGATGCCGGAACTTGGCCCGATCGATACTCATGAAATAAACCACCTTGGAGGCGGGGTCCTCCACCATCCGCATGGAGAGGACACCCGCGGTCTGGGCCATCGATTCGATGATCAGTACTCCCGGCATGATCGGATGTCCGGGGAAATGCCCCTGAAAGAACGGTTCGTTGATACTGACGTTCTTGATCCCTACGATTCGTTTCCCCTCGGTCATCTCCACAATGCGATCGACCAGCAGGAAGGGATAACGGTGAGGCAGATACCGCATAATCTCATGGACGTCCATCATGACTTCTTTCCTCCTTTCGACAGCTGTTTCTCCAGTTGCGCGACTTTCTCCTGAAGCTGTCTCATCACCTTACGGATTTTCGGCAGGTGTTCAAAAGAGCTGGCCGCTTTCAACCACTCCCGGTGACGGATCGCGGGGAGACCGGCTACCGTCTTCCCGGGTGGAATATCCCGGGTGACCCCCGACTGAGCGCCCACCGTGACATGGTGGCCGATCTTCAGATGCCCGGCGACCCCCACCTGTCCGGCGAGCGTGACATGTTCCCCGATATGGGTGCTGCCGGAGATGCCGACCTGGGAGACGACAATGGTATTTCCACCGATCACGACATTGTGAGCGATCTGAACCAGATTGTCAATCTTGGTTCCCTTCCCGATGATCGTGTCTCCCATTGTGCCCCGATCGATCGTGGTGTTGGCTCCGATCTCCACGTCGTCCTCGATGACGACGCCGCCCATCTGGGGAATCTTGAAGTAGCTTTCTCCTTCCGGCGCGAAGCCGAAACCGTCGCTTCCGATCACCGCGCCGCAGTGGATGATGACCCTTTCTCCGATTCGGATTCCCTCCCGGATTGAAACGGATGAGTAGAGGATGGAATCGTTTCCGACCACCGAGTTGTCTCCAATCACAACACCGGGGTGGAGGGTGACCCGATCTCCGATGACTACATTGCCTCCCAAGACCACGCGGGGATGGATGGAAACCTCCCTGCCGATTCGGCATCCCGATCCCCGGATCAGGTCCGGACTGATTCCGGCCGGTCTCTTTTGCTGTTGCTGCATGAACCGCGCGATTCTGGCAAAGGCCAGGTACGGATTTTCGCACTGAATCGACGGAATTCGGGTCGGGATCCCGGGGGCGAGGATCACGGCCGAGGCCCGGGTGTGGTCCAGAGAAGGGAGATACTTTCTGTTGGCGAGAAAGGTGATCTGACCCTTGACCGCCTTGTCGATGGGGGCCAGACCGGTGACCCGGATCTCCCCGTTTCCCTCCAGGTTCCCTCCGGCCTCCGCGGCCAGTTCGGTTAGTGACCAGGTCTTCTGTTTCTTATGCTGGGGCATGGGTTCTCCAAAACGGAACGTTCGATGGATTTATTTTCCCTGATGGTGCTTGTCGTATACCTCCGTCACCTGGTCGGTGATATCATAGGCGGGATCGAAATAAACCACTCCCCCCTGGGAACGTTCCAGGATGGCGGTGTACCCCTTCTCTTTCCCGATGTTTTGCACGATTTCGTTCAGTTCCTTTAGAATTTTTTTCATCAGTTCGGAACCTTTGCGTTGAAACTCATCCTCCTTGTCGCTGGCGTATCGCTTGAGATCCTTCAGGTTCTGACGAAGTTCTTCCTCTTTCTGGTTTCTCACATCCTCGCTTAAAAGGGATTGCTGCTTTTCCAGGTCCTCCTTTTTTTTCTCCAGAGATTTCTTTTTCTGGATGATCGATTCCTGTTCCTTGCGGATCTTTGCCTGAAGTTCTTCGTTGAGGTGTTTGATCGTGGTGGATTGCTCGAAGACTTTCTGGAAATTGATGAAGCCGATTTTCCCCTCCTTCGCGGGCAGGATGGCCGCGGAAGAGAGAATCAATCCGGTGACAAAGATCAGGATCAGGATGGTTTTTGATTTCATGATTGTGCTCCTTTTTTGTTTTCCCAGGAAGATCCGGGTGTGGATCCAACTGGCGGTTGTCTGCGCGGTTTCCGTTAAAAGGTGGTTCCCATGTTGAACTGGATCGTTTCCAGATTGTCAAAGGGTTCCGGACTGAGGGCCTTGGCCCAGACGATCTTGATCGGTCCGGCGGGCGACCTCCAATAGAATCCGATCCCATAGCTTTTCTTCCAGGCATTTCCGTCGGTCAGGTTCGGACTCCGCACGGCCTGTATGGCATCCGTAAATCCGTCGCCGTCCCTGTCGATTTCTTTCATGGAGGTGATTGTGGTCTTGCTGAGAGGAGCGTAGACCTTCCCGATATCGAAAAAGAGGAATCCCTTGAGACCCAGGGAGGGGGCAAGGGGGATGTAATACTCGCTGTTCAGCAGAAGGGATTTCCGTCCGCCGATCAGGCTGCCGAAGTAATTTTTCGGCCCCAGGCTCCTGTACTGATAACCCCTCAGGGATTCAATCCCGCCCAGAAAGAAGAGTTCGGAAACCGGAACATCCTCGGGCCCTCCCGCATCCACGAAGCCGGCCTCCCCGTTCAGGGAGAAAGTGGTTTTCCAGGGCCCTTTAAAAAAGATCCGGTCGGATAGAAAATACTTGTTGAAATTGGCGTTACCCAGGAGACCCGCGAATTTGAGGTTCATCCGGGCCAGATATCCACGTGTGGGATCAACGATATTGTCCACCGTATTGCGTTGCCACCCGAAGGAGATGCCGAAGACCGACTGGGACTGGGTCAGCCCCTGTTCAAAGTTCTGATCCACATTGGAGAAGTGGATCTCTTCATAGTTGACGCCGATCGACCCCCGGCTGTATTCATCCAGGGCTTTTCCGACGGTCAGGCTGCCTCCCACCGTATCCTCTTCAAAGGATTTGTAATTCGAAAAGGTCTTGAATAGGCTCACCCCCAGGCTGATCTCCCGGTCGTAGAGCCAGGGGTCGATGTAATGAATGTTAAAGGTGGTATCCTGCCCTCCTAATTCCGCAGCGAGGTTGAGTTCCCTTCCGGTTCCGAAAAGGTTGTTCTCCCGGATATCGAATGAGCCGATCAGTCCCTGCGTGGAACTCGCGCCGACCCCGAACGACAACGAACCGGTCTGCTGTTCCTCAACCTGGACCTTCAGGTCGACGACCTGTTCTCCGGGACGCCGGTTTGTCGCGATCCGAACCTTTTTGAAGAAACCGGTGTTCTGAATCCGGATCTTGCTCCGGTCGATTTTCGCAATATTGTATTGATCCCCTTCATTGAACCGTAATTCCCTGCGGATGACGTTGTCCCGGGTCTGAGTATTCCCGACGATGGTGACCTCTCCGATGTAAACGGGTTGTCCCTCGTCGATATCCCAGGTCAGGTTGACGGTGCGGGTGTCCCGGTCCAGTTCCGTCAGGGGGGAGACGCCGGCGAACGCGTAGCCTTTCGCTCCATAGAGCTTGCTGATGCGCCTCATGTCCCGACGGATCGCCCGGCTGCTGAAGGTCTCCCCTGCTTTGGAGGAGAGAGAAGATCTCAGGACCGACTCCGGGATGGCTGCGTTCCCCTGAAAGGCGATTTTTTTGATACGATACTGTTGCCCTTCGGAGATCGGGATCGTAATGGAAATCATGTTCTTGCTCCACCACCATCCCTTGAGAAATTCGTAGAAACGGTCCCAGGACCGCTTCCGGGGTTTCTTGAATGAGATGACCGGTTCCCCGATTTTGGCCTCGAGATAGCCGTGACTGTAATAGTAGTCCTTGATTCTCTGCAGATCGATGTCCAGGATTTCCTTTTTATAAAGACCGGCCGAACTGATAAAGGAAAGCATCCAGTGTTCTTTGGTCTCCATGGCCTTCTTTTTGATCTCACCCGGTTTCAGGTGTTTGGCCCCCTTCAGGAAGATCTCCCCGATGATGACTTTCTTCCCCTCCGCAATGTGGTAGAGGATTTTTTTGTTGTGGTTCTTGTCCTCCCGGACCTGAATGTCGATTCCGGCGAAGTAATAGCCCTCATTCTGATAGAGCTTCCGGATGGCCTCTTTGTCTTCCTTGATCCGTTGCCGGTCATAGGGGGAACCAATCCTGGAATGCAGCACATCCCGGATTTTCCCTTCGTCCAGTTCCTTGTTCCCCTGGATCGAGATTTCCGAGATGATCGGTTTTTCCTCCACCCGGAAGGTCAACCGGATCCCGTCCGCGAATGGATCGCTTTCCACCTGTACGTTCTTGAAATACCCTCCCATTCGGTAGATGGATCGGATGTCTTCACGAATCGTATCCAGAGAAAGCGGTTCTCCCACGCGTGACTTGATTCGTTCCCGTATGGTCCCACTGTCGATCCTGCGGTTCCCTGCGATCTCGATTTTCCGTATGATCGGAGTCGTCTCCTTTGCGGTGGCGGCGACGGTCAATACTCCCAAAATCAGGAGTATCAGGCCGAACCGGAGGATTCCGGGACCGTGCCTTCCCACAACGAACCGGTTTCCCCGGCCTTTTCCCCTCAATTCCTTATTCCGCTTCATAGGCCCTCGTGGAACGAGCCCGGTTCCGTTTCAGAACCGGGAAAATCAGCGGGAAAAGCCAGAGAAGCGGATCCAGCGGATGGACGGTCTTCCCCCGGGGGAAAGCCCTTGTGGAGACGGAGCATCCCCCCGCGCCGCCGCCGGGATCTCCCGAATCGAGAAAGGGCAGGGAGATAACCAGAGCAAAGGGACTCAGGCTGTTCGTGCTGAAGGAAACCTGCTGATGCAGCGCGATTTCCTGATGATTGACCGGTGTAAGGGGCGTCATTTCTTTCCAGACGCCGCCTGTGAGGTGGAAGACCCGTGCCGTGTCCGTATCGTAACTGGCCAGGACCGGCAGGGTGATCGAGGCGGTCCCGGTCAGGTCACCGTTTTCGAGGCGGAATTCGGCGACCGGCATGGCGTAGTTGAAGGAGACCGGAAGGGCCGGGAGTGTTTCGGTGGATTGATAGATCGTGACGACCGTGTCTTCGCTGATTGTGCTCGCGCCGATCGTGATTCCGGTTCCGAACAGACTCCTGATGGGATCGGTGAGCACATCCGGAGGGGTGATGAAGGCGACGGTTCCTCCCGTGCCGGCACGGAGAAAGGCCGCCGATTCGGCAATCAGCCTGCCGGTGGAGGAGGCTCCCACGGGGTCGGCCGCGGTTTCTCCGGTCTGGAAAACGTTGCTGTTGCTGTAGGCGCCCAGGGTGTTGTCCGTGACCGAGTTGCCCGAGTTGGTCACCGAGGGGGAGGAGGAACTTTCCATGCCGTAGCCCTGATTGCCGGAGACGAGATTGTCGGTGATCGTGACGGATGCGGAACCGGTGATCCGTATCCCGCTTCCGCTGTTGCCGGACAAGGTATCCCGGTTCAGGACGATTCCCGTGCCGTTGCCTCCCACTTCGATTCCGGCGCCGAAGTTGTCCCGGATCCAATTGTTGTCCAGGGTGATCGCCGCAGACGCCGTTGTTGAGTCCGTGATCACGATTCCGCTGGTTTCAGCGTTCGAGATCGTGCTTCCGGTTACCGTGACATTCCGGCTCCCCTGGATCACGATTGCGCCACCGGCTCCGTTCAGAGAAAGAGACGTGTTCCGGATCTTGACCTGGTCCGTCGGGTCCTGCAGCTCCTCCACCTTGATTCCGTATCCCACGGTCTTGGCTTCGTCCACCTGGAAGGTGACGTGATCGAGTGTTGCGGAGGTTCGGGTCGCGGCCCCTCCGTCCGAGGCGTCCGAGACGAGAAGGCCGTTCACGCAGTTTAAAAGTGTTATGTTCACCAAGTGGACGCTGGTGTCCGATGCAGGGTCCCCCAGGACCCGGATCGCCGGATTTGTGCCGGTGTCCGTCATCTCGACGGTAAGAGCGGTGAGGGTCGTGCCCGAGCCTCCGCCGAGGGTGATCCGGCCCTGGAGAAACGTGAGCCGTGGACCCGCCCCGATCAGGGTGACTGCCTTCCCGAGGGTCAGGTCCCCGGTGTAAGTGCCGGGGGGCAGATAGAGGATGTCGCCTTCGGACGCCGAATCAACGGCCGTCTGGACCGAACCCGATACCATAGTGTATCCCGTTTTCGGGATGGAGAGAGCATCCAGGGGGTCGCTGCCGAAAGTGATCTCCATACTGTCGGTGAATCCGTCTCCGTCGGTGTCCGGACTGGAGGGGTCGGATTCTCCCGTGTCGAGATTCCCGTCCAGGTTGGTGTCCTCTCTTGCGTCCCGCAGACCGTCCTGGTCGGCATCGGAATCGAGCGGGTCCGCGTCCGCGCCGTCCAGGATTCCGTCCGCATCGGTGTCCGCCTGATTCGGTTTTGTCCCCGCCTGGTATTCGGCGAGGTTGGTGAGTCCGTCCGAATCGAGGTCGGAGCCCGCGTCATCGGCCGCGGAGTCCAGCCCATAGAAGTCTTCAAAACGGTCGATCATGCCGTCGCCGTCCGCATCCGGATCGGTTTCCGAAAAGAGGATCGACGTCCCCTCCCGGATCAGGCTCAGGTCCGCGGGGAAAAGTCCCCCGTCACCCGTCCTGTTTTCAATCCCGATCGTCGTGGTGGATGCGGTGATCGGACCTCCGCCCCGCAGGGTCTTGTATTGGAACAGAATATCGCCGTTGTCCTCGTACAGCACCGCCTCAAAGGTCCGGTTTCCCCCTTGCCCCTTGACCGGGACCCCGATCCACTCCACGACAAAGTATCGTTTTCCGGGGATTCCCCCGGACAGGGTATAGATACTCCCTCCCGCGGAAGGATCCAGGTCTGTCGCAAGGGGGGCGATGACGGCATTGGGGTCCGCCGGATCCGGGATGGCCGGGAGTTGAGTGGCCGAGGCGAGTCCGACACTGTCCGTCGGAAACCCGATCAGCCCGTTCGATCCGACCAGGATCTCTGTATAGTCCTTTCCGTAATAGCTGAAGGTAAAACCGAGAGGGAGCGGGCTGCTGACCGCGTCGTCCCCGAGCGAAAGAAGGGTGCCCCCCGTTGAGGTGTCGAGATAGTCATAGGTCTTGAAAACGGAAGAGACGAAGGCGTAGTCGGAAGCCCTGACGTAAGGGGGCGTCAGAAAGACCAGCAGGTACAGAAAAAACAGGATCTCCGTCAGTTTTTTGAGTTGCCTTCTCCGGAACGACATCTCTTTCCCTATCTGTTTTTTAATCCATGAAAATAGGATATCTGGTCCTGAAAGTCAATCAATATATACACTTTGAGGAACCCGAGGCCGTCCGGTTTGACCGGGTCGCCCGCGGGCCCGAATCCAGCGATGGACAATGTTCAGATCGTTTTGTTGAGGAAGCTCGTTTTGAAAAGTGTCCGGAGTGTTTTCTTTACAATCCAGGGAAGTCCTGACAAAACTTCAGCTGAAGGTAGGCAATACGATTTCGGACATTGCTCTTCCTCAAATTAGGTGACGAATTGTTTTTGTTCATTTTTTTTGCTCGATCCAAAGAAGATGGTGTCGTAAGAAGTCTGATTTCCCCTCCCCTGGTGGGAGGGGATCAAGCCTGCTCTGAGTCTGTCAAAAAGGTTGGGTTGTGGAGATCGTATCCCCCCTCCCGGTTTTTGGGGAAGATGGAATCTGTGTTATAATGAATCAGATCCATGGAAAAACGGAAAGGGGATGTTATGAAGGAACAGGAACCCAACACACCGACTCAACGAAAGAGAACCTATGTTCTGGACACCAATGTCCTGCTTTATGATCCGGATTCCCTGTTTTCCTTTAAGGAAAATGATGTGGTGATCCCCGTGGTTGTCATCGAGGAGATGGACCGTTTCAAGAAGGATCTGAACGAAACCGGCCGCAATGCGCGGATGGTTTCCCGGAGTCTCGACCGGTTGCGGAAGCAGAAAGGGCTTTCCCAGGGAGTCCGCCTGGAAGGGGGCGGCACCCTTCGGGTTTTTGTGGAAAAGAAGGTCTTTGATCTCCTCCCGGTCGAACTTCACATTTCCAAGGCGGATAACCGGATTCTTTCCGTGGCCCTCGGTCTGAAACAGTCGGATCCCGCGCTTGAGGTGATTCTGGTAACCAAGGATACCAATCTGAGGATCAAGGCAAACGCCTTTGGAATTCCGGCCGAGGATTACACCACGAACCGGGTGGAGATCAGTGAACTCTATACGGGCACGGCCGTCCTGGAAACGACATCGGACAGGATCGACACCTTTTTCCGGGACAAAGAGGTGGCCCTGGAACTCGACGGCCTGTCGCCCAATCAGTTCATTCACCTGACCGATCCCGCCGCGCCTTCTCATTCGGCCCTGGGCCGCTATCAGGCTGACCGGAAGATCTTAAGGCCCCTGCGGGATCTGCGTACAGGGGTCTGGGGCATCCGTCCTCTGAACAAGGAACAACAGTACGCTATGGATATCCTGATGGACCCCTCGATACAATTGGTGACCCTCGTTGGAATCGCCGGAACCGGGAAGACCCTTCTCGCTCTGGCTGCGGGTCTGGAGCAGACCCTGGAACAGGGGATCTACAAGCGGATGGTGGCCTGCCGGCCGATCCTTCCCATGGGGAGGGACCTGGGTTATCTTCCGGGGGATATCGAGGAGAAGATGATGCCGTGGATGCAACCGATCTTCGACAACATGGAGTTACTGCTCGGTTCTTCGGGAGGACAAGCGGCGGTGACCCGGAATATCAAGGAACTTCAGGATCGGGGGACCCTCCAGTTAGAGGCCCTGACCTACATTCGGGGGCGCAGCCTTCCCCACCAGTACCTGGTCGTGGATGAGGCGCAGAACCTCACACCGCATGAAATCAAGACCGTCATTACCCGGGCCGGAGAGGGCGCGAAGGTGATCCTGACCGGGGATCCCTACCAGATCGACAACCCCTATGTGGATTCATCGAGCAACGGTCTGACCTATGTAGTGGACCGATTCAGGGGGGAATCCGTGGCCGGGCATGTCACGCTTGTCAAGGGGGAACGCTCCAGACTTGCGGAGCTAGCGGCGAAACTCCTGTGAGACAGTCACCGATATGACCGGGAAGGTCTCTCCTGAAAATTTTCGCTTGACTCCTATTCGATTTCTTTCTATACTATAAAAGTTGGATAGTATTCTATTGATGAAATCCGGTTCTTACGCTTTGCGGGGCGTATCCTATCATATAAAACACTGAATGCTCTTTCTGATATCGTCACTTACGTTCGTTTTCCTCCTTTTGTTACCTGATAATGCCTTTGCCTGGGGTCCTGCCACTCATATTTATTACGGAGTGGAGCTCCTGAAGGATCTTTCAGTTCTTTCTCCATGGGTTGCGTCGATTCTTACTAAATTTCCCCACGATTTTCTGTATGGGTGTATCAGCGCCGATATCACGGTGGGGAAGAAGTATACACACTACAGGAAACATTGTCACAACTGGAGGATCGGTTATACGATCCTTTCGGAGGCGGAAAGCCTCGCGCAAAAATCCTTTGCCTTCGGGTACCTGAATCATCTGGCGGCGGATACGATCGCTCATAATTTCTTTGTGCCGAGCCGAATGATCAACGTCTATTCCAGAAAGTCCCTGGGGCATGTCTACTGGGAAATCCGGGCCGACAGTCTGATCCCGAAGGAATACTGGAAAGAAGTGGGCCGTATCAGCAAAGAGGTGCAGGCCACCCACGATCGTTTGATCCGGGACATTGTGGAGGGGACCCTTTTCCCCTTTGACGTGAACAAGAGGATCTTTAACGGGATTCTGATCATTCACCGCTTCAAACAGTGGCGGCGACTGGTCCGCAAACTGGCCGCTCGTTCCAGATGGAGCCTGGACCCGGAAGAGGTCAAAAAATATCATCGGCTTTCCAGCCTTGCCATCCTGGACCTTATGATCTCCTTTGAAAGCGCCGAGTGCATGAAACTGGATCCGACCGGCAGGGTAAACCTCAGGAGGGCGCGGATGCTCCGGAGGAGTCTGAGACGTCTTGCCCGCACCCGGTTTCTGGATGAGTCGGACTGTCGATCGGTTCTCAGGCAGCTTCCGGTGCAGACCCCGTTTTTTGACTGAACTCGTTCCTTTTTACATACGGTACGTGATCCTGCGGATGACCTGACAACCTGAAGGGGGTGCCGTTTTTTGAAGCCGAGAAGAGGGAAGATAAAAAATGAGCCCTTGATCGGCGCCCATATGTCGATTTCCGGAGGGGTCTCGAAATCTTTTGCGCGCGGAGAGACCTCTTCCTGCCGGACCATGCAGATCTTCACCAAAAACGCCAATCAGTGGAAAGCGCCCCCCCTTTCGGACGAGGAGATTGATGCCTTCAAGGCGGAGCAGGCACGGACCGGGATCTGGCCGGTTGCGGCACACGACTCCTATCTCATCAATATCGCTTCACCAGAGGGAAAGAAACGCGGGATCTCCCGGGCTGCCTTACTGGAGGAGATGAACCGGGCTGAAATCCTCGGTATCCCCTATCTGGTGATGCACCCCGGCTCCCACATGGGGGCCGGCGAGGAGGAAGGGATTCGGCGGATCATCGAATCGCTCAACGAGTTGCACCGGAAAACGGAAGGGTTCCGGATGAAGATTCTCCTGGAGACAACCGCCGGACAGGGGACCAACCTCGGATATCGCTTTGAACAGATCGCGCGAATGATCGAAGGGGTGGATGCCCCGGAGCGGATGGGGGTCTGCGTGGATACCTGCCACATCTTTGCCGCCGGTTACGACATCCGGACCGAGGAGGGATACGAGGCGACGATGGCAAGGCTCTTTGATCTCTTCGGGGCGGAGAGGATTCTCTGTGTCCATGTCAACGATTCCCTGAAGGGATTTGAAAGCCGCGTGGACCGTCATGCCCACATCGGGAAAGGTGAAATCGGTGAGACGGCATTCCGTTGTCTGATGAAAGATCCCCGTTTCGAGCAGGTTCCCAAAATCCTGGAGACCCCGAAAGGAAAGAATAATGAAATGGATGAAGAGAACCTCTCGCTGCTGAGACGCTTTGCGAAAAAATAATCATCTATAAGCCATTGCCCCATGAATTCCGGAATGCCTTGCGGGAAAGGCCTTCCGGTGGTGTATATCCCGGAGTTGGTTCCCCACATGATCCCGGAAAGTATCTTCCGGTGGATTCAAACTCTTCACCAATTATTGAAAATCTTCACCCTGCTTTCCAGAAAACACACAACGTTTATTTGCGATATTGATTGATTTTTTTGAATCCATAAGAAGAATCAATCAATATTTTTGCGACTTTTTTGTTTTTTTATCCACTACTACCCATACATAAAGTTGGCAAAAACTGCAAAATCGTGTAAGATGCAATGTAAGTGAAAAGGAGGAGTAAATGATGATGAGACGGTCTGTTTTCTTATTTGTTCTGACTTTGATTGCCGGATTGTACTTCGCAGGGAATGTTTCCGCAACCATCCTGAATCCGGACGGGAGTATCTATGGGGATGATGACGGTTCGGGAATTTTTTATCCTGCGAATATTGTAAGCGTCTTTGAATACGCGGATCTGATGGAGACGGTAGGGAGCGGCAGTGCTTTTGGGTTCTTCTTTGAAGGGGCTGACCTTTCGGATCCCTCCAATTTCATTACGATTTTGGGTGTAGAAGATCAAGGTCCGGATCCTCAGTCCGCCATTATCAATTTCACGGACGGCTATGTGTGGGACAATGATGCCGGTGAATTGCAAAGTACCTTTTCCGGAACGGGCGGCATTGCTTTCTGGCTCTCTGCCGACTCCCAGGTTCTGTCGACCGACCCTTTGCTCAATCCGGGCGGATCAGATCTGTCGGCTTCATTCCCGGTTCTGGGTGAGCCGGGGGCGTATCTGATCGGTTTTGAAGTGCCGGGTATTTCACCGATCGCGCTGGAAGTTGTGTCTGGTGTCACGGCGGTCCCTGAACCTTCGGCGTTGATTCTCATGGGAACCGGCCTGGCCGGCTTGCTTGCCGCAGGCCGCAGGAGGATCCGTTTCGGGAAAGCTTGAGTTCCAACTCAAAAATAAACTGATCGATTTGGGTTGTGCGACGATCTTTCATTCCTTCGTGCGGCTTCCCGGGTCGGATTCTTCCGGGTCCGGGAAGCCGCAGAGTTCCATCTTGCCGTCGTATTATGACGTTTACCCTTCCAGGTACGCCTCTGTTTCGGACTGTAGTCGTGTTCAGACAAACTCCTGTTGTTCAGAACGCTGCTGGAAGCAGGAAGAGAGGCAATACAGGGCATTTTGTCAGCCCGCATCCGGTCCGTAGCAGGAATGTTCGGGTGGGGAATGGTCGGGAAGTCGAAAAATGATCTGCAGGATTTGTGGGGATGATAACGACAATCCGGTTTATGAAGTGCAGGAAATGATGTTCGGATATAAAGATGTCTTTCATTATTTCCAATGTTCGGGGTGCGGCTGCCTGCAAATCAGGAATTTCCCTGCCGATATGTCCAGATATTATCCTGAAAGCTATTATTCTTATCAGGGGAGGTCGAGTCGGAATAAAATCATCCATTTCATAATCGGCTTGAGAAACAGATACGCCGTTTATGACAGAGGAGTGATCGGGAAACTCATTCATGCGATATACCCAAACCGGGAACTGAGATTCCTTTCCCTCCTTCCGATGGACAAAAGCATGAAAATTCTCGATGTAGGATGTGGTTCCGGGACCTTGTTGTATCTGCTTCGTGAATTGGGCTTTGATCAGACCCTGGGTGTCGACCCGTTTATCAGGAAAGATATTGAATATGAAAATGGTCTCAGGGTGTTAAAAAAACGGATTGGTGATGTTGAAGGCCCATGGGATCTGGTGATGTTTCACCACTCTTTTGAGCATGTTCCGGATCCGATCAAGACCTTGCGAAATGTCGCGGGATTATTGAATCAGAAGGGATACTGTGTGATCCATATACCGACGGTCTCTTCTTATGCCTGGAGGTATTATGGGGTCCAGTGGGTTCAACTGGACGCCCCCAGGCATTTTTTTCTTCATTCTGTCGAGAGCATCCAAGTCTTGGCCGACAAAACGGGGCTTCATCTGCGCAACGTCGTTTATGATTCCACATCATTCCAATTCTGGGGAAGCGAACAATACAGAAAGGGTATCCCCTTTTATGATCCCAATTCCTATGCAGTCAATCCCCGGAATTCAATCTTTACTCCAAGAGATATTGCAAGATTTGCGGAACGTGCGGATGAACTCAATGCCGCACGGGAGGGAGATCAGGCGATATTTTATTTGCAGAAACCTGATATGAAGTGAATGAAACTGTACCGAAAGGTCATTTTCTATTGAAAATTTTATTAATACATGATAGTTATAAAAACTCATGGTTGTGATCAGGGTATCAGCAGGTAGCGATTGACGCTCCCGTGTTGATTCAGACATATCCGGGGGGGCTGCGGCTCCATTGCGATCCAATGAGCCGGGGTACAATGGATTACGAACCAACGGGTCGTTTTACCCCCGGGCGGGACAGACTTTTTGAGAACCGTCGGCATCATCATGGAATCGACAGGGCGAAGCTGTGAAAAAATGATCCGGCAGGACAGTCGCTGAAACCGGGTTTGGGAGATGCCGGGAATTGCAGTGTCGGCCAGGATTCAGAAAAGGACGGATCTGGTGATGAGTAAACTTCTCGCATTTTTTGTATTGCCTCTGACATTGTTTTTGATTGCGGGATGTGTGCAGGGGCCGTCTGTGTCTCGATCCGTCCGGATGGATGTCGAGACCGGAAACAAAGACGTCCGGGAGAGGAGCGGGGACTATGTCCTGCAGTGTGGAGATGTGATCGAGATCAAGTTCTTTTATAACCCGGAGTTGAATGAACGTGTCATCGTACGGCCCGACGGCAAGATCTCTTTACAGTTAATTGATGAAGTGGTGGCCGCGGGCTTAACCCCTTCAGAACTCGACCGGGTCCTTACGAGGAAATTTTCGGATAGGTTGCTCACACCGGATGTCACCGTCATCGTGAAGGAATTCGCGGGGATGAAGGTTTATGTCGGCGGTGAGGTCAATACTCCCGGAATGATTCCCATTTCGGGAAGGCTGACCACGTTGCAGGCGATTCTGCAGGCCGGTGGTTTCAAGAAAACAGCGGAACTTGGAAGTGTCGTGGTGTTACATCACCGGGGAGACCGAAAGCCTGTGTTTCTAACGGTCAATCTGAAAGCAGATCTGGCGACGTTAACCCTGCGCAATGATATTTTGTTGAGCCCCTACGACATTGTTTTTGTCCCCCAAAGCACGATTGCCAAGATGGATCAGTTCGTGGCTCAATATATAGAGCAACTCATCCCGATTTCGAAAAATATTGGTTTTAGCTGGATTCGGAATCTAAACCCGGAAGTACAGATCAAATAAGCGGAAGAAAGGCTTTTCATGGAAGAGAACAGCAATGATCTCTATTCGGTGAGAGATTTTTGTTACATTTTTTTCAGATATAAGGCGCAGATTTCCATGATCACTTTGTCGGCGCTCTGCACGGTGATTCTGGCGATTTATATCTGGCCGGAAAGTTATGAGTCCCGGGCGAGTATACTGGTCAAGATGGGGAGAGAGAACGTGTCGATTCCCACCCTGGCGGCATCCACCCAACAGCAGGTTGTAAACATGGGATTGAAAAAGGAAGATATCAATTCGGAAATCGAGATACTCCGGAATCGGCTTGTTGTTGAAGAGACCGTCCGGAAACTCGGAACGGATTTTCTGTTTCCCGAGCCTGTGAAACCGGAGACGTTTTTTAAAAGGATGAAATATTATCTGAAACGGGGCATCAGTAAGGTCAAGGATTTTGTCTATGAGATATTGTACAGGATAGAACTGAAAAAAAGATTAACCCCATATCAGGATGCCGTGCTGGCCATTCAAAAGAAGTTTTCGGTGAAGCAAGTGAAGGACTCGGATGTCATAGAAGCCAGGTTAACCTGGAGCGACCCGGACATCGGCAAAAAAATACTGGATACATTAATCGGTTTTTATTTAAAAAATCATCTGGAGGCACATCGGACCTCGGGAAGATATGAGTTCTTTCAGAATCAGGTAAAGGTGATCGGAGATCAATTAAGAGATTCGGAGGACCAACTGAAACTTCTGAAATCGAAAGAGAAAATTACATTCTATGATGATCAGAGAAGGTTCCTTTTGGGACAGATTGAAAGTTTCAAGACTTCCTTAAGCAATGCGGTGACGGACCTTACTGAAACCCGGTCAAAAATTGATGAATTAAAGAAGAAGCAGGCCGCGCTGATGAAACGGATATCACCGGGGTTTAATGATGTCGCGAAACAGATCGAACAACAATTATTATCACAGGACGTTCGCGCGCAAGCCCTGCGGGTGAAAAAAGAGATGCTGGCGCAGCATATTCAGTCTTACGAAAAGGATTTGAAGAGGTTGAATTTACATAACCTTGAATTCACGAGGCTGAAACGCCGGATTCAAATCGACGAAAAGAATTACCTGCTCTACAGAAAGAAACTGGAAGAAGCAAGAATTTCAGATGTTCTGGACTCGGAAAGGGTGGTGAACGTCCGAGTTATTGATCCTGCTGCCGCATCTTTTAAGCCGGTTCGGCCGAAGAAACTGTTGACGGTCGGTCTGGGACTTCTGATGAGTCTGATCCTTGGGATCGGCTCTGCTTTTCTTGCGGATTATCTGGATCACTCCATCCGGATGGCGGAAGATGTCAGACGATATCTCGATTTACCTTTACTGGCATCGATCCGGGAGATCAGGAAATGATGCAGGAAGAAGAATATGAGAGACTGAAAAATAACCTGTTTTCGCAACATGCTGAAAGGCCTTTTCGGACGGTCATGGTGACCAGCTCCGTCCGTGGTGAAGGCTGCTCAACGGTAGTGTCCGGTCTCGCGGAAACGCTTGTCAAAAACAGGGCAATGAAAGTTCTTTTAATCGATGCGAATTGCAGACATCCCGCTCTGCACAAGGTTTTCGGCCTGGAAAAGAGTTGCGGTTTATCGGATCTTCTCCTGGGCAGGGCAGACATGGGTGAAGTGCTCAAGGCGACTCAATTTCCGGGCCTGTTTCTTGTGACGGTCGGAGACGGCGGCATGAATTCCATTGAGATGTTTGAGTCGGAGAAATTCGGGGATTTTATGACAGGTCTTAAGAGGGACTTTGATTATCTGGTTTTTGACTCCCCTCCTGTGAATGTTTATCCCGATGCGCCGGTTCTCGGATCCCTGGTCGATGGGGTTGTCTTCGTGGTTTATGCCGGGAGGACCCGTCGGGAGGTGGTCCGGAGCGCGAAAGAACAGCTTCAAATGGCTCAGGCAAACATCTTGGGTGTTGTTTTAAACAGAAGGAAGTATGTCATTCCCGGGATCATCTATCAGAGGCTGTAATACTGATGTTTGTGAAGGGGAGGTCATCAGTGGTGAAGAGTCCGACTGAATTCAGCAAGACAGGATCCGTTCTGAACAAGCACTCTCAGGAGTGTAAAACGGCTTTGAGGAAGAAGGTTGTATGCAAGTCCGGAACCGTCTCTTTCCAACTGGAGGCCCAAAGGGGGAGGGGAGTGGGGGGGAACTCCGCGGAAAGTAAGAAGGTGGCCGGGGTTGCGGCGCCGGCCCCGCGGCGTAAAAAGAGGGAGGCTTTTGCCGCGTCTTTCCAGGGACGCAAGCCGGGCCTTTTCTACCCTCTGATCAAACGACTCATGGATATCTCTGTTTCACTGCTGGTCTTGTTGTTTACCTGGCCTGTCATGGTCTTGGTTGCGGTATATATCCGGAAGCATTCCCGGGGGCCGAGAATCTTCAGACAGATCAGAATCAAGAGAAATCGAAGGGCTGATGGGGGAAATGCCTTGGTGATCCGGTATTATATGCATCCTGTCTCCAAACAAATGCTCATAGATAGGCGGGAGCGGGAGAGGGTGCGCAAACAGGGAGAAGAAGAACGGAGGAAGTTACGCCGTGAGCAAGTGTATTATGTCTGTCCCAGAACCGGGAAGATGAAGATTGACAGAAGAAAGACCGATTTGTTGGGACAACCCTTCCGGTTTTATAAATTCAGAACCATGTATGCGGATGCAAAGGAGCGGTTCCCGGAATTGTATGCGTACAATTACGCGAAGGAGGAAATCGAACGGCTTCGGTTCAAAATCAAAGATGATCCGAGGGTTCCTGAAAAACTTCGATGGTTGAGGCAAACCAGTCTGGACGAGCTGGCTAATTTTATTAACGTTTTGATCGGTGATATGAGCCTCGTGGGGCCAAGGCCGGACATCCCTGAAATGATGAAGTATTATACGGATGATCAGAAGATCAAGTTCCATGTCAAGCCCGGCATTACGGGACTGTCGCAGGTGGAAGGAAGGGGACATCTCAGCTTCCAGGAGACGCTGCAATATGACATTGAGTATGTGAAAAAACAGTCGTTATGGCTGGATTTGAAGATTATGCTGAAGACGATTCGTGAGATATTTCAGAAAAACGGCGCCTTTTGATGATGTATGTTTTCTGACTCATGTTGGGAAAGTTTGTTTCTTACGATGACTCGTCCTTATGGATTTTACCTCGATAGAACGCCGGATGTATCGTCATGGAAAGAGCCTTGCTGACGGGGATCGGTGGCGCGTGACCGAAGTGCTCATGGACGGACGTCCAAGTAAAACTCTTTTTACGGCGGCGGTTTGTTCTATTTTGCTGGCCTCGTTTATCATGGTTCTTGCCGGTGGATGTGCTTACAGCCGTTTTGGCAGAGCCGATGTGACTCCTTTTCATATACGGATTCCTGCCGGGTTGGTGGGGTTGACCAAAAGCCAGGTGATTGACCGGTTCGGATTGCCGGAAGGGGCCGTTGCAGATGAGAACGGGGTTGAATACTGGGAATACAATAACCTGAGCAACTATTATTTTCTTGTATTCGGCAAGGGTGTTCAGAAAAATTTAATCCTGCAGATTGAGAAAAACGTGGTCAAGTCGGTCCGCCTGGTTTCTAAAGGGGGGTCCGTCAGTTTTGCAACCGGGGGGATGTAATCTTCGATCCGGGTTACCTTTCTGCGATGTTTTCCGGTTCTGTTTCTTTATTGCCGTCCGTTGGACCGAAACCCAGGGGAAGGAGACGATATATCCCCCTGTTTTTTCTTTGTGTCCTCATGTTGTCCGGGAACGGTTGTGCGTCCGGATGGTTCGGAACAACGGTACGTCTGCGGGAGGTACAGCAACTTGTTCATATGAACAAGCACGAAATGATCAGCCGGTATGGTGTTCCGGACGCTGTTTTTGAGAAGGCGTCCGGGGTTGAATGCTGGCTGTATCAGTCCCACCGTTACTTTTATTTTTTCATCTGGGGTGTCAAGAAGGAGAAAAGTCTTCTTTGTGAATTTGAAAATGGCACCGTGCGTTCCGCCCGTTTTGTTGACCGGGGAAAATCTGTGGAGATATTAACCCGTGGATGGCAATTTCTGAACCAGTAAAGAGGGCGCGGACAGGCGATCATGCGAGGGGACCGATGGTGTTGACCCAAGGAGAAGCGCGTATCGGTCGGGCGGCATCTTCAATGGAAATGAATGGCTCACCGGATCTTTCCATCATTATTGTCAACTGGAACACGTGTGATTTGTTGCGGGGATGCCTTGCTTCCATATACAGGGAAACACGTGTCTGTACCTTCGAGATTTTCGTGGTCGATAATGCGTCCGGTGATCATAGCAATTCAATGGTCCGGGAGGAATTCCCGGAGGTCCATCTCATACGGAATCAACGAAATGAGGGGTTTCCAAAAGCGAACAACCGGGCTTTAAGACAATGCAGGGGGAAGTATATCCTTTTTCTGAACCCGGATACGGTGATTCTGGAGGGAGCCATCGATCAAATGGTGACAGCCCTGGAAAAGATGCCGCACGTCGGAGCGATGGGCCCCCAAATCGTCAATCTAAACAATGAGGTGCAATATGACGGGGGCCGGAACTTCCCCACGGTGTTCAATGTGTTTCTGGAGTTTTCCCGTCTCGCGAAACATTTCCCGCATCACCGGATTTTCGGAAGATACCGAATGGGGGCATGGGATCATCAAAGCGATCAGAATGTCAATGCCCTGGATGGATGTTGTATGCTGATCCGGCACGACATACTGGATGATATCGGATCGATGGATGAACAGCTTTTTATGTACCTTGAAGACATGGATCTGTGTTACAGGATCAGGCGGAAAGGGTGGGCCGTATATTACCTGAGCCGCGCAAAGATCGTCCATGTGGGAGGGCAGAGCAGCAGGAAGGTGGAAAGGAAGAGCCTTCACTATACTTTGGAACTGGAGGCCTATCGGCTTTTCAACAGGAAACACTATGGATATCTTTCCGCTTGTCTGATTCAACTCATCGTGTTTTCCGTTTCTTTATTGGTCATTTCGCTGAGTGTTTCGGGCTGCTTCATCCGGCCGCTTCAACGCAGGTTCCCAAGGTTCTTTTCCGTTGTTTACCGGCGAAAATTTTTCCACTTCCTCAGGTGGAGCCTGAGTCCGGAGAAAATCGTTCGGCAATATGAGATCAGTTGAGACGATTCGTCCGCGCTTGTTCTTCAGGCGTGCCGCGAGGATTTTTTTCAGAGCTGTCGGCGTGGTCCGGTTCTCTTCCGGGATACCCATTCTTTGCTATCATTCCATAGACAACAGCCTGTCCCGGTACCTGTCCATCAGTGAAAGGAAATTCGCCGAACAGATTCTTTTCCTGAAAAACAAAGGTTACCGGACCATCTCTTTGGCGGATCTCGCAGAGGGAAATGTAGGGGGGCATGGTAGAGAGATCGCGAAAACGGTCGTGATTACCTTCGACGATGGTTTTAGAAACAACTATACGTCCGCCTTCCCTATCCTGGAAAAGGCGGGTTTTAAGGCGACATTTTTTCTTGCGACCAACTATATCGATTGTGAAGCCGAATGGCTCCGTGGTTATCTGAATCAATTGATCCGGGATTTTGAAGGGATGGACCAGGATGATCTGGCTCATATCAGGAGGGATCAACTACGTATGGAATTCGCCGAGAAGAGAGCCTCCTTTCTGCTCTCCCTGTCTGAAGAAGAATTGCGGCGTGAGTTGTTGAATCTGTACCGGTCATCAAAGAAGCCGATGTTGAGGTGGAAAGAGATTCTGGAGATGAGCCACTCCGGAATGGAGTTCGGGACACATACCCTCAGTCATCCGTTTTTATCGGATCTTCCCGGGCGGGAAGTTGAAGAAGAAATTGTACAGTCCGGCAAAGAGATCGAACGTCGGACCGGAAAGCCGGTCCGTTTTCTCTGTTATCCCTACGGTGATTATACCGAGACCGTAAAAAAAACCGTGAAACGCGCAGGATTTACCGGAGCCTGTTCCTTGGAAGTGGGACATTGCCGTCTCCCGGTCAACGATTCGTTTGTCTTACCCCGGATTCCCGGTGATTTTGCTTCTTCGTTGCCGGTGTTTTCGTTTTTTCTTTCGAACGGGTGTGATCCTTATTTTTCCTTCAAAAATTTCCTCCTCCGATTCGGGGAGAAATCAAGGTGGATGAACTGAACCGATTCCAGGACCCGCTTGCGCCGATTTCCAGAAATACCCTTCATGTGCTGGTGGGCGTGCTTGGGGGAATGACCTTTGTGACCGTTGCGTCGATCTCCCTCAAATGGGCTCTTCTGCTCATCCCGGGCGTAGTTGTCACTGTGTTGATCCTGCTCCGGCCGGATGTGGGATTGCTCCTGACCGTGGGAACCATTCCTTTGGAACAGATGGGCGCTCTTGGATTTCTTTCCCCGGCGCTGTATATGTCGGTCAGCAAGGTTCTGGGAATGTTGACCCTGGTCTCATGGTTTCTTCATCTGGTTCTGAAAAAACGGAGGTTCCATTATGATCGTCAGTATCTGATTCTGGGGGGATACCTTCTGGTGGCCCTGCTTTCCCTGGCTACGGCCTGGGACCTCAGAGTGGGGGTCCGGTCGTTTATCCGGGTCCTGGTAAGCGTGGGATTTTACGTACTGGTGATCAATATGATTACCTCCCGCGCGTTTTTCAGGAAGGTGATCCTGATTTTCCTGCTGGCCTATGTCGCCGTGGGGTGCTTCACGCTGGTACAGCGTTATCTTCCTGCTTATCGTATCGGGCAGAAGATGAGCGCTGTGAAAATGGGGGTTCTGAAAGACGTGACCGAGAAGGAGCTGGCCCATGGCATGGTGCTGAGAAGCTCGGGGACATCTTTCCATCCGCTCGGTCTGGCCCTGAACGTGGTGGTGGTTTTCCCTTTTCTGGTATATCTGTTTGAAACCATGCACGGTCCGAAAAAACTGTTCTGGGGGATTTCCATTCTCGTCGAATTCACGGCGCTTATTTTCACTTATGCCAGGACGGGGTTTGTGGTATGGGTCTTTGTTGTCTTTCTTCTCGCCCTGTACAGGATACTGAAGATCAATCCCGTCAGGCTGGCTGTATTTCTGATGATTGTGCTTCTTTCTTATCCTTTGATTCCCAGTCACTACCGGGATCGGGTGCTCCGTCTCCACAGTTATGAACTCAAGAACAGCACCTCTCTGACCAATAGACTACGGATCCAGAAAAAGGCGCTGGAAATGTTTCCGGAGACCTGGTTTTTGGGCGTGGGTATCGGAAACCAGCCGTTGAGCAGGATTGTTTTTGGGGAGGGGGACGAAAGTGTGCCGTCCGGCACCCATAACATGTTTCTGGAAGTCATGTTCCAGATGGGGGTGTTCGGTCTTTGCTTTCTGCTCTTGTTTTTGTATTTTACGTTCAGGGATTTCAAGGCAGCGGAAGAGAACTACCGTAAAAGCGGGAATTTACCGGACCTGCAGTACGCGACGGTGCTGAAAATAAGCTATCTGGGGATTTTGGCCTACAGCCTGTTTTATGAAATCAATAATGCGAGCGCGAAAAACTGTTGGCTGATTCTGGCCCTGGCCGTGGTGATCAAAAGACTGTCGGAACAAGCCCTCCGGGAACAGGACGCGGAGCGTCCCGTAAAGATGGTAAGGAGTTGACGTGCCATGAAGAGGAACGAACTAAGAACCGGATGTTTTGCTGAAGGGTGGATTGGTTTGTTTCTGATTCTGGGCGGGTTGTTTCTGGGTTCCGCGAGTGCTTCAGGCGCACAGGTGGTGATCTCCGGTTTTGATCGGGGGACCGAAGGATGGAGTGCGGACAGCGGCATGGTGACCACGGTCGAAGATGCGGCTCACAGGAAAGCGGGAAGCGGAGCCTTGCAGTGGAGCTATGACATTCAACCGGGTGGTTTCAACCTCCTCTACAAATATTTTTCTCGAGGTACTTTTTCCGGCATGGAATTTCTGTCCTTCTGGCTGAAATCGGACCGGACCGGAATTCTGGCGGTCAATGTGAATGAGGCGGATGGTTCCACTTATCAGACTTACATCCGGGTCCGGAAGGGGGAATGGAAGCAATTCACGCTTCCCAAAGCCCGGTTGCTGTTTGACCCTGAATCCATCGATGAGAACCGGCGCCTGGATCTCGATCAGATCAATCGATTGACCTTCGGGGAGATTGGGGGGTTCACGGGAGGTCTGAAAGGCCATAGAAACATATGGCTGGACGACATCCGGATTCAGGTGTCCGTTCCTTCATCCGCTTCCGATACCCCCCTGTTCGGGAAGGACTCCAATTATTCTGTGGACACCGGATGGCTGGATGCCAGAATCAAAGAGTGGAAGCCATCGAAATTCCATCCCATGATATTGGGTGTGGATACCCAGGTTTTCATAGGGGGGGGATATCTGGCGCAGGAGAAGAAAAACATTGAGTCCTACGCCTTTGCTGAGGAAATGTTGAAGGTCGCGGTGGAGAGCGGAGTGGAAATCATCCGGATCGGGGCGCTGGATGATGCCTGGAGAAGGGGAGACACGAGAGAGATCGTGTTAGCGGATAAACTGGTCGCGAAGATCCGGGAAAGCGGTTTGAAACTTCTGATGGTGGATACGCAGCATTCGGAGTACCTTTCGAAGCATCCGGTTACCTGGGATCAATTCCGGTCGATCCACTTACAGAGAGTCAAACGGTTCACCAGGCGATATCATCCCGATTTCTATGTAGTCGTGACCGAACCCTCCACTTATCTGCATTGGGGTATCCAGGGCCGTCCGGATATCAAAGAATGGGTACGGCTCACCCGATCCGCCGCGGAGGCGGTGAAACAGATCCGTCCCGGAACGAAAACGGGTATCTGTATTGATGTGGGGGACCGGTACAATGAGGAGTATTACAGGCGGGTACTTGCGTTGCAGGACCTCGATATCGTGGGGATGGAAATCTATAAACCTTCTCAATTCGCGGAGGCCGAAGCCTTGCTGTCGGATCATCCCCATCGTCATGGCAAAGCGCTATGGCTTTTTGAGACCTGGTCGGGAATGCCCTACCCCTTTACCAACGTCCCCACCAAGGAAAGGGAAGACGCGAAATGGATTGAGGCATCCGTCTATTTTGCGCAGAGGCATCAGTATGACGCATACCTCGTATGGCCCTTCCAGTACTTTATTACCTATGACAGAGACTATGACAGGACCGGCCGGGTGGACTACACCGGGAGAACGCGTCCCTTTTCGGTTTTCAAAAAACTGGTTGGAGAGATCGGCAACTCCGGGGGGTCCTCTTTCATCCAATAAAAACGGACGGATCGGGCGGGGCGGCATGGAAAAGGCCGGATTCGTTTTACCATGCATACGAATGAAAAGGAGTCAAGCAGGATGAATAAGATACCCGTTATGATTCTCTGTGGAGGCAAGGGAACACGAATGCGGGAAGAAACGGAGTTCCGTCCGAAACCTCTGGTGAGTATCGGGGGGAAACCGATTCTCTGGCATATCATGAAGATCTATGCGCATTACGGCTTTACGGATTTTATCCTTTGCCTGGGATATAAGGGCGATATGGTCAAGGAATATTTTCTCAATTATGAAGTGATGAACAAGGATTTCACAATCTCTCTGGACTCCCGTGATATCCATTTCCACAACTCACATACCGAAAGGGGGTGGCGGGTTACCTTATGTGATACGGGAATGGAAGCGATGACCGGGGCTCGTCTCAAACGTGCGATGGCCTATATACAGGATGCCGAGACCGTGATGATCACGTATGGTGACGGTGTGGCGAGTATTGATTTACGAAGACTTCTGGAGTTTCATGAAGCTCACGGTAAGATTGCGACGGTTACGGGGGTTCATCCGGCTTCCAGGTTCGGTGAATTGGTCACCCGGGGAACGGACGTCATCCGGTTTGCGGAGAAACCACAGGTTGAGTCGGCTTTGGTGAATGGCGGGTTCTTTGTCGTCAGCAGACGTTTCTTCGATTACCTGTCCGCTGAAGATCAGTGTGTGCTGGAAAAGGAACCCCTTGAGGTCCTTTCCAGGGAGGGACAGCTCGCAGTGTACCGTCATGAAGGTTTTTGGCACTGTATGGATACATACAGGGATTTCCTGGTCCTGAACCGGATGTGGGATTCCGGGAAAGCGGACTGGAAGATATGGGAAGAAAGGTGATCGCAGGAATGAGCTCATTCTGGAAAGGGAAAAGGGTTTTTGTCACAGGTTGTTTCGGGTTCTTAGGCTCCTGGATAGCCACAGCCCTGGTTGAACAGGGCGCCATGGTGGTGGGGTTGGTCCGCGACAGACTCCCCTCGTCCTACCTGAGTTTTCCAGATGTTTTCAGGAGGGTGACGGAAGTCCATGGAGAAGTTGGGAATCTCCAATTGCTGGAAAGAATCATCAGTGAGTATGAAATCGATACGGTATTCCACCTGGCCGCCCAAAGCCAGGTGGGTGTGGCGCAGAAACAGCCCGTGGAGACCTTTGAGGTGAATGTGCGTGGGACCTGGAACCTTCTTGAAGCATGTCGGCGTCAGACTTCGGTGCGCAGGGTGGTTGTTGCATCCAGTGACAAGGCCTACGGTCCATCCGACAAACTCCCTTACGACGAAAAGTTGCCGTTGGCCGGAAGATATCCCTATGACGTCTCCAAATCTTGTGCGGACTTGATCTCCATCTCTTATTTTCAGACGTACGGACTGCCTGTCTGTATTACGCGATGCGCGAATTTGTTCGGGGGGGGGGATCTCAATTTCAATCGGATTATACCGGGAACGATTCGCTCGGCATATCTCGATGAACCTCCGATTATCAGAAGCGACGGCCAGTTCGTGCGGGACTATCTCTATGTCAAGGATGCCGTGGAAGCCTATTTGCTGATCGCGGAAAAAATGGAAGAGAAAGAGATTCGGGGTGAAGCATTCAATGTTTCCAGCGCGGTGGCTCTCAGTGTCCTGGATATCACCCGGAAATTGCTCCTTTTGATGAAACGGGATCACCTGGAACCGGAAATCCTGAATATAGCCAGGGCGGAAATCCAGGAGCAGCGTCTCTCCGCGGTGAAACTGAAGAGCCTGTTGGGATGGGTACCTCGGTATTCCATGGAACAGGCCCTCCAGGAAACCATACTCTGGTACGAAAGATTCTGGAAAGCGCAGAAGGAATGCGGTTCTCCGAACCTGTTCAGCTGATTCCGGTTTTTGATCCGGAACCTTCGGTATACTCCATGTCCGCACGCTCTTTGATCCAATCCAAGACAGGCGCCCAGATGATTCTGGTGACGCTCGGCAAGGGGTTCGGCTTCTGCGTTGTCATGCTCACCAATATCATCATCATCCGTCAACTGAATCCTGCGGAATATGGAATCTTTGCGATAGGAGGGGCGGCCATTCTCGTGTTGAATGGTGTTGTGGGTGAGGCGCTGGACTTCAGTGTGTTGAAGGTGGTACCTCTGTATTTGAAGCGGAACCGGGAAAAGGCCTACCGGACCGTGAATTCAACGGTGAAAATCAAGTTGATTCTGGGGTTGTTCCTGCTGGTCCTCGCTGTTGTCTCAGGCCGTTCGATTGCCCGGATTCTCTTTCACAGTCGTGCTTCGGGCCAAATTGTGGTTCTGTCCGCGCTCGGAATTCTGGGGATGCTGATGATGAAAACGGTTTCCACCTTTCTTCAAGCCGGTGAAAGTTTTCTTTCCTTTTTGATGGTGGAGTTGTCCAATACAATACTGAAATTCGCCGGGATTGTCATCCTTCTTTATATGGGCTCCCTGACTGCGTTCAGTGCATTGGCAACTTTCGCCGTCGCTCCGTTTGTCGCATGGATTGTTTTTCTGGGAAAAATTCCCGCGAGTTGTTACCGGATCGGGGGGAAGGGCCATCAAGCGCTGTCTGAAATGTTGAAATACACGAAATGGGTCATGCTGGCCTTTGCCATTTCCGCGATCCATGAACGGTTGGATGTCTTTATGCTGGGGATGTTGCGGGGACCGGGGGATGCCGGAATCTATTCGGCAGCCTATACTCTGGGGATGACTCCCGACATTCTGATCTCTTTCGTGGGGATTGTCCTGTATCCGAAAATCATGCCCCTTTACCGGAAGGGTACGTTGAAAGGGTACCTCCTGAAAACTCTGAAGTACACGGTGCCGGTTTGTTTCACTGCAACGCTCATTTCTTTATTCCTGGCAGGTGCTGTCATACGGATTTTCTATGGTGCGCAATATCTCCCGTCCATCCCTCTGTTGCAGATCCTGGCGCAGGGTTATATTTTCAGATGGCTGGTCCTGCCGTTGGCGGCGCCGTTCCTTGTCATGTCCTGTCCACGATTCATGTTCCTAATCGAAATCGTGGCATTGATCTATATCCTGGTGGGCAACTGGATTCTCATTCCGAATTACGGTCCGTTGGGAAGTGCGTGGATCAGCTTCACAAGCAAAGTGTTTCTTGGAACCTCCATCATTCTTTTTGCCTTGAAGACGATGGATGAGAAGCCTGTCTGCCTGCCCTGATCTGTCCGGTGTGATGCCGGTTTCATATGGACAGTCGAAAGGTGTTTTCGCCGGTTCTGCGGTATCAAAGGAATGGAATCATGGCCCACAGGAAGCGAACACGTTGGGGAGTGATTGTTTTTTCACTGGTCTCATTCCTTTTGTTGCCGTCGTGCAATTGGTTGGTTTACCTCTACTTCCTGCACGGTGTCGACAAGAACTATAAGATCAAGGACCCGCATTGGCTGGATACAAAGATCGACGAGTGGCGACCGCGGGAATTCCACCCCATGATGTTCGGTGTGGATACACAAATCTTTATCGGGATGGGGGAGTTGGCGGAGGACGGCCGGCATCTTTCATCCTATGCCATGAGCACGAACCTGCTCAACGTCTTTGACGATCTGGATCTGGATCTGATTCGTGTCGGGGTATTGGATGATGCCTGGCGCCTGAAGAAGGAACGGGAAATTGAATTGTCGGACCAAATCATTCGCAGGATCAGGAAATCAGGAAAGGAACTGGTTCTCGCGGATACGCAACACTCTCCATACCTGCTTGAGCACAAGGTATCCTGGAGGGAGTTCCGGAAGATTCATCTGCGGCGCATAGAATTTTTTACCAGGAGGTATCACCCGGATTACTACTGTGTGGTTACAGAGCCTTCTGTCTATCACGATTTCGGTGTGCAGGGGCCGATGGACGTTGAAAAATGGCTTCAGGAAACAGAGGCTGCCGTTGACCTGGTCAAGAGGCTGGATCCCTCAGTCCGGACCCTGGTCTCCGTTCTTCCCGAAGGTGTGAAGGACCGGGCCTACATCAAAAGACTCTTCAGCATCCGGAACCTGGATATCGTCGGTTTGGAGGCCTACTATCCGAAGAACATCCGGGAAATCGAGAAGATTCTGAAGGCCCTTCCCGGCAGGAGAGGAAAAAAAATCTGGATGACGGAGACCTGGTCGGGGACCCCGTTTCCGTACACGAAGATCAGGGATAAGGATCAGGAGGATGCGAAATGGATTCAGGCCATGACGTATTTCGCGCAAAGAAACGAATTCAGCGCGTTGCTGCTGTGGCCTTTTCAATATTTTGTAACATATGAACGATATGATTCTTCTCAGGAGGGAATTGATTATTCCAGACGTACCACTTCGTTTTATTCTTACAAGAACAGGATTCAGGAAATCAGGGAGAAATCCGCGGGAAAGGCGGACTGAAGATCGACTTCCAATGACTGCGGACGGGGATCCTATTCGAATTCTTCATCTGAAAAGCACCATGGCAAAGGGGGGAGGCATCGAAAAAATGATTGCTTCCCTGGTTCGGAAGAGCGATGGTTCACGTTTTTCGCACCATGTCGCACTCCTGCGAACCCCGGTTCTGTACGGCGCGGGAATGCCCGGTGGGGAGATCCTGAGTTCGGCTACCATTGGAGAAGAGAGGCTGCATTTGATTCCGTGGGAAAAGAGACGGCTTTTGTGTAACGGTTTTTATCACTTGCGGGAGATATTGCGGAAAGAGAGGATCCAGATTATTCATTGTCACGATAACAGGGCCAACTTCCTGGGGCTTCTTGTGGGGAAGTATGCGGGGATTCGTCTTGTGAGCACTCTTTACGGGTGGGTGGCGGCCTCCCGCAAGTTGAAATTCCTGATCGCGCTGGATAAGACAGTCATCCGGTTTTTCGATCGGGTTATCGCCAGTTCGGACTCAATGCGCGAACTCATTCCCGGTGGCCTTTCCTCCAAGGTTGTCACCATCATGAATTCCATCGACCTGGAAAAGGCGGATTGTGGGAAAAACCTGGCGGATATCAGGAGATCCTTGGGGATCTCCGATCAGGATTTCATTATCGCAACCATCGCCAGGCTGAGTGAGGAGAAGGGGCAGCAGTATCTGCTTGAGGCCCTTCCCGATATATTGCAAAGCATTCCGAACGTAACGCTCTTGATTGTCGGGACGGGGCCGATGAAGGCTGCGCTGGAGGCAATCGCCCGGAAGATGAAAATAGAAGACCGGGTTGTCTTTACCGGTTTCCACCCGGATCTTGACGAGATATTCCCGGTGGTGGATCTTCTGGTACAACCTTCTTTGAGTGAGAGTCTGCCGATGTCCTTGCTGGAGGGCATGGCCCGTGGAAGGCCTGTGGTGGCGACCGATGTGGGAAGTGTACGGGATGCCGTTCTGGATGGAGTGACCGGGGTTTTAATTCCTCCCGGGGAAAGCAAGGCCGTGGCCCGGGCCGTCAAGGAATTGCTGCGTGATCATTTGAAACGAAAAGCTATGGGTGAAGCGGGGAAAGAGAGGGTTGAGGAGAGGTTTTCAGACCGGTTGATGGTGCAGAAAATCGAAGAGATTTATGCGGCCCTGGTTCCGCCGGACGGGAGCACAGGCTGATCCGAGGAAATATTTGTGGCGGAGCGGAAAGCGGTATTCCGGTTTCGTAATTTCGTAATCAAGGGGTGTTTGGATGAAGATCGGACTCAGCGCGGAATGGATCGGAACGAGGGCCGGGGGACCGGAGGTCTATTCCTCGAACCTGATTCATGCCTTGTCGATGATAGACCACGAGAATCAGTATTCTGTTTACCTGAGCGAAAAAGGCCCTCTGAAGGACTATTCGGGAAAAGGGCCGAACGTGATCCCCCGCCTGATGTGGGGGAAATCCAGATGGGTTGTCCTGCCGTTCTCACAACCGCTGGAAATGATGCTGCATCCCGTGGATCTTTTTCATGCGACATCCGTCGCTCCGCCGTTTTGCCCGGCGCCTTTCGTGCTGACCGTAACGGAACTCGGGTTTGAAAGACATCCCGAATTCTTTCCGCGCATGATGAACCTGAGGCTTTCGAAACTATCATCCTGGGGGGCCCGGCGGGCGAAACGGATTCTGAGTATTTCTGAATATACAAAGAATGATCTTGTGGAAATATATAAAATTGATCCTGAAAAGATCATTGTAACCTACTGCGGTGTCTCGGAACGTTTCCGCCCGCTTCGTGACAGAAGCAAGATTGAACGTGTTCTGGAGAAGTATGGGATCCCTTCTGAATATATCCTGTATGTGGGGAAGCTGGAAGCCAGGAAGAATGTAGCCCGGCTTCTTCGGGCATACCATCAGTTGCGTCAGGAAACCCGCTGCCCGCATAAGCTGGTGCTTGTCGGGAATCGCTCCTATCTATATTCCGACATTTTTGAAACAGTGGATGACCTGGCCCTGCAAGAGGATGTATGGGTCCTGGAAAATATTCCTCGTGGTGAACTGCCCGCCTTCTATAATGGTGCCAGTCTTTTCGTCTTTCCCTCGCTCTTGGAAGCTTTCGGGCTTCCTCCGGTTGAAGCCATGGCCTGTGGAATTCCGGTCGTGGTCTCCAATACGACATCCCTGCCCGAAATCGCGGGGGACGCGGCTTTTCTCGTGGATCCCTATAGCGTGCCGTCCATTGCCGAGGGGATGCAGGAGGTTCTGATGGATGAAAAGCTTCGAGAGAGTCTTGTTGAAAAAGGGTTCAGAAGGGCGAACGAGTTTACCTGGAAAAAGACAGCGGAGCGGACCCTGGAAGTCTATCGGACTGTCTATCATGAAGTGAATCACCGATAAAGGTTGCACGTACCTTTAGGACCTTTCAGCAGGAAGGAACGGGTTGCGTCAGGAGGAAATCTTGAAAAAGAAGCGGAGAATACTGACCAAAATTCCGCAATACACAAGGAACAGCAGACATCTGCAGGCGGTATGGAAGCACGGGAACCCGACGAAGCTGTTCAATCTCCTCAAGGTGGAACGTGATCGTAAATTCAGGAGAGTGAAGGTTTCCGGCCGTCCTTACCTGTTGATTGTTGATCCCTGCAATTATTGTAATTTGAGATGTCCGCTTTGCCCGACCGGCAGTCAGGCGCTCAACCGCAAACAGAGAATGCTGAGCTTCGATGAATTTAAAAAGATTTTCGATTACTTCAGCAGGTATCTTTTTGAAGTTTCTCTCCACAATTGGGGTGAACCGTTGCTGAATCCTGATATTTATCGGATGATCGAATACGCGCAACGCCGGAATGTCGGGACCAACCTCAGCACCAACCTTGTTTTGATGAAACCTTCCGACATCGGGAAAATCCTTGCTTCCGGCCTGGAGTACCTGATTGTCTCCCTGGATGCGACAACACCGGATGTTTATGACCGTTACCGTGTCCGGGGTGATTTCCATCGGGTGATGGAGAACATGCAACTCCTGATTCAAAAACGGAATGAAAACAGAAGGAAAACCCCGCTGGTGGAGTGGCAATTTATCGTGATGAGTATTAATCAGCACCAAATGGAAGAGGCGGAGTTCCTGTCGCGAAAAATCGGAGTGGATACCATGCGCTTTATCCCGGTCGGTTTTGCTCATGATGCGTCAGACAAAAAGAAACTTGCGGAACAATGGTTGCCGAAGGTCCTGCAAGACCGCACGCGGACGATGGACGGTGATGAAGTGGAATTCGACCGGAAGGCCCGACCCGGTCCTTGTTTCTATCTTTACCGTTCTGTGGTTGTCAATCCGGATGGGGGATTATCGCCGTGCTGTTTCGTTTATGACCAGAAATATGATTTCGGACGGATATGGGATCATCCGATCGATGAAATCTGGAACAATGCTCATTACGTATCCGCCCGTTCTCTTTTTTCAGGCAAGCAGGTGAAGAATGCGGAGGCCGTGCCGTCCTGTGTAAAATGCGATTTCTTCCGCAGGAGGCCCGTGCGGAAGCCGTAACCCATTCGGACGCCGGATCTGCATCTGCCCGGGACGAGGGGGGAGAACATCTGTCTGCAGGAACGCGGTGCAGTGGCGGAAGGTACTCATGATAACGAGGAATCAGGATGAAGAGGGAGAAACTGGTTGGTGTGATTATGGCGGCCGGCAAGGGAACACGCATGGAGCCTTTCAGTTCGGATGTCCCCAAGCCTCTTCTGCCCATCTGTAACGTTCCACTGATAGAATACCACATCAATATTCTGAAAGGACTGTCGGTGGACGAGATTATTGTTGTTGTCGGGCATCTGAGCTTTGAAATTGCGCGACAGATCGGGGATGGAAGCAGACTCGGTGTTCAAATCCGGTATGTGGAACAAAAAGAAAACCTCGGGATCGCTCATGCGGTCGGGAAACTGGAACCCTATATTCGGTCCAGGTTCATGTTATTCCTGGGGGATATCTTCTTTGAACATGACCATCTCGATCAGATGATCGAGAAGATGGAACGAAACGGAAGTTCCGCGGTCCTCGGAGTGATCGAAGAAAAGGATCCCGAGGCGATTAAAAGAAACTTTACCGTCCTATTGGAACCGGACGGCAGAGTCAGAAGGGTGATTGAGAAACCGAGGTATGTTACCAACCGACTGAAAGGATGCGGGATTTACCTGTTTGATCCTCACCTGTTTGATGCGATACGGAGAACGCCCCGGACGGCCATGCGGGATGAGTATGAGCTGACGGATGCGATCCAGATCCTGATCGAGGATGGATTTCCCGTGGAGATTGCAGATGTCATCAAATCCGATATCAATCTGACCTATGCACAGGATTTGTTGCGATGCAACCTGAAATATCTGAATACCTTGCCATGTGACTCTGTGATCGGCAGGAATGTCGTACTGAATGGCGCCAGGATATCCGGTTCCGTGGTCGGGAACGATGTCGTGATTGAGCACCCCATTACCATCCGGAACAGCCTGATCTTCTCCAATTCCGTTCTGAAAACGGATACGGATCTCCATTATGCCATTGTGACCCCGGGCGGTATTTGGGATTTCAAGAGATATTTTTAAGAATCTCTTCAGGACCGGCAAGAATCGGTCGTTTTCCACAAGAATGAGCCAATGGATCGTGAGGAGCCGAAAAGATGACTTTCAAACATGCCCTTGTAACCGGTGGAGCCGGTTTTATCGGTTCCCATTTGTGCAGAGAACTGCTGTCCAGAGGACTCGAAGTCACGGTCCTGGATAATCTATCAACCGGGAAGGCAGACAACATCCCCGACGGAGCCGAGTTGGTTGAAGGGAATATTCTCGATGCTCCGCTGGTCGGGAATGTCATGAAAAAGCGTCGGGTTGATGTTGTCTTTCATCAGGCTGCGAGAGTGACCATCAGAGATTCCGTGAAAAACTTTCAGGAAGATGCGAGTCAGAATATCATGGGAACATTAAACATTCTCCGTTTATGTCTCGAGAACGGGGTTCGCAAGATGGTTTATGCCTCTTCCATGGCCGTATATGCTGATTCAGAAAAGCCGGAACCTGTGCCGGAAGAGTATTCTCTCGAGCCCATCTCTCCATACGGTATTTCCAAACTGGCCGGTGAAAAATATTGCCTGTTGATGACACGGGGAACGGGGTTGTCCTGCACCGTACTCAGATATTTCAACACCTTCGGCATCGGCCAGACGTACACTCCTTATGTTGGTGTGATCACCATTTTTATTCACCGGTTGCTTGAGGGGAAATCTTTACAGATTTTCGGGGACGGTGGGCAGTGCCGGGACTTTATCCATGTCAGCGATGTGGTGAGGGCGAATATCCTGGCCATGGGGAGAGACCTCCCCACGCGTGTCTTTAACATCGGCTCCGGCAGAAGTACTTCCGTCCTGGAGGTGGCAAGGATCCTCCGCGACAAATTGGCTCCGGAGGTTGAGATCCATCATGTGGATCCACACGAGGGTGAATTGAGAAATTCCATTGCGGATATTTCCAGAGCCGTACGAGAGCTGGGATTCCGACCCGAGAGACGGTTGGAAGAGAGCATCGATGAAATCATCCAGTGGTACCGGGAGAATCGTAGCGTTTCCAGGGACTTTTTTTAGACGAAAACTGTTCCATGAATCGCAAAACCGGCAGACAATCAGAATCCCGGAAAAACAGATGAACCGTTCCGGATTGTTTGAAGTTACAATCGTGATTGTGAACTATAACACCCGTCAAGAACTGCATCGCTGTCTCGAAAGTATTGAAAACACGCCGCCCGCGTTTTCCTATCAGATTGTGGTGGTGGACAATCGCTCCCTGGACGGCAGTGTGGACATGGTGCGAAAACATTTCCCACAGGTGGAGCTGATTGAGAATCAATGCAATATCGGTCTGGTCAGGGCTTGCAACCTGGCATTCCGGCATGTGAGTTCCCCTTTCGTAGCGCTTCTGGACAGTGATACGCTGATCGAAGCGGGTTCCTTGGATCGCTTGTATGGTTTTCTTGTCAGCCATCCGCAGGCGGGGGTGGTGGCGCCGAGGGTTCTGAATCCCGACGGAACCGTACAGCGGACGGCCCGTAGCTTCCCTTCTGCGGTCAATGCCCTCTTCGGCCGGCAGAGTCTTCTCACGCGGTTGTTTCCGGACAACAGGTGGAGCAGGAACTATCTGCAGGCACAAAATCTCGATGGCTCTTCACCTTATCAAGTGGATTGGGTCGCTTTCGCCTGTATGCTTTTCAGGACCGAGGTCCTGAATCAGGTGGGTCCGTTGGATGAAGATTATTTTGTCTATTGGAGCGACGCCGATTTCTGTAAAAAGGTCAGCAGCCGGGGTTACGAAATCTACTGCATACCGGAAGCGAAGATCATTCATGTGGAGCAAAACAGGAGAGGCAGAAAGCGTTCCCCCGGTTCGATTATTGATTTTCATCGTGGCAGTTATCTCTTCTATCGGAAACATTTCGCGGTGTCTCCCTTACACCCGATGGCTTGGGTTGCCCTGATCGGACTCAGCCTGCGCACACTGATGCTTCTCATCATCAACCAATTCAGGCGATAAGGGGATCGGAGCCTGTATCCGTGGAGTTAAACGATGAACGCGATTATTCTTGCGGGGGGGAAGGGCAGGAGATTAAGGCCTTATACAACGGTTTTGCCCAAGCCCCTGATGCCGGTAGGCGAGTACCCGATTATCGAGATACTGATCCGGCAACTTAAGCACAGTGGAGTTGAAAAATTAACGATCGCGGTAGGTTATCTCGCCTCGTTGATTGAGGCGTACTGCGGCAATGGAGAGAGATGGGGGGTTGAAATCAGGTATTCCTGCGAACGAAGTCCCCTGGGAACGGCAGGTCCCCTTTCATTGGTGAAAGATCTGGATTCCACAACCATTGTCGTGAACGGTGACCTGCTGACAGATATGGATTATACAAGGTTGATTGCATTTCACAGGACGTATTCCCCTGTTGTTACCGTTGGGATGTATCGGAGGGAAGAGACCATCAGCCTGGGGGTTCTGAAGACGGATCATGCGAATCACATTATTGACTATATCGAAAAGCCGACAAATTCATACCAGGTAAGCATGGGGATTTATGTGGTTGAACCTGAGATTCGCCGGTATATCCGTAAGGGGGAGCGTCTGGATTTTCCCGACTTGATCCGACGCGTGATCCAAAACAAACAAACCGTTCTGGGATATCCATGTGAAGGGTTCTGGCTGGATATAGGCAGACCGGATGATTATGAGCTTGCAACCAGCAGATATGAAGAACTAAAGAGTTCCCTGCTGCCGTCACAGGATTAGCCTATGCGGTCATTGATTGTCGGTGCAACCGGTTGTGCAGGAAGCCATCTGGCGGATTATTTGCTGGGAAAAGGGTACGATGTGTTCGGCACAAAAAGAGAAACGAGTTCCGTGGATCGTATTCAGCACCTTTTCGATAAGATGACCCTGCTGGATCTGGACCTTGAGGATTCGGAGTCGATCGCTCACGTAATTGAGGAATCTGATCCGGATCAAATCTATTTCCTGGCTTCGCCGGGGCATTTTGCCGGAATTACCGAGATTGATAGAACAGCGGTCGATGGAACTCTGCGGTTTTTTGAAACATTATTGGAATGTTCCTCCCGGCCGCGTATCGTACTGGTCAGCTCGAGCGCGGTTTACGGAGCTCCCCGGAATGCATCTCCGATCCGTGAAAGTGACGCGCTTCTGCCTGCGACCCCTTATGCCTTGGGCAAGGTGTTCCAGGAAGAGATTGCGGAATATTATAACAGACGATGGAAGCCGGGCATCATGATCGCCCGATCATTTAATCATCCCGGTCCGGGGGAAAACCCGGATCTGGTCTGCTCGGATTTTGCGAAACAAATTGTGCAAATGGAAAACGGTCGCAAGAAACCGGTCCTGTATGTCGGCCGTTTAGACCACAGGAGGGATTTTACGGATGTAAGAGATATCGTCAGGGGCTATGCTCTGCTGGCGGAACAAGGCCGGCCCGGAGAGGCGTATAATTTATGTTCCGGTCAGTCCATTCCCATCCGATGGATAGTCGACCGGTTGCTGTCATTGAGCAGGGTGAAAATCGAAGTGGAGGTTGATTCCAGCCGATTCCGGTCCGGGGAGGTCAACGTCCAGACCGGCGATCCGTTCAAGATTTTTTCTGAAACGGGGTGGAGAGCGCGTATTCCGATAGAAAGGACCCTGGAAGATATATTAACCTATCAGAGAGGAAAGGGAACTCCATGAACTGGCAAGGCAAGAAAGTCCTGATCACAGGGGCGGGGGGGTTCATCGGGAGCCATTTGACGGAGAGGTTGGTCAGATTGGGGGCATCCGTAACGGCCTTGATCCGCTATAATTCGCGAGGGGACCGGGGGTCGTTGGCCTTGATACCCGATGAGATTCTTTCAGAAGTCGGAATCCGAATGGGTGACCTCAAGGATCCGGATGCCGTGCAAAAGGCCGTCGAAAAACAGGATGTGGTTTTCCATTTAGCCGCCCTCATCGGGATCCCCTACAGTTATGTTCATCCCGTCGATTATGTACAGACCAATGTCCTGGGAACCACCTATCTGTTGAATGCCTGTTTACGGGAGAATGTGGAAAAGATCGTCCATACCTCGACCAGTGAAGTATACGGCACGGCCCGGTATGTCCCGATTGATGAAGAGCATCCTTTGCAGGGCCAGTCCCCCTATTCCGCCAGTAAAATAGCCGCGGATCAGATCATGCTCAGTTATTTCCGTTCCTTCCGGTTGCCTGTCGCAATCATTCGGCCTTTCAACACCTACGGTCCCAGACAACCTGCGAGAGCCGTCATCCCCACCATAATCACTCAGACGTTCAAATGCGGCCGGATCCGGCTGGGCGCCCTTTCTCCCACCCGGGATTTCACCTATGTGGAAGATACGGTGGAAGGATTCGTCCGGATTGCAGAGTCTCCGCGGTCCGTCGGAGAGATCATGAATATCGGATCCTCAAAGGAAATCTCCATTCAGTCATTGGCGATGAAAATTTTCGAACAGATGGGGAAGAAACCGGAGATTCTCTCCGATCGTGAAAGGATCCGTCCTGAAAATAGTGAAGTTGAAAGGCTGATGGCGAATACGGACAAAGCCCGGAAACTCCTGAACTGGTCACCCCGTATTTCATTGGATGAAGGCCTGCGTCGAACCATTGCATGGATCAGAGAAAATCCTTCGTTTTATCAGATGGATTCCTATCATATTTAGTTCCCAATCGGCTTCCCCAGGATCGTTCGTCCTTTCCTTTTTGCGAGGTGCAACATGAAGGTTCTTTTTATCTATCCCAATGTTGTACGACATCCCGTGGACCTGTCGATCGGGATCGCCTATCTGGCCGCCTATCTCAAACAAAACGGTCATGAAACCGGCCTCCTGGATACTTCTTTCGGCATGCGGGACCGGGAGATTCTTCGCCGGGTGCGTCAATTCCATCCCGACCTGATCGCGATGTCCTCCACCAGTGCGTGCATCCAGTATGCGACCTATGTGGCCGAATTGATTAAGCAGGTGGATAAGACGCCGATCGTGATTGGAGGTGTTCATCCGACCGTGGCGCCGGAATCGACCCTGAAGAAAGAGTGTTTCGACATGGTCTGCGTGGGAGAAGGAGAAGAAGCCCTTCTCGAATTGACGAATTCTTTGGAAAAGGGGGAAGTCACCACAGCGATTTCCAATATCTGGTTCAAGGAAAACGGCCGGATCATCCGGAACCGGCCTCGTCCCCTGCGACGTGACCTGGACTCCCTCCCCTTCCCGGATTTGAAGATCTATGATTTTGAGAGGTACATGGAACACCACAACCGCACGGCTTCGTTTCTGGGAAGCCGTGGGTGTCCCTTCCGATGCAGCTATTGCATTAATGCGCATAACCAGAACTTGTACAAGGGGTTGGGGCCCTATGTCCGTTACAGAAGCGTGGACAAGATTATTGAAGAAATCAAGAGTGTCCAGCAGGAATTCCGGATCGATGAAGTGAACTTTTACGACGATACCTTTACGTTGAAAGCGAGCCGGGTGGAGGAGTTCTGCAGCAGGTTCAAGGAAGCCGTAGGGGTGCCCTTCCACATTAATGCCAGGCTTGACACCCTCAGTGACGATATATGCAGGCATCTGGCGGGGGCCGGATGCGTCCGAATCCAGGTCGGGCTTGAATCCGGGGACCCGGAAATCCGGGAAGGGATCCTGAAAAAAAATATCACCGATGAACAGATTATTCAGGGGGCGGCATGGGTCAGGAAATACGGCATCCAGTTATACACGTTTAACATGATCGGCATTCCCGGTGAGAATGTTCAACACATCAAGAAGACGATTGCAATGAACAGAAGAATCAGGCCGGATTACCTGGCTGTTTCCATTTTTACGGCCTACCAGGGAACCGAGTTGCATGATCAATGCGCGGAAGAAGGAATGCTGGATGAATCCATATCCCCCCACACCTACTACAGGTCTTCAAATGTGAACCACCCGGATCTCTCCCCGGCTCAGTTAAGACGGATCTGGAGATGGTTCGGATTCCGGGTTTTTGCCGCTTTTAACATGAAAAGGGCCGTGATCGAGTTTATCGATCGCAGTTTGATCACCATGCCGTATTATGAGTGGGTCCGATCCTTTTTCGTTACAAGGATCAAACGGAGAAACAAGAAAAACCGTTACTCCGGAATGGATCGCTCCTGAACCGCCTCTTTCCTCCACAATCCCCGCATACCAGCCGTCCCCCGATTTTTTCCTGTCGCGACGAGAGATCAAGCCCCCTCTTCGACCAGCTCAGAGTGAACGTAGGGATTTCGAGAGGCCCTTCGAGAAGCGGAGCGTTGCCCCGCGTAAGCGGGACCGTGTGACCGGGGCGTCGGGCGCGGAGGAGATGCATTTCTGTCAGGATCTGTTATACTCAGGAGAGAAAGAGCAACCCGGGGGGGGATTTTGCCCTGTGGGGGGCAGGGGTTCGTGAGGGAGGAGAGAATGAAAGAGAGTGCGACGCGTAAGGTTTTTCTGGTGATTGACATGCTGAACGATTTCATCCTGGAGGATGCTCCGCTTCAGGTTCCCTCCGGGAGAGGAATGGTTCCGGCCTTGCGAAAGAGGCTTGAGGAGGCGCGTTCCGGAGGGATCCCTCTGCTGTACCTGTGTGACGCCCATGACCCGGATGACGCGGAGTTCGAGCTATGGCCCCGCCACGCTATTGTCGGGACGCACGGTGCGGAGGTGATCGACGAGTTGAAACCGGTGCCCGGTGACTATGTAATCCCCAAAAAACGTTTTTCGGGGTTTTTCCGGACCGAATTGGATCGGATTCTGAGAAAATTGGCCGCGGAACATCTCTGGATAGCCGGTCTTGTCACGAATATCTGTGTGCTCTATACGGTGGCCGACGCCCGCTCCAGGGGATATCGTGTCACGGTCTTCCAGGACTCCGTGGCCGGGCTGAATCCGGAGGACCATGATTTTGCCTTGAGGCAGATGCGGGAGATCCTGGGCGCCGAGGTTGCCTGAATCAGGATCAGAGAATGGCTGGAAAGAGGTTTCATACCGCTACAGACGAAGAGATCGCCCGGGGAGAGATCACCGACGTCTATTTCGAACGGACTCTCAAGGTGTTGAGAGAAAAGGGAATTCGGAAACGGGTCCGCGCGGAGTTCATCGCCAAGAAGCTTCCCGAGGGGGATCCATGGGGAGTCCTGGCCGGAATTGAAGAGTGCGCGACCCTCCTGGACGGGTTGCCGGTGAACTTCCGTGCCATGCCGGAGGGGTCTTTTTTCCATTCTTTGGAGCCGGTCATGGATGTGGAAGGGGTCTATTCCGACTTCGCGGTTTATGAAACCGCTCTTCTCGGTATGATCTGCCAGGCCTCGGGGGTTGCGACCCGGGCGGCCCGGTGCAGGAAGGCGGCGGGGGATCGCCCCGTGGTCAGTTTCGGGGCCAGGAGGATGCATCCGGCTGTTGCCCCCATGATTGAAAGAAGCGCCTATATCGGAGGGTGCGATGGCGTGGCCGTGGGGAAAAGCGCGGAACTGATCGGGGGCGAGCCGATCGGCACCATGCCCCATGCCCTGATCCTGGTGGTGGGAAACACGGTCGAAGCAACCCGGATATTTCATGAGGTGGTGGATCCAGGGATCAAACGGATTTCATTGATCGACACCTTTCAGGATGAGAAATTTGAAACGCTCCATGTGGCCGAGGCGTTGGGAAAGGCCCTCTATGCGGTGCGGCTCGATACCCCGGTCTCCCGCAGGGGTGATTTTCTCGAGATCCTCCGTGAGGTGAGGTGGGAACTGGATCTTCGCGGCTACCGGGAGGTGAAACTCTACGTCAGCGGTGGGATCCATGAGGAGGATATTCTGCATCTCAACCCGGTGGCGGATGGTTACGGCGTGGGGACATTCATCAGCAACGCCCCGGTCGTCGATTTTTCCATGGATATTGTCGAGGTGGAGGGGAAACCTCTGGCCAAGCGGGGGAAATGGTCCGGCGGCAAGCGGGTTGTTTCCTGTCCGGGGTGTGGGATCCGGCGGATCCTGCCCCTTCCCGATGTCTGTTCACGTTGTGATTGCGGTGAAGAGATGACCGATCTTCTCGTTCCTCTGCTTGAAAAGGGACGACTTGTGCGATCCCTCCCCCGGCCCCGGGAAATCCGCCAGTCGGTCCTGGACCAGCTTCAGAACCTGTAAGCCCAAACCTCTTGCCATTGCGATGACCTCATTGTACAATAAAACCTGAGGGTTCCGGAAAAAGTTGGATGAATGCCTCCGTCATTTTGAGCGACGAAATAAACTTACCTTTTTAATAGCTTATACGCCGAAGATTTTTTTGCTTGCTCGGGATGGCAGGTGAGAGGGCCTTTTTGCGACTTTTCCAGATTCAACCCCGGGGAATGTATCACGAAACCATCGTCATTTGGAGTACTTTCATGCAGATCTACTTTGAACAGGAAGGCCGGCTGGAAAACGCTTCACTGGCCGGGATTCTGAAATCTTTCAGCGACCGGTCGGAGACCGGGATGCTGACCTTTGAACAGGGATCCATCAAGAAATCGATCTTTCTGGATTCGGGAAATTTTATTTTTGCGACTTCCAACCGGGAAAACGACCGGTTGGGAATTTTTCTGTTCCGGAACGGGAAGTTGTCTCTTGACGCGTATGAACGTTCTTCGGCCCTTCTGACACCCAACCGGAGACATGGAGAGATCCTTGTGGAACTGGGGATCATCAGTCGGCAGAGTCTGAACTGGGCCGTGAAAGAGCAGGTGAAGGAAATTATTATGAGTCTCTTTCTATGGGATCATGGTTCCTACTCCTTTATTTCCATGGACTCCCTGATGAAAGAGAGTATTACCCTCAAGACCAAGACCCTGGATCTCATCCTCGAGGGGTGTCGGCGGGTGAACAACTGGTCTCTGATCCGATCCGAGATCGGGTCTCTGGGGACCTTTTTCCGCTTTTGCAAAGAACGGGAATTTCTGCTGAAAGAGCTCTATCTCAAGCCCAAAGAAAAAGAGGTTCTTGCCTTACTGAAAGAAAACCGCTCGGTCCGGGATATCTGCGTCTCCCTGGACTTCAATGACTTTGTGATCTGCCGGATCCTGATGGGGCTGCAATCGGTCGGAATCATTCAAAAGGTCGCCAGTCCCGTCGGAACGGCATAACGTGGAAGTTTTCTTCTCCGCTGAATGCATTCATGCAATTGTTAAATCGTCCCCTTTGTTGTATCGTTAAAGAGGTTCCAGCCGAACACTCCATCCATGGTGAAAGAACAGTGGAAGGAGGTTCCGGATGGAAACGAGGTAACACGGGAAGCAAGGAGGACCATTGGAATGGCACTTCTTGAACTGCAGGTGGATGAGGTCTTCAGCCTCTCGTCGGGGCTGGATGCGATCGAGCGCGAGATGAAGCGAAGCCGGTCGGTGGAATTCATCCATGTTCCCCTCTTTCTGCTGCGGGAGTGGCAGCCGCTTCTGACCGGTAAAAAGATCACCTTGTACGACAACCTGATTGAAGGACTTCCCGAGGATCTGCAGGGGCTGGGCAGAGAGGTCTTTACATCGGTCCAGATGCGGGGGACGCTGTACGGCAAGGTGGTGGAGAAAGGTGAGGTTTTTGTCAAGAACCGGATATTCAGCCTCTGGTATCAGGGAGATCGGATCCTTCACATCGGAGGGATTACCTACAGAAGGTGTGTCCGGTGCATTCAGTCCATGCATCGTGAGATTCTGCTGCAGGATGAAAGGGAGGTCCTGAATATCATGACTTTGTATGATCCGGAGGCGGGAACCGAGGCGATTCTCAGGGCCGTTGAGCATTCCACCCGTGTCAGGATGGTGAACCTGCCGAAGTCTCTGGTTCGCAAGATCGTGATCCTGTTGGAAACTCAGGATATTAAGATCCTCTGCGCGGAAAGGAGCGATGAGGCGAGGATGGTGGCGGAAGAACATCCGGCCCGTGTGTCGGCGGGACTCCTGAATGTCTACTCCAGTTACAAGGGGAAGAAGGTCAAGAGCGGCGGAATCGCCCTCGATGAAAGCTTTTTCAGCGTCGATTATTTAGGGGATGAGATTTATCTGATCCTGAGCATCGTATGGCCCAGATGCCCCTCCTGCATGGCCGATTTTTATGAACTGGGTTGGCGGGCCGCGGGACGGATCCGTTAGCTCAAAAATAACTTTGGCCTTTTCCCCTCATCCGGTATATTCTTGAATCCTGTCCATAAAAAGGGAGGTTTGGGTTGGCCGGAATGACACCATTGATGCGACAGTATACCCGGATCAAGGAACGCTATACCGATGCGATCCTTTTCTTCCGCATGGGAGATTTTTACGAGATGTTCAATGAGGACGCCAAGGTGGCCTCGCGCATCCTTCAGATCGCCCTGACGAAGCGGGGCAAGTCCGAGGGAGTGGACATTCCGCTCTGCGGTGTTCCCTATCACGCAGGCGAGAGCTATATCGCGAAATTGATCCGCCGTGGGTTCAAGGTCGCTGTTTGCGAACAGGTGGAGGACCCGAAAAAGGCCAGGGGGATCGTCAAACGGGAAGTGGTCCGGGTGGTGACACCGGGGACGGTTCTGGAAGAGGGGATGCTCAAGGAACGCGAAAATCTCTATCTCGCCGCCTGGATCGTGAACGGTGAGGGCTTGGGATTGTCCTTTCTGGATCTGGGTACCGGAGAATTTCTGTTGACGGAAAAAAAGGGGGGGGACCTCCTGGAGTTTCTTTTGGGACGGTTCGGAACCTATGAGCCCCGCGAGCTGATCGTTCCGGAGGAAAGCCGGAAGTCTCCGTTTTTGCAGCATCTTCTGCGGGAGACTCCCGGAATTTCGGTACAATACATGGAAGGTTGGGCCTTTGAGGGGGCGGAGGCCTACCGGAGACTGACCCGTCATTTCCAGACCGCCACGCTTGAGGGATTCGGTTGTGAGGAAGAGAAACTCGGTATCTCGGCGGCCGGAGCGCTTCTCCGCTACGTGGAGGAGACCCAGAAATCGGCCCTGCCCCATATCCGGGGGATTCGAACCGTGCGGGATGGAGAGCGGATGTTCCTGGATGCGGCAACCATCCGGAATCTCGAGCTGGTCCGGAGCAGCCTGGACGGAGGGAAAGAGGGAACCCTGCTCCATGTACTGGACAGGACCCGAACCGCGATGGGTGGGCGGACTTTCCGGAATTATCTGCTCAACCCGCTGCTCGATGTCCGGGAAATCCGCAGGCGCCAGGATGCAGTGTCCGAGCTTTTTGAGAATCCTGGGATTCTCAGGAGGATTCAGGAAACACTCGATCCCGTGCATGACCTGGAACGCCTGATCAGCCGGGCCACGCTTGGAGTGGCCCATGCCAGGGATCTCCTTGCGCTGGGCGCGTCTCTGTCCCTGATGCCGAAAATCCGGCGGGAGACGGCCTCACTGCAGGATCCCTTCCTGAAAGAGCTTTCCGGACGGGTTGACGAACTGGACGATGTGTGCCGGCTGATCCGTGATGCGATTCATGAGGAACCCTCCCTGACTCTCCGTGAGGGACGTCTGATCCGGGACGGATATTCGCCGGAGCTGGATGAACTCCGGAGTATCGGCCGGGAAGGGAAGGGCTGGATCGCACGGCTTGAAAGCCGGGAAAGAGAGCGGACGGGGATCGGCAATCTGAAGGTGAAATATAACAAGGTCTTTGGATACTATATCGAGGTGACAAAGGCGAATCTGGGAGAGGTCCCGGAGGATTATATCCGTAAGCAGACCCTGGTCAACGCGGAACGATTCATCACACCTGAGCTGAAGGAGTATGAAACCAGGGTGCTCTCCGCGCAGGACCGGATTGTGGAGCTGGAAGCCGAACTTTTCATGGAAGTGCGCAGGCGGGTGGCTGACGAGGCTCCGAGGATTCAGAAGACGGCGCGGGCCCTGGCTGTACTGGATGTGATCTGTTCCCTGGCCGAGACAGCAGGCATGAATCGCTATGTCCGGCCTGATGTCACGGAGGAAAGCCGGATCGTGATCCGTGAAGGGCGTCATCCGGTTCTGGAACTCCTGGAAACGGTCGAGTCCTTTGTCCCGAACGACACCGATCTGGACACCGACCGGAACCGGCTTCTGGTGATCACCGGACCGAACATGGCCGGGAAATCGACTTATATGCGGCAGGTGGCGTTGATCGTCCTGATGGCCCAGATGGGGGGATTTGTTCCGGCCTCCGAGGCGAAGATCGGTGTGGTGGACCGGATCTTCACCCGTGTCGGGGCCTCCGATGCGCTGGTCCGGGGACAGAGCACCTTTATGGTGGAGATGAACGAGACGGCCAATATCCTGAACAATGCCACGGAACGAAGCCTGATCGTCCTGGATGAGATCGGGCGGGGGACCAGCACCTTCGATGGGATCAGCATTGCCTGGGCCGTGGCCGAGTTTATCCATAACCGGATCCGTGCCCGGACCCTGTTCGCCACGCATTATCATGAGTTGACTGAACTGGCCATCACCCTGTCCGGTGTAAAAAACTACAATATTGCCGTCCGTGAGTGGAACGACGAGGTGATTTTCCTCAGAAAAATCATGGAAGGGGGAGCCGATAAGAGCTACGGGATTCAGGTCGCTCGATTAGCCGGTCTTCCGGCCGGAGTGGTTGAGCGGGCGCGGGAGGTGCTGAGCAACCTGGAAAAGTGTGAACTGAATGAGGCGGGGGAACCTCTGATCGCCCATTCGGAGGAGAGGAAGGGTCACGCGCCGCAACTTGATCTCTTCACCGATCGTTCCCATCCTGTTCTGCGTGAGATTGAAGGGATGGACTTGGAGAGTCTGACCCCGCTTGAGGCCTTGAACCGGCTGGCCGGGATCCAGAGACGGCTGAGAGAATCCTGATGGTTTCTTCATAAAATGTCCATGCCTTTCCACAAGGAGGAAGGGCATGAGGGGGCGAAGACCGTAACATCCGGTACGTTCATTAGTATTCATCTTCACCCTGAGCCCCTCCCATTCAAAGGAGAGGAGTTCCAGGGAGGGGTGCAAATTCGTCCAGGATGGACTGAAACGGAATGGAGGCGTGGAAAATGGATGATTGGAACAAACTGAACCATCTCCTGGGCCACTGGGTGGAACACAACCGGTCTCATGGGGAGGGATACAAAAAATGGATCGGATTTGCCGAATCCACGGGGCGACAGGACATCGCGGGGGAGATCCAGGCGGCCCTGGAGTGCTCCTCTGAAATGAACCGGCATTTTGAGAAGGCCATGGATCTTCTGAGAGGAGAAGCGGATGTGTGAAACGAATCTTTATCTGATACGGAACGGGGAAGAAGAACTCCTGATGGAGAATGTGGACGTTATTCAACGGAAAGGAGAAGAGTGGATCCTTCGCGATCTCTTCGGAATGGAGCGATCCGTGAAGGCGAGATTCCGGGAAGCTCATCTGACGCGGCAGCGGATTGTCCTCGAAGAAATTCCGGACCCTACTTGATAAAACGGGGCCTCTCACCAAGAGGAGGGGGAGGTGAAAGGCCCCTTTATATCCCGCTTGCCATCCGGAGTCGGCTGAGGAGGAGACGCCGCAACCTGATGGTAGAGGTCGAGATATAATTCCGAGTTCCCGGATGTCAACGACCGTGTTATTTGGGGTGACCGCCGCAGCCGGATTCCGGCTTCTCCATGATCACCCAGGAATCCTTATCCGCCCCGCATTTGCAGGAATCAGGTGCCTCCGGCGCGTAGGGAATCTCGGTCATACATTCTTCACATACATACACCCTGGTCATCGTATTGCCCCTTTCCGTTCCGTTATACGTCATACGTCGACAGTCTCCCGGGCCTTGCGCCACCCCTCTTCCCGGAGTTGACGGGCGCGCTGGATGCTCCATTCCCGGATCAGCTTCAGGTATCTTTTCATATCGGTCCTGGCCACTTCAGCCAGTTCCGCTTTCTCCCGGTTGGCATGCGGGAGATCATTCGGCGTAAAACCCTGCCATGTACAGAATCCCTCATCGAAGATTCTCTCCGGATTCACCTCCTCCGCCGCCAATCCCATCCGGGCCGCATAGAGGCAGGTCACGGCCATATCGTATTCGATGATCCAGCCGTTGTCCCGAAGCATGGTTTCCGGTTCAAACCGGATTTCTTCGCTGCAGGCCGGGCAGTAGATGTTTTTGACTGCTTCTTCCGGAAGAATGGAATTGGTATGATGTAGGTGAGCTGTTTCCCTGCCGCAATGACATGTCCTCTGAATTGCCATGCACATGATGTTTCCCTCCTCTTGAGATCGATCCCCCCTGAAACAATACAAATAAGATTCAATATATACTATATACCGAAAACAAAGCGATTTGTCAAGGCAATATGATGTTTCCGCCTTTTTGAAGTCCAATCGCCGGTCCTTACAGACCGAACAAGCGGTTTTACTTCTTCTCTATCGGTTCGGAAGGATACCCCGCCCGGCGGGTCGCCCGGACCAGGTCCTCCACCGTGGCCTTTTCGTCGTCGAAGGTGACGATTGCCTCCGGAGGGTCAAAAGTAACCTGGGTGTCAGTGACTCCCGGCACCTTTTGGAGGCTCTTTTTGACCGTGTACTTACACATGCCGCAGCTCATGTTCTCCACCGCAAGCGTTACGGTTCGAGACGCAGCCGAAGCGTGCCGGACACCGGCGATGCCGGGGAGGGAAAAGAGGGTAACGATTATGACGGCCAAAGTTTTAGGATATTCTTTTCTCATGGCAGTACCTCCCTTCGGGATACTTATTTCAGGAAATAGGGCGCAGCGTACGGAAAGAGCAGGAGTGCGGTGACCAGCAGCGTGACCGTCCAGAGGGTGATCCTGTTGATCCTCCGGGAGAGGGGATTCGCGCAGAAACTTCCAGCGACACAGGCGGCCTCTTTGGGTTTCCGGTACGTCCGATAAAACCCCAGTCCTAAAAAGACGACCGCTGCGGCCATAAACAACGGCCGATAGGCCTCGAACAGGGTCAGTCGGCTGATCCACGCCCCGCTAACGCCTAATCCCATCAGGAGAAGGGGGCCGACGCAGCAGAGGGAGGCGGCCGCGGCCGAGATTACCGCGCCGGCAAGTCCCACACGGGCGGTCTTGGATCGGTTATCGTTCTGTTTGAGTGGATTCTTTTTCATCAATTGCCTCCTTCTTAACCCGCAGACTTACTCAAAGAAGCCCTGATCATCCGGACCGACGGCCAGCCGACGGCCTCGCCGCCCTCCCGGTAGATCCGGCAGGCGAGGGAGAAGGCCTTCCCCGCATCGGTCCTCACCTCGATATCTTCGCCGTCGATCCGGATCGTGGGGGAGCCGGGGAAGGAGAGTTCCTTCGCCTTCTCCGGCGTCTCGACCCGTACATGGTCGATCGGATCGGTGATCCCGGCCTCATCCATGGCCGTCTTCAGGTTCTCCTCGGCCCTCCGCCAGGAAGGGCACCCATCAAAATAGAGCAGTTGAATCTTCATCATCATTCCTCCTTGTCCATTGCCTCAAGAATCGGACAGGCGGCCCCGTTCCCCTCTTCACAGGAACGGACCAGTTGCGTAAGGACGTCCCGGATGGCCGCAAGGTCCCCGATCTTTCGGTTGATCAACTCGACCTTCCGGAGGGCCGCGTTTTTCACCTCGCTGCAGCTTGCGGTCTTTTCTCTGAAGGCAAGAAGCTCCCGGATCTCATCAAGCGAGAAACCGAGACCCTGGGCCCGTTTAATGAACCGGATCGTGTGGATCGCCTCCATGGAGAAAACCCGGTAGCCCGACGCCAGCCGTTTGGCATCGGCCAGGAGCCCAAGCCGTTCGTAGTACCGGATCGTATCCGGGGAGACCCCGGCCCTCTTTGCCGCCTTGCCGATTGTCAGTTTTTCCATCGTCCCACCTTTGGCTTCACATTTAGCACTATACACCTTGGATTCAGGTCCAATGTCAAGGGGTAAAGATCGGAAATGAAAATAAAATATTTTTGACAGGATGAACAGGATCGACAGGATATGCAACCCTGACTCCCCCGCAGGGGGAGCGTACCCCCTGTCACGCAGCCGAGCACCGCAGAAGGAGAGGGGAAAAGGGCGGGATCGTGTCGACCCGAAGGGGCGACCATGCGGAGCATGTTATCGAGCCCCCTCTTCTTCGAGAAGCGCAGGGCAGTCCCGCGTAGGCGGGACCAAGTGACCCGGAGCGTCTTTTCTTTTGGTTCGTTTTCTTTGGACGAGCAAAGAAAATGAACAAATATAGACTACCGCTTGCAGCATAAAACAGCTTTTTACGAGACCATCAATTTCAAAAGGCTGATTTATTCCCTCCGGAAGCTGTAAGAACCGATCGGCCTTAAAAAAGGCATCCGGAGAAGATGCCGGAAGGTTAACTTCTCGAAATCCAGGTACTCCCTCAAGCCGATCGTCATCTCCCTGTGCCGTCCTCGGGTTGGTCCCGATAGGTCCCGAAGAGACGATCCCACCAGGGGTCGAGGCCGAAAGACCTCCCAAACCGCCATTGCAATCAAAACCCCCAAAAACATGGAAAGCCGGATCAACGTTTCATACGCAGCCATCTTGCCTCCACAACTCGTGATCTCCATCGACTTCAGTAGACCACGACCCGATCCGCGTTCTCGAAAAGATGAAGCATCTCCTTGAAGGGGATGGGCTTGAAGAACTTTGCGGAGATCTTCGACAGATCGCCGAAAGTTTCCGAGATCCCCGCGACCACGAGCATGCCGCCGTTGATATAGAATTGTGCGCCCTGATCGTGCAAAAGCGTCAGGTACGCCCCGTAGGTGGCCGGGACCTTCTCAATCCCGATACCGAACTGTCTCGCGATCTCCTGCCGCAGGTTCCCCGGCAGCTTGTACCCTTCGAGGGCGTCCTTGCCCCTCCACCCCTGTTTGTAGGTGTTGACGGCAGAGGCGTCGATCAGGACAGAAACCTTATTCCCCTCCCGCAGGGCCTCCCAGATCATGTTATAGGCCACACAGATTTGGGCATCGTCACGGGCGAGATCGGTCTTCACATGGAAGAGGATATTCTCCGCCCCTGCCGCAGTCGCCATGAGAAAGGATGCCGCAACCGCGGTGATGATGATTGGGAAAAACAGATTTTTCATTCATTCACCCCCGTAGGGGCGACCGGCCGGTCGCCCCTACAATTTATGTTACGCCCCCACATGCAACGGATTTTCCCGGTCCATGTCCCACAGCATTGGATTCCCTACGACATATTCCCGGATGCGGTTCAATTCGTTTTCGTCCCGTATGACCCGGTCATAATAATTCCGTTGCCACAATTTCATGCCGGGGGTGCGGCGCATTTCGTTGATGCGGCGGGTTACGGCGGATTTGAAACCAGCCATCAATGCACCCAATGAACGGGGTCGCGGCCCCGTAGGGGCGACCGGCCGGTCGCCCCTACGATCGGTTGTCGTTTCGACGCCGTTGTGTATCCACACGATGCCATGGAAATGGTTCGGCATGACAACAAATTCATCCAATCCAATTTCATTGCGGATTTGGGCCGATTCCAACCATTCATCCCGAACAATTTTCCCATATTCATTCAACACCATCTCGCCACCCGCAATTTCCCCAAACAAACATTCCCGGTTCTGCGAACAAAGGGTCACGAAATACGCCCCGGCACGGGAATAATCGTACCCTTGCAATCTCATCGACCGGCGTCCTCTCTTCATGCGCCATCCTCCATTCATCCCCAATATAAACCCTGTACCTTCGTCCAGTGTCAAGCGTTCTTCATCGATTTTTTTGTATAAAACAAAAATTCTCCCTTGACAGTCAATCAAACGGCGATTACAGTATGAGTAACTACTCATATAAATAGAGGCTAATTTGCATGGCCGTTGAAATCACAAGGCTCGTAAAATTTCTCAAGGTCCTGGGCGACGGGAATCGCCTCGGTATCCTCTTGACGATCGGCAGGGACGCCCGGTCGGTCTCGGAGATCATCCGGATCACGGGGAATTCACAGACGCTGGTCTCTTTTCATCTACGGGCGCTCCGGGAGGCGGGGGTCGTGAAGACGAAGCGGCGCGGCCCTTTTGTCTTCTATTCCCTGACCGACCCGGACCTGATCGACCTGCTCATGGAGTTGTCGGAGAGGATCCGGCTGCAGCCGGTACGGAAAAAAGGCCGGGCGCCCGTTCCGAAATGAAGGGACAATTCACAGAAGGAGGTGAGGGGATATGAGTGAGAAAGAGATCGGAGAGATCCTGTCGCAAATGAGCCCGGCCATGAAGAAGGAACTCTACAAAGTCCTGATGAGTTCTCTTATAAACGACCTGGGCAAGGAAGCAAAGGCGGAGTTTTCTCAGACGGTCCTGAAAGAGCGGGGGGAGGCGCCGCCGGTCATCGATATGGTCGAACAATGAATCCGGGAATGCACGGACTCAGGTGTGAGTCCGATCGAGATGAGCAAGGAGGTCCTCTCCGCCATCAGCCATTCCTATGAACTCGCGACCTATTCGACGCCGGA
>CAYZZU010000005.1:0-105911 GCA_964483105.1 uncultured Nitrospirota bacterium
CGATCTCGCCCTTTTTCCCTCTCCTTCTGCGATGCTCGGCTGCGTGACAGGGGGGGGGATGCTCCCCCTGCGGGGGAGTCGGGTTCGCATATTCTGTCGATCCGGTTCATCCTGTCAAAAAGGTTGGGTTGTGGAGAGCGCATCACCCCTACCGGTTTCTGGTTTCACCTTGCAGGTGAGTCGTATACTCACTATAAACCTTTAAACCAAGAGGGTTTTTTGTCTTTACTTATTTCCTATCGCTACCCGAATGAAGAACCGGGAGAGGAAGGAAATTACAGGGAACGAACAGCTCGTTCCAGCATCTCGCGAACCCTTTTCGCGTTCGGAGTCAGATCGGGATTTCCCACGATCTGCAGCATGACGACCGGATCGACGGCGGAAACCACGGTTTTCTGGTCCTCGTTCTCATAAACGATCACGTTACAGGGTAAGAGAAGGCCGATCTCCGTTTCCGCCTGAAGGGTCTTGTGGGCGATTCCCGGATTACAGGCCCCCAGGATGAGATACTTCCGGAAATCGACATCCAGTTTTTTCTTCAGCGTTGTCTTAACATTGATCTCGGTCAACACCCCGAATCCCTCCTGGGCAAGGGCTTCCTTGACCTTGGGTATCGCTTCCTCGAAAGAACATGCCAGCACCTTCCGGATTCCGTAATCTGTGGATTGTGTCATCGTATTTTCCTCCAGATAGCACCGTTGCGTACTCAACTCCATGTTTCTTCTGGGTTGATTATGGCCCAAGAGGTCCTGCCCGTCAATGAGAATGTGTCCAGATAAGACTTCTCAGGATTTTACTGGGTGAAAGTAGGAAGGATGATTGTCTTGCAGGGGGAAAAGGGGTCAGGTCTGCCGTTGACCTTTCTGCTTCCCGAAGAAAAACAACACGGCTCAAGGTTTCAGGTCATTGGCTGCATATTGTACGGGGAAGGCTTTGTGATTGAACAGCTTGAGTGCACCGAAACCCAAGGCTTTCAACTGAAAGACGAAAGACGCAAAATATTTTACACGATCCTCCCCCTTGCCGATTCGGATGGCCCGGTTTTCAGGGAAAGATCATACTTCTTCATTTTTCGCCACAGCGTGGTTTTGTTAATCCCCAGCATTCTGGCCGCTTCAATCTTTCTGCCGTTACAGATGCGAAGCACCCGCTCGATATGCTCCTTCTCCGCCTCCCGGATATGGAACCTTTTCTCCGGCAAGGGCGGGTCCATGGACGACAATTTTGCGGGGATGTGTGAACCGGTCAGCAGGGAGGAGGGGGTCAGAAAGCGTTCGTTTTCCAGGATCATCGCCCGCTCAATAATATTTTCCAGCTCCCTCACGTTTCCGGGATATTCGTAAGCGGACAGGACACTCATTCCCTCCGGTGTGATACCTTCGATGCGTGGATTGATATGTCTGTATTTTTTGATGAAGTAATCCACCAGCAACGGGACATCCCCGATCCGTTCTCTCAGGGGGGGGACATGCAGGGTGATGACGCTCAGACGGTAATAGAGATCATTCCGGAAGCGGTTTTCCCGGGCTTCATGCGCCAGATCCCGGTTGGTGGAGGCGATGACGCGCGTGTCGATCGGAATCGGAGATGCGCTCCCGACGCGATAGATGCTTTTGTCCTGTAAGACGCGCAGGATCATGACCTGGAACCGCTGATTCGTTGTGCCGATTTCATCCAGCAGGAGGGTACCCCGGTTCGCCAGTTCGAAGAAGCCGATCCGTTTACCGACGGCCCCGGTGAATGCCCCCTTTTCATGTCCGAAAAGTTCCGATTCCATGACGCCTTCCGAAAGGGCACTGCAATTCACTGGCACGAAGGTATGCCCCTTCCGGGGGCTGAGTTGATGAATCATGCGGGCGATCAGTTCCTTTCCGACACCGGTCTCCCCCTGAATCAGCACGGTGCTGTCTGTGACGGCGGCCCTTTTCGCCGTCCGCAGAAATTCGAGCATTTTCGGATGGCTGGTGACAATCCGTTCCGGGTGGCTGCAGAGGCGTCTTTCCTGCCGGCAACGCTGGATTTGTTCCTCCAGTTTTTTCTCTCGGGTCGCCCGTTGGATCCGGATCAGGACATCATCCGGATCGAAGGGTTTTGGAATATAGTCATAGGCTCCCTTCTTGATGGCCGAAACGGCTGAATCCACGGAAGAGAATCCGGTAATGACGAAAATAATGACCTCTGGCCGGATCTCTTTCGCCCGACTGATGAATTCGAATCCATCCATCTTTGGCATCCGGAGATCCGTTACGATGATATCGGACCCGTTTTCAAGAAAGTACTGAAATGCTTCCGGGCTGTTGCCAAAGGTGACCGTTTCATATTCGGGGTTCAGCATGCGATGGAGGATCCTGCAGGTGGTCGGATCGTCGTCCACGATGAGAATCTTAGCCAACTCTATGCCCTCCGAGGGGAAGAATGACCGTAAACAGGGAACCCTGGCCGGGTGTGGATTCCACTTCAATGGCCCCGCCGTGGTTTTTGACGATCCCGTAACTGATCGAAAGTCCGAGGCCGGTCCCCTTGTCTACATCTTTCGTGGTGAAAAAGGGATGGAAAATTTTGTGCAAATGATCCGGGGGGATTCCTGCTCCCGTGTCGGTGAATCTGATTTTGATCATCTCGTTTGCGAGTGTAAAACGAATCACGATTTTCCCCGTGTCATTCAATGAATCGAGCGCGTTGATGAGGATGTTGATGAAAACCTGCTGGATCTGCTGGCTGTCAATCCGTATCGGAGGCAGATCATCTTTTCTTTTGAAGTCGATCTCCACTCCCTGCTGCCTGCTGCGAACCCGGACCAGCTTCAGAGCTTCTTCCATAACGTCATTGAGGTTCTGCTCGTGGAATTCCGGGCTCTTTTTCCTTGCGAAGCTTAACAGCCCGGAGATGATCCGGCTGCATTTACCGGTCTGTTCCACGATATCGGCCAGGTCGTTCCCGATAGAGGAAAGATCGGGCTTTTCCTTTTTCAGGTCCTTTCTGGAAAGTGACGCGAGTGCCCGGATATTTCCCAGGGGCGTATTCAGTTCGTGCGCGAGCCCGGCGGCCATCTCTCCAATGGAGGCCAGTTTTTCCGATTGGCAGATCTGTTCTTCTACTTTTTGCTTCTCCCGGATCGTTTGCTGGAGGTAGTGGGCCATCTGGTTGATTTCATGCGCCAAAGTTCCGATCTCGTCCCGGGACCGGACGGAAATCCGGCTGCCAAGATCACGGCTGATCCGATGCGTGCCGTCGATTACGGCCTGGATCGGCCGGGTCAGGGACCTGGAAAAGAAGAAGGCCGCAAGAACCGCGAATGCCAGTACACATCCGGTGGTGAGCAGGGTCCGTGCCTTGATGGTGGCCAGGGGGGCCATGAAGAACCCCTTTTTCGCATCGATCACGACAACCCATCCGCGTTTTTCATCATGGTAGGGAGAAAAGAATTGGTGGGCCAATATATCCTCGGATTCGGGATGGATGTTGATTCCTGCATCTTCATGCATCCAGGAGTCGGTAATGGAGGCCGGGTAGTTCTGAAATACGGTGATTTTGCTTCCGGTCTGGTTGCCGAACTCACGGGAACGGTCCTGATGGAAGAGGTAGATCCCGTTTCGATCCGGATTTTCCAGGTTCCGCTCGACCAGAAAGGCGAAGCCTTCTTCCGGGGAGATGAGACGGTTGATCATTCTCCCGACCATTTCCCCCCAGACGTTGATGAGGACCACTCCCGCGCACTTTCCCTCTTCGGAGAAAACCGGTGTCGAAAAACGGACCATCGCCGGGCAATACTCTTTTGCCCCCTCCATCCACCCCCGCTCCAGGTTGGAGATCCATGCCTGTTCCTTCTTCAGGCATAGGGTATTCCGGAAAAAACTCCTTGCGTTCTTTGTGCTAACCGCACGTAAACCGAAGGAGGGATCCAGCGGACCGTTTCTCGGGATGATCCGGCCTTCCCTGACTTTGGCCAGTACATATCCATCCGGGTCGATATACCGGATGGCCTGGATCGTTGCGTCCAGCTTCTGGAATCCCAGGAATGTCTGTTCGAGCTTTCGGATGGATTGAAGAATCTTCTTCCGGCTTGCCCCGTCCTGGGCCTGGACCATCCCGGCCACCGCGGCAGAATGGGCGATGGAGAAAAGCGTGTTTTCGGATTGGTTCACCAGTTGGTCCAGGTTCTTCGCGGATTTTACAGCCAGATCCCGGATCTGGTGCGTGATGTTGTTTCGTAGAATTTCGGTTGTCGAATAGATAATCAGGAGAGAGAAGATCAGCAGGGAGGGGAGGGCCACGCCCAGTATCATGAGCAGCACCCGTTGACCGATTCTCAGGCGTATCATCATGATGGTTCCCGGTTTCAACAAGAAAAAAGGTTGCAGAACTGCAACCGACCATTTTGATTAGTCAATGAAATGGGTGCAATTTGCATTTACGCGCAATGTAGCCTGTTGTTTTATTTTTGTCAACAAAAAAATATTATTTTGAATTTACAAACAGTTATCCGCATATTCCGTCATGAAAATCATTCAGGCATGTTTTTTGATTAACAGTTTCATGAAGATGTCGGTGGTTGTTTCCAGAGGTTTCAGGCTTTTCTTTGAAGACGTTGGGGGAAAGGAGGATGTGAAGGAAAAAAGAGGGTCGTTCCATGTCAACGGGAGGAGATTAAAGAATGGAGGTCTCAATGAGGAGAAAATGGTTATGCCTGATGATGGTGTTTCTGTGGGGTCTGTTTTATGGGGTTGCCGTGACGGAGGCTGGAGATCAGCCTGAACATCGCCTGGTGATCCAGGTCAGTGATGACAACCCGAGGACCATGAAGATTGCCCTGAATAATGCGATGAATGTTATCAAGGCTGTCGGCCAGGACAATATCCAGGTTGAAATCGTAGCCTACGGTCCGGGTCTCAAACTTCTGGAGAAAAGGAACGAAGCCTTTCGGGACCGGGTCGCCAGCCTGCAGTTCTACGGGATTCGTTTCGCCGCCTGCGGTAATACCATGAAAAAGTTCAAGTTATCGAAGAGGGCCCTGGTCGACGGGATCCAGGTCGTAAAGGCGGGAGTGCTCGAGATTATGAAGAAGCAGGAGGAGGGGTGGTCCTACGTCAGGCCTTAGCCGGTTTTCATTCATAACTGGATTGGAAACCTGTCAGTGTCCGGAATTCATGTATGGACACTTACTGAAAAAATAGACTGAAAAGGGGGAAGAGATGTCAAAAAAGGTGGTTTCAGTTCTGTTTTATTTCGCTTTTCTTTCCGGTGTTTTCTTTTGGAGCAGTCCGGCGTCGGCAGCAAACTGGTTCAAACTACAGGGTGCCGAGGCGCCTGTGATCGCGAAGACGGTCACCCTGTGGGGATTCGTGCAGCCAACCTATTACCAGTCGAGTGACCAGGTCGAGGCCTCGGACAACTTCCGGAAAAACGATTTCAATATCCGGAGGGCAAGAATCGGGATCCGGGGAGTGGTCCCGAAGACCGAGGAGAAAGTCAACTACTTTGTGCTGACCGAGTGGGGCCGAAACGGGATCACGGAGAACCCGAACGGCGGTCAGAGCAACCTGACGGCGCTGACCGACGCGAGCGTCACGTTGAATTATATCCCGGGCGCCCGGTTGCGCCTCGGGCAGTTCAAGATGCCGATCGGGATCGACGGCCTGCAGGCCATTCATGTCCATCAATATATCGAATTTTCCGATGTCTACGATCAACTGATGCTGGAGCGGTTCGGCAAGGACCGGTCGGTGGGCGCCTTCCGGGACATCGGCATGCAGATCTTCGACTGGCGGAGATTCGGACCGAAGCACGACCTGGAGTTTGCCTACGCACTGATGTTCGCGAATGGAAACGGAATCAACGCGCAGGACAACGACAAGAAGAAGGACCTGATAGGAAAGGTGACCTTCGGGAAGGTTTTTAACAACTCCAAGGGACCGCGCCGGCAGGAGATGCAGGTCGGAGCGTGGTTCATGAAGGGGAAACGGACCGGGTATACCTTCAACGCGGGGGCAAACGGTTCACTGACCGAACAGGACCGCAGCCGTTACGGGATCGATTTCATCTTCAACAAGGATCTCGGTTCCAGGGGAGCCTTTCGGACAATCGCGGAGGCGGTCCGGGGAGACGGCTGGATCTACGCTCCGAAATTCTTCGGTGGCGCCGTGCCCAAGGCGGAGCGTTTCTTCACGCAGAACACCTCCGTGAGCGGACATGGGGTGCCCCACGCCGACCTCAAGGCCCTGGGGTGGTATGTGGATATGGGGTATAAACTCCCTTTTCCGGCCCTGAAGAAAAAGCTGGAGCTGGATATCCGTTATTCTTACTACAATCCCGACGACGGGAACGACCTTTCCAGTGATGTCTCCCAGGATAAGTGGACCTTCGGCGCCCAGTATTTTTTCCATCCCCGGGCCCGGGCTACCGTGAATTATTCAAAAAGAAACAGCGACTGGGATCAGAATGTGGAAGACCGTTTCATGGCGCAGGTTACACTCATTTTTAAATAGGGAGGTATGAGCATGAAAAAAGTTGCACGTTTTTTGCCGGTGATGATGATCTCTCTGGTCCTGCTTGGAGGTCTACTCCTTCCCTCACGGAGTCTGGCGGAAGATCAGGAGAGGCAGGTGGTCTATCACTGTGATTATGGAGATGCCGGTCGGGTGGATGCCATGCTTCGGAATATCTACAATCTGGTTGATTACTACACGATCAATAATATCGCTTATAACGTGGATGTGGTTTCCAATTCAGCCTGTGTTCAGTTCCTGTTAAAGGATGTGAAGGGGACGAAGTTCGAGGGGAAGAAGATTCCCCGAAAGGTGGCCAAGTCGATCCGGTTGAGGATGCGGAGCCTGGCGGAGGGATACGGTGTCCGGTTTGAGCAGTGCGCGATTACCCTGCAACGGACTCATATCGACAAAAAAAAGCTTAAGTCTTTTGTGCATACCACTCCATCCGGTCAGGTCCGGTTGGTCGAACTTCAGGACCGGGGGTATGCCTATATCAAGGTCAAATGAGGGATGGGCGCCTGCGGCGGGTATTCTCCGTTCGGTGGGATATCCGTCAGTCCGCCGGACGGTTGGTCCACAACAGCCCGTCCGGCGGATTTCTGTTTATGGGTGAAAGATAAGGAGGATTTTGTTCATGACTTTGCAGAAAACCAGGGTGATGATTTTAGTTTGGGTGTTTTGGGGGCTGGTATGGTCGGTATTTGCATGGGGTGCGGAACATCCAGTTGTGCCGAAGCTGGATACAAGCAAGTATCCAACAGGTGAACTTGGAAGAATGGTTCAATTAGGTGAGGATATCATGAATCATACGTACAGCCATCCTCTTACGAAAGAGATGGTTGGGAACCGATTGAATTGTAAAAGTTGTCATTTAACAGGAATTGATGGGAAGCCGGGTACTGCTCCAGGGATAGGGACCTTCATAGGAACTGCCGCCGCATTTCCCGCTTACTCCAAGAGAGAAAAGACGGTCCAGTCTCTTCAGGACAGGATTAATAATTGTTTTATGAGAAGCATGAATGGAAAACGGCCGGTTATCGACACGGAGGCCGGTATCGCCATGGCTGCCTATATGACCTGGCTGTCTCGAGGCCTACCTGTGGAAATGGATGAAAAACGACCATGCGGATTGTATAATTCCGCCAGGTGGGCGAAAAACGTCAAAAAGTTTGCTCAGATTCAACGAGGAGCGGCGTGGGTTCAATCGAATATGCCTCTGGGACAAGGAGAGACTTTGACGGATCAGGAAGCTGCTGATGTGATGTTGTATGTAAACGCCCAACCAAGAGCGGATTTTGATCTTCAGAAAGGTTGGGTTTCTGATGGGTGAATCGCTTTTCGTCTTGGACCTGGTTACCCTGGAAAATCGGGGAAAATCCCGGGATAAAATCCCTTGATTCCGGGAAAGGGCTTTGTTAACATGACTCATGTTGTTTGTTCCCGGGACCGTCTGGTAGAGAGATGATCGACCTGCATACGCACACCTTGTTCAGTGACGGAGTTCTGCTCCCTTCGGAGCTGGCGAGACGGGCCTTTGTGCTGGGATACCGGGGGATCGCTTTCACCGATCATGTGGACCATTCCAATCTTGATTTTGTGCTCAGGAATATCCTGAACGTCTGTGATGTCTTGAATCGTCAGGGGGATCTTCATGTTCTGCCAGGTGTGGAAATTACCCACGTGGCCCCGGAGGAATTTCAGGCCTTGACGCTTCGGGCCAGGGACCAGGGTGCGCGGATCGTAGTGGCCCACGGCGAAACGCTGGTGGAGCCGGTGGCTCCGGGGACCAATCTGGCGGCGATTGAGGCGGGAGTGGATATCCTGGCGCACCCCGGCCTGATCGCGGAGGAGGAGGTCCGGCTTGCCTCCGAACGGGGGGTTCTGCTGGAGATTACCACACGGAAGGGACATTCCCTTTCCAACGGTCATGTGGCCATGCTGGCCGGACGTTTTCGGGCCGGATTGGTTTGTGATACCGATTCACATGAACCGGAGGATCTTGTGGACAGAAAGACGGCCCAACGGATCCTCCGGGGAGCCGGGCTGGCGGATGATGAAATCGGACCGGTCTTTGCCAATGCGGAAGAACTGCTGAACCGACTGTTGTAATGAGGGAGGAGAAATGGCCGCGAAAGGGAAGGGAAAAGAGGCATACCCGGAAGATGAATTTCTGGAGACCCTGAAAACAGGGTACCGGTATGTGCAGGAAAATATCCGGTTTGTCTCCGTGATCGCCGGGGGGATTCTGGCCGGGGTCCTGATCATTCTCCTGGTTCTGTATCAAGTCAAAAGGAATCGGGTTCAGGAGAGTCTGGCCATGGACCGGGCGGTTGCCGCCTACCATGCCGGGAAAACCGAAAAGGCCCTCCCCGCCTTCCGGAAAATCTCCGAAAAGAAAGATCTTACCTCCGCAAGGGCTGAACTGTATCTGGGCAACCTCCTTTATGATCAGGGGAACTACAAGGAGGCGATTTCTCATTTTGAAAAGGCGCGAAAACTTGCGGGTAGCCGGCAGAATGAGTTGATTCCCGGTCTCGCCGTGCAAGGGATTGTCTATTCGGAGATTGCCTCGGGGAACCCGGACCGTGCGGAGCAAACCTTGAAATCCGTGAATGGTCTTTTCGAGGATCTTTCTCTTCTGCTTCGGGGGAGAATCTGTGCCGAACGGGGAGAAACCCAGAAGGCCGTGACGTTCCTTAACCGGTTGATCTCCAACCATTCCGACTCTCCCTGGGTTGCTTCGGCGCAGAAGCTCAAGGATCGTCTGCAATCCTGATGGTTTTGTAAACAGTCCGTCCGGGAAAACTTCTTCGCGGGATTGTCCCGGGGGCTGGTTTGTGCGATTCTTTATTTTACGGACCGGGGTATGCGGCGTGTCGCGGTTCTGGACCTGGGAACCAATACCTTCCGTCTTCTTCTCTGCGGAATCGATCAAGACGGCCGTCTGAAACGGTTTCTGGTGGATCGACGGATCGTCCGTATAGGAGAAGGGTTCATCGAATACGGGAATCTTTCGGAATCCTCTCTGCTGCGAGGCAGGAAAGCCTTGCAGGAGTTTGCCCGCCTCTGCGCACAAAACGGAGTCAAACAGGTTTCAGCCGTGGCCACCGGTGTTTTCCGGGAGGCATCCAACGCGACTGATGCCCTCCGGTTCCTTTGCTCCGCTTCCCACTTTCCGATCCGGGTGATTACGGGGACCGAAGAAGGGCGATACACGCTCCGTGGGATCCGGGAGGGCATGGATCTGTTTTCCAGTTCGGAGTACCTGGTCGTGGACATCGGGGGAGGAAGCACGGAGTTGATCCGGATCCTCCCGGATGGCTCCACCCGAGTCCGAAGTATCCCGATCGGGGCTGTGTACCTGAAAGATGCATACGGGGATAAGGGCCCGCTCACGTCCAGGGCGTTCGGTGGGATGGTACAGCGGGTCCGCTCTGTCCTGGCTGATTCGGCGGATCTTCTGGAAGGGAATGGCGCCTTGAATGCGATCGGAACGGGCGGTTCAATCACCACTCTGTCCTGGTTGAATCTCGGGTTGGATCAGTACCGGCCAGAGGTGATTCACGATTCGGTTCTGACCCGGGGGAATATAGGACGGGTTCTCGCCATGGTATCTTCCTCGAGCGTTCCTGAACTGATCGGCCGTTTTCACATCGAGTCGGGGAGGGCGGACTTGATCCCCTTCGGAGGGATCCTGGCCGCGGAGATCCTTCGGTGTCTGCCGGAAGAATCAATCCGGGTCAGTGATTACGGACTTCTGGAGGGAGTCGCCCTGGAAGTGCTCCGGTCTCCGTCTCCACCTTGAAAAAACGGTTTGAATGGTTTCAGGGACAGGATCAGTCGTCAAAGACCTTTCCGTTCATCAGCCGAATACTCCGGTCGCTTCCGGCAGCCAGTTTCTCGTTGTGTGTGACCAGTACGAAGGTAAGCTTTCTTTCCTGGTTCAGCTTGCGGAGCAGGTCATGCACGGCTTCTCCTGTTTTCGTATCCAGGTTACCGGTGGGTTCGTCCGCGAAGAGGATCCGAGGGTTCATGCAAAGTGCGCGGGCGATGGCGACACGCTGTTGTTCACCACCGGAAAGTTCGCCCGGTTTGTGATGAATCCGGTCGGAAAGTCCCACGTCGTTTAAAATTTCTTTCCCACGATCCAGACTGTTTCGACGGGACCGGCCGGCGATCAAAAGCGGCATGATGACGTTTTCCAGCGCCGAGAATTCGGGGAGTAAATGGTGGAACTGGAATATGAAGCCGATGAAGCGGTTTCTGAACCCGGCCAGCGTATTGTCATCCATCGAGAACACATCTTTCCCTTCGTAGAGTACCTTGCCTTGCGTCGGGTGTTCCAGCGTTCCAAGGATATGAAGGAAAGTGCTCTTTCCGACCCCCGACGCGCCGCAGATGGTCAGCATTTCTCCGGCATGAATTGCGAAGTCGATTCCCTTGAGAACCTCAAGGGTTTTGCTGCCGATCTGAAAGGATTTTCTGAGACCCTGAACCTGGATCAGGGGTATTGAGTTGGCATTCATGGTTCCTCCAAATCACAGTTCTTTATCACAGGAGGCATCGGTAAGTAAAGACCCAAATCACAAGATTTCGGGAAGGAAATGTCCCAGGGAGGACCGAAGGTTTTTCAGCTCAGGATATTGGGTCAGGTTGTCACGAACATAGTTGAAGGTGTTCGAAAGGTATGCGAGGTAGCGGTTGTTTCCCTTGACCGAGGCCATATAGCCAAAGGTCCCCGCGGCCTTCAGGTTTCGCTGGATCGACATGAAGTCAAAAGTTTTTCTGAAACGACCGGCGTCCGTTCGTGTTCCTTCGATCCTGTCCCGTTCAGTGAGATAAAAATCGATCAGTTCTTCGACCTGGGGTTCGGAGAGTACTACGTAGGCGTCTCTCAGGAGTGAGCAGAGGTCATACTGCAGCGGTCCGAGTCTTGCGTCCTGGAAGTCCACGATGCCGATCTTTCCTTTTTGCACCAGAAGGTTCCGACTGTGATAGTCCCTGTGGGTGAAATATCGGGGTTCCGCCGCGAGAAGGCGGCATAGTTTCAGGAATTCTTTCCGTGTTTCCGCGCGTTCCTTGCTGTCTATTTTCCTGCCCAGATACCCGGTTACGGTGTGTTCAAGGAAAAAGTCCAGCTCCCACATCAGTTTTTCCGCGCCGAAACAATGCTGAAAGGCCAGACAGTGTGAAGGTCCTTTTCGTGTTCCTGCAATCTGCAGGGTCAGAAGTTCCCGGAGAGCCTTTCTGTAGAGTCCACAGGATGCCTGAGTACCGTGTTTCCCGACATACTCAGCCAGGGTCATCCCGCCTAAGTCCTCAACAATCAGGATTCCTCTTTTGAGATCAAAATGATAAAGCTTCGGAACGGATACCTTGCAACGGGTCAGGTGGTACAGGATGTTGATAAACGGGAAATCTTCAGGATTCTCAGGCGCCGGAACAGAAGGATTGAGAAGCATCACCACACGTGAATTTCCCTCCGGAAGAAGAATCCGGTAGAATCGTCTGTCCGAGGCGTCGCCGATGAGAGGAATCACTTCGATCGCATCCGGTGAAACAGATTCAGCTTTCGAAACAAAATTCCGTATGGTTTTGAGGGTTGACTTCATGGAGGATGCCTGCTATAAATAGACGAATAAATTTTAACAGTAAGTCATCTTACTGTCGAACAAACCATTCTCGGTTGGAGTGGAAAAAAAATTCACATAATTGGGAAAATATTTCACAAAAAGTGAAAAAATTTTCACATTCTGCACGTTATCATAGAGAGGGTGTTCTTGGCAAGGGTTCGTCAACCTCTTATAAAGTCGGAAGAAAATATCCAATTCGGAAATCAGTGGAATCTGGCACGCTTCCTGCTATAACTTTGTTTTACTTTGATGATAAAAAAATGAGTTAGAGAGAGGAATGACCATGATATTTGATGGATTGCCATTTTTCAGTGGGAAAACAAAAGAAAACGAGCTAAAACAACGAAACACTAAGAACGCAAAAACACCAAATTCGTTTTTGAAGGCATCCGATGATTTGCGGAAAACGGCTCGCCAGCTTGAACAGGCGACCAAAAAACTGCATGCCTCGCTTCTTGCCCGGCAAGAGGCCATGAAGAAACTGGCCCGGATCAACAGTTCCCTGCAGAACAGAAAACCAGTACAGAGCCTACCGGTTGGAACGGTGAGGGGTGTGGTTCAAGGGAGGGGTGGGACAGAACGCCCCTCAGTGAAACATGTTACGGAGGCCCAACTCTACGAGATCTATCGTGAGGCGTGCCTGAATCTGATCGATACAGACAGAACCTATTACTTCAAATTAAGAGATCACTCCGTGTTTCTCAGCGCTATGTACAAGCGACATATGGGGAATCTGCGCTATTATGATCAGGAGTTTCGGAAACTGAGAGAAAGTGATCGGAAGCGGTACCGGTTTTCGGAGATTGAAGCGTTCGTGGCCAATCAGGTGATCCTCACGGTCAATCAGATTGGGAGAGAAAAGTTCATCAAAGATGGGCACCAGTCTCTGTACAGTAAGCTTTGCGATACTCTTCAAACCTCAAGTCCTTCCGTTTAAATATCTTGCCTTTCGACGTGCCGGACACGTCAACCGGAGGAGGACACGCACCTCCTCCGGTGTCACTTTCTTGCCGGGAATAATTGACGCGTAAATTTCCTGCTGTTATACTTCCCGCAACTCGGATTGTTTTTGAGCTCCACTATTTTTTGTAAATTCTGTATGTTGGATGACATCTTTAAAAAAACACCTTAACTTTGTCTTCTATCCACGGTGATCTATTCGGCCTGTTTGGCAGGGTAAGAAAGAACTCTTAACGGCATTCTTCGATTCGGAGGATCAGCGGTGCGGATTGTGAAAAAGGTTCTTTTGTTATCCCTGCTGATCCAGTTAATCGGAGTCCCGGGGTATTCCGAACCGGTCATTCATAAGCCGTCGTCGGTGCGGAAGGCTCCGATCCGGCTGGGACTTTTACCGTATCTCAGTCTGAAAGCCTTGATGCGGACTTATCATCCTCTGGTGAATTTTCTGGAAGATCGCTTGAAGCGGCATGTGATCGTTGTAACCGCCCGGAATTTTGAAACTTATATCCGCCGTACCGCGGAATACCGTTATGATATCTGCCTGACCGCTCCGCATTTTGCGGCCCTTGCCGAACAACGGTTTCATTACAGGCGACTCGCGCGTTATGCCCGTGAGCTGGACGGTGTCATCGTGGTGAGAAAGGATTCGCCATACCGGCGGATTGAGGACCTGCGCGGCAGGGTCTTTGCGACACCGGACCGTCTGGCCATCATCACCATACTGGGAGAATCGGTTCTGAAGGCGCATCATCTCGTTCCGCATCGGGATATTACGGTCAGGTATACTCCGTCTCACAATAATGCGTTGATTTCCGTGGCGGAGGGAACCGCCGACGCCGCGATCTCTGAGGCGGCGACCTATGACAAAATCGGGATCAGAACCAAGGAGAAACTACGGATTCTGTCCAGGACACGGAAGATTCCTCATGTCATGTTCATGGCCGGTCCGGGACTGAGCAACCAGGACTATCGGTTACTGAAAAAGGCCCTGCTCGACTATTCCGCGGAAGGCGCGGGGAGGTCTTTCTTCCGGGAAACGGGGTATGGTGACATGATCCCGATTTCGGATCAGGACATGGAGCGCCTGGCTCCGCTTCTTCCCCTGCTGGAAGAAAGGATTCGGAGATGATGAAGCTTCCGTACGGACATCGATCCCTTCGTTTCAAGCTGGTGCTGGGCAGCATCCTGGTGGAAGGGATCATGCTCTCCTTCATGGTATGGAACAGTGTCCGCCTGACCCAGACCTTCCTGGTACGTCAGACGGAGTTCAGAATACATGAACTTCGCCCCTTGTTGAATGCCAGCCTGGCGGGTCCGCTCCTTCAAGAGGACCTTGCCACGCTCCATGAAATCCTGGAGCAGGTGGTAGACAAAGAAGGGCTTCGATATCTGCGTGTGCAGGATGCCACGGGTCGTGAGTTGATCCGGGTGGGTGAAAGGAGCCATGAAGAGAATGACCCGTCCGAAACGGATCTCTCCTCCCATCTTGGGAGGTCCGACCCGAGAGTCCCCCATCTGATGAGGATGCCGATCCGACTGGCCGGGCGGGTGGTCGGCATGCTGGATATGGAGATGGATACGCGTTTCCTTCTGCACGCCCTCGGATCCATGCATCGTCAAGGGGTGGGGATCGCCGTTTCCGAAATCCTGCTCTCCATCCTGGTGCTGGGACTCCTGGGGGGTGCCCTGACCCGCCACCTGGTCTTCCTGACCCGGGCCACGCGAAGGATGGCCGCGGGGGATCTCTCCGTGCGCGTTCCGGTTCTGACGAAGGACGAGATCGGAGATACGGCGTTGGCCTTTAATCAGATGGCCGAGAAAGTCTCCAGACATCAGCAACGGCTCCAGGAGCAGAGTGAACAGATCCGCCTGCTGATGGATTCCACCGCAGAGGCGATCTATGGCTTCGACCTCACCGGGAATTGCACGTTGGTTAACGCGGCGTGTGCGCGGATTTTAGGCTATAACGATCCTTCGGAAATCATCGGAAAGAATATGCATGAGCTGATCCACTATGCGTATCCCGACGGAAGAGACTTCCCGAGGAGAGAGTGCAGGATCTACCAGGCCTTCCACAAGGGGGAAAAGGTCCATGTCGAGGACGATCTCTTCTTCCGGAAGGGCGGAAGTGCGTTCCACGTGGAGTACTGGTGTTATCCGATGTATCGAAAGGGTCGGCTTACGGGGTGTGTCGTCACCTTTCTGGACCGGACCGAAAAGAGACGCTACGACGAGGCACTTCGAAGAGTGAACAGGGCGCTTACGGTGTTGAGCGAATGCAATCAGGCGGTCGTTCACGCCGAGGAAGAGGCCGCGTTACTGAAGATGGTCTGTGAAATCATTGTGGATGTCGGAGGTTATGCCTGTGCCTGCGTGGGGTTCCCCGATCCGGATCGGGATGAAACGATCCGCCCGGTGGCCCGGGCCGGATTCCACAAAAATGAGCTTGAAGAGATCCGGAGGGCATGGGCGGATTCGAAAGAGTGGGACGACCCGGCGGGGAAAGTGCTCCGTGACGGGGAGCCCTTTGTCTGCCTTGACATAGAGAAGGATCCTCGTATGATGCCTTTGCGGCCTGTGGTGGAGCAACGGGGGGTTCGGGCCTGCATCTCGCTCCCCCTCAAAACGAACGGCCGGGTTCTTGGGGTCTTGAGTCTCTATGCGTTGGAGAAGAACGCCTTCGACGCCAACGAAATTCACCTGTTGTCCGAGCTGGCATCGGACCTGGCCTTCGGGATCCTGACACTCCGTACGCGGCTGGAGCATCAGCGGGCGGAACAGGCGCTCCGCGTGGAGCAGGAGCGCGCTCAGAAATACCTCGATGTCGCAGGCGTTATGCTCATGGCCCTGGATCGGGAGGGGAAGGTAACCCTCATCAATCAGAGGGGCGCCGAAATCATGGGGTATGCGGAGAGTGAGTTGATCGGGAAAAACTGGTTCGATTTCGCCGTTCCGGAACGGATGAGACAAGATGCGGAAGGAACATTATCGAGGCTTCTTTCAGGAGAAGATGAACCGGGCCGGTATTATGAAAACCTGATTGTCACCCGGAGCGGAGCGGAACGCAGGGTCGCCTGGCGGAATACCGTGATCCGGGATGACCGGGGGACGATCACGGGGGTCTTGAGCTCCGGAGAGGATATCACCGATCGGAAGGCGCTGGAGGAACAGTTCCTCCAGTCCCAGAAAATGGAGGCCATCGGAAGACTGGCGGGAGGGATCGCCCACGACATGAACAATCTCCTGACCGCCGTGATCGGCAACGCCGATCTTTTCCTGTCCGACCGTCAGCCGGGAGACGCGGGATACGAAGAGATCAAGACAATCCGGGAAACGGGGGACCGCGCTTCCCAACTGGTCCGTCAACTCCTGGCTTTCAGCCGTAAACAGGTCCTGCAACCGTTGAATCTGAACATCAACGAGACGCTCAACAAAATGGGCAGGATGTTTCCCCGACTTCTGGGAGAGGACATACGCTGCCGGCTGGTTCTGGAACAGGATCTCAAACAGGTCCTGGTTGATCCGGTGCAGATCGAACAGATCCTTCTCAATCTGATGGTCAATGCCCGGGAGGCAATGCCGGGCGGCGGAGAACTGGTGATCCATACCAGGAACGTTTCCCTGGACCCGGAGTATTGTACTCTGCATGTGGATGTACTGCCGGGAGAGTATGTGCTGCTCTCTGTATCCGACACCGGTGGGGGAGTTCCGGAGGATATCCAGGCCCGGATTTTCGAGCCTTTCTTCACCACCAAGGAGCACGGAACGGGCCTGGGCCTTTCCACGACATACGGGATCGTCCGGCAGCTCGGTGGGCATCTTGAGTTGGACAGTGAGGAGGGAGCCGGTGCGACCTTCAAGATTTATCTTCCCGCCCTGGAGGGGAAGCCGGAGAGTCCTTCATCTCCTTCCCGAAACGGACAGGAAAGGCTGACCGGGGGGGAAGAAACCATCCTGGTCGTTGAGGATGAGAAAACCATCCGGCATCTTGCCCTTCACCTCCTTGGGAGACTCGGCTACACCGTGCTTTCCGCCGCCAGTGGTGAAGAGGCCCTGCAGACCGCTCAAGGCTACCCTGGGACCATCGATCTCCTGATCACCGATATCATCCTGCCTGGGAAAACCGGTTTTGATACCGCCCGGGAGTTGCGGGAGAGATTGCCCGGCCTGAAGGTCCTCTATATCTCCGGATACACCGATAATCGTCTCGATCCGGAGAAACTTCGGGAGGAAAGAACCGGTTTTCTGGGGAAACCTTTCACCCTGTTCCAGATTTCCGATTCGATTCGGAAACTCCTGGATCGTTGATCCGCTTTGAAATGTTTTGACACTCCTCCCGGATTTCATTATGATTCGTTTTCGGGGTCGGGGTGGCCTGTTTCCCGACACAGGGGGAGGATATCTTCAGATACTATGGAAACATCCGGAAGGGGAGACTCTCGATTTTTTCCGGGGCGTGCTGATCACTCCGGACTTTTTTTCATCCTGTTCCTTCTATTGACCCTGATCCGGGTCGAGGCGGCCTCTGCACGGCAAGTCCCGGTGATCATACTTGATCCCGGCCATGGTGGGAAGGACGCGGGTGTGGTGGGCCCGGCGGGGCTTCCCGAGAAGGAGGTCACTCTCGATCTGGCCTTTCGTGTAAAACAACGGATTGATCGCCGACTGGGATTTCCGGTGTTTTTGACAAGGACGAGCGATGTTTTTCTCTCGCTTACGGCCCGTGCTTCCTTTGCCGACAGCCATGGTGGAACGGTTTTTGTGGGAATCCACGTGGGCGGTTTTCCCGATCCGGAGCTTGAGGGTTTCGGCGTGTACCGTTCCGAACCTTTCAACAATCCGGTTCCCAAACGGGGTTCCTCCCTTCCGCTCTGGTATGGGCAACACAGAGCGCACCTCGGTCGCTCGGAATTTCTCGCCGATACGATGCATCAGGAGTTTGTCAAACGGTTCGGAAATGAACATGACCTTGGCGTACATCCACTCTCTCTGTTCCTTCTCCGTGGTATTGATATGCCTGCGGTGGTTCTTGAGCCGTTCGTGCTGACCCATCCGGAAAGCGAAAGACGGTTTCAGAGCGAGAGGATGCGGGAGGAAATTTCAGAGGCCATCTTCCAGGGGATCCGGAGATTTATAGAAACGGAATGGAAAGGGGCGGTTCATGAATAAAATTCCGCCGCCCACAAAACGGTTTTTTCAAACGCTGGGGGTTCTGATCCTGTTGCTTTCCGCGGTAGGGGTTTTTCTCCTGAGCCGGCAGCAGTCCCGTTTTCCGGGGGACAAGGGAACCGGAGGGGAGCGGGATCTTCCCGGATTTCCATTGAACCATGAGGGGCTGGAACGTGTTCCTGTCCGGCTTTTCTTTCCGGACAGGGCCCTGCGCCTGGTCCCGGAGGACCACCATGAAATCTACCGGACACCGGATGTATCGGATCGGCTGCGGCAGGTACTTCTGCTTCTTCTGCGGGGTTTCCATGGAGAGGGGCGGTTTCCGGCCTTTCCCGGATCGGTGGGACTTCGGGAGCTTTACCTGTACAAGGGATGCGCCTACGTGGATCTTTCGATTCCCGGAACAGTGAAGTCTCACGACGGATGTCTCATGGAATCACTCTCTGTGGACTCGATCCGGATGTCGGTCATCCGGAATTTCCCGACAGTCGATTCCGTCCGGATTCTCGTAAACGGTCGCGAATCGGAGACCCTGTTCGGTCATATTGATATTCGAAATCCTTTCGGGGATCGCAATCAGGGAGGGATGCTTGAATCGTCCGATCGGAATCTTTGATTCCGGGGTAGGGGGCTTGACTGTGCTTCATGAGTTTCTGAGGCATCTGCCCTCCGAAGAATTAATCTATTTCGGCGATACGGCCCGTGTGCCTTACGGTATTAAATCCGTGGAAACGGTTACGCGCTACTCCGTCGAAATCGCGACCTTTCTGATGCGCCAGGGGATCAAACTGCTCGTCGTCGCATGCAACACGGCCTCGGCGGTCGCACTTCCGGATCTCAAGCGCCTTTTCCCCATTCCGGTGATCGGTGTTCTGAATCCGGGCGCGCGCGCGGCCGTACACTACACCCTCCGGAAACGGGTGGGGGTGATTGGAACTGAATCGACGATCGGGAGCCATGCCTACGTGCGCGCAATCCATCAACTGGATCCCGGTGTACGGGTGTATTCACGGGCCTGTCCGCTTTTTGTCCCTCTGGCTGAAGAAGGGTGGGCCGAACACCCGCTGACCGTGCGGGTGGTCCGGGAATATCTGGAGGATCTGAAACCGACGGGAATCGATACCCTGGTACTCGGTTGTACGCACTACCCGATCCTGAAGGCGGCCATCCGGGAGGTGATCGGGGATGGGGTCCGGCTCGTCGATTCCGCCTATGAAACGGCCCGCGAGGTGCAGGAAATGCTCCTCTCCGGGAGGATCCTGCGGGATGAACATTCCGGAACGGTTCCGAGATTCTTCGTCACGGACGCCCCGGAACGGTTTCGGAAGGTGGGAGAACGTTTCCTGGGGAGTGACCTGAAGCATGTGGAAAAGGTCGCGCTTCCGTTGCAGGAGCGGTATCCGTAACGTTTCCCTTTCCGGAAACGATCAGTCGAGTCCGGTTGGAATAGTTCTTGACTCAAGGTTTTAAAGTCATTAGTATAGTCGGACTTTTCGGTCGGCCAACGGGATGAGCCGGTGGTCAGGGAGCGTTGAAATGGTACGTATCGATGGGCGTGACCGGGACGTCATTCGTCCGGTCAAGATCACGCGCAATTATATTCGGCATGCCGAAGGTTCGGTTCTGATCGAAATGGGAGATACCCGTGTGATCTGTACAGCCACGGTTGAGGAGAAGGTTCCTCCCTTCTTAAAAGGATCGGGACGGGGGTGGGTGACGGCGGAATATTCGATGTTGCCCAGGTCGGCCGCCCAGCGCATCTATCGGGAAGCGGTCCGCGGAAGGATCGGGGGAAGGACCCATGAAATCCAACGGCTCATTGGAAGATCGCTTCGAGCGGTCGTGGATCTCAACCTGTTAGGGGAGAGGAGCGTCCTGATCGACTGTGACGTTATCCAGGCCGACGGGGGGACGCGGACTGCTTCCATTACCGGTTCCTTTATCGCCCTGGTGGACGCCCTGGCCTGGATGCGGGGAGGAGGATTAATCTCCCGAATGCCGGTCCATGATTTCGTAGGCGCTGTCAGCGTGGGGATCCTGGATGGAGAGGTCCTTCTGGATCTCTGCTATGAGGAAGACTCCAGAGCGGAAGTAGACATGAACGTGATTATGACCGGGGATGGACGAATGGTCGAGATCCAGGGAACGGCGGAACGGGAACCCTTCACCCGGGACCAGATGGAGACCATGCTGTCCTTTGCGGAAAAAGGGATCCGGGAGTTGATCGGTTTTCAGAAAAAACTCATCGGGGAGTGGGTCGTACCGGCTTGAGGATGATTGAATGGACGTTGTGATCGCGACCCGGAATCCGAATAAACTGGAAGAGATTCGCCAGATCCTGGCGGGGACGAAGTTCAATGTCATCGGGATCGGAGAGATCCCTTCCATGCCCGAGGTTGAGGAGAACGGGTTGACCTTTGAGGAGAACGCGCGGAAAAAGGCGCTGACCATCGCGAAGTTCACCGGCCGTCTGACTCTGGCCGACGATTCCGGGTTGGTGGTGGATGCCCTGAATGGGAGACCCGGTGTCCTGTCCGCACGGTATGCCGGTCCCGACGCCACCCCGGCCGGGAACAACCGGAAACTCCTTGAGGAACTCCGGGACGTCCCCATGAAGAAGAGAACAGCCCGCTTCATCTGTGTAGTGGCGATTGCGCGGCCTTCCGGAAAGGTGCTTCTGGCCGAGGGCCGATGCGAGGGTATGATTACACGGGAAATCCGGGGGAAGGAAGGATTTGGATATGATCCCCTTTTTCTGATTCCGGATCGGCAACTGACCTTTGCGGAGTTGGGCGCGGAGGAAAAGAACAAGATCAGCCATCGGGCCGTTGCCCTGAGGAAAGCCTCCGGGATCCTCATGCGGATGAATGAGAATGAAAAAGGTTGAATTCCGAAATCAAAGTCGTTATACTCCATTCAACAAAAGAGGATGGACGAAGACCCGGGTCCTGTCGAAAAGGATTGCAGGCGGGGCGTAGCGCAGTCTGGTCAGCGCACCTGCTTTGGGAGCAGGGGGTCGGAGGTTCAAATCCTCTCGCCCCGACCAACTGAAATTTCGTGTCGCAGGATGTTGGCGCCTGTAGCTCAGTTGGATAGAGCAACGGCCTTCTAAGCCGTGGGTCCGGGGTTCGAATCCCTGCAGGCGCGCCAGTTTTCGAGTCGCAACATGTGGTGGGTGTAGCTCAGCCGGTTAGAGCGCAGGGTTGTGGCCCCTGAGGTCGAGGGTTCGATTCCCTTCACTCACCCCAAATATTTTTTGTCTTTGAAAAAAGCAGGATGCTTTTGCGGAGCAAAAGTGTTAAATTTTACGGAGTAAAATTTAGCGCCCGTAGCTCAGTTGGATAGAGCGTCGGACTTCGAATCCGCAGGCCGCAGGTTCGAGTCCTGCCGGGCGCGCCAGTACGTCAGGAAAGAGGAATTAGAAAACAGGAACTGGAAAAACAAAGGACGAACTTCTAATGACTATTTTCCGATTTCTAATTCCCAGGAAGTGGGCCGTTAGCTCAGTTGGCAGAGCAGCTGACTCTTAATCAGCGGGTCCGGGGTTCGAGCCCCCGACGGCCCCCCATGAAAAATCAAAGGGTTAGGTTGAAAAACCTAACCCTTTTTTTATCCGCATGGATTCCATGATGATGTTCCTGTACATTTCCGTCGAGACATGAAAGATATGAAAGGTTTTGTCAAAACTTCTGGCTGAACGGTGATCCCTAAATCAAAAAGATGTTTACAGGTTTTATGAGATAATGTTATCGTTTTCCGGAAGAACCTCTTTGAGGAGTACCATACCGATGGAAAAACAGAGGGTGTTGCAGGCGGCATGGTATCGAGGAATCGCCTTCAGAATCTCAATGGCGATTGCTTTTTTGATGGTTCTGTCGATTCTGTTCATGAGTATGATGATCCTCAAGGAGGAGCAGAATCACACGGAGCGGCAACTCCTGAAGATCGGTATCTTCATCTCTGAAACCCTGGCTCACCAGGCCTCCCTGTCGGTCATGTACCAGGACCGCAGGAATCTGGAGCATCTGATCAGCGCCTTTCGCTCTCTTTCACCGGTTCCAGGGGTTCAAAATTTTGTCGCCTATATCCTGGTCTATGACCAGCATGGGAGGCTGCTGGCCCATTCAGGAGATGTTCTCCCCCTCGGGACAGCGGATCTTCCATCCATTCCCCAAAAGATCCGCCGGCATATGATCCACAAAACGTCCAGGGGATTCATTGAAATCAGCGCTCCGATTGTCTACCGGCAGCGTCAGATCGGTATGCTCCGTGCCGGTATCACGGAAAAATACCGGCAGGCATTGCTGCATACGGTAGAGCGTAAAACGCTTTTTGCGGCCGGTTTGTTGATGCTGTCGGGGATTCTGGCCAGTCTTTTCTGGGCGAGAAGATTTCTCAGACCGATCATTCAGTTGGCGCATTTCGCCCGGAGAGTGGGGGATGGACAATGGGGGGAGACGGTACCGGTTACCTCGTCGGATGAAATCGGCTGTCTTGCCCGGGACTTCAATGAAATGTCGGTCAAGCTGAAAGGTGCCTTTGATGATATTCAGAAGGCCCAGAACCGCTTAATCCGTGCTGAAAAATTTTCAGCTCTCGGAAAACTGTCCGCCAATCTGGCGCATGAACTGAAAAACCCTCTCACTTCTATCAAGATGATTATGGAGGGTGGCCTGAATGAGGATGGATCGACCGATTTTACCGCGCAGGATGTGGAGATCCTGCTTTACGAGGTGCAGCGGATGGAGGTCGCGGTGAACGAGACTCTTTCCTTTGCCGGTCCTCAACGGTTGCATCTCCAGCCGCTGGATCTGAATGCTGTGATCCGGCATACGCATGGGCAGATTCGATATAAACTGGAGATTGCCGGTATTCAGACACATCTTCTCCTCTCGGAAGATGTGCCGGTTTTCCGTTTTGATGACCGAAGGATGGAACAGATCCTGATGAACCTTCTGTTCAACGCGATTCAGGCCATGAAGCAGGGGGGGGAGTTGACCCTGCAAACCGAATGGAATGACTCCACCCGGCAGGTCCGGATCCGGATCACGGATACCGGCGTCGGCATTCCAGCCTCAGAGCAGAACCAGATCTTTGATCCATTTTTCACGACCAAAAAAAACGGGACAGGGCTTGGACTCTCCATTGTGTATAGCTTGGTACGGGATCACGGAGGACAGATCGAGGTGACAAGCGAGCCGGGGGAGGGGACGACCTTCTGGATCACGTTACCGGTGGAGGAGATTGTGCATGCATAGGATACTCATCGTGGATGATGAACTGGGAATTCGTCACTCCTTCCGCAAAGTGTTGGAAAAGGACTATCAAGTTGATACGGCCGAGAGCGGAACCGCGGCGATCAGGAAAGTGGAAGAACAATGCCCGGATCTGGTGTTAATGGATATCAAGATGCCCGGGATCACCGGTCTTGAGGCGCTGGAGGTGATCAAGACCCGTCATCCCAACCTTCCTGTGGTGATGATGACCGCCTTCGGCGATACGGAGAAGGCGATTCAGGCGATGAAAATGGGTGCCTTCGACTATCTCTTGAAGCCGCTTCAGAAGGATGATGTTCAGTCCGTAATCCAGAAGGCCTTTCAGATCCAGCAGAAGTTGAGACGGTCAAACCATACGATGATAGAGAAAGATTTCATTCCCAGAGATGAGATGATTGTCGGCAACAGTGAGTCGATGATCCAGGTTTACAAGCTGATCGGCCAGGTGGCGCCTACGGATGTCAGTGTCCTGATTTTGGGAGAAAGCGGTACAGGAAAAGAACTGGTAGCCAATGCGATTTATCAGCACAGCCATCGATCCGAGCAACCTTTCCTGGCTGTCAACTGCGCCGCGCTGCCGGAAGGACTGCTTGAAAGTGAGCTTTTCGGTTACGAAAAGGGGGCCTTTACCGGGGCCTCGGAACGAATGAAACCCGGGAAGCTTGAGATCTGCAATGGGGGCACCCTATTTCTCGATGAGATTGGGGATATGTCCCTTTTCACGCAGGCCAAAGTGTTACGGGTCCTGCAGAATGGGGAGTTCCAGAGAGTGGGTGGAGTCGATAACATCCGGGTCGATGTGCGCTTCCTCGCGGCCACGAATAAGGACCTGGAGGAAGAGATCCGGCAGGGCCGCTTCCGGGAGGATCTCTATCACCGCCTGAATGTGGTACCGATCCAGCTGCCTCCTCTCCGGAATCGAAAGGAAGATATCCCCGATCTGGTCAAGTTCATGATCCATCGTTTCAACAGGTTGCTCGGTGTTGAGATTCGGGGTTATACCCCCGAGCTTTTAGCGGTTCTGCAAGCCTATGACTGGCCCGGGAACATCCGGGAGATGGAGAATGTGATCAAGAAGGCCATGGTCATCTCCCAGGCGGACATCCTGAGTCTTGCAGACTGCCAGCTTCCAGAGATGGGAGCTCCGGACCCGGACCTGAAGACTCCTCCGGATCTGTCAACCATCCTGCACCAGATGCTGACCCGGGAATTTGTGGCCTCGTCACATCCCTTCGATGGGATTATCGGGAAGATAGAGAAAATCCTGATTGAACAGACACTGGATCTGACCCAGGGCAACCAGCTCAAGGCATCGCATCTGTTAGGGATTGCCCGTACTACGCTGCGTAAGAAGATCAAGGATTACGGGATCGAGAGTAAATAGTGTAGATAGATTGTTTGTAACCGAAGGCTTCTGTTCTCCTCCCTGATCAGATCCAAACCATCCCTTCCGTATTTTGTATCATTTTTATACAAGCAGACAAGTGTCAGAAACAGGGAGTCATTTTTTCTGCGATTCTCCAACCTTATGTTTTTTTAGATCTTCCTCACTTCCTTTCTTCCAAATCCTTCAGTAGAAGAGTTGGCACATTCTTTGCTCTTATTCCGGATCGGAATGTTGGGCGCCGTCAAACCTTGGATTGGGCCATGCGCAAGAGCAACTGCTGTCGAAAGAGGGATATTTCAGATTCCTGCTCGTTTCTATGGGTGTTTTCTCTTGTTCTCGCAAGTGCGGTCTTTTCTGCAAACGATGTGATTGCCCAGACCGCCCCGAAGATTACCAGCCTTTACGTGATTGATTACGGCACTTCAAGGGGCGATACCCTGGCCGCTCCGCTGGACATCTTCTTCGACCGGGTTAAGAAGGAGCTTTATGTGGCCGACGCCGGCAAGCGCCGGATCCTGATCTACGACCGGAGCGGACGTTACCGGGCAAAGATCCGGCTTTTTAAGCATTACGGCCTGCCGGGAAGTTTGGTTGTGGATGGCCAGGGAAGGCTCTATATCGCCTCCACCGGTGGCTCCTCGATCACGGTTCTGGCTCCGAACGGAGATTTCGTGAAGTCCATTGACCTGACCTCCGGTTTTCATGGGCCGGCAAAGAAACTGGGGGTTGTGTCGATGGCCCTGGGACCGGAGGGGAAGATCTTTGTGTTGACCAATCTCCGTGGTGTGATGCGGATCGATCCCGAAAATTTCGTCCTGGATCACGTTCCGTTGGAAGTTCTGGACTCGAACGGGAAACCGAGACTGGTGATGGTGCTTGTTATGACCGTGGATCCGGAGGGGCGGTTTCTCTTCGGCGAGATGCGTCCCGGTTCCGTGGTGGTCTTCAACCGGGAAGGCAAATATGTCACCCGCTTCGGGGAATCCGGCGGCGGGCCGCATCAGGTGAGCCGTCCCACGGGTATTGCCGTCGACCGGGAGGGCCGGTTCTATGTCTTGAGCAAGATTCGTGATGTTGTGGTGGTCTTCGATCGAAACGGCCGGTACCTCCGGGAATGGGGCGGCCCGGGAATCGGCAAAGGGCTCCTCTATTCGGGAACGAGGATTGTCTATGACGGAGAGAAGACTCTGTATACCCTGGAGCCCGATCTGAAGCGGGTACAGGCCTTTCAAGTCGATTAGGAAAAACCGGGGGCGCCCCGCTTGAGAAGAACGCCCCCGGGTCCCTTGAGAACCAGTCCATTACGGGGTCAAGAGACGTGCTCAGCATAGCAGGAAAGCACGCGAAAGTAAAGACGTCTCTTCCCCCCTGGAGAGAAAGGCAGGATCGTGTCTTTCAGATTCCATCAGGAAGGGAGGTGATCAGGAGAACAGGCGTTTTTCTGTTCCAAGGGGGAATGGAAAAATATGGAAACAAAATGAGCTTCAGGAAACAAACTTCAGGAGGTTGAAAATGAAACGATATGTATTCCTCACGGCAATGATTGCGGCCCTGGCCCTTTCAGCGCCGATGGCGATGGCCTTGGCGCCATCCCAGACGGGAAACGGCGTGAACACCATGCTGTTCCATTCCTATGACGGCCTGGTATGCGCCGACTGTCACACGATCCACTTCAGTGAAAACGGGACCACGCCTGCCGGCGCCGATACGGGCGGTCCCTGGCAGAAACTTCTGAAAAAGAAGACCAATGCCGATATCTGCCTCGGCTGCCACACGGAAGGGTCGAACACGGCCGCCACGGCCTGGGGTGGAACCCTTCCTGCCGGTCAGTCCTGGACGGCTCCGATCGTCAAGACTCTGAATGGAGAGGATCCGGACACCCTCGGGATCTCCATGCCGGCCGGTGATTTCTACTTCAGCGACCAGGACCCGGCCAAGGGGCACAACCCCGCCTGGACGCACGGGAATCAGGCCGCGAGCATGTCGGTGGATACGGTCCTGGGAAACTGGCCTCCGACACCGCCTGGAAACGGCGCGACCGGCTATAACGAACCGGACTGGGATTGCCATACCTGTCACGGCATGCACAACCGTTTTTCCGGGAGTTACAGCGCTTGGCGTCAGGTCAAAAGGAAGGTGAACGGCATTGTCCACACCGGTGATGTCTCGGGTCTCGGGGTCGAGACGACCACGGGCAACAAGGGAGCCACAGCCGCAGGCTATGAGCCGATTGAGAGTAACTCCCGCGGGGACATCCAGGGGACGAGCTATGTGAACCTGAGGGCCGACGGGCAGCCTCTGGATGGGGCGGATCTTTTTGCGCCCTATAGTGAGACCAATAAGAACGTCTACCGGGGCGGGTTTTCCTCTTTCTGCTCGGTCTGTCACGGGGATTTCCACGGCGGCACCGAGACCAGTTCGGCGACCGGCGATCCGACCTCTTCGACGGGGAATACCGCTGTGAGCGGTCCGCACTGGTTCCGGCACCCGACCAACGTGGCCCTGGACGGAAAGAAATACAATGTCTCCAAGTACACGGTGACTGTGACGAACTTCCAGGGGACCAATCCCAACCCTCCGGGCTATGACTGGAAATACCCCCTGCGGCGCGTGGACGGGACTTGGACCGTCACCAGCCCGAGCACAGCGGGGGAAGTGGCTCCCACCGACCGTGTCATGTGCCTGACCTGTCACTTCGCTCATGCCGGACCCAACGCCAACGCGTTGAGGTGGGATGAGGCGGGACAGCCCGCTTTCATCGCCAACGGCGCGGCCGACTCGTACCATGACACCAGCAACGGCGACAACCCGGCCTTCGGCTGCAACAAGTGCCATCAGAAGGGTGGACACAACGCCTATATCAAGAGCTTCTAACCTGGACTCCGGTCCGGGTGTAGTCAGGCGGGGGGGGAATCCCTCCCCCGCCGTTTGAATGGGATGGTTTTGTGAAAGGCCCGCCGATTTTTCCTCTTCAGAAAAAAGGCGGACTTTCTGCAAGGCCATCGCACATCGATCGAGGGAAGTTCATGATGCACAAAAGGATGTCAGGACGATGGGGAAAAGCTGTTTTCCGGATGATCTGCGGGGCGCTCCTCTGCGTGGAGATCGGGTTCCTGCAGACCGGTCCGGCGGAGGGCGCGGGTCTCGCCCCACGCGGGAGCCGGACCGGCCTCTTCCATGTCTATGACGCACTGACCTGCAGTTTCTGCCACACCGTGCATTACAGTGAGGGAGGAACGACTCCACAGAATGCCGATATCGGGGGTCCCTTTCAGAAACTCCTCATCAAGCGGAGTACCACCGACCTCTGTCTGGGATGTCACGCGGAGCCGGCGGCCCAGCTTTTCGGAGCGCCGATGGTCATGACCCTGAATGGGACCAATCCGGCCCTGGCGAGCCGGGCCATGCCGGCCGGTGATTTTTATTATTCAAACGTGAACCCGGCAAACGGTCACAATCCGACCTGGACCAACGGCCATACCTCGACGGTTCTCGCAACGGACCCGGTCCTCGCCCCTTCCTTTCCACCCAGTCCGCCGGGCCTGGATATCGTATGGACCGAACCGAACTGGGACTGCACAACCTGCCACGGGGCGCACAACCGTTTCGGCGCGGAAATTACGGCGTGGCGGCAATTGAGACGGACCATCAACGGCGTGGTTCACACCGGGAGTGACACCGTGGCCCTCGGGGTGGAGCTGGACGGGGGAGACCAGGGGGCGACCACAGTCGGGTATGAACCGATCGCCAGCAATTCCCGGGGATATATTGACGGGACCTCTTATTACCGGAAACGGGCCGACGGCCAACCGCTGGACGGCGCCGACCTTTTCGCGCCCGAGGGACCGACCAACAAGAACGTCTACCGGGGGGGATTCTCCTCCTTCTGCGCCGTCTGCCACGGAGCCTTCCACGGAGGGACGGAGACCGTCATGGATTCGACTTCCGTGGCGACCTCCAGCACCGGCAACACGGCCGGGACCACTCACTGGCTCCGGCATCCGACCAATGTGGCCCTGAACGGGATCCGGTATAATGTGGCCAAATACACGGTGACCGTGAGCAACAGCCAGGGGACCAATCCCAACCCTCCAGGCTATGACTGGAAATATCCGCTCCGCAGGGTGGATGGAACCTGGACCGCGACCAGTCCGAGCACGGCGGGGGAGGTGGCTCCCACCGACCGGGTTATGTGCCTGACCTGTCACAAGGCGCATGCCTCCCAGTACTCGAATTCACTGCGGTGGGACAATGCCGGTCATGCGGCCTTTCTCGCGAACGGAGAGTTGGATGGATATTATGAGGCATCGAATGGTGACAACCCGGCCTACGGGTGCAACAAGTGCCATCAGAAGGGGGGCGCCAGCGCCTTTTCAAAGTCTTTCTAACAGAACAGGGGAAACGATGAAAATCAAGATCAGACGGGAACCGGTTCGAACCCTCATCCAGGGTGTTCAGGGCATCCTGATCACTCTGTCTCTCCTTGTGGTATCCTGCGCGGAGGCGGCCACTCTCCCGAACGGCGGCTGGAGTCCGATCTGCTCTCCGGACGGGTCCAGAGTGCTCTTTCTCTCCTCGTCCATGCACATGCCCGGAAAACTCTGGGTCATGAACGTGGATGGGAGCGGAATTCGGCGGTTGACCGCGTTCGGTGTGGTGCACCCCTCCTGGTCCTCGGACGGCCGGTCCATCTTCTTCTCCCGGTGGGGGGAGCGCACGGCAAACCGGGAAAGTCTCCGGATCGAGCCCTCCACTTCGTCCCGGGGCGTGCCCTCCGTTCCCGATGCCGCGCTCGATTTTGCCTTTTCTCCCGATCGGGGTTTCCTTGCCTATATCCTGGCTGCCGGGCCTCACCGGGATCTCTGGATCGCGAAGGCCGACGGGACCGGGCGCCGGGGGGTGACGGAAAAACTCTTCGTGCGTTCCGTCACCTGGTCTCCGCGCGGAAAGTCACTTCTCTTCACGGAGGGGAAGACCTACGGGAACGGAATCTGGTCCGTGGACCCCTCCACGGGGGCGCTTCGAAATCTCGTTCGTGGTTTCTGTGGGACGCCTTTCTTTTCTCCGGATGGGAATCGAATCGCCTACGTCTTCCCCTGGAATCAGGTGAAAGGGAAGGAGGGCCGATACGGCATTCGGATCCTGCAGACGGACGGGAAGGGACGGAAAGAATACCAGGCGCCTCACCTCGACGGGCTGCGTCTTGCCTGGACCCCCGACGGGTCCGGGATCTGCTATACGGGAGAGGCGAAAGTCAAGGGCAGCCTGGGGCAGTCCTACAAGATGACCCACCTCAAGGCTGCCCCGGAGGAGCCGGAAATGGAACGGGCGGTCTGGAGGCTGGATCTCCGGGAGGGAAAGGAAGAGCGCCTGACGCCGTCCGGCCTGACGGTCGGTTCCTTCTCCTGGTCCCCGGACGGGGGGCGTCTTCTGCTGGGTGGAGTCCAAAACACCGGTTTTGCCTCCGAGGTATGGAGTCTTTCCTTTCCCGGGCATACGCTGAAACGGCTGGTCGCAAGCCGTTCCTCCGATTGGCTTCCCACTCCCTTTCCGGACGGGACGCGTGTCGCCTATCTCAGCAATCGGAACCACAGCGGAATGCTGATCCTGACCGATGATGAAGGACGGGAAATCCGTCGTTTTGACCCCCTGGCGATTACGGGAGAGGACCGGATCGCCCTTCTGGACGACGAGAAGGTCCTCTTTCTCTACAATCCATCCGGGTTCCGGATGGTGGACCTGGCTGAAAATACGCGGTTGCATCTGCATGTGGCTCCCAAGGCGAAACTCCTGGAATTGAGGACCTCTCTCCAGGAAAGGAAGATTTTGATCGATGCGCTTCGAAAGTATGACGGGTTTCCTCAGCTTAGTCTTCTGACCGGGAAAGGGGATTCTCTTGGAGAGGTCGACCTGGGTGGGAGGAGAGTTGAAATGCAGCCACGATGGTCCTTCGACGGCAAAAAGATTGCCTTTACCGACGGGGTGGACCTCTGGCGGATGGATACGAATGGAAAGAACCGGACGCGGCTGACTCATTTCAGGGAGGAAAACGAACACCCGGGCATCTGGAAACGATGGATGGAACGGCTGAGGGGAGGACGAACCCGTTCCTTTGTTTCCGATCCGTTCTGGTCTCCGGACGGATCCCGAATCGCTTATGTCGTCACGGTATACCGGAACCCGGGGAATCCTGAGAGAGAGGTCTGGTGGAGCAATCCGGACGGAAGCTCCGCCCGGAGGATCTATTCGGAGGAGATTACCGTTCCGGACCAGACCCTGGTCTCGGATCGAACGACATCCCCTTTTTTTGACCTGGACGGGAAATTCATCTTTCTAACCTCCATGATCGGGGGGCTGCCGAACCTGATCTCCGTTCATCTCACGGATCGGGAGGTTCGGGTCCTGACGAAAACCGGGGCGCTTTTCCCCTCTCTGTTGCCTGAACAGGAAGAGATTCTCTATACCGCCCTGGATGGGGAGGAGGAGCATCTGATGGTGATGAACCTGGATGGAAGCGGCAAAAGGCCCTTTCTGATACCTGACGCAGGGAAAGCGTCGAACGTTGTGCGAGGCGGGATAAACCATGCTTCAGCGGATTTTTAAAAAAGAGAGGCCATATCCCCTGTTCCGCGCGCTCTGTGCAGTTGCGGTTCTATTACTTGGAATACCGGGAGCGGCGCGTGCCGTTCGTCCCAGAGAAATTGTTGAACAGGGTTTTTTCGGACGGGGACTGCAGGAACCGGCAAGCCTCTGGTTTGACCGGTACCGGAATCGGATTCTGGTCGCGGATACGGGGAATCATCGGGTGATGGTCTATTCCACGGACGGGAAAGAGCTTTTGCGGTTAGGCCGGCGTGGAGAACTCGCCTTCCCGTTCGGGGTGGCCTCGGATCGCGCCGGGAATCTCTATATCAGTGAACAGAAGAGCGGCAGAGTGAAGGTCCTGCGACATTATGATGAAATTCAGCAGTCGCTGGATAAAAAAGAGGAATATATCAACCTGCCACTCGAGGAAACCGGGGGGAAGAAACCGGCCAAGGCGGGCCGGATCTTCGTGGGGAAGGACGACCGGATCTACATGATTGATACGGCGAATCAACGCGTGCTCGTTCTGAACCCGGACGGCGCATTCCTCCTGGCCTTCGGCGCCCATGGAATCGGCAGGGGAAAATTTCTGCGTCCCGCCGATCTCTGTCTCGATTCCGCCGGAAGGATCTATGTCACGGATCCCGGCGCCGAACGGGTCCAGGTCTTTACCAGCCGGGGGAAATTTCTCTACCGTCTGGGACGGGATATCCGCCGGGTGCAGGGAATCGACTTGGCCGTGGGGATTGCCGTGGACCGGATGAACAACGTCTGGATGACCGACCGCGCGCGCCGGAATCTTTTCGTGGAGGACCAGAATGGAAACCGGGTCTTTCAATATCCCGAAGGAAACGGACCGGGTATCTTTTCCTTTCCAGTCGGGCTGGCTTTCGGTACCACGGATCGTCTCTATGTACTGGAAAAGGGGTCCGGAACCATCCGCGTTTTCGGGATACGGTACTGAAATGATGAATGCGAAACGAGTCATTTTCACCGGGTGGGTGACCGCGGTCTTGATTTTCCATGCCACGCTTCTTCCCGCCGGATCCTTCCCGCCGATCCGATTTGTGAAGGCGGTGACGGAACAGGGTGGAGCGCCCCTGTTCCGGGATCCTCTGCAGATGTCCCTGGCCCCCTCTCTTCATGAGGTTGCCGTGACCAATTCAGGAAGCGGAGATATCGTCCTGTTGAGGGTGGAGGACGAGAAGGTTCTGCTTCGGATCACCGGACGTTCCGGTTTGCGGCCGCCCTTTGGCATTCATCTCAATCCGGACAAAACGATCCTGGCGGGGGAACTGACCGGCCGGGAAGGTTTGAAACTTTTTGATCCGACCGGCCGATTGCTGGATCGGTGGGACCTGATCCGAGCCTGCGGTTATCCGATCCGTCCGGGGAGGATCCGCGCGACGGGTGACGGAGGAACTCTCGTGGTCGAACGGCTGCGCGACCGGGTCCTCGTGCTGGGGCCGAAGGGAAAACTCCGGAAGATCATCGGGAAGGAAGAAAAGCTGGACCAGGTGCAGGATGCCGCTCCCGGTCCGGGAGGAAGGCGGTTCTTTGTCCTTTGCAACGGGGGCAAGGCCGTCCGGGTTTTTTCCGGGAAGGGAAGGTTTCTGTACGCCTTCGGAAGACACGCCGCTTCCCCCGACAGTTTTTCCTTCCCCTGCGCCCTTTCTTTTGACCGGAGGGGTAGACTGTGGGTCGTGGATGCCTTTCAGCATCGTCTCAAGGTCTTTTCCCCGGAAGGAAAGTTTCTTTTCCAGTTCGGAGGGCTCGGCATGAAACCGGATCAATTCTTCTTCCCGGTAGACCTGGCCTTCGCGGGCCGGTCGCGGCTCTGGGTTCTGGAAAAGGGAGCGAACCGGATTAAGATCTATGACGTGGAGGACCTGAAATGATGAGTGGTCGAAAGATCTGTCATCGTCTCCTGACCGTTGCTCTGATCGCTTTTCTGAACGGAGTGGCCGTGCGGCCGATTCCGGCCGTCACCCAACACGATTTAGCCCATCGGACCGAGAAGTGTTCCGACTGCCATACCATGCATTACAGCCGGGAAGGAGCGGTTCCTTCCAACGCGGAATTGGGAGGACCCTTCAACCGTCTCCTGATCCGGGCGACCACAAACAAACTTTGCCTTTTCTGTCACGACGGGACCGATGTCCGGGCTCCGGACGTGTTGGCGCCGGTGACGATGTACAACGGATCCGGTGACGAACATTCCGGGGCGGGTTTCTTCGAATTCAGCGGTGGAACGGCAAGCGGAAAGGGCCATGACCTCGATGTCGATGCCGCAACGGTCCCTTTCAGCACCCTGACCCATATCAGCCTGACCTGCGCGAGTTGTCATGATCCCCATGGTTCGACGAACTTCCGTAACTTGTTGACGGCCCCTGCGGGGGGTGCCGGCACCCCGGTGGTACTGGGCGTGGATGTGTTCACCTCGGTCTCGCCGGCGGATCCTCCCACGGCCGCCGGATCGATTGCCGCCTATCGGGCTTCCAACATCGGTTATAAGTCCTCCATGTCCGCCTGGTGTGTCCAGTGCCACGACCAGCCGCATACGGTGAGTATGATCGACAAATCGCTCCCCGACTTGACACATTGGGTCAACGGGACAGGTGCCGGTTTCGGGGTTCAGACCGGCGACACGATCGAGGGAGTACCCCGTCTCCGGTTCAAGAATCCCGCAGCCACCGATTATGTCACGGCCCGTACAGTGGGGCAGGGCAACCAGGGAATCTGTGAAAGCTGCCATTTCGCCCATGGGGGCCCCTATCTGAAGGATCTTGTCTGGCCGTACCTGGAAGTCCCGGCGCAGGCCGATACCAATTCCGGATGTTACCAGTGTCATGGAACCATGCCGACGAGTTTTCCCTGAGGAATGCGTCCGTGAAGAATGAGAATGTGTTCAGAGGATAGAGAGGTTGGAATGAACAAGCGAATCAACACAGATCCGGCTGCGGGAACGCGCCCGATCTCCGAAGGACCGCGGCGACGGATCAGCCTGGGACTCCTGCTCCTCTGTGTCGCGGTACTGTATGGGTCTCCCTGCCGCGCCGTTTCCCGGGAGATCCCGATTCATCTCGATCCATTGAAAGGGGCCTTGCGGGACCCGGATCTTCCGCGCGGGGCCTGCAACCAGTGTCACCTCTTCCGATCCGGACGGACGGGTCCAAGCGCCTCGCTCTGGACCGGGAACGACAACACCCTCTGCTATCAGTGCCATGCGGGGTGGAGCCGAACCGGGATTTACCCGGGGCAGCAGGATTATGAACTCTCGACGCATCAGCGGGATTCCCGCATGGTCTGGCCGGGTCCCAGGCCGAAGGCCCGTCTGGAACCGGATGCCGCGGGGAAATGCGTCAATTGTCACGACCCGCATGGAATCAAGGATCGTTTCGGCCTGATCCCGGCCCTGCTTTTCCGGCGGGACAGCCGTCTCTGCCTGACCTGCCACAACGGCCGTCAGTCCCGGGTGAATCTCGAGGCTGAATTCAGGAAGCCTTACCGTCATCCGCTGGATCGGTCCGTGGGTCGACACCGGCCCGGGGAGGGGAATCATCCCGGCCGATACGGCATTTCCAACCGGCACGTCTCCTGTTCGGATTGTCACAACCCGCATACGGTTCGGTCGGACGCGGTTGCTCCGAAGCCCCCGGACGTTTCGAACCGGAACCGCTGGGTCAGCGGGGTACGGGTCATCAACCGGGGCGCCGGATCGATCCCCTCTTATATTTACCGCAGTCCGTTGGATCGATCGACCCCGCTCAAGGAGTATGAGATCTGCTTCAAGTGTCATTCTTCCTGGACGGTACAGCCTCCCGGACAGACCGATCTGGCCAAGTTTCTGAATCCCAACAACCCTTCCTATCACCCGGTGGAGTCCCTGGGGAAAGATCTTCAGATCCCGGATATCGCGTTTGTGCGTGGGTGGACGGCGCGCAAGATGACTTACTGCGGGGATTGCCACGGCAGCGATGACTCGAATATCCGGGGGCCGCACGGTTCACTGTATCCCAATCTGCTTCACGCCCGGTATCCCGCCTCTTCGAATCTTCGTTCCATGGGTCCGGATGAACTCTGTTTTTCTTGTCATAACTACAAGACCTATTCCGATTCGAACGCGGCCCCGGCGATCCTGGAAGGGAGCCGATGGAATCCTCCGATGGCCGCAAATGGGCATGCCTACCACGTGGGTGATCAACGAACCCCCTGTTACGCCTGCCATGATTCGCATGCGTCGACGAGCTTTCCCGCCCTGATCCGAACGGGGCGCACCCCGGGGTTGAGGTCTTTTACGCAGAGTCCGGGTGGAGGAAGCTGCACGGCAACCTGTCATCCCTCCCGATCTTATCGCGTCAATTATTCGAGATAGGAAAAGGAGGTTATGGCGATCGGACGATGCAGTGAAGTACGGAGAAGAACCGGGGTTTTGTTGGTGGGAGTCATCATGTTGGGAGGAATCGCGTTATGGGGGATGCCCGCCCGGTCGGATGCGGTGCCCCTGACACGCGGGTCCTTTTTTCTGAACGATCACTTAACGGATTCGGCTTCCTCCCGGAACGATTTTGTTTCAGCGGGGTTGAATCTGAACCTGGAGGATCATCTGTTTGTCAAGAACCGCATGGGGCTCAGTCTGTATCTTCCGTGGACCCAACAGAGCCGGAGTGGATCCGGGCAGGGGCAGGAAACCAATCGTTCCTTTGCGCCGCGGGGTCTGATGAACCTGAGTGGCAAGGATTACACCCTGAATGTGACGCACGGGATTGTCCGGAATTTTGATCCCCTGACCGGGGAACGGTCCAGCCGCGACACGGATATCGGGCTGAACATGACGCCGGATAAGATGCTGCCGCTGCAGTTGAACTATACGGAGAACAAATCATTGGTTTCCAGCATCGTTACCAAAAACAAGAACTGGTCTGCCGGCAGCGACGCGGATCTGGGCTCGATTCATCTGAGCGGAGGATATCTGCGGCAGGAAAACAGCTCCAGTCAGCAGGGAGGGCTTTCCGAAAACCGGAGTGGATTCGGGGAAGCCGCGGCGACCTGGAATCTATGGCGTGAGACCTTTCTCCATGCCTCCTATGATTTCTCAGACAGCCGCGGCAGCGCGAAACTGAGTCATACCGCAAACAAGGCCCGGACCCTTTCCTTCCTGATCAACAGCGTCCCCTACGACTGGCTGAACCTGTCGGGGAGTTATGTCGGGGATTTCAGTGACGGGACCACGTCCTCCGGGGGACGGAGATCCGGCTTTTCTCAGGATGAAACGACGGCGGACCTCACGGTACAGATCACCCCGGCCGAATGGTGCAGCCTGAGCGCGCACCAGGGAAGGACCCGGAACGAACAGAACGGTGAGCTCAGAATCTCGAAGTTAACGGCTCTTTCCATCAGCGCTTCCGGAGAAATTATGGAAAACATCGATGGTGTTTTCAACCTCTCCCGCTCCATCAACGATGATTCCGAACAGGGAAGGAGTGTCAGCACCTCCGCGTTCATTACCGGGAATATGATTCTCAACCCCGAAATCACCCTGCGCATCAACAGCGGATTGACGAAGAACGAGATTCCAAGGGAAAGCGGAGTGCCTACAGCAGGTCCTGGAAACTATGCGACCAGCACGCACGTGGATCTCTGGTCTTCTCCGACAGAGAAGACCACCCTGTCGGTCAATTATACGGCGAGCGCCACCCGGGATCATCCCTTTTTTTTCGGACGGGACGACCAGAGTATCGGGGGGACGCTGAGTCTGCTCGCCAAGAAAAATGTGATTTACAACCTTTCTGTTTTTCGACATTTCCCTTCCGGGGGGGAGGCAAGTTCCTCGTACAACGGCTCTTTGTCCTACCGATTTTACAAGGGGTCCCACATGACTCTGAGTTATGAAGAGAGCGTCAGCCCGGGGAATCGCAACGGATCCGTGAGCGGAAATTTCGTGATTGTATTGCCGAAGCAGACGAGCCTGTTAATCAATTACAATCTTGCGGGTTTGTCTACAGAGGAGAAGACAACCTCCCTGGGGGTTCAATTCTCAAAACCATTTTAAGAGGAACACGGTATGAAACGAAGATGCGGTTTTTGCAGAACCGGATTCACACTTTCCATTCTTCTGGCGTTCCAGTTGGTTACGGCCGGATGTGGGGGAGTGTCCATCCGGAAATATATTCACCCGGACGCCGACATGTCCTTTTACAAGAAGGTGGGCGTGATCCCCTTTCGCAACCTTTCTTCCGACCGGTTGGCCGGAACCAAACTGACGGAAACCTTTGTGACCGAATTGATGATTCCGAACCGGTTTGAAGTAGCTCCGCCGGGGGAATTCCGGCATATCGTCCAGAAGGTGAGTCTGGCCGTGGGCCCGATTTCCGAGGTGGAGTTTGTGCCCGCGCAGTTGAAGAAGATCGCGAAGGAGTCCGGGGTCCAGGGAATCTTCATGGGGACCGTTCAGGAATATGAAATGACCCGGATCGGACAGGCGCAGTATCCCGTGATTTCGTTGAATGTCCGGTTCGTGGACGCCGAGACCGGGACCGTGGTCTGGCAGGAGAGTTATTTCGAGCGGGGTGGTCCGAAGCTGCCGGTCCTCGCCATCGGAGAGATCATGACGCTGGGTGAATTAAGTCAAAGAACCTGCAGACATGTGATGCGGGATTTCTATCACAGCAAACTCTTTTAGACTCAACCGTCGGATTGGAGAGGCCGGGAGGATTGCCGGCCGGAAAGGAGTCCTATGAACCGGATCATTTCAGCCGGGGACCGAGTGAAAACGTTTACGGTCCTCTTCCTGACCCTCGTCTCAATTGGAGGATGGATCGGTTGCCATGCCGTTGTGCCATCCGGCATGACGCCGCAATCCCGATGGAAGGTGGCGATTCTGCCATTTGAAAACCTCAGCAACGAAGAAGGCGCCGGCCGGATTGCCGGAAACATATTCCTGGTCAAGGCGCTGAACTCCGGGGTGTTTGATATCGCGGATCCGGGGGCCGTGGACGAGGAATTAGGCGCGGAACGTGTTCGTCTAACGGCCCATATCCCTCTTGAGACCCTTCGGAAAATAGGGAAGCGGCTGCAGGTTCATTATATCCTGATGGGGAGCGTCCTGGAAGATGAGATGCAGATATTAAGCGGTGTGGGCGGTGGCGGCCAGGTTCCTTCGGTTGCTTTGACAACCCGGATGATCGACGTCCGGACCGGGCGTGTGGTCTGGGCGGACGCGCAGTCCAAGCGGGGCACGGATTATGAAAAAATCTTCGGATTCGGAAGAATTTATTCGACGAGCCGGCTCATGGAGATTGTGACGGAAAAGATGGTCTCCTCTTTAACGCGCTCCCTCGCGAAACAGGGGCTCGAACCTGGAGATGGAAAGGCGGGAAAATGAAAGGTATGTGGATTGTCCTGGTGAGTTTTCTTATGCTCCTGAGCGCCGGGACCTCCGGCGTCTGCGCGGTTTCGGCCCGCTTCGTAGGTGTTCGAAAATGCCGCATCTGCCACTTGAAGGAATACAAAAGTTGGGCGGAGACTCCGATGTCCAGGGCCTTCGACCTGCTGAAACCCGGTGTCGACAGCGCGGCCAAGGTGGCCGTGGGCCTGAGGGGGGAAAAGGATTACACGGAGGATCCCGCCTGTCTGAGGTGTCATGTCACCGGAGGGCGGACCGATCTGCCCGGGGTACAGTGCGAGGCCTGCCACGGACCCGGTTCCGGCTATATCAAGGTCATGATCATGAACCGGCATTACCTTCGAAAAGAACTCTCCGAAAAGGGACTTCGGGATGCCGGAAAGCCGGACTGTGTCCGGTGTCATAATTCGAAGAGTCCATTTTACAAGGGATTCAATTATGAACAGTACGCCCGACGGGAACTCCACTTCCAGGTGTTCTCCGTACCGGGGGTCCACAAAAAGTTCCCCTTGAAATTTCAACATACGTCATCAGGTAAGGAGTAATTCCATGCGCATGAACCGTTTCTGTCGGGTTGTTCTCCCGCTTCTTTGTCTCAGCATCCTCGGCGCCGGGGTTGTGATCGCCTTTTCCCCGACAAGTTCTGAAGCGAGGGTCAAGGCCTGTTACGACTGTCACCAGGATGCCCGAAAGGCCTTTCGAAAGAAAACGGTTCATGACCCGGTAGCGAAAAAAAATTGCGAGGCCTGCCACTCGCGGCACGGGTTTACGAATAAACTGATCCTGAAGAAAACCGGTCCGGATCTCTGCTTTGATTGCCACCGGGATGCGAAAAAGAACTTCAGCCGGGGGAGTGTCCATGCCCCGATCGACGAGGGGAAATGCACGGCCTGTCACGATCCGCACGCCTCCGACGGCAAGTCCCTCCTGAAGGCGAAAAAAACGGAAACGCTATGCCTCTCCTGCCATACCGGCCTTGCCCGGGAGAAGAAAAAAGAGGTGCTGCATCAGCCCTTCGCGGAAGGAAACTGCCTGGCCTGCCACGATCCTCACAACGCGGAAGGCAAAGCTCTGCTCCTCAAGAAGGGGAACCTCCTCTGCGTGAAATGCCATCCGGGCCGTCAAATCGCCGCGTCATCCTCCCATCGTTCAATTGATTCGAAGACAAGCTGTCTTTCCTGCCATCGTCCCCATGCCTCGGACGCGAAGCATCTGCTGGACTCCAGCCTGCATCTCCCCTTCGCGGAGGGCAAATGCGACTCATGCCATACCGAAGCCGCGCCCGGCAAAGAGGCGGCACTGAAAAAACCGGTGCGGGAACTCTGCGTGCAATGTCACGCGGAGGTGTCCCGACAAACCGAGAGGGGCCATGTCCATCCCCCGGCCGGAGAGGGGAATTGCACTCTTTGTCATGATCCCCATCAGAGTCCGAATCGTCCCCTGCTCAAGTCCCCGCAAAAGGCCCTTTGCCTCACCTGTCACTCCGACCAGGCGGGACGGTTCAAACAGCCGACACTGCATCCCCCCTTCGCGTCGGGTAAATGTTCCTCCTGTCATGAACCGCATGGATCGGAGAATGCTCGCTTGCTTCGGTCCGGTCTGAAGCCGCTCTGCCTTTCGTGTCACAAGGCGTTGGCGGAACGTCTCCGGAAGTCCGGGTCGGTCCACCCGGCTCTCCGGAACAAGAATTGCCTGGGATGCCATACGGCTCACAGTTCCGATGAGCCGGGGCTTCTTCGGCAGGATCAGTCATCGCTGTGCCTGACCTGTCATCAGGATTTTCAGAAGGCGTTGAATGTTTCCCATCCGCATCGGCCGATCGTGAAGGGGAAATGCTCCTCCTGCCATGCTCCGCACGCCTCGGATCAAAAAAATCTTCTGAAAAAGGAAGGGGTCTGCTTTACCTGTCATCAAGATCTTGGAAAACCCGGGAAGGGAATGCGATTGCATGCCCCCTTTGCTTCGGAGAAATGCGGTGTCTGTCATAACGCGCACGGCAGTGAGAAGAAAAACTTTCTGATTCTGCCCGAAAAGGAGCTCTGCGCGCAGTGCCACTCCATCGAAAAGATCCTTTCCCGTAAATCCGTACATACCCCTGTGGCGGACGGAAACTGCTCGGGCTGTCACGATCCCCACTTTGCTTCCAACAGGAACCTGCTGCGCAAAACCGGTTTCAAACTCTGTTTCAGTTGTCATGACGGTACGTCGTTTAAATACGGGATCGTTCATAAACCGGTCCATGAAGGCCGTTGTGATCTTTGCCATTCGGCGCATGGTTCGGATGTGGCGGGGGATCTGTCCCAGCCCGAGGGGAAGCTCTGCAGGACCTGTCACTCCTTTGATGAGAAGGCGTTCCCCAGCGTGATGCTGTCCGACGCACACCGTGGAAAGAAATGTTCCATCTGCCACGATCCGCATTCCTCAGCGGGAGATCCCAACCTGATCCGGAAACAGAAGAATCCCCATTTTGACCAGTGTAATTTCTGTCATGATGACTCCGCTCCGGAGGGAAGTTTCCGGCTTCTACCCAAAAAACAGAGCGATTATTTTTCTTCTCTGCGGGACACCTCCGGGAACGGGAAGGGGGATTTCGAGGGGAAGGTCGTGCACGAACCGGTGCGCAGGGGGGAATGTGTGCTTTGTCATGCGTCACACGCCACGAACGTGAAGGATGATCTTCTGAACCGGACCGTTCCGGATCTCTGTTTTACGTGCCATACGAAGACCAAGACGGAGCTGAAGCGGAAATTCACGCATACCCCGTTCCGTTCCGGAGAATGCCGGACGTGCCATAACGCGCATACCTCGTCCGCGCCCGGGCTGTTGCGGAAACAGACGGTGAAACTCTGTTTTTCCTGTCATGAAGACCTGAAGGTGAAACTCGCCTCCGAGAAGGTGCATCAACCGGTGAAAGAAGGGAAATGTCTGGCGTGTCACGACGCGCACGCCACGGGAAACAGCGCGCTGCTGAAGAAGAAGGCAAGACGCATCTGCCTTGAGTGCCATGACACCGGGAAAACAGGTTTTGTCAAGGCCCACTTCCGGCACAGGGATATGGCCGGCACCGATTGTCTCAGTTGTCATGACGCCCACTCCGTTCCCAAGAGCAGCCGGAAGTTGCTGAAACCGCATGCTCATCCTCCTTACGAGGCCGGAATGTGTGACGCCTGCCACACCACGAACGACGCACTGACGGTAACCGACACTTCGGAAAATCTCTGTTTCGGATGCCACGAGGACGACCCGGGTGAGTTTCATCAGTCGGATAAGCATCATGCCTTGAAGATCAGGCGGAAATGCCTCAACTGTCACTCTCCACACCTGGGGTATACGGAGCAGAACCTGCGTAATCCGATCCCGGCCCTCTGCTTTTCCTGTCATGGTTCCGGGATCATGGGGAAAAAGCATAAGCATCCGCCCGCCACAGTAACCTGTCTGCTCTGTCACAGACCCCATTCGACGAAGGATGATTTTCTCCTGCAGGACAGGATCATCCCCGTTTGTGAGACCTGCCACGACGTCGCGGGAAAACATACGCATCCGATCGGAGGGGATTACAAGGACCCGACCAATGGACGAATGCTGACCTGTGCCAGTTGCCATAATCCACACTCCTCGGAGTTTGAAAAATTGACACGAGGCGAACGGAGCCGGGGACTTTGTATACGGTGCCATAAACCCGGAGAGCATGAGTTGTGAGGATTCAGCATAGGGGGCGATGTGGGGGTGGAGAAAAAGGGGAGTCTAAAGCCACCGGATTTTGATCCGATGTTCCACCCGTTTCAACTCTGAGCCGCCTGCCATGAGCTCGGCCTGAAACCTCATGGCTGTCGCTGCGGCACAGGCATCCGCAAAAGAGAACGGATATTGCGCCTGGATTCCGGCGGCATCCATCCCGTCCGAATTCGATTAGTCATCATCCAGGCTGTGACACTCCAGACACCCCTTGTTGCTCCTGTTGTTTTCCCAGCGCATGCTGTTCTGAAAACGGCTGGCATGAGCGTAGTGGCAGGAGAGACAAAACACCCGGGCCCGATAGGTGTCACTCGGATTTCCATCAGGATATTCGACCTGGATCAGGCCGGAACCTCTCCGGGACCACCCCTCAAAGTCCGCGTGACGCGCCCCGTAGAGAGGGATTCCGGTGGGATGGCGGACCCACTCTCCGCTTTCCCTCGTGTTGGTCTCTCCATGGAAATACTCATGACAGGCGCTGCAGAATTCATCCATCCCGGAAATATAGAGATTGTTCCGGTAGTTTGGATCTCCCACCGCCCGGACCAGCGTGCTCTTTCCTTGAATTGTTGTCCTCAGGTTTCGGTAATTCCCGTTGTCGTGGGGGTCATGGCAGCTCAAACAGCCGAAATTTTTCAGGGGGGCTGTTCCACCCGGAGGCATCGATCCGAGAACCGCGTCCGGATGGAGTATGTTGTGTCCCACACCGTCCGAAAAGAGAGTTTCGGTAAAAGATCCCGCGGCCAGGGGAGTTGTTCCATTCAGTTCATAGGGAGGATTCAGGTTTGATCGGTCCCTGTCCGCGTCATGGCAGGTGAGACAGACCTGATCCTTGGAGAGTTCGCTTGTGACAGCGGAGGCATTCGGACGATCTTCTCCTCCCGGCAGCAATTTGTGGCACGCCGCGCAGGGAATCCCCTCATGCATCCCCCAGGCATTGCAGACAGGAAGCAACAACAGGACAATCCAGAACAAAATCGGCGGAAAATGCAGGGAATATTTTGTTGAGCGCCTCATGACCCCTCCTTTGCCATGGCCCACGAACAGACCCTGTTCAAAGAAGAGTGCGCACGCCCGTCAAGGGGGGAATGAACCGGTCCTTCCATTCGGTAGTCCCGCTGCCGCAGCGGTTGGAGAAATGCGGCCGGTGACTTTGCGCCCTGTCCTTTCGAAGCAGGTTGCCTTTTTCGTGGAAGATTCAACGCGTGGTGTTATCTTGCTTTTATCCCATCAAATATCCAATCCATGATCGACCATTCTATCGATTGCTTGCCGATAATGACCTTATCGGAAATTTCAGCGGAATCTTGAATAAATATTATCGGTTTTTCTTGAAAGCATGGAGACTGGCCGGTGGATGTTGCGGATTGCTGTGGAAGAAGCGGCAGGAGTGTCGGGAGGTCTTCAAGCCAAATGAATTGTAATGGTCCGGGGAATTAAGGCAAATGATACGAATCGTCCATGCCCTGCGCCAGGTCCGGAGGTTCGTTCGTGTTGTTGATCGAGAGATGCCCCTGTCCGGCGGTAAAGTGTGCCAGGACGGCCTCTTTCAGGATGTGTGATCCGAACGGCTTTCTGAAGAAACGGATCACATCGAGCTTTTCGGCTTCGTGTTCCAGTTCGGGATTATTGGACGCTGTGATCATGATTGTCGGGGGCATGCTTCTTCTTTTTTTTAATAAGGACAGGAGATCCAGGCCGGTCATGCCGGGAAGGCTATAATCGAGAATCATCAGATGAAATTGGATCTTTTCAATAAAACGTATTGCTTCTTCGGCATTTTCCACACATACCGTGGAGCAGTCTATATCTGTCAGGTTCTTGGCGATGGACCAGCAAAGGAGGCGTTCATCCTCAACAATGAGGACCTTTTTCCTACGATGATCGAAGGCATCGGTAGGAAAGCTATCGACAGTTTGGAAAAAATTCGGCCCTAATCCAAGATTCATCAGATCAATCCTGCGTTCGTTTTCTATTCCTGTGAGGATTAGAAAGCAAGATAGGTGCCAAAAGAGAAGGTCCATCCCGACACCGCAACCTATTGAAATATCAAAATAAATATGAAGATAGACTTTGACTGTTCATGGTGGGTGAAAGGATTGTATCATTCTGATACAGATTTTCGCTATGGATGATCACGAAATGGCCATCCAATGGAGTGATGTTCGAGTATGAGCCTCATCAAAGACCGGCGATGCTTTTCAAGCAAGTTTTTCATTCAGAAATCCCAACGATAACCGAGTTCTATGCATCGGAGTAGCGAAGTGGGCGCCCCTCCTTGACATCCTTGATGATTTGCATTACGTTTCTGGCAGAACCTCTTATTTTTCATATCTTTTCATGCGGTAAGACAAAGAACCATTCCATTTCTTAAAATATGAGATGAGACCCTTCGGAACACCAAGATCTTTCCGGATCAAAAGAGTTCTCTTCATTCTGTTTCTGGGGGGAATCTTCGCGGCGCTCCTTTTCTTCTCTCTCTCTTTCTTCCTGAAGAGCCCTGCATTTGTTCATTTGCTCCAGGAGATCCTCTCTTCCCGACTGGAAAAGAAGATCGAGATCGGATCGATCAGCTTTCCAGGAGACTCCTCAGTGGTCATCCGGGATCTTAAGGTGCGCGACCCCGAAAACGGGCGTTTCAGTCTGGACATAGCCGGGGTCCGTCTTGTTATCAATTTCCAGGGGATTCTTCACAGGAGAATTGATCGCCTCGACATCCGTTCCCCCAGGATTTTTCTGCGTCCGTTATGGGGCGGGGGGAGAGGTGGGGCGAAGGTCATGGTTTCTCCGCCGCCCTTTCTGGTGGAATCGATCCGGGTGGAGGGGGGCCACGCCATTCTGGATTTGAAGGAGACGACGGTTCAGATGGATTTCCGTATGGGGTCGACTCTTGCGCAAAAGGGCGGCAGATGGAGTGGGAAAATCAATGGGGACCTGCGCGAAATCCACGCGGGCACACGCAAAGAGCGTTCCGCCGGTGCTTTCCCGGCGGATGGATCGATCGCCGGTTCCGTGGGGGTGACGGGGACCTTCCAACGACCTTTCTCGAAAGATCCGGCTTATTTCCTCGAAATCCATGGCGATTCGCTCTCTCTTTTGAATCTGAACCGTTATCTCCTCACTCCCTTGGGGATTCAATCCCGGGGGATTTCCTGCCGGGGAGAGGCACAAGGGTCACTCCGAATTGAGGGCATAGGACGGAAGAACCTGCGATGGGAGGCCCTGTTTTCCTTCACCGACCTGGCATTCCGTTACAAAGGGGTCAACCGGGATCTGCCGAGACAGACGGTCGAAGTCTCTTCCAACGGTTTCTGGGATCGGAGCCGGGACCGCCTGGATCTGGCTTCACTGAAGGCTGCTTTACCGGGACTGGGTGTTTGGACTCTGAGGGGGGTTGTGCGGAGGATCTCATCGGGAAATCCCGATTTGGGTCTCCATCTGACGGGTGAAAAGATCTCCCTTCAAGGGATGAAAAATCTTTTCCCCTCTGTGACGGGATGGACAATCACCGGGAACGGAACCGCGGATTTTGACATTACGGGGGATCCTGTCTCACCGATCCTCCGGGGAAGACTGGCATTTCATGGAGACCGCATCCGGTCGGAAGGCCTGTCGATATCCGACTGCGGACTCAGCCTTCTGGCGCGCTATCGGGAGGGACGGATATCCGTTCATCAGGTTGTGGCGGAAGCCGCGTCGGCCATAGTCCCGGACAGAGAGGGGAAGCGGGTCTGCAGCGTCCGAAATATCAAGCTTCGGGTTCCGAATCTTACGATTCGTGGAAGAAGAATCCGGGCGGGACGCGTCCTTTTTACGGCGAATCGGATGGCACTCTCCGGCCCGGGGAAGGATGGTGCCGCCCAGGAGGAAATCCTGCTCACGGGGGACCTGTCAAGTGACCTGGAGAAAGAAGAGGGGAGGATCACCGGAATTTTTCGTACCCGGACGATCCGCGGGATTTCCTTTGACACCTCTTTGAATTTCAGAAAACCGGTCCTTGTGAGGGGGAGATTTCAGGATCCGGACTTCGACCTCGATCCATTATGGAACTTCCTGCGCCGTTTTGTACCTGCGGTTCAAGGGTACACCGTCCGGGGGAAGGGAAGTGTAACCGTTCTTTTCCAATCCACTTTCACGGATGGTCTCCCAATCGATTTTCATGGCAGGACCGACCTGAAGATCACGGACGGCGCCTTTTCCTCTTTCGATGCCACACAGGCGGGGGAAGGGATCGCCCTGGCCCTGTCGGGAGAGTTCGGATACAAGCGACCGGAAAAGGTCATGAATTTCTCGGTTCAGACCCGGGCTTCCGGTTTTGAGCTGCTCCTGGGCCCCTTTTACGGTGACTTCAAGAAACGGGAAATGGGTCTCTCGGTTGCGGGGGCGTACCGCGAAAAAAAGGATCTCCTCGAGATCACAAAGGGGAATTTCCACATCCGGAAGATGGGCGCCCTTCTTTTTGACGGGCGGATCTCCCACATCACGAAGGATCCGAGGTTCCACGCCGAAATCACTCTCCGGGAGCTTGAGAACCGGCGTGCCTTTGATTTCTTTATCCGGGAGACTTTCCAGGAGAGCTTCCCGGTTCTCTCACGATTGGAACTGGACGGCCGTTCGTCGTTTTCACTTCTTCTTCAGGGCGGGCGGGAAAAGATCGAGGTAACCGGAACGGTCCAAATGGAAGATCTGGCCGTTCGGGACCCGAAGTCGGGTCTGGACCTTACCGGAGCCCGGCTCTTCCTGCCGGTTGATCTGTCCTATCCGAAGGCTTTCCAAAGGAAGCCGGTCAGACAGTACGGTGTCTTTTCGATCCGAAGGCTCAACTGGCGGACTTTAACGTTTGAGAAGGTGAGACTTTTTCCCGTGATCCGGGAAAACTCCCTCCTGTTCCGGGAGGGGATTACCCTTCCGCTTTTCGGAGGAAAGGTCGTCTTAGGGGATCTCTCCTACAGGAATCTTCTGAGCCCGGATCGAACACTGAGATTCACCCTGACCGCGTCGGGTATGGATTTGTCCGCAGCCGGTGGGTTCCTGGGGATGCCATACCTGACCGGCTCCCTGTCCGCGCGAATTCCGCGTGCCGAATGGAAGGGGAAGAGCCTTATGACTGACGGTGAAGTCAACCTGAAACTCTTTGGCGGGGAAATGAAGATCCGGAAAATTTCCGCGCACGATCTCTTCACTCCGGTGGCTTCCCTTCAATCCACCATTGAGTGCAGGGAGATCGACCTGGGCAGACTGACCGGGATCTTTGAGTTTGGGCGGATTTCCGGCATTCTGGAAGGAGAAATCAACGACCTGGTTATCAGTAACGGCCAGCCTCAGTCCTTCACCGCCCGGATCGAGACGGTCAGGAGAAAAGGGGTGCCGCAACGGATCAGCGTGGAGGCGCTGGAAAAGATTTCAGTCCTGGGATCCGGTTCTTCGGGGGGAATCCTGACGAGAGGGATTTATCGGTTCTTCAAGGAATACCGGTATCAGAAAATGGGGTTTTCCGGCCGGCTCCGGAACGATCATTTCCTTTTGAAAGGAGTTGAACGGGAAGGCCGTAAGGGGTATCTTGTGAAGGGAGGTTTGTTGCCGCCGAGGGCCAACGTGATCAGTTACACCCAGGATATTTCTTTCCGGGAGATGGTGAAACGTCTCGAACGGATTCGAACCATCGACTCCGGAAACGGCCCGACGGTTCGATGATCGTGACCCAGCGGATTTCTTGATGTTGGGTCCGGAACGTGATAGGCCTGAAGTCGTGGAAATGACCGGAGAATCCATGAGGGAGGAAGAAACCATGAAGAACAGAGGAATGCGTTTCGCGGTGGTTCCTTCGCTGCTTGCCGCGGCGGTTGTGATGTCCTGCGTGACCATCAATATCTATTTCCCGGCAGCCGCCGTGGAAAAGGCGGCCGATCGGATTGTGGAGGAGACCTGGGGAGAGAAGACCCCTCCCCCCGAAAAGAAAAAGATTCAAAAGGAGGGTTTCCTCGCTCCCCGTCGATGGTTCCCGTTCCTCCGGGTCGGGGTTGCCGCTGCCTGGGCGCAGGATGCGGATATCAACGTGAGCACGCCGGGGATTCGGGCATTGAAGGAGTCGATCCGGAAACGGGCCGGGGCGCTCAAACCGTATCTGGATCGAGGAAACGTGGGGATTACCCGTGATGGCCTGCTTGTGATGCGTTCGCCGCGGGGGATCGGTCTCCGGGAAAAGGCCACCCTGGCCCGCCTGATCAAGGCGGAGAACAGCGACAGAATGCGTCTCTACAGGGAGATCGCCAGGGCGAACAATTTCAGCGACGATCGGGTTCCCGATATCCAGAAGATCTTTTCCGGGAGTTGGATCCGTCAGGCCAGGAAGGGATGGTGGGTACAGGAGGGGGACGGGAAATGGCATGCAAAGTGACGGAGGAGAAGGGTCGGGCATGAACAACCGTCTGGTTATTGTCGGAGCGGGCCGAATCGGATCCGATCTCTTGGGTCGTCTGGCGGAGAAATTCGAGGTCACCGTAGTCGACCTGAAAGAAAATGTCCTGGATCCCTTCCAGGACCGCTCGTGGGCACGCAATATCCATCTGATTCAGGGGGATGCCACCAGCCGTCTGGTTCTGGAGGAGGCCCGTGTCCATGACGCGGACATCGTTCTGCTCACCTGCGCTCGGGAAGAGATCAATCTTGAAACGGCTCGCGTGTTGCGTGAAAACTTTTCCATTTCCCGGATCATCTCCGTCGGGATTACCACCGAGGGAATCGAGGAGCTGAAGCGACTGGAAGTGGAGGTGGCGAACATCTTCCTGGCCTCCTCACACAGCATCCTGAATCTCATCGGAAGCGGGACGCGGGTTCCCCGGGAGATCGGAACGGGAAAGGGCGAGATCCTCGAACTGACGGTCCATCCCCGTTCCCGGCTGTTGTATAAACCGCTGGAACGTCTCGTTCCGATCAACTGGCGGGTGGGGTTGATCTACCGGAACGGCGGGATGCTGGTTCCGGACGGGAAAACGCGCCTCATGCCTCAGGATCGAGTGATTCTGATCGGAGATCCCTCCGTCGTCAAGACCGTGGCGGAACTGCTGACCTTCAGCACGCATGACTTTCCCCTGGAGTACGGGACCCTCGCGCTGATTTTCATCCAGGGGGTTGAAAACGAATCTTATTTTTCCGAAGTGGAATATCTTCTGAATGCCCTTCCGTTCCGGGAGGTGGTCTTCATGTTGTCACCGGCTGTGCGGGATCCGGAACGTTTTCATCCTTTTTTTGCCCGGATCCCTTATTTGCATACGATCCATTCCACGACCGAGAAAGACCCCTGGAAAGCGATCCTCGGTTCGGCCGGGATCCTGCATTATAACTGCGGGCTGATCATCGGAGATCGAGAGGTGCTGCTGGGCGCTCCGAAACGGCTTCCTTACCGGATCCGGCGGATCCGTTCGATCGAGAAGACGTTAGCCCAGTTCTACGCCCCGATTCTATTCTCTTCAGGAACCTTTCCCTATGAGCGGATTGTCATGCCGGCCTTGCCGGCCTACCCTGTGAAACCGCTGTTGGAAACCGCGCTGGAGGTATCAGGGCAGTTGCATGCGGAACTCTCTCTGTTGTTCTCCCCTCCCTCCCGCTACACGTCCGGTGAAGAGGAACGGGCGGAGTTTAACCGGGTGAAGAAAACGGTATCCGGGATGGCCCTTCTGTACAAACGCAAGGTTCAGACAATCACGCTCGACGGCAATCCCGTGATTGAGGTCACCCGTGTGGCTCGGGAACAGAACCTGCTGGTGCTCGAATCGGGGGGGAAGGCGGGAAAGGGAGTGCTCCATGCCGTCCTGAATCCGGATCCGGTCGTGCATCTCCTGGCCCGGTCTCCTGTTTCGATCCTGCTCCAGCCCCCTGAATCCATTCGGAAACCGGGTTTATCCACCCGTGGGAAAAAGGAATGAGTCACGATCTATTCACCCTGCTTGCGATCGTCGCGGGAGGAGCCGCCATTCCTCTGGTCGCCCGCCGGTACCAGATGCCCACGGCGGTGGTGGAGATTCTGTATGGTTCGGTCCTGTTTCACACGCTTCTTCATGAAAAACCGGCATGGCTCGATTTTTTACAGGAGGTGGGGTTTGTTTATTTGATGTTTACGGTTGGCATGGAACTCGATCTTCGGGTGCTCCTGAAAACCCCCCGCTGGAAATGGTTTCTGCTGAGCCCGTTGATCTCCTTTGTTTTTCTGCCGCTTTTCGCTTATCTGCTTGGGCTCCCCGCTTTTTTAGGAGTGGCGGTCTCCATGGTCTCCGCCGGAATCGCCATTCCCGTGCTCAAAGAGATGAATCTGAATCAAACCGATTTCGGGTTTTCGGCCATCGCCATGGCCCTGACCGGGGAGCTTCTTTCCATTGCCGTCCTCACCGGGCTGGACCTGTACCATCGCAGCGGCCTTTCTCTCCTTTTTCTCATTGAGCTCTTGAAACTGACAGTTTTCCTCCTGGCCGCCGGTCTGGGACTGAAACTGATCTATCTGTTCGCCTGGTGGTATCCCGGGAAGGTCGAGCGAATCATGGAGAGCCAGGACCCGGTGGAAGAGGGCATCCGGTTTGTCCTCGCCATTGCCTTTGCCGGTGCCGTGCTGGCGGGTTTGGCCGGAGTGGACGCGATTCTCGGGGCCTTTATGGCCGGAACGATCTTTAATCATATCTTTACCTACAAAGGGGTATTCCATGAAAAGGTCGATGCCATCGGTTACGGTTTCCTGATTCCGCTTTTTTTTATCGGAATCGGCGCGGATTTCAACCCCTTGTTCTTGTTGGAACCGTTCAACGGGAAGATGGTCCTGATTCTTCTGGCTATGCTCCTCCCCGCGCATCTCTATCCAATCCTGCTGAACAAACCGCTGGGGTTCCGCTTCCGGGAGTCGTTGTCGGTATCTCTTCTGCTTTCGGCTCCTCTCACCCTTCTGATCGCCGCGGGCGAGATCGGCCTCCGCCTCGGTATGCTTTCGCCTTCGCAAAAGTCCGCGCTCGTGGCCAACGCGGTGATCGCCGGCCTCCTGTTTCCCTTCCTGTTCAGGAAGTGGGGCCTTCCAGATATTCACGGGCGCGCAGAACCGAATCGAGATCACCGCAAAGGGCGATCAGATCCTTCCGGTATAGACGGGTCTTGCCGTGGGGGATGAGCAGATCGTCGTTTCGCTTCACAAAGAGAATCAGGCTGTTTCCGGGAAGACGGATTTCTTCAAGGGGTTTTCCATGAATCGAGGGATTTCCGAGGGTGATTTCCTGGAACTCGTTTGCGGTGGCCTCCTGAACCAGGACATCGAAGATATTCGGACGAATGATCATGTTTTCCAGAGCCAGAGTGACCTGCCGCTTGAAATCCACGGTACGGATATCCATATCCCTGTATTGCCTCAGGGCGTCCGGATGGTTCAGTCTTGCGATAATCCGATCCACCTGAAAGAGATCACGGGCCAGAGAAGCGATCGTCAGATTCACTTCGTCTTCCCGGGTGGTGAGGATGAGGATATCCTCGGCGAAGATTCCGGTTAAGGCCAGAAAATCCGGATTGGTCCCATCACCGTACTGGACTCGAAACCCGAACTGCATGGCTTTCTGGTAGGTCCGGATATCTTTTTCCAGGATCACGGTGGGAATTCCACGCTCCCGGAGACGGCGTGCCAGTTCCAGTCCGACCGTGCCGGCTCCGACAATCTGGATGAACCGGGTGGGCCGGATTTCAGTTTTCATCAGGTAGTTGAAAAGAACCGGGGAGGTCATACATGTAGACAGGGCCATGATGATGATCGCCGAATTCAACGCGGGGCTGATTGCTCCCATCTCCAGACCGATTGCGGCCGCCGCTACGATCAGACTCAACCGCGCGGAAAGAAGAATACCGCCCGCGAGGGTTTCTCTCCAGTTGAATCGGACATAGAGCAGCAGACCGGACAGCAGATTGACCGCGTAAGCGGTCACGATCAACACGGGGATCAAGACCAGGCTGGCAGAAGACGCCGTCAGCGCATGCAGGTCAAAATTAACTCCGACCATGATAAAAAAGATCGGGATGAAAAACCCGTAACCGATCGCGTCCAGTTTGAGCTGCAGATTCGGAATCTCCCCTCTTGAGATCTTGGAGACCAGCGCGCCGGCCAGAAAGGCTCCGAGAATGACTTCGGCCCCGAGGCTTTGGGCGAAAACCACAAAAATCAGCATCAGGGCGAAAACCCCGCGTACGCGGAGCTGGGAGGTGGCATGGGCCATGTCCACAAAAACTCTCCGGACAAGGGGAATTCCCTCCAGACGATTTTTGATCCAGTCCGCGACCAGAACGGCGAGAAAGAGAAGTCCGACAAGAAACAGCCTATGGTCCCATCCATGAGTGTAATAGATGAATCCCATGGTCATCAGGACCACGGTAATCAGGTCCGCGAGCACTGAAGTCGCGAGAAGGATCTGACCGAAATCGCCCTCGATGGAGCCCTGTTCCTTGAGAATCATGAGCACAACTCCCAGGGAGGTTGTGGAGAGAATCAGTGTCATTAACCAGGCCTGGGAGGCCAAGCCTGTTTTCCAGAAAAACCATGCGGCGCATGTGGAAATCAACAGTCGAAGCAGAAATATGGAAATGCTCAGATACAGAGGTTCACTGAAACAACGCCGGAGGGACCAGCCGCTGCTTGTGATCTTACGGGGCCGCATGAGATCGAAATCCAGTTCGATTCCTGAAAGGAACATGAGGTAGGCAAATCCGAAATGTGAAAGAAACGAAAGCCAGGGGCCATCCGGAATCAGATCCAATCCGCTTTTCCCGATGACCATGCCGCAAAGGATTTCTCCGACCATAACCGGGATAAAAAGTTTTTTGAAAAAGGAGGTGAGGAGCGGAACCAGGAAGGCCAGGAGGGAGATCAGGAGAAGAGGGGTGAAAGAGATGGCTTCCATACAATCCTCATCACAGGACCAGGACCTTACGGGTCAAAAAAACAATCGCGAGAAGGATGACGATGCCGAGCGTTTTCTGCAGGGTCCGTGGAGAAAAACGGGAAGCACCCAGGAAGGATCCCAGTGCCCCTCCGATCAGTACCGCGACGATCAGGGGAAGAAACCGGTTCAGGTCGATCACATGGTGTTGAAGGCGGGCCAGAAGGCCCGACAGGGAATTGATCCAGATGAAGATCGCGCCGGCGGCGGCGGCTTCTTTCTCCGTTCCCAGACCGAAGATGATGATACATGGGACCAGATAGATCCCACCGCCGATCCCGACAATTCCGGCCACCAGCCCGAGGATGGAACCGATCAGGAGGCAGGCCGCGATGCAGCCCTTCCTGCCGAAAGTAATCTTCAGACTTGTGTTTCTGAAGAGATAGATCCGAAGTGCGACAAAAACGAGCGTGATCAGCAGGATCCAGTAGAAGAGCTGCTTCGGCACTTTCAGCGATCCGCCGAGGTACGACATCGGGATCGATGAAACCAGGAAGGGAGTGATCAGCTCGAATCTTGCGTGCCGATTTCGGATAAAATGGAAACTTCCGATGGAGGTAACCAGCAGGTTCAATGTCAGGGAGATCGTGGGAATCGCCAGCGGATCGATTCCGCAAAGGGCCATCAGGGCCGTATAGGAGGATCCCCCTCCAAGCCCCACCGAAGAATACAGGAAGGCCACAATCAAAAACAAGGTCGCCAGCAGTTCGATTGAGATGCCCCATTTTTCCATCAGAGATCAGGTCTCCATCCAAGGTGATCCGGTACGAGAGGGAATACTTGAATAATCTCCTTCATTGTAACAGACGCGGAAAATTTAGGTAAGCATACCTTTTCTCCAGACAATGATCAAGCGTAAGGAATTCACGTGACTGAGTGCAAACAACTTGTTGACAAAAAAACAAAACATCCTATAATTATCGGATTCTGCGTGAAGAGGTCTGCGGATTGGTTTTCTTCAGGGCGGCACGGGCTTTGCCGGTTCTGGTGTTTCATCGGCCTGTAGCGGATTCACGCGAGAGTGGCGAAACGGGTATACGCACTAGATTTAGGATCTAGCCCGCCTTGCGGTTGGGGGTTCGAGTCCCCCCTCTCGCACCAGTTATCCCTTACGGATCGTCCGGAAAGGTTTTCGCGTCCCGTTTTTTCAGACTGTTTCCCAGGCGGAGTGTTTTTGAATGTTGAGAGAAAGGAATTCATGATGGTGGGGCAAAAGCAAAGTCAAATGAAATTCGACGTGGAGGAGCCGAGTCGAACCCAGAGAATCCTGAAGGTTGAGGTCCCGGCGGAAGAAATCGAACAGAATTTTCAGAAGAGCTACAGGATGTTTCAGAAGAAGAGCAAAATTCCCGGCTTCCGACCCGGCAGAGCGCCGGTTTCGGTGATTCGAAGACGTTTCGGTGAGGAGATCCGGGCGGACCTTCTTCAACGTCTTCTGGCGGACTACTTCGAACAGGCCTTGAGCGAAGCGTCCATCCAGCCGGTGGATTCCCCGATCATTCAGCAGATCTCCTTTCAGGAGGGACAGCCCTTTCTTTTCAATGCCAGGGTCTATGTGAAACCTGAATTCGAACTGAAGGATTATAAGGGAATCCCGCTTACGAAGAAGAAGATCGAGGTGACGGATGAAATGGTAGACCGGGTGCTGACGGAGATGCGGGAAGGGTTGGCTGAGCTTTCTTCTTATGAGGATGAAACCCATGCGGTGGAGAAGGGAGATGTGATTGAAGCGGATTTCGAAGGAACAGTCGACGGTGAGGCGCTGGAGGGGGGGAAGGTGAGCAACCATTTGATCGAAGTGGGCGCCGGACGAATGCTGCCCGCTTTTGAAGAAGGCCTCCTCGGCATGAAGAAAGGAGAATCCAGGGAGATTCGCGCTACTTACCCCGAGGATTTCGATGTCAAACATCTGGCCGGCAAAGAGGGAGTTTTCCAGGTCACGCTGAATGATATCAAAATGAAGAAACTTCCCGAACTGGATGATGAATTCGCGAAAGACGTGGGAGAAAAATTTTCCACACTGGACGAGTTGAAGGCGAGTATCCGGGAGAAAATGCTGGAGCGGCAGGAAAAAAAGCTCCGGGAAGAACTCCACCTCCAATTGATGGATGAACTGCTCGATCGAAATCCGATCGAAGAATATCCGGAAGTAATGGTGGAACGTCAGAAGGCGTCCCTGAGAAGAAGCATGGAGGAATCATACGAAAACCTGGAGGGGAAAGAGGACTCGAAGAAGGAAATCGATCCGGAATTGGAAAAAAAGATCGAGGAGAAGGCCCGACGAGACGTGGGCTGGAGCCTGATTATGGAGCAGATTGTAGAGAAAGAAGGGATGACCGTTACGGCGGAGGAGGTCGAAACGGGCCTGGAAAAAAGTGCGTGGGAGGCCTCCATGTCCAAGGAGGTTTTGCGTGATCTTTATGTCAAGCAGATGGGGTCGCTGGAACCTTTCCGTCTGATGCTCCTGAACGAAAAGGTGCTTGACTTTTTGCTTGAAAATGCTAAGGTTACAGTAGAAGGGGGTGGCGAGGGCAACGCATAAAAGAACACCCGGGCGCCCCCTCTTTTTTTGATCCGGCCGGGAATATGCTGCCTCGAAAGAGCGCGCATTCCGCCGGATGAAAGGGAAACGCCTCGGATCTATTTTCGAACAAGGAGCTCGTTCATGACACTCATTCCCATGGTTGTGGAACAAACCGCTCGAGGGGAGCGAGCCTACGACATTTACTCCCGTCTGCTTAAGGACCGGATTATATTTGTCGGGACTCCCATTGACGACCATATCTCCAATCTGATCATCGCTCAGCTTCTCTTCCTCGAGGCGGACGATCCGGACAAGGACATCAACCTCTACATCAATACCCCCGGAGGAGTGGTGACAGCCGGATTGGCGATTTATGACACCATGCAATACATCAAACCGCAGGTTTCCACCATCTGCATCGGGCAGGCCTCCAGCATGGGCGCGGTCTTGCTGGCCGCCGGGGAAACGGGAAAACGTTTCGCCCTCCCTCATGCGAGGGTGATGATCCATCAACCTCTGGGCGGATTCCAGGGGCAGGCATCGGATATCGAAATCCACGCCAAAGAGACTCTCAAGATCCGGACGACCCTGAATGAAATTCTCGCAAGGCATACCGGTCAGCCGATCAAGAAGATCCAGAAGGACACGGACCGGGATTTTTTCATGTCCGGAGTAGAAGCCAGGGAGTACGGGCTGATTGACGAGGTGATTACCCAGCGTGGCGCAGGAATCAAAGTCGGCGGTGATGACAATGATGCTTAGGAGAACGGCATGAAGAAAAGTGAACCATCCGGGATTCTACGGTGTTCTTTCTGTGGGAAAAGCCAGGAAGACGTCAGGAAACTGATTGCCGGCCATACGGTCTACATCTGTGACGAGTGCATCAACCTGTGCAACGAGATTATCGCAGAAGACAAACAGGTGGATCGAGTCGACAAGTTCCAGAAGATTCCCGAACCCCGTATGATCAAGAAGATCCTCGACGACTACGTGATCGGCCAGGAACGTGCCAAGAAGGTGCTTTCCGTTGCGGTCCATAACCACTACAAACGGTTGGCGTCCAGGGTGGATCTCGGCGACGTGGAGATCCAGAAAAGCAACATTCTTCTCATCGGACCGACCGGATCGGGGAAGACTCTCCTCGCCCAGACTCTGGCCAGAATCCTCGATGTACCCTGTGCGATCGTTGACGCCACAACCCTTACCGAAGCGGGGTATGTCGGGGAGGACGTGGAGAATATCATTCTGAAACTCCTGCAGAATGCTGATTACGATGTGGAACGGGCCCAGCAGGGAATCATCTATATCGATGAAATCGACAAAATTTCCCGGAAATCCGAAAACCCGTCGATTACCCGGGACGTATCCGGTGAAGGGGTACAGCAGGCTCTTTTGAAAATCATCGAGGGAACCACCGCCAATGTACCCCCCCAAGGAGGGCGGAAACATCCCCATCAGGAATTTCTGCAGGTGGACACGACAAACATCCTTTTTATCTGCGGGGGGGCCTTTGTCGGTCTGGATAAACTGATTGAAAGAAGGATCGGAGAAAGGACCATGGGATTCGGCGCCGATGTGAGGAGTCGTCACTCCAAGTCGATCGGTGAGATTCTGGCCCGGGTGGAACCGGAGGACCTCCTGAAGAACGGAATGATTCCGGAATTCGTCGGTCGTCTCCCCGTGCTTGCGACCCTTGACGAACTGGATGAAGAGGCGCTGGTCCGGATCCTGACCGAACCGAAGAACGCCCTGGTGCAGCAATATAAGAAATTCTTCGAATTTGAAGGAGTCACCCTGAAATTCACCCAGGAGGCCCTGGTGACCGTAGCCCGGATCGCGCAGAAGCGGAAGACCGGGGCCCGGGGGTTGAAGGCGGTTCTGGAAAGTTCGATGCTTGACGTGATGTACGACATACCGTCCCAGGCCAATGTCAAGGAGTGCATCATCTCGGAGGAGGTCATCCTCGGGCGGGAGCAGCCGATCCTGATCTACGAACAGAAGGAAAGCGCCTGATGTTCCGGGAACGACTCCTCCGGATTCCGGTTGATTAAACGAGTTTCACACGAAGGTGCCATCTCTTTATCCCATGCAGCGCGTTGAACCTCAATCCCGGGGAGTGTGGCGGGGTTCCCCCTCACGGCTGGAGGCAGACGTCGGCCAATCGATTCCAGAATCCTCATGAAGATCCGCGCGGCGGAGTTTCTGACCTCCGCGATTTATCGAAAAGACTACCCGGATGTACGGTTACCGGAGATCGCCTTCGCCGGACGCTCCAATGTAGGCAAGTCCACGTTAATCAATTCTCTCCTGAACCGGAAACGACTGGTCAAGGTCAGTTCCACACCCGGGCGGACGCAGACGATCAATTTCTTCCGGATCAATCATACCTTTGATTTTGTGGATCTTCCGGGTTACGGTTTCGCGAAAGTACCCAAGGCCGTACGGGACGGTTTCGGCCCCATGATGGAGCGGTATCTGGAAGGGAACCCCTATCTTGCCTGTGTGGTGCATATCCTGGATTTGCGCCACAGACCGGCCGATGCGGACCGGATGATGAGAGAGTATCTCCTCTTTTTCGGGATTCGGATATTGACGGTCGCAACCAAATCGGATAAACTGCCCCGACGCAGGCAGATAGAACAGATCCATACTCTTCGGAAGACCATGATGATGGAAGAAACGGAGCCTCTGATCGCCTTTTCTGCCATCACCTCCGGTGGAAAGAAGGATATCTGGATGCATTTGAAAACGGCTCTGAAGGAACACTCACTCAAAACAGGAGACAAATCATGATGCGGACTATCGTTCCGGCGCTTGCGAGCGCCTGCGTTCTTCTATTGCTGACCACGCGCTGCGCGACATCGGGAATCAAGCCGGGTGAACCCTTGGCGGTCCTGGAGACCGATTACGGGAAGATCGTGATCGCTTTCTATCCGGAGGACGCCCCGAATACCGTGGAGAATTTCAAGAAACTGGTGCGGAAGGGGTTCTATGATGGCACCTATTTCCATCGTGTCATCCCCGGGTTCATGATCCAGGGAGGGGATCCCAATACCAAGGATCAGGATCGCAGAAACGACGGGATGGGCGGACCGGGCTACACGATTCCGGCGGAATTCAATCAACACCACCATGTACGCGGAACGGTTTCCATGGCAAGAAGCGCAGATCCGAACAGCGCGGGTTCGCAGTTTTTCATCTGTGTGGACAGGGCTCCCCACCTGGATGGTCAGTACACGGTCTTCGGCAGGGTCGTTGAGGGGATGGGGGTCGTGGACCGGATTGTCAGTGCACCACGCGATCACAGAAACAACCCGATCCAGTCGATCCATATTCAGAAGGCCTACCTGTCATCGATGGAGTGATCAACGGATGGTGCTGGAACATGAAAAGATCGAGAGCCTGAACCACTTTGCGATCAAGATCGCCTATTTCAGCATGGAGGTCGGTCTTGAGGAAGATATCCCTACCTATAGCGGGGGACTGGGAATCCTGGCCGGGGACACCCTGAAATCGTGTGCCGATCTGCACCTTCCCGTGGCCGGAATGACACTCCTCCAGGAGAAAGGCTATTTCATACAGAGGCTGGATGAACAGGGAAATCAGAGGGAAGAACCGGTGAACTGGTCTCCATCGACCTGCATGGAATGTCTGCCCCATGTGATCAAGGTCAGGATCTGCGGTCGCAATGTCCACGTCCGGGCCTGGCGCTATCTGGTCCGGGGGGTGACCGGTTCCACGGTTCCGGTCTATTTCCTGGACACGAATATGGAGGAGAACACTCCGGAGGACAGGGAGATCACCTCCACCCTCTACGGCGGGGACGAGGAATACCGGTTCAAACAGGAAGTGGTTCTGGGAATCGGAGGAGTCCGGATGCTCCGGGCCATGGGGTACCACAGCCTGAGCACCTTCCATATGAACGAAGGTCACGCAAGCCTCCTGACGCTGGAATTGTTGCGGGAAAACGAGAAGGATCCGGAGGAGGTCTGGTTCGAACAGGCGCGATGGGATCCCGAGTCGGTCAAAGAGCTCTGCGTGTTCACGACGCACACCCCGGTTCCCGCCGGCCATGACCGTTTTCCCAATGCACTCGTCAGGAAGGTCCTGGGTGGGGAACGGACGGATCCCCGCTCCGGAGAGGAATCCTGCCTGATTCACGGCATTCCCTTCGAGGTGGTCGACCGGCTGAGCGGGACGGGGGAATTCAATATGACCCTTCTTGCGCTCAACCTGAGTCGCTACGCCAACGGCGTGGCCAAGCGGCATGGAGAGGTTTCACAGGAGATGTTCCCGGAATATGAGATTGATGCCATCACCAACGGGGTCCATGTCCGCACCTGGATGTCCGCGGAGTTCCAGGCCCTCATGGACCGGTACGTACCGGGGTGGAAGAGCGATTCCTTCCTGCTTCGCCAGGCGGTAGGGATTCCACCGGACGAAATCTGGGAGGCCCACCAGGCCTGCAAGAAGAAGCTTCTGGACGCTGTGCGGGAGAAAACCGGCAGGGTCCTTGATCCGGATATTCTCACGATTGGTTTCGCCCGGCGGGCCGCCGCCTACAAACGAGCGGACCTGCTGTTCCGGGATGTGGAACGGCTGAAACGTATCGTGGGGAAGGCGGGGAAGTTCCAGTTGATCTATGCGGGGAAGGCACATCCAAAGGATGAACCGGGGAAAGACCTGATCCGCAGAATCATTCAGAAAAGCAGAGAACTTTCCGATGTCGTCCCGATCGTTTATCTGGAGAATTATGATTTTGCCCTCGGAAAACTGATGACTTCGGGAGTGGATATCTGGCTGAATAACCCCCTGCGGCCTCAGGAGGCTTCCGGAACCAGCGGGATGAAGGCCACCCTGAACGGGGTCATCAATTTCAGCGTCCTGGACGGCTGGTGGATTGAGGGACACAGGGAAGGAATCACCGGATGGTCTATCGGTCCTCGTCCTGCAAAAGACACTGCCCCCGGTGACACGGACAGTGCGGATGTCCGGGACCTCTATGACAAGCTGGAGAGTGTGATCCTGCCCACCTATTATCACCACCGTGAGGCGTGGATCGGGATCATGCAGAACAGTCTCAGTTTAAACGGATCCTTTTTCAACACCAACCGGATGATGCTGCAATATGTATCAAGCGCCTATCTGAGAAAGCTGGAGTCGTGATGGACTTTCAGGGACGTTGTCGTGCCACCGGTATTGGAAGTCTTCCCCTGACCGACCCGCGGGAAAGCGTGAAGGTGATTCTGGAAATGCTGCCTGAAATCCCCTTCTGGCCTCAGCTTCCCGGCACGGGATTCCGGGAGCAGATGATCCCGCAGTTCTCAGAGGCCTTTCCGGGGATTGTGGAGGATCCGGTCAGGGAAAGGATCCATGTGGATTCCGAACGTGTCCTGATCGAGCTGGAAAGATTCTATGAGAAAGAGATGGCGGGGGATGTTGATTATTTCCGGATCACACCGGAATACGCCGCGGCTCTTCCCGTCATGGTTTCCGCCTTGAGAGAAAGCCCCCCACAGGAGCTTTCCTTCACCAAAGGGCATGTGACCGGCCCGGTGACCTTCGGTTTTACGGTCAAGGACGAAAAAGGGGTTGCCATCTTCTACGACCCGAACCTTCAGGATGCGACGACCCGCCTGATCGCCATGAAAGCCCTTTACCAGATCCGCCTTTTCCGCGAGTTCCAGGTTCCCACCATTATTTTCATGGATGAGCCGTACCTGGCCGCTTTCGGAACCACGGGGATGAACATCGAACGGGAGGACGTGGTCCGGGTATTAAACAGTATCGTGGAGCGGATTCATCATGCCGGGGGGATTGCCGGGGTTCACTGTTGCGGCAACACCGACTGGTCCCTCCTTTTTGAGACCAATGTGGATATTGTGAATTTTGATGCTTTTGATTTCATGGACCGGATGGTTCTCTACCCCGACCCGGTCCGCGCCTTTCTGGAGAGGGGAGGGAACCTCGCATGGGGAATCATCCCCACTTCCTCCGCTGTTTACAAAGAAAGCGTTCATACCCTTGCCGCACGGTTCCGGGAAGGGGTTGAACGGCTGGTGAATCTCCGGGTGGAAAAGGAACGGCTTTACTCGCAGTGCCTGATTACACCGGCCTGCGGCATGGGGAGCCTGACCGCGGAAAACGCTCTTCGCGTCCTTTCACTGCTCCGGGATCTCTCCTCGCTTCTCCGTTCGACCTGAACCATCTGTAACGCCGTAACCGATTCTCTCACGCGATATCCGGATTAAGCGACGGTCCCGAAATCATCGTCCTTGTCCGGGGTCTGATAGTCTTCATGATTGCTGTGAAAATTGTTTTCATCCGGCGGGACGTATCCCAGGTGATCCCGGGAGCAGATCAATGAGTCCAGTGCAGGTTTGGAATTCCGGTTGTGGGCGATCAGGAGTTTCACACCCTGCAGGTTGAGCCGTCCTTCTTCGGCCTCGTCGTACAGGTAATCCAGAGCCCCCCGGATACTGAAGGGGTTCAGCCGGTAGGTGCGCGGAGAGATCAGAGCGTCAAACATGTCGCAGATCGTTACGATCTGAACGATCGGGTTTTCAACATGGATTCCTCTTGGATAACCGGATCCGTCTATCTTCTCATGGTGGTTGAAGGCCACCATTGCGTGGGGGGATGAGTCCCGGGCGGTATAGTAGAGCAGAAGGAGATACCCGATCCAGGGATGTTCCAGGATATAGAAGAACTCCTCGTAATCGAGTTTTGTGGAACTCTGCAGAATATCAAGGGGGATTCTCGATTTCCCGAAGTCGTGGGTCAGGGCGGTCGACGCCGCGATCAGAACCTGTTCGGAATCTCCGGAGTAATCCCTGTACAGGAGAGTGGTCAGGGCGGTCGTAATCAGGACATGACGGTAGGTGTAGTAATCCATGGCCTTGAACAGGTCGATCTCCCGGCAGATTTCCGGAGTGACGGGGATCCGGCCGATGATCTCCATGACCTCGGATTGCGTCTCCTCACGATTGAAAATGATCCGGTAATTTTCCTCGTTCATGACCCGGCGGATATCTTCAAAGAATTCACTCTTCTTCAGAAGAAACGTTTCAGGGGCTCTTTTGGCTCCGTTTTTACAGATTTTTTCCATGACCTTCGGGGTGATGATTTCACCCTGAGGAACGATCAGGGTCCCATCACAAGAGAAAAGGTCTTCCCGCATCACAAAGAGGTTAGGATGGGTCACGATATCCTCCTTCTGAAAAGCTCATACTAAAAATTTTAACCTACTTTATCTGATTTCGTCAATATCCCTTCCTGGACAAAAAATACTTGACTTTCCGGTAGAGGAGCCATAGGATATATGAAATTTCGAATGTATGAACCTTCGGGGCCGGGTGAAAATCCCGACCGGCGGTGAAAGCCCGCGACTCTCCGATTCTGAATCGGGGACTGATCCGGTGAAATTCCGGGGCCGACAGTGAAAGTCTGGATGGGAGAAGGTTTACGCGTGGTCTGTCTACGTGTGTTGTCTACCCGAAGTGTTTTTCAAATGCTTCGGGTTTTTTTTCAATCGGCTGCGTGCAGGCAGGTTTCAAATGGACTCTCCGGATCGGGAATACATGCGCGAAGCGCTGGATCTCGCACTCAAGGGACGGGGAAGGACCTCGCCCAATCCCATGGTCGGGGCTCTGGTGGTGAAGAACAAAAAAGTGATCGGGAGGGGATACCACCACAGGGCGGGCACGCCCCACGCGGAGATCCACGCCCTGAACGCCGCCGGGATGGAAGCCCGCGGCAGTACACTCTATGTCACCTTGGAACCCTGCTGCCACCGGGGCCGGACATTGCCCTGCGCGGACTTTATCATCCGGAGTCGTGTGGCCCGGGTCGTGGTGGCCATGACGGATCCGAATCCGCTCGTGAACGGAAAGGGGATCCTCCGACTGCGGGAGGCCGGAATTCAGGTGGATGTGGGGGTACTGGAGAGTCGTGCAAGGGAATTAAACGAATTCTTCATCAAGTATATCACGACGAAAAAACCCTTTGTCATTCTCAAGGCCGCAGTGACCCTGGACGGACGGATTGCCACCCGGACCGGTGATTCCCGTTGGATCACCTCCGAGGCCGCGCGCACGCGGGTTCACGAAATCCGGGACTGTGTCGACGCCGTCCTGGTTGGAGTCAATACGATATTGAGCGACAATCCGAGATTGACAACCCGCCTTCCCGGACGGGAAAGCAGGGACCCGGCCCGCATCATCCTGGATACCCACCTGAAGACCCCGCTGGATGCGAAGGTGATCATGAATGATTCACCCTCGGGGACCTATATCTTCACCGGGAGTCACGTTACGGAGGAAAGGGTCAAGGCGTATCAGGAACGAAACGTAACGGTCCTCGTGGCCCGGAAAGGGACACAGGGGGTCGACTTTCAGCGGGTGGTGGAGGACCTCGGGCGGATGGAAATCACCAGTCTGCTGATCGAAGGAGGAGCCACGATTCATGCCTCCGCCCTGCGAAGCGGGGTGGTGGATCGCGTGATCTTCTTTGTCGCTCCCAAGATTATGGGGGGAGGCGGCAGTCTTGAAGCGATCGGAAATCTCGGAGTCAGGCGGATGAACGAAGTCGTGCAGTTGGAGTCGGTTCGGACCGAACGGATCGGGGAGGACGTGATGATCCAGGGGGATGTGGTCGGTGCGGGCAGCGGCGGCACCCCGGTCTTTGCCGGAGAAGGCGGTGTACAATCCAACGTGGTATGATCCGGACCAAGGGGGGAATTCGGGATGTTTACGGGTATCGTTGAAGAGATCGGCCTCGTCCGGTTCGTGACACCGGGTGAAAAGAGCGCCCGGTTGACTTTTGCGGCACGGACTGTTCTGGAAGATATGCATCCGGGGGACAGCATCTCCGTGAGCGGAGTCTGCCTGACGGTGGTCTCCTTTGACTCCGGCTCATTCACCGTGGATGTCTCACCCGAAACCCTCTCCACCACAATACTGGGAGATCTGAAACCGGGTGATTCCGTCAACCTCGAACGGGCCATTCAGGCACAAGGCCGCTTGGGGGGGCATCTGGTCAGCGGACATGTGGACGGGGTCGGGGTTCTCATGGACAGAAAACCGGAGGGAAACGCGATCGTGATGACTGTCTCCGCGCCGAAGGAGATCCTGGACCTCTCCGTGCCCAAGGGGTCGATCGCCGTGGATGGTATCAGCCTGACGATCAATGAGATCAACCCGACCTCCTTCTCGGTTTCCGTAATCCCCCATACGGCAAAGAGGACCACCCTCGCGGACAAAAAGATCGGAAGCCGTGTCAACCTGGAGAGTGATCTGATCGGCAGGTATGTCCGGAAATTTCTGGCCGAACGAGGGGAAGTGGAAAAACAGACAGGAAATATAGACATCCGGTTTCTGTCGGAACACGGTTTTACATGATTCCGGATTGCAGCTGATTTGAATGAATGACTTCGGCGGTCATCCGCCGAAGACCTAAATTCTGTGCGAGGTTGTCATGAAAAAAAAGATTCACAGCATTGAAGTGGCCCTGGAGGATATCCGTGAGGGAAAGATGGTCATCCTGGTGGATGACGAGGACCGTGAAAACGAAGGGGACCTGACCATGGCCGCGGAAAAGGTCACTCCGGAAGCCATCAACTTTATGGCCAAGTACGGACGGGGCCTGATCTGTCTCTCTCTTCCTCCGGAGAAAGTGGACGCCCTGGATCTCCCTCAAATGACGAAGGAGAACGAGGCCTCTTTCGGAACGGCCTTCACGGTCTCCATTGAGGCGCGTCACGGCGTAACCACGGGGATCTCCGCCGCCGACCGGGCCACGACGATCCTGACGGCGGTTCGTCCCGACGCCAAACCGCGCGACCTGGTACGTCCGGGTCATGTTTTTCCTCTCCGTGCCAGGGAAGGCGGGGTATTGCAGAGGGCCGGTCAGACCGAAGGCTCCGTTGATCTGGCCAGACTGGCGGGTTTGAGCGCGGCCGGTGTGATCTGCGAGATCATGAATGAAGACGGCACCATGGCCCGGATGCCGCAACTGATCCGTTTCGCCGAAGAACATGGTCTCAAAATCATTACAATCCGTGATCTCATCGCTTATCGGATGCGGAAGGAATCCTTCGTCAGGCGCGTGGCCGAGGCGAGGCTCCCCTCCGTGTACGGCGGAGACTTCCGGATCATCGTGTATGAAAACGACGTGGATCACAAGGAACATGTCGCCCTGGTCAAAGGAGAGATCGGACCGGATGACGCAGTGCTGGTCCGCGTACACTCAGAGTGCCTGACCGGGGATGTGTTAGGCTCGAAGCGCTGCGACTGCGGCGATCAGCTCCACGCGGCCATGCATCAGATCGAGGAAGAGGGCCGGGGAGTGCTTCTTTACATGCGGCAGGAGGGAAGGGGGATCGGGCTCGCCAACAAGATCAAGGCCTATGCCCTTCAGGACGAGGGATTTGACACGGTAGAGGCCAATGAGAAACTGGGTTTCAAGGCGGATCTCAGGGATTACGGAATCGGCGCGCAGATCCTGGTCGATCTGGGAATCCGGAAAATCCGGCTTTTAACCAACAATCCGAAAAAAATCATCGGCCTCACCGGGTACAACCTGGAACTGGTCGAACGGGTGCCGATCGAGGTTTCATTCAGAAAGTGCAACCTGAGATACCTGAAAACCAAAAAGGAAAAATTGGGGCATTTCCTGGATCAGATCTGAACAATCAGCTTTCACAACAGGAGGAGAGATGTCGAAGATTATCGAAGGGACATTGCAGGCTGAAGGGTTGAAGTTCGGGATCGTGGTCAGCCGGTTCAACGATTTTATTACCTCCCGGTTGTTAGACGGTTCCCTGGATGTATTGATGCGGCATGGATGTCGAGAGGAAGATGTGGAGATCATCAAGGTTCCGGGCGCCTTTGAGATCCCCTTCGCGGCGAAGAAACTGGTGGAGCGACAGAAATACGATGCCGTAATTTGTCTGGGAGCCGTCATCCGGGGCGCCACTCCGCATTTCGAATATATCAGCGCCGAGGCCACTAAGGGAGTCGCCGCCCTGGCCATGCAGGCCGCCATCCCGGTCCTGTACGGGATCCTGACGACCGACACCATTGAGCAGGCCATCGAACGGGCCGGAACCAAGGCCGGCAACAAGGGGGCCGAAGTCACGATCGGTGCAATCGAGATGGTGAACCTCTTCCGCCGGTTGGAGAACTGACGATCGGTCCGGAAAACGGGTCGCGCGTCAACAGAAGGACGCCATGGGGAAAAGACGAAAAAGCAGAGAATTGCTCCTGCAGTTGCTCTATCAGTATGAGATCCGGAGGGAATCTCCCGGGAAGATCCTCCAGGAGTTCTGGACAACCCGCGAAAAGGTTCATCCCGATATCCGTTCCTTTACGGATTCGCTTTTCCGGGGAACGGTGAAACATCAGGAGGAACTCGACTCGGTGATCTCCGATCTGGCCCGGAACTGGAAGCTTTCCCGCCTTTCCATTGTGGATAAAAATATCCTGCGTTTCGCCATCTTTGAGATCGCTTTCCGGGACGATATTCCGGAGAAGGTGTCGATCGATGAAGCCATCGAGGTGGCTAAAAGATACAGCAGCGACGAAGCCGGCGCCTTTATCAACGGTATTCTGGACAACCTGATCCGCAACCGGGAGACATTCAGCAAAAAGCTTTTTCCTTCCCCTGGAAAACCGGTCCGCATGGAGGATCACGGATGAACGGAAAGATCGTCTCCGGATCGAATCCCGTTTAAGAGGGCTTCACTCCGTGCGTATCGCCATTTTTTCAGACGTTCACGCCAACCTGGAGGCCTTAAACGCCGTCCTCCGGGAGATTTTGCACCGAAAGCCGGACAGGATCCTCTTTCTCGGGGACGCAGTAGGGTACGGACCGGAGCCGGACGAATGCGTGGAAAGGATCTTTCAGGTCGCGGACCGGATCGTGGCCGGGAATCATGATCAAGCCGTGGCGGGTCTGACCGATATCGATTGTTTCAATCCTGAAGCCAGACAGGCCGTCTTGTGGACGCGGTCCGAATTGAAAAGCGAGAACCTTCGTCGACTTTCCGCTCCGCCCCTGACCGCGCAAGAGGAGAGCCTGTTCCTGGTCCACGCGACTCCCCGGCATCCGGAAGCGTGGTCCTACCTGGCCTCCGCCGGTACCGTCCAGTCGCAATTTTCAGCCTTTGGGGATCCCATCTGCCTGGTCGGCCATACCCACCGACCGGCCGTTTTCAGGAACGATGGAAAACAACTCCTTTCTCCGAAAGAAAGCCTGTTGACTTTTCAGGAGAATTTCCGATATATTGTCAACGTCGGAAGCGTGGGGCAACCCAGGGACAGGAATCCTGATGCCGCGTACGCCCTGTATGACACCCGGGCCCGGACGTTTTTGCTGCGACGTGTACCTTATCGTTACAGCGTGACACAGGAAAAGATGAGGGCAGCCCATCTGCCCTCTTTTTTAGTGGATCGCCTTGCGTGGGGGATCTGAAGAGACGGGATGGATCGATGATTGAACGCTATACAAGACCTGAAATGGGCAGGGTCTGGGCATTGGAGAACAAGTACGCGAAATGGCTGCAGATTGAACTTCTGGTCTGCGAGGCTCACGCGGAAATGGGCCGGATCCCCCGGGAGGCACTGGAACGGATTCGTGCCAGGGCTCGTTTTGACGTTCAGAGGATCGACGAAATTGAAAAGACCGTCAAACACGACGTGATCGCCTTTCTGACCAGTGTCGCCGAGGCGATCGGAGACGATTCCGCTTATCTGCATATGGGGCTCACCTCTTCGGATGTTCTCGACACCGGCCTGGCTCTTCAGATCGTGGAGGCCTCCCAACTCATCCGGGATGATCTGGAACGTCTCGGGACAATTCTTAAATCACGCGCCATCGAACACAAGAACACGGTTCAGATCGGACGTTCCCACGGAATCCACGCGGAACCGACCACGTTCGGATTGAAACTGGCCCTCTGGTACGACGAGGTCCGCCGGGATCTTGATCGTTTCGGCCACGCGGTGGAATCCATTTCCTGCGGGATGATCTCCGGGGCCGTGGGCAACTTCGCCCAGGTCGATCCGGATATCGAGGAATATGTCTGCAGGAAGGCGGGACTGACCCCCGCCCGGATCAGCACGCAGGTGATCCAGAGGGACCGTCATGCAGACTACCTGTCGACCCTGGCCGTGATCGCGACGACCGTGGAAAAAATCGCCTTGGAAATCCGTCATCTTCAGCGGACCGAGGTCCGGGAGGCCGAGGAGTATTTTTCTCCCGGGCAGAAGGGGTCCTCCGCCATGCCGCACAAGCGGAACCCGATCGCTTCGGAAAACCTCTGCGGCCTTGCCCGCGTGATCCGGTCCAACGCCATGGCCGCCCTGGAGAACAACGCCCTTTGGCACGAACGGGACATCAGCCACTCCTCGGTAGAGCGAATCATCTTTCCGGACAGCACGATCCTCCTCGACTATATGCTCAACCGGGTCAGCAACGTACTGGAAGGTCTGATCATTTATCCCGAGCGGATGAAAAAGAACCTCGACCAGACCCACGGACTGGTCTTCTCCCAACGGGTTCTGCTCGCACTGACCGGGAAAGGGGCCTCGCGGGAGGATTCCTACGCCATGGTGCAAAGAAACGCCATGCGGGCATGGAATGACGGCGAGGACTTCATGGAACTCCTGATTCAGGATCCGGATGTCGCGCGTTATCTCAAGCCGGAAGAGATCCGGAACTGTTTCGATGTCCGGCATTATCTTCGCCACGTGGACACGATTTTTGAGCGGGTCTTCGGGGGATAAGAGAAGGAGAGTAAGATGCAAAGAGGAGAAGTCCTCTACGAAGGAAAGGCCAAAATCCTCTATACCACGGAGGATCCCGATCTGGTGATCCAGTATTTCAAGGATGACGCCACGGCCTTCAACAATCAGAAGAGAGGGACCATTCCCGGGAAGGGGATCGTCAACAACAAGGTCTCGGAGGTCCTGTTCCGGCGGGTGGAGGAGGCCGGGATCCCGACCCACTTCGTGGAACGGATCAGCGATCGGGAGATGCTGGTTCGCAGACTGGAAATCCTTCCGATCGAGGTGATCCTTCGAAACCGCGTGGCCGGTACCATGGCCAGGCGCTACGGCCTGGAAGAGGGGATCGTGCTCAAGGTCCCGGTCATCGAGTTCTCCTACAAACAGGACGAGCTCGGGGATCCGATGATCAGTATTCCGCACCTTCTGGGCCTCGGATGGGCGACACGCGGTGAGATGGACCGGATCGTGGAATACGCCGGAACCGTAAATCGTGTCCTTTCGCAGTTTTTTGACGAAAAGGGCCTGATCCTTGTGGACTTCAAGCTTGAATTCGGAAGGCACGAAGGGACGATTCTCCTCGGGGACGAAATCTGCCAGGATACCATGCGTCTCTGGGAAAAAAACACGCTGAAGAAGATGGACAAGGATCGGTTCCGGAGAGATCTCGGCGGGGTGGAAGAGGCCTACCGGGAGGTTTGCCGCCTGGTCTGCGGAGAATGAAAAAGAAGGGGCGCTGACATGATACGTGCGAAGGTGTATGTAACCCTGAAAAAGGGTGTACTGGATCCCCAGGGAAAGACGGTGAAAAACGGGCTGTCCAACCTTGGGTTCCAGGATGTGGAAGACGTCCGGATCGGGAAATTCATGGAAATCAGTCTCCGGGAGATGCCCAAAGCGGAGGCGGAGGAAAAAGTCCGTGATATGTGCAGAAAGCTGCTGGCCAACACGGTGATTGAAGACTACCGGATAGAGATGGAATAAGATGAGATTCGGAATCGTTGTCTTTCCAGGTTCCAACTGCGATCACGATTGCTACCACGTCACCCGGAAAATCCTGGGGCAGGAGGCCGTATTCATCTGGCACAAGGAAGAAAAGGTCTCCGGCGTGGATTGTCTGATCCTGCCCGGTGGGTTCTCTTACGGCGATTACCTGAGGACCGGCGCCATTGCGAAATTTTCCCCGGTCATGTCCGCGGTTCATGACTTCGCGGAAAACGGAGGGCCTGTCATCGGGATCTGCAACGGATTTCAGATTCTCCTGGAGGCCGGGCTTCTTCCCGGTGCCATGAAACGAAATAAATCACTCAAGTTTATATGTAAAAACGTATGGTTACGCGTAGATTCTTCATCTACTCCCTTTACGAATCTTCTTGAAGAAGGAGAAGTCCTCAGAATCCCGATCGCCCATGCGGACGGGAACTATTACGCTGACGATGAAACCCTGAAACGTCTGAACGAGAACCATCAGGTGATCTTCCGTTATTCCGATATCAGCGGCAAAACGGACGGTGACGTCAATCCCAACGGCTCCAGGGAAAACATCGCCGGAATCGTGAGCGAGAAGAGAAACGTTCTCGGGATGATGCCCCATCCTGAACGGTGTTCAGAGGAGATCCTGGGCGGAACCGACGGCCTGAAGATCTTTGAATCGATCCTCAGTCACTTTGATTAGACCCTTCTTCCCGGAATGTGATGATCCGATCAGAAGGTCAGGTTGGATGATGCGATGAAAGAGCCGATCATTACCCCCGAACTGGTTGAACAGCATGGCCTCACACCGGAAGAATTCCGGCGGATTCTCGAAATTCTGGGAAGGGAACCGACCTTTACGGAACTTGGGATCTTCTCGGTCATGTGGAGTGAGCACTGCAGTTACAAGAGTTCCCGGATCCACCTGAAAAAATTTCCCACCGAGGCGGAGTACGTGATCGAAGGACCCGGAGAGAACGCGGGCGTCATCGACATCGGCGACGGGCTTGCCGCGGTTTTCAAGATGGAAAGCCACAACCATCCTTCCTTCATCGAGCCCTACCAGGGGGCCGCCACAGGGGTCGGAGGTATCCTGAGAGATGTCTTTACCATGGGTGCCCGTCCGATCCTCAACATGGACTCCCTTCGCTTCGGTCCGCTGACCCGGCCGAAGAACCGGTATCTCCTGGATGGTGTCGTCGCCGGTATCGCGGGCTACGGAAACTGCATGGGGATCCCCACGGTCGGGGGGGAGACCGGATTCTCCGAATCCTATAATGGCAACTGCCTCGTCAACGCCTTCACCCTGGGGATCGCGAAAAAGGACCGGATCTTCCGGGGGTTCGCGTCGGGTCCGGGCAATGTGGTGATCTATGTCGGGTCCAAGACCGGCCGCGATGGAATCCATGGCGTCACCATGGCCTCTGAAGAATTCATCGACGACTCGGAACAGAAAAAACCCACAGTCCAGGTCGGCGACCCCTTTACGGAAAAGCTGCTTCTGGAAGCCTGCCTGGAGGTCATGAAAGAGGACCTTATCGTCGGGATACAGGATATGGGTGGAGCGGGCCTGACCAGTTCTTCCTGCGAAATGGCGGGGAGAGCCGGCACCGGCGTGGAGCTGGATCTCGCGCTCGTTCCCAGGCGTGAAGAGGGGATGATCCCCTATGAAATCATGCTCTCCGAATCGCAGGAACGGATGCTGATGGTGGCAAAGAAGGAGAACGAGGCCGCGATCCATGCCATCTTCAAAAAATGGGACCTGGAGGCGGTCACCATCGGACGGGTCACGGACGACGGAATGTTGAGGATCCTGGACGGTGACCGCCGGGTGGCCGAGATTCCCGCCCTCAAGATCGCCCAGGAGGCCCCCCGGTACGACCGTCCGCACGAGGAATCCGGGGAACAAAAGGCCCGGAAACGGCTGGACCTCTCCGTGATCCCGGTTCCGGACGACATGAACGAGGTATTCAAGACCCTTCTCGCCTCCCATAACATCGCCGACAAGTCGTGGATCTTTGAGCAGTACGACCATATGGTGCGGACCAACAGCGTGGTTCTGCCCGGTTCCGATGCCGCCGTGGTACGGGTGAAGGGGACCCGAAAGGGAATCGCCGTCTCCACGGATTGCAACAGCCGGTACTGCTTCCTGGACCCCTACACGGGTGGAATGATCGCCGTGGCCGAAGCGGCCCGGAACGTGGTCTGCTCCGGGGCGGAACCGAAGGCGCTGACCGACTGCCTCAACTTCGGAAACCCGGAAAAACCTGATATCATGTGGCAGTTTGTCCAGGCCGTGGAGGGGATGAGCGCCGCCTGCCGGACGCTTCAGACACCGGTGGTGAGCGGGAATGTCAGCTTCTACAACGAAACGCGGGGGGAGGCGATCCGTCCCTGTCCCACCATCGGGATGGTGGGAGTGCTCCGGGACGTCTCGCGGCATACAACGCAGTGGTTCAAACGGGAAGGAGACGTTGTCCTGCTGGTGGGAGAGACACTGGAGGAGATCGGAGGATCGGAATACCTGGAGGTGATCCACGGGCAGGTACGGGGGGCGCCTCCGGTCTGCAACCTGGAACGGGAAAAGCGGGTCCAGCAGACCATCCTGACGGCCACGGAAGAAGGACTTCTGCGTTCGGCGCACGACTGTTCCGAGGGAGGTCTGGCCGTTACCCTGGCCGAATGCTGCATCACGCGGCCCGGCCCGGCTCTCGGAGTGAAGGCCACCCTGGAGGAATCGATCCGGCCGGACGCCCTCCTCTTCGGAGAGAGCCAGTCGAGGATTGTGGTCAGTCTGGACGAATCGAAGCTCGAAGCCTTCAAGGAGATTGTCAACCGGAACGGGGTACCGATCCGGTGTCTGGGAATGGTCGGCGGGAACCGTCTTGAAATCGGTTTTCCGGGGGGGAGTATCAACCTGGACGTGGAAGAAATCCGGAGGATTTACAAACACTCCCTTCGATCCTGTATGCAGGCTGAACCGTCATGAGGAACGATCAGTTTCATGAGGAGTGTGGGGTCTTCGGGATCTTTAACCATGCCGAGGCGGCCAACATGGCCTACCTGGGACTTCACGCACTGCAGCACCGCGGCCAGGAAGGGGCGGGAATCGTCTCGTCCGACGGGCAGACCCTCCACTCGGAAAGGGGTGTGGGGCTTGTAGGAGAGATCTTCACGCGGGACCGGATCGCTCTGCTTCCCGGAAACATGGCCCTGGGGCATAACCGATACTCCACCGCCGGCGGCAGCCATATCAAGAACGTGCAGCCGCTGCTGGTGGACTACGCGCTCGGTCAGATGAGTGTGGCCCACAACGGCAACCTGGTCAACGCCCGGTTGATCAAGGACCAGCTCGAGGCCTACGGCTCCATCTTCCATACGACAAGCGACACCGAGGTGGTGGTGCACCTGATCGCCATCTCGAAGTACCCGACGCTTCAGGACCGGATCGTGGACGCCCTGGAACAGGTCCGGGGCGCCTACTCCATGCTCTTCATGAATGAAAAGGAGCTGATCGCCGTCCGGGATCCGCGGGGGATCCGGCCCCTCGTCCTGGGCCGGTTGAAAGACGCCTATGTGGTCGCCTCCGAGACATGCGCCTTCGACCTGATCGAGGCGGACTATATCCGGGAGATCGAACCCGGGGAGATGCTGGTCATCAACCGGGAAGGGCTTCAATCGAGCTTCCCCTTTTCCGCGAGGGAACGCAAGAGCTGCGTTTTCGAATACATCTATTTCGCCCGTCCGGACAGCATCGTCTTCGGACACAGCGTCAACACCATCCGCAAGGAGTTCGGACGCGCCCTGGCGCGGGAGCATCCCTGTAACGCCGACATTGTCATCCCGGTGCCCGATTCGGGGATGCCGCCCGCCCTTGGGTATTCCGAGGAGTCCGGAATCCCCTTCGAACTCGCCCTGATCCGGAACCATTACATCGGGAGAACCTTTATCGAGCCGGAACAATCGATTCGGCACTTCGGTGTCAAACTGAAACTCAACCCGATCCGGAGCGTCCTGAAGGGAAAACGGGTGATCCTCGTGGACGACTCCATTGTGAGGGGAACCACCAGCCGGAAGATCGTCCGGATGGTCCGGGACGCCGGGGCCAGGGAAGTCCATGTTCGGATCAGTTCGCCCCCGACCACGCATCCCTGCTTCTACGGTATCGATACTCCCACCCGCAAGGAACTGATCGCATCCTCTCACGATATCGAGGAAATCCGCCGTTATATTACGGCGGATTCCCTGGGCTATCTCAGCATTGAAAAGATGCTGGGCGCCATTCCCGGTCAAACCGACGGGTTCTGTCTCGCCTGTTTTACCGGAGACTATTCCATCCGCTTTCCGCAGATTCAGAGAAACCAGCTCGAACTCTTTCAGTAATTTTCCTGTATAAGGAGGCATACCATGCAGAATGAGCCGGCAACCGTCCACCCCCCGCTTTACCTGGTCACTGCCGTAACCACCTGCGAGAGTTGCGGCGCGGATCTTCCTGTTGCGGCACTCCTCTCTCCCCATGTTTCCAAAACACCGGGAGAGGTCTGTGTCTTTTCCAGCATTCTCGAACTTCCCGATATCGTCCGGGACTATATTCAAAAACGCGTTCCCACCTTCCGGCTCGAATCCTCCAGGCTGACCCAGTCTGCGTATTATGTCAACACCTGCCCTCACTGCCTGGCTTCCTGCGACGACTTTTTCCTCCACGATGAACCGGGAGCCCCCTTCTTCCCGACCTCGGAGCAAGAGGCCGCCCTATTGAAGATCGAAACAATACCCCTCACGCAACCGGTTCTCATCCGGGCCTCCTACGGCATGGGAATCGGAGACTTGATCCTGGAAAACGCGCAAAAAACCGGTTCAGGTGATGCGGGTCACACCTCATCGCAACAGGAGATGACATAAAGGAATACAGGAAGGCAAAAAAGAATCGACCTTTCCGTCAAGCATTCCCCGTTTAGAGTATTCAGTCACCCAAACGGTCGAGCGGACTTGCAAGAGCTGCGGCAACGCACGTCCGCTTATGCACACCCAAGCGGGTGGCTTAAGATCAGAAATAAACAGCGGGCTGCGGGCGGACTGTTACATGGACTCGCTGGTAGCGTGTGACGATCATGTCGTGAATCTTCTCTCCCTCCCGGATGACGGCGCCGGGCCAGAGCACGGACCGTGAGAGGGATGCGCCGGTCCCGATTTTGCATCCCTGCCCGATCAGGACCGAAGGGCCGATCGATACGTGGTCTCCCAGAACCGTTTTTTCGCCGATCCGAAAGGGGGGGGTCAGGACCGTCGATTCGGGAAGCGTCTTTTGTTCCCTCTCCTGCCGACCCGGGAGGGAAGGGGCTATTCCCCCCAATACGTCCAGGTTGGCCTGTAGATAGTCCGGGAAGGTGCCCAGATCCCTCCAGTATCCTTTGTGGATGAACCCGTAGCAGGGCTTGCCGGAGCGGATCCATTGCGCGTAGACGTCCCGGTTGATACAGAAGGAGGGGCGATCCGGCATGGAGTCGATGGCCCGGGGTTCCAGGATGTGGATCCCGGTGAACATCCATTTGTGAAGACCGGGAGACTGAGTTCGGATCTTTCCCAGGAATTCCCGGATGCGGCCGTGGTCATCGGTTTCGATAGTCCCGTACCGGACGGGATCCGGATTCCTTCTCAAGACCATGGTGGCCAGCGCGGACCGGGAATGATGGAAACGAACCGGTTCACTGAGATCCAGGTCGATGAGAATATCGGAGTTGATCACCAGGAAGGTCTCGTCGCCGAAGAACCGCTTCAGCCGTCTGATCCCGCCCCCTGTCCCGAGGAGCGCGGGCTCTTCGGAATAGACGATCTTGAGACCGAACCGGCTGCCGTCCCCCAATTCCTCCCGGATCTTCTCTCCCATATAGTGCAGATTGACGGCGACTTCGGTGATTCCGAGTTGCCGGATCCGGTACAGATTGTATGCAATAACCGGATGACCCGCCACGGGGATCAGCGGCTTCGGCATTTCATGGGTCAGGGGCCGGAGTCTTTTTCCCAGCCCCGCCGAAAGGAGCATGGCCTTCATCGGGTTCCACCTGTCCTTTTGTGAAAGATTTGCGGTCACGATTGAATACGAACCGCTCTTCATTGAATTGTCACGCAAAGATATCACAACGGATTGAGAATGAGAATGTTTTTGTTTGTTTTTTCCGTGGGGGAAGTCCCCCCTGTCCGGCTTTCTCCTTGAAATCAGGTGGGGGCTGTGTTATGTAGTTCTTAACTCTGTAACCCTTGATCTGGAAAGAAGAATCGGAATGAAGAGGTGATTCCTTGGAACAAGAGTATCATCCGGCAAAAGTCGAGGCGAAATGGCAGCGCTTCTGGGAGGAGCATCAAAGCGATCGGATTTCTCCGGACCCTGAAAGGGAAAAATATTATGTGCTGGAGATGTTTCCCTATCCTTCCGGCAAGATCCATATGGGGCATGTCCGGAATTATTCCATCGGAGATGTGATCGCGAGATTCCGCCGTATGCGGGGAGACAATGTTCTGCATCCCATGGGTTGGGACGCCTTCGGCATGCCCGCGGAAAACGCCGCCATTCAACATGGGGTCCATCCCGCGAAGTGGACCTATGAGAATATCCGGACCATGCGGAAACAGCTGAAGCGGCTGGGGCTCTCCTATGACTGGAGCCGTGAGGTGGCTACCTGCGACCCGGACTACTATCGATGGGAGCAGTGGGTTTTTCTGAAGATGTATGAGCGCGGCCTGATTTACCGGAAGGAATCGTCCGTGAACTGGTGTGATTCGTGCCGGACGGTTCTCGCCAATGAGCAGGTTGAAGGAGGCCGCTGCTGGCGTTGCGATTGTGAGGTTCGGCGGAAAGAACTGGCCCAGTGGTTTTTACGAATCACCGAATACGCCGACGAGCTCCTCGAATTCTGCGGGAAACTGCCGGGATGGCCCGAACGGGTCCTGACCATGCAGAAAAACTGGATCGGGAAGAGTCACGGCGTCGAAATGGAATTTCCCGTCGAGGGAAGTGAGGAGACGATTCGGATCTTTACCACAAGACCGGATACCCTTTTCGGGGTGACTTTCATGAGTATGGCTCCGGAACATCCCCTGGTCCCGGCATTGACCTCCCCGGAGCAAAGGGCTCAGGTCGAGGCCTTTGTCGAGCGCATGAGACGGACCGAAGAACTTGTCCGTACATCGGAGGAGGTGGAAAAAGAGGGGGTTTTCACCGGCAGTTACGCGGTCAATCCCATGAACGGCGCCCGCATCCCGATCTATCTTGCGGATTTCGTGCTCATGGGGTATGGGACCGGGGCGGTGATGGCGGTTCCTGCGCATGACCAGCGGGATTTTGAGTTCTCCCGGAAATACGGGATCCCCAGGAAGATTGTGATTCAGCCGAAGGACCGTACCCTTGTGGTTGAGGAGATGACCGAGGCCTATGTCGAACCGGGGATTCTGGTGGATTCAGGAAAATTCAGCGGGTTGTCCAGCGAAGAGGCGAAGGCCCGGATCGCCGAGGAGGTCAAGATCCGCGGAATCGGTGACCGGACCGTACATTACCGGCTCCGGGACTGGGGGATCTCCAGGCAACGGTATTGGGGAGCGCCCATTCCGATGATTTACTGCAAGGATTGCGGGATCGTGCCGGTGGATGAAAAGGATCTTCCGGTGGTTCTGCCGGAGGATGTGGCCCTGACCGGATCGGGTGGTTCTCCTCTCGCATCCGTGCCGGATTTCGTGAATACCCCCTGTCCGAGGTGCAAGGGACCGGCACGCAGGGAGACCGACACAATGGATACTTTTGTTGAGTCCTCCTGGTATTTTCTCCGGTACGCGTCCCGGGAACGGGAACGGGGTCCCTTTGATCGCGACGAGGCGGAATACTGGATGCCGGTGGACCAATACATCGGGGGGATCGAGCACGCCGTGATGCATCTCCTCTACGCGCGATTTTTTACCAAAACTCTCCGGGACCTGGACCTGATCACCCTGGACGAGCCGTTTCGGAATCTGCTGACCCAGGGGATGGTCATCAAGGACGGGGCCAAGATGAGCAAATCCAAGGGAAACGTGGTGGATCCCGGTCATCTGATCGAAAGCTACGGCGCCGATACGGCAAGACTCTTCTCCCTTTTCGCGGCCCCTCCGGAGAAGGACCTGGAATGGAGTGACCAGGGGGTGGAGGGAACCCATCGTTTTCTACACCGCGTCTGGCGCCTGGTCTTCCGTTACTCGGAACGCCTTCTGCTTCGGGATTCCGGAAAGCCGGTTCCGGATCTCCTATCAAAAGAAATGATGGATCTCAGGAGAAAGACCCATCAGACGCTGCTCAAGGTCACCCGGGATCTGGACGGACGGTTTCACTTCAACACCGCCATTGCCGCCGTGATGGAGCTTGTGAACCGGTTGAACCAGATCGACGAGTCGAAAGTGGAGGAGGAGGAACTTCCGGTTATGAAGGAGGCCCTGGAGATCCTGACCCTGATGCTCTTTCCCTTCGCGCCCCACATCGCCGAAGAGATCTGGGAGAACCTGGGGCATCCGGGGGGGATCGGCAGGACCCCCTGGCCGGTTGCGGATGAAGAGGCGGCCCGTGAAGAGGAGATCACCGTCGTCGTGCAGATCAATGGAAAACTGAAGAGCCGGATCCGGGTGCCGGCGGATTCCACCCGGGAAGTTCTTCAGCATGCGGCCCTGTCGAACGTACGGATCCGGGAACTGATTCAGGACAGGCCGATCCGGAAAGTGATCGTGGTTCCGGAAAAACTCGTGAATATCGTGGTGTAGGGACGGACCGTAAAGAAGGAGGGCTCCAGCCGGTGACTCGCGTGAAGGCGCTTTTTGTCCTGTTTTTTTTCCTGACGGCGGCGGCGTGCGGGTATCATCCCGGGGCGGGACCGATGATTCCTTCGGATTTCGGCACCGTGGCGGTCCCGATCTTTGTCAATTCGACTTCCGAGCCGAATATCCAGACCCCGATTACCAACGCCGTGATTCGGGAGTTGAACCAGGCGGGTGTGCTGGTGGTCGACACGGCGCGGGCCGATCGCATCCTGTATGGAAGGATCCTGAGTTATTCGAACAGCTCCGTTTCCCGGACCGCGGCCGGTGGGGTCAGTGAGTATCGTCTTTCAGCCGGGATCTCTCTGATCCTCAAAGACCGGTCGGGTAAGGTGCTCTATCAGAATCCATCCGCTCAGTTGCGGGAGGAATATTTTGCCTCGGGCGACCTGGAACTGAACGAACAGTCCGAGTCCGAGGCGTTGCGGGCCGGCGCGATCGATTTCGCTGAAGACCAGGTCCGCCACATACTGGATGACATCACGGCCGGACTTGGGAATGATCGTCTATAACCCGGACGAGGAACAGCTGGAACGGTTATGTTCCCTCTCTTCAACAGAGTTCCGTGCGTTCCGGCTGGTAATCAGAATCCGAAGCGAACTCCTGGGAACGGAGATCTACCTGGTCTCGGATCCGTCCCTGGCAAAGGAGGTCCACGGGGTTGTCTACACACCCGAGGAAATCGGGGAACTGATGAAGATCCGGCGGGCGCTGAAACTTCATTATCCGGAAAGACTGAGAAAAATTCACGATACAAAAAGAATCTTCAAGGGAAGGATCGTCTCAACGGATTTTGAGCAAAAAGGTGGAAAGAGGGATGTATGAAGAGGAGATCCGCCTTTTCAAAGCTGCGGGTCTGTACCGGAAGCTTCGAACCGTGGAGTCGCCCCATGGGCGTACGATCCGGGTCCGGGGGCGCAGGATGCTCTCTTTTTCCTCCAACGACTACCTTGGGCTGGCGGCGCATCCCCTGCTCCGCGAGGCCGCGGCTGTCGCCGTTCAACGTTACGGGACCGGGACCGGGGCCTCGAGGCTTCTTTCCGGGACCACAGTGCTCCACAGTGAGCTTGAAGAGGAGCTTGCTTCCTTCCTCGGATGCGAAAAGGCGCTGATCTTCAATTCCGGTTATGCGGCCAATACCGGGATACTCTCCGCCCTCTGCGGGAGGGAAGACCTGATCTTGAGCGATACCTTGAACCACGCCTCCATCGTGGATGGCTGCCGCCTTTCGAAAGCGGATGTCAAGGTATATAATCATTGTGATTGCAATCAATTAGAGGATATACTTAAAGTATCAGGTAAGTATAAACGCCGGTGGATCGTCACCGATTCTCTCTTCAGTATGGAGGGTGATCTGGCCCCCCTTCAGGAGATTGTGGAACTGACCGAACGGTACGGCGCCTCCATCTATCTCGATGAAGCCCACGCCGTCGGGGTCCTTGGAAAGGAAGGAAGGGGTGCCGCCTCCTTATTCGGGGTTGACGGGAGAATCTCCCTCCGGATGGGGACCTTCGGCAAGGCCTTCGGGTCCTTCGGGGCCTTTGTGGCGGGGGATGCGAGCCGGATCGACTATCTGATCAACCGGGCCCGTTCGTTTATTTATTCCACCTCACTGCCACCGGCTGTGCTGGCGGCTTCCAGCGCGGCGCTCAAACTGATCCGGGCGCGGGAGGGAGAAATCCTGAGGGAGAAACTCCGGTCCAACACGACGAGGCTGGTCCGGGGACTGAACCGGTTCGGGGTTGTAAAGGGGGACGTTCGGACACCGATTGTTCCACTCATTCTGGGTTCGTCCGAGAGGGCCCTTCTCGTTTCGAGTGTGCTGGACCGAAAAGGGATCTTTGCGCCCGCCATTCGTCCCCCCACAGTCCCGGAGGGGTTCTCCAGGATCCGTTTCTCCGTCATGGCCACCCATCACGGGTCGGATCTGGGAGAGGTGATTGAAGGGGTGGAGACAGCCCTGGGGTATTCCGGGCCGGCCGGCCGGGAGAGGGGGGCGTCGGATGAAGCGTAAGAGGCGGGTGGTTCTCGTGACCGGGGCCTCCAGAGGTCTCGGACGCAGACTGGCCCTCTGCTTCGCCCGCTCCGGGTCCAGGGTGGCCGTGCATTTTGTATCCAGGCGTGACCAGGCCGAGGAGGTCGTGAAGGAGATCCGTTCCCGCGGGGGGGAGGCCATTGCCGTGAAGGCCGAACTTTCCGATCCGGTCCAGGTCGTCCGGATGACGGAACAGGTACTGGACCAATGGGGTGACATGGAGGTCCTGATCAATAATGCCGCCGTGATCCAGGATGCCCCGGTGATTCGTCTCCAGGACAGGGATTGGGATTTCGTAGTCGGGACGGATCTTGCCGGTCCCTTCTATACCATGCGTTCCGTCGCTCCCGTGATGAAACGGTCCGGTGGGGGATGGATCGTCAATATTGTTTCGCGCTCCGGCGTCCGGGGAAACCGGGGACAGGCGAATTATGCCGCCGCCAAGGCGGGACTGATCGGATTGACCCGGGCGGCCGCTCTGGAATGGGGACGTTTCAACATCCGTGTGAATGCGGTCAGTCCCGGGTTCATGAAAACCGAGATGACCGGTTCCGTTTCCTCGGCGGTCAGAAACCTGGCTTTGAGGCAAAGCTGCCTGAACTGTTTCTGCGACCCCGGGGAGGTGGCCCGCTTTATCCTGAGCCTGACGCGGATGAAAGGGGTGACCGGGCAACTCTTTCACGTGGACAGCCGCCTCGTGTAGCGCGTGCCCATCCACAAATAGATTCCGGGCACCGGCGGGTTTCCAATGCATAAACAGATGCGTTATTCCATCAAGACATTCGGATGCAAGGTGAATCAGTTTGATTCGGTCCGCCTGGCCGAGACCCTGGAGGGATTCGGGTTGACCCGGGCCGGGAAAGGGGAGGCCGCGGATGTCTGTGTGATCAATACCTGCACCGTTACGGCCCGAAGCGATACCCAGTGCAGGCAGATGATCCGCCGGATGGTCCGGGAAAACCCCGGCGCCTATGTGGTCGTCACAGGATGTTACGCAGAGACCTCACCCGAATTGCTCCGCGCCATCGAAGGCGTGGACCGGGTGATGGGGAATCGCGAAAAGGTGAAGGCCCGTGAGATTCTGATCGGGGACCTTGAAAAAGAGAAAAACAGAGAACGAAACGGGATTCCGGAGGCAGACAATCCTGCGGGACAGTCCCTGGATTGTGGGAATCCTCGGACGCCGCCGGTTCATGGGGCGGGAGATCGTTCCCGGGCCTTTCTGACGGTCCAGGACGGGTGCGACGCATTCTGCGCTTACTGCATTGTTCCCTATGCCCGGGGGGGACCGAAGAGCGTGGATCCGGATCAGGTCTGTCGCCAGGTTCGATATCTGGTGGAAAGAGGCTTTCCCGAGATTGTTCTCTCCGGCATTCATCTCGGCGCCTACGGGGTGGATTTCCATGAAAAACAGGGGTTGAGCCGTCTTCTCCGTCGTTTGATCCGGATCCCGGGCGGCTTCCGGATCCGGATCTCCTCGGTGGAACCGATCGAGGTCGGAGAGGACCTGGTCGATCTTGTAATCGGGGAGGAGAAGATCTGCGATCATTTTCATATCCCGCTCCAGAGCGGGGAAAACCGGATTCTCCGCAGAATGGGGAGGCCTTATACGCGGGAGGACTATGCCGACCTGGTCTTTTCCATTCGGGAGAGGAGCCCGGTGGCGGCGATCGGGACCGATCTGATCGCGGGGTTTCCCGGAGAGACGAAAGATTCTTTTGAAGAGGCGCTTGAGTGGATTTCCGGACTTCCCCTGACTCATTTCCACATCTTTCCCTATTCGGAGCGCCCAGGGACCCGGGCGGCTTCCATGGACGGACAGGTCAAGCCGTCCGAACGGAAGGAGCGGGCGGCCAGGCTCCGGAAGATCTGCGCGGACAAGAAACGGAGGTTTCTGCGGGAGATGACAGGCCGGATTCTCGAGGGAGTTCAAATCTCTCAAAAACCTTCTCTGGGGGAGGGGGTGAAGGTCCTGACGGGAAATTATCTGGAGGGACACCTTCGGGATCCGGAAGAAACAGCTTCCGGAATTTTCCCGGTCAGGGTATTACGGGTTCGGGACGAAACCTTATTATTGACGGCTTCGGAAGAAGCATCATTGGGTTGAGCCAATCCGGGGGGAATCCTGAAGCTGAAAAGGTTTTGGCTTCAAGATGACCCGCGACGGTCAAGGACACAAGCAGGCCCGGGTTGAACCGATAGGGGTAAACGGATGAAACAGTGGATCCGGAAGAGACTTTCTCCACTCCTGGTCTTTCTGGCTGTGGCCGTTCATGCTGTTCCCGTCCAGGCGACCCAGGGGCATGGAGGGGGAGAGGGGCTCCTTTCCCATTTGTTCGCCCACCTGATCTTTCTTTCCGCCATGCTCTTTTTGATGGTCCGGCTGCGCCGGAAAAGGGAGTTGCGCCAGCCCGGTGAAGCGTGGATCCTGCGTGCGGCAACGCTCTTTGTGCTCTGGAATGTGGACACCCTTTTCGTGCATATCTACCAGGGGTGGTTCGGACCGTTGAGCTTCACGGGAGATCTTTTCCATCTCCCATCGGCGCTCTCCGTCCGGTCGCTGCCGGAGCTTTTCTATTACTTCGGGCGCTGGGATCATCTTCTCTCCATCCCGGCCCTTTTCTTCCTGCTGATCGGGATCCGGAAGATCCGGACCTCGGAGGAGGATCGGTCATGACCCTGACATTCCCGATGTGGCCGGTCTATCTCGTGGATATGGGGGGGAGCGTGATTTCTCTCCTGATTGCCGCGGGCTGCGTGGCCGAGGCCCGGCGTCTCTTCCGCAAAGACCGGACCCATCCCCTCTGGACCTATTTTTTATGGATTTCCATGACGCTGGCGGTCTTCACGCTCTGCCGTTCCTCCGGTCATATTGTGAAATATCTTCTGATCGTATCGGGACACCGCGCCTTCTGGCATCGGATTTCGCCGATCAGCGGCGCGGTCAACTCCATCACCTTTGTCGTCGTGGGGGCACTGACCTTTTATTATGAAAGGATTCGGGTCAGCTACAGGGTGCTTCGCGAGGAGCGGAACCGGATCCGGAAGTCGGAGGCGCGGCTGGCGGAGGCCCATGATAAGATTACCCGCCTGCTCAAGGAGGTCGGTTCCGACGGGGATCTCTCCCTGCGCTACGCCAATCCCTCCCTGATTCCCTGCTGGGAGATCAAAGGGTGCCGCGAGGAGAAATGCCCCGCCTATGGTTCGGAGAACTACCGCTGCTGGCATATCGCCATGGGCTTTTGTTGTCCTTCAGGTGGAGGGGAAGAAAACGCCTTCCAGTGTGAAGAGTGTGAAATCTACCATGAGGCGCACAGGGACCCGATTCAGAGGGTGGGTGAACAGTTCAACGACATGATGTTCTTCCTGGAAAAACGCTCCAATGAACTGAAGGAGGTCAACCGGAGATTACGGGAGATCGACCGGAAGAAGACCCGTTTCCTCGATGTGGTGGCCCATGATATCCGGACCCCGCTGACGTCGATCCTCTCCTACGCCGATCTCCTGCTCCGGTATCAGTCCGAATCCGTGGAGACCCGGAACGAGTTTTTGAAGACCATCATCCACGAGAGCAACCGGCTCGCCGAACTGGTCAACGACTATCTCGATCTTTCCCGGATCGAATCGGGTTTGATGGAATACAAAATCATGCCTCTGGATTTTCACGAGGTGGTCCAAGAGGCGATCGCGGTTCATTCCAGCACCGCGCGTCAGAAGAAGATCGAAATTCAGGATTCGATCGGGGATGGTTCCCTTCCTTTGGAAGGCGATCCGAAAAGACTGATCCAGGTGATGAGCAATCTCCTGGGAAATGCCGTCAAGTTTACCCCTCCCGGAGGGAAGATTGAAATCGAAGGATCGCTCTCACCGGACGGGAAGACGGTCCGGATCGCCGTCCTGGACACCGGCCCGGGGATTCCGGAGGATCATCTGCAGAAGATCTTTCAGACCTTTGTCCAGGTCCAGGAAGGGCGGCTGCACTCCGTCGGAGGGTCCGGTCTGGGGCTTTCCATCTGCTGGGAGATTGTCGGTTTCCATGGGGGCAGGATCTGGGCCTCGAACCGGGAAGAAGGGGGAGCCGCCTTCCACCTGACTCTTCCGGCCACGCATCCGGATGATACCCCCTCCTCTGAATCGGAGCCCATCAGGAGCAGCAGGGGCTCACCGTCCATACCCCCGGAAAAGGGTTCCGCCTCGGGATGACTTCGGAATTTCCCGGGATTGTGAAGAACAACACCCGTTCGACTTCGGGTCCTCCTCGATTTGATGTGGAAATTCTTTTGACAAATCAGACCGGTTTGGAATAATATCGTTTGATTTTTGGGGAAAGAGGAGGATCTCGTTGACCGGTCGGATTCGGAATTTCTCGATTATTGCTCATATCGATCATGGCAAGTCGACGCTGGCCGACCGGATTCTGGAACAGACCGGCGCCCTGGACGAGCGGGAACGGGTGGACCAGTTTCTGGACCAGATGGATATCGAGCGGGAACGGGGGATCACCATCAAGGCCCAGACCGTTCGGATCCTGTACACGGCCCGGGACCGGAAGGAATACTGCCTGAACCTGATTGATACTCCGGGACACGTGGATTTCAATTATGAGGTCTCCCGGAGCCTGGCCGCCTGTGAAGGGGCCCTTCTCGTTGTGGATGCCTCGCAGGGGGTGGAGGCCCAGACCGTGGGGAACGTCTATCTGGCGATCGATCACAATCTGGAAATCATTCCCGTCCTGAACAAGATCGACCTTGCGAGCGCGGATATCGAAGGAACCCGCAGGGAGATCGAGGAGGTCATCGGTCTGGATGCCTCGCGGGCGATTCCGGTGAGCGCCAAGGAGGGGACCGGTATCGACGAGGTGCTGGAGGCGGTCGTTCAGCGGATTCCTCCTCCGTCGGGGAACCCGGAGGCCCCTTTGTCGGCGCTGATCTTCGATTCCTGGTTCGACTCCTATCTGGGGACGGTGGCGTTGATCCGGGTTGTGGACGGGTGGATTGCGCCCGGTATGAAGATCCGGATGATGTCGACGGGGAAGGAATACGAAGTGCAGCAGATCGGCGTGTTTACGCCGCACCCGACCCGCGTGGACCGGCTTTCCGTGGGGGACGTGGGATTCGTGATGGCGGGGATTAAAAATGTCTCCGATACCCGGATCGGCGATACGATCACCGGGACCGACCGTCCCGCGAAGTTCCCGCTCCCCGGTTTCAAGCAGGTTAAGCCGATGGTTTTCGCCGGGCTCTATCCGGTGGACAGTAACGATTATAAACCCCTGAAAGAGGCACTGGACAAACTGCGGCTCAATGATTCTTCCTTCAACTATGAACCGGAGACATCGAATGCCCTCGGTTTCGGATTCCGGTGCGGTTTTCTGGGTCTGCTTCACATGGAAATCATCCAGGAACGTCTGGAGAGGGAGTTTTCCATCCCCCTGATCACCACCTCACCGACCGTGGTTTATGAGGTGGTACTCAAGTCCGCTGAAAAGCGGATGATCGAGAATCCTTCCCATTTGCCGCCATCCCATCAGATCGAGACGATCCGGGAACCGGTGATTCTGGCTACGATCATGATTCCGTCAAACTTTCTGGGAGCCGTGATCACCCTCGCGCAGGAAAGGCGGGGAATCCAGAAGGGGATTGAATACCATGGCGTTAATCGCGTCTCAATCCGGTATGAGCTTCCCCTGAACGAGGTGGTGGTGGATTTTTTCGATCGCCTCAAGTCGGTCAGCCGGGGGTACGCCTCCCTGGATTACGAATGGAGCGGGTACCGGGAGGCGAAGATGGTCCGGCTCGACATTCTGATCAACGGAGAGATGGTGGACGCCCTTTCGGTGATCGTGCACAGGGACCGTGCCTATACCCGTGGTCGAAGACTCGCGGAGGCGCTGAAAAAGATCATTCCGCGTCAACTGTATGAGGTGGTCATTCAGGCGGCCGTGGGAAGCAAAGTGATTGCCCGGGAGAGCATCTCCGCGCTCCGGAAAAATGTGACCGCGAAATGCTACGGTGGAGATATCACCCGGAAACGAAAACTGCTCGAGAAGCAGAAGGAAGGGAAAAAGCGGATGAAGAGCGTGGGACGGGTGGAAATCCCCCAGGAGGCCTTTATGTCCGTGCTTCGAATGGAAAAGGATGGATAGGTTGTTTCCGGATGTTCTTTTTGTCCCGGACACGGATGGTGGGGAGAACTTTCCCTTAATTCATTGAAGGATGGTGTGAAGATGGGTGCCAAGCAGATTGAAAAAACAGTGAAGAAATCATTCTGGCGGGAAAACATCGAAGCGATTCTGATTGCCGTGGTTCTCGCGCTGTTCATACGGACCTTCGTGGTTCAGGCCTTCAAGATTCCTTCAGGGTCCATGCTGGAAACCCTTCAGATCGGAGACCATATCCTGGTCAACAAGTTTATTTATGGAACCCACATTCCGTTTACGGATCTGGTCATTCTGCCTGTGCGGGAACCGGAGAGGGGAGACATCGTGGTCTTCAAATACCCGATGGATGAGAAGCGGGATTTCATCAAGCGGCTGATCGGTCTGCCCGGGGATACCATCGAGATCAAGAACAAGATTGTCTACGTGAACGGCAAACGGTTGAAAGACCCCTACGTGTCGCACCGAAACAGCCGGATCATTCCGGGTCCCAGGGACAATTTCGGCCCCGTCACCGTTCCGAAGGATTCCTATTTCATGATGGGAGACAATCGGGACGGAAGTTTTGACAGCCGCTTCTGGGGTTACGTGAAGAAGAAGGAGCTTCTGGGAAAGGCGATGATCATCTACTGGTCCTGGGACCGGGAACGGAAGAGGCCGAGACTTGCGAGAATCGGGAAGATTCTTCGTTAAAATTCTTGACAACATTTCCGCATGTGATATAGTGTGCGAAACTATCGTATGGGAGTTATGGATGCGGAAGTGGGGCGTTACTGTCTTAAAGAGGACTCCTCGCGGGCCTTCTTGCTGATCGGGCAAGAGGCCTTTTTTATGGTCTGAAACCGATGCCAAGCTCAAAAAAACGGGACCCGCACGAGCTCAGAATCATCGATTCCGGGAGGATGGCCGCTCTGGTAGAAAACCTGGCGGGGAAAATCCTTGAGGCCCATCCCGATCTCTCCGGGATTGTTCTGGTGGGTATACGAAACCGGGGAAATTACCTGGCCCGTCGAATCGCCGGGATGTTGCTGGAGAAGGCGGGGGTTGAACTCCCCGTGGGCATTCTGGACATCACCCTCTACCGGGATGACCTCCGGTCGAGGATCGATCAGCCTGCCCTGATCCGGACGGAAATCCCGGGCTCCGTGGAAGGGAAGAACATCATCCTGGTGGACGACGTCCTTTTCACCGGCCGGACGATCCGTGCGGCGCTGGACGGGATCATGGATCTCGGGAGGCCCGCCAAGATCCAACTCGCCGTTCTGGTGGACCGGGGACACCGTGAGCTGCCGATCCGGGCCAACTACACGGGGCAGTATATTCGAACGACGTTGGATCAGACGGTCCGGGTCCGGTTCTCCGAGGATGGAGATGAGGACGGTGTGATTTTGCGAGATATCCCGTCGGACTGAAGAAGACGGTTTTGAATGCCATGGCCTGGGGAAAACGCAAAGATCTTCTGGGAATCCAGGATTTAAGTCGGAAAGAAATCGAGACCATTCTCGATACGGCCGAATTGTTCAGGGATGTCTCTCTGCGGGAGATCAAGAAGGTGCCGACCCTGAGGGGGACCACCATCGTCAATCTCTTTCTGGAACCCTCCACCCGAACGCGGACTTCCTTCGAACTGGCCGGGAAGAGGCTTTCCGCGGATGTCATTAATATCTCCGCGTCGAGCAGCAGTATCCTGAAGGGGGAATGCCTCAAGGATACGGCATGGAATATCGAGGCCATGAAAACGGACATTCTGATCGTTCGGCACCGGGCGGCCGGATCCGCCCTCTTTCTCTCCAGGGTTCTCAACTGCTCCGTGATCAATGCCGGCGACGGCGCCCATGAACATCCGACCCAGGCGCTCCTGGATCTCTTCTCGATCCGAGAGAAGAAAGGGCGGATTGAGGGACTCACCGTCGCCATCATCGGGGATATCGCTCACAGCCGGGTCGCCCGGTCTGACATCATGGCGTTGAAGAAAATGGGCGCCCACGTTCGGATCGCGGGTCCTGCGACCATGATTCCCGTGGGGATTGAGACATTGGATGTGCAGGTCTTCCATCGGATCGACGAGGCAATCCGGGGAGCGGACGTGCTGATGATGCTCCGGATCCAGAAGGAACGTCAGCGGGAAAATCTCTTTCCTTCGGACCGTGAATATGCCCGGTTCTTCGGCGTGACCTTGAATCGCCTGAAGGGGGTCCCCGAGGATCTCCTGATTATGCATCCCGGGCCCATCAACCGGGGGCTTGAGATCGCCCCCGAGGTTGCCGACGGTCCCTATTCCATCATCCTGAACCAGGTAACCAACGGAGTCGCCGTTCGTATGGCCATCCTGTTCCTCTATTCCGGAGCCGCGAAATGAGTTGTGTGATCCGAGGCGGACGGGTGATTGATCCGGCCAACCGGATCGATGCGATCCGGGACGTCCTGATTGAAAAAGGCCGGATTGCCCGGATCGGGGCAGGTCTTTCCGGGGAACAGGTACTGGATGCATCGGGATTGTGGGTGGTGCCGGGACTGGTCGATATGCATGTCCATCTTCGGGAACCAGGCTATGAATACAAGGAAACCATCGAAAGCGGGACCCGGGCGGCCGCGGCCGGAGGGTTTACCTCCGTGGCCTGCATGCCGAATACCCATCCGGTGAACGACAACGGATCGGTGACGGATTTCATCCTCGCGGAGGCCGGCAGGCGAGGCGTGGCGCGGGTCTATCCCGTAGGGGCCGTGACGCGGGGTCTGAAAGGGGTCCGACTTGCCGAGATCGGTGAAATGTCGGAGCATGGTGTCGTGGCACTCAGTGATGACGGAAGGCCGGTAACGAACGGGGAACTGATGCGGCGCGGCATGGAATACGCACGGACCTTCGGCCTGACGGTGATCTCTCACTGCGAGGCACTTGACTTGTGCGGAAACGGAGTGATGCACGAGGGGAATGTTTCCACACGTCTTGGTCTTGCCGGAATCCCTGCGGTAGCCGAAGAAGTGATGGTGGAACGGGATATCCTGCTGGCGGAGCTTACGGGGGGAAAATTGCATATCGCGCACGTGAGCACAAGGGGGACCGTGGAGCGGGTCCGGGCGGCGAAGAAAAAAGGGATCGCGGTGACCGCCGAGGTAACTCCCCACCACCTGACTCTGACGCACGAGGCCCTGGAAGGGTATGATCCCAACCTGAAGGTGAATCCGCCGCTCCGGACCGAAGAAGACCGCCGGGCGATCATCGAGGGGTTGGCTGACGGGACCATCGATATCATCGCAACGGACCATGCCCCTCACAATATCGCCGAAAAAGAAGTGGAGTTCGATCAGGCCCCCTTCGGGATGATCGGTCTGGAAACGGCCCTTTCCCTCGTGTTGCGGCTGGTTCATGAAGGCGTGCTGACCCCATCGCAGGCTGTGGAGAAGATGACCTGCAATCCGGCCCGTGTCCTGGGAATCGGGGGAGGTACCCTGACTCCGGGCTGCCCGGCGGATGTGACCGTGATCGATCCGGACCGGATCTTTCAGGTGGACTCAAACCGGTTCTTCTCAAAGAGCCGCAACACCCCTTTCCATGGCTGGAAGCTTACGGGAAAGGTCGTACGCACCTTTTTAGCCGGACGGGTTGTCTATGAAGATCGGGATTAAACATACGGAGGTCGGTCGGCTGTTGGAGTTGCGCGGACCATGGAGTGGGCGGGTTCATTGTAACGGGAGCTTGTCATGAAGGCAATCCTGGCCCTGGCCGACGGACGCTGTTTCACGGGAAAATCCATCGGTGCAGCCGGAGAGTCCGGCGGGGAGGTGGTGTTTAACACATCGATGACGGGTTATCAGGAGATTCTAACGGATCCCTCCTATCAGGGGCAGATTATTACCATGACCTACCCCTTGATCGGGAACTACGGTGTCAATCCGGAAGATGTGGAGTCCGGTAAACCCTATGCGTCGGGGTTCGTGGTCAAGGAACTCAGCCCGATCCAGAGTAACTGGCGGGCCTCTCAATCTCTGGACGCCTATCTGAAGGAGCAAGGGGTCGTGGGAATTGCCGGGATCGATACCCGTGCCCTGACCCGTCACATCCGGTCCCGCGGCGTGCAGCAGGGAATCATTTCCACCCTGGATCCGGACCCGGAATCATTGGCCCGCCGGGCGGCCGCCCGTCCCTCCATGGTGGGGCAGGACCTGGTCCGGGAGGTCACCTGCCAGGAGCCCTATTCCTGGGAGGAGGGGGAGTGGAAGCTTGGGGAGGGATACTCCCGTTCGCTCCGGGCCGCCTCCTACCGGGTGGTGGCACTCGACTTCGGGATCAAGCGGAATATTCTCCGGATCCTGAACGGTGTCGGATGCCGGGTAACGGTGGTTCCGGGAACCACCCCGGCCGGTGAGATCCTGGCCCTGGATCCGGATGGAATTTTTCTCTCCAACGGTCCGGGAGATCCCGAGCCTTTAGACTACGCCGTGGAAACGATCCGGAAACTTCTCGGGGTCCGTCCGATTTTCGGAATCTGTCTGGGGCACCAGTTGCTTGGCTTGGCCCTTGGGGCCAAGACCTTCAAGCTGAAGTTCGGCCATCACGGAGGGAATCAACCGGTCATGGATCTGGACACGGGAAAGGTGGAAATTACCTCTCAGAATCATGGATTCGCCATTGATCCTGATTCCCTGAAGTCGTTGGGAGAGGAGATCGCATTAACCCATATCAATCTGAACGATCAGACCGTGGAGGGATTGCGGCATCGAAGAATTCCGGCTTTTTCTGTCCAGTACCATCCCGAGTATTCACCCGGACCCCATGATGCACGTTACCTGTTTGACCGTTTTGTCCGGATGATGGAGAAGCTCAAGTCAACCGGACCGGGGGGATGAGATCTTGGACCTCTGAGTCCCGCCGCCGAGTGCTGAATGATGGGGCAGGCCTCACCCAGTCTGCAGACTGAATGCTGAATACTGAATGTGCGTCCTATCTGAATCTTACGGAGTCCGATTTTGCCGAACGAGTGAGTCGGCTCTTGAACCTGATGAATCCGGAATGCGGTCTCTGTCCCAGGCAGTGCCGCGCGAGGCGGGTAGAAGGAAAAAAGGGGATCTGTGGGGCGGATCATCGTCTCCGGGTTGCGAGCCATAACCTTCATTTCGGGGAAGAACCACCCATCTCGGGTTCCCGGGGATCCGGGACGATTTTTCTGGCTCATTGCAACCTCTCCTGCGTCTATTGTCAGAACTATCCCATCAGTCAATTGGGAAACGGTTCTGAAACGGATCCGGATGAACTGGCCGGTTTCATGCTCTCCCTGCAGAAACGGGGGGCGCACAATATCAACTGGGTAACACCGACACACGAGACGGCCCATCTGCTGGAGGCCCTTTTTATGGCCCGGTCCCGGGGGCTGGTCCTGCCGGTTGTCTACAACAGCAGCGGCTACGATTCCGTGGAGGTCCTGCGTCTGCTGGAGGGGATCGTAGACATTTACATGCCGGACATGCGTTACGCGGAGGGTGAGGTTTCCCTTCGTTATTCCGGGGCCGTCGATTATCCCGGGGTGAACCGGGAAGTGGTTCTGGAGATGCACCGGCAGGTTGGAGATCTCCGGCTGGATCCGCGCGGAATCGCTCGGAGAGGTCTTCTGGTGCGGCACCTGGTCCTTCCGGGGGGAATCTCCGGAACGGAAAAGATTTTCCGGTTCCTGTCCGAAGAGGTCTCGAAGAAAACGGCTGTCAGCCTGATGAGTCAGTATTTCCCCGCCTACAAGGCTCGGGAAATGGACGGAATCGACCGCCGGATTCACCGGGATGAGTATGAAGAGGCCCTGCGACTGATGAAACACTTCGGCTTGACTGAAGGATGGAGACAGGTTTTTTAAAAACAAATCAAACGGTTTGGACTGTTTGAACGACTTAAACGGATGATCCGTCATTATGCCGAAAAGAGATGATATCCACAAGATTCTTCTGATCGGATCCGGTCCGATTGTGATCGGACAGGCCTGTGAATTCGACTACTCCGGAACGCAGGCCTGCAAGGCTCTCAAGGAAGAAGGCTATGAAGTCGTTCTTGTCAACAGCAATCCGGCCACGATCATGACCGATCCGGATTTAGCGGACCGGACTTACATCGAGCCGATGACCCGATCGGTTCTGGAGAAGATTGTCGAGATGGAACGGCCTGACGCCCTGCTGCCGACCATGGGAGGACAGACCGCGCTGAATCTTGCGATGGAACTGTCGGAGGCGGGTCTGCTCGAACGCCACGGAGTCCGCATGATCGGGGCCGACGTGGAGGCGATTCGCAAGGCCGAGGATCGGGACGAATTCCGGAAGGCCATGCGGAGAATCGGACTGTTGCTCCCGAAGAGCGTCTATGTCGACAACCTGGAAGCGGCCCTGGAAGTGGTTCGCGGAATCGGCTTCCCGAATATCATCCGGCCTTCCTTTACCCTGGGGGGGACGGGGGGCAATATCGCCTACAATCTGGAGGAATACAAGGCCCATGTCGAGTGGGGACTGGATGCCAGTCCGATCCATCAGGTTCTGATCGAAGAATCGGTTCTCGGCTGGAAGGAATTCGAGCTGGAGGTCATGCGGGACCGGAAGGACAATGTGGTGATTATCTGTTCCATAGAAAATTTTGATCCCATGGGGGTCCATACGGGAGACAGCATCACCGTGGCGCCGGCCCAGACCCTGAGCGACAAGGAATACCAGTTGATGCGGGATGCCGCCATTGCCATCATCCGTGAAATCGGGGTCGAGACGGGTGGTTCCAATGTACAGTTCGCGGTCCATCCGGAAGACGGACGGCTGGTCGTGGTGGAGATGAATCCCAGGGTCTCCCGCTCTTCAGCGCTTGCCTCCAAGGCCACCGGTTTTCCCATCGCGAAGATTGCGGCCAAACTGGCCGTGGGGTATACCCTGGACGAGATCAAAAATGACATCACCCGGGAGACCCCGGCTTCTTTCGAGCCGGTTTTGGATTATTGTGTTGTCAAATTCCCCCGTTTTACCTTTGAAAAATTCCCCCAGGCCGATTCCACTCTTACGACTCAGATGAAATCGGTGGGAGAAGCCATGGCGATCGGACGGACCTTCAAGGAGGCTCTGCAGAAGGCGATCTGTTCCATGGAAACCGATCATGACGGTTTCGAGGAGGTCGAAGCCGATTCCGAAACGATCCGGGAAAGGCTCCGGGTCCCCTGCGCGGAGCGTGTCTGGGCCATCGGTCAGGCCCTGCGGCTGGGAATCCCGCTGACCGAAATTTACGATCTGACCCGCATCGATCCCTGGTTTCTCCACAATATCAAACAGATCATCGATTTTGAAGAACGGATTCGGGGCGAGGCTGATATCCGGGGATTGCTGAAGGAGGCCAAGCAGTATGGTTTCTCGGACCGGAGGATTGCCGTGCTTTCGGGGATGTCCGAAGAGGAGATCCGGAGTTTGCGCCGGGAGCGGGGAGTATTCGCTACCTTCAAGACCGTGGACACCTGTGCGGCCGAGTTTGAGGCCTATACCCCCTATCTTTACTCCACGTATGAATCGGAATGCGAGGCCGATCCCACGGACCGGAAGAAAATCCTGATCCTGGGCGGGGGGCCGAACCGGATCGGGCAGGGGATCGAGTTTGATTACTGCTGCGTGCACGCCTCTCTGGCCCTGCGGGAGATCGGGTATGAAACGATCATGGTGAACTGCAATCCCGAAACGGTGAGCACCGATTACGACACCTCAAGTCGTCTTTATTTCGAACCATTGACCCTGGAGAGTGTGCTCGAGATCATCCGGGTGGAGAAGCCGGATGGGGTCCTGGTACAGTACGGGGGGCAGACCCCGTTGAAACTGGCCGTTCCGCTGGAAAGGGAGGGAGTCCGGATTATCGGGACTGCGCCCGATTCCATCGACCGGGCGGAGGATCGGGAACGTTTCCAGAGGCTCCTGAGAAAACTCGGACTGAAACAGCCTGAGAACGGGACCGCCACCTCGCTTGATCAGGCCCTCCGGATCGCCGGAAAAATCGGATACCCGGTTGTGGTACGTCCCTCCTACGTGCTCGGCGGGAGGGCGATGATGATCGTCTACAACGATGCCGGCCTGTCCGCCTATATGGAATCCGCCGTCCAGGCCTCGGCAGAGCATCCGGTTCTGATCGACCAGTTCGTCATGGATGCCATTGAAATCGATGTGGACGCGATCTCGGACGGCCGCGATACGGTTATCGGTGGTATCATGGAACATATTGAGGAGGCCGGTGTTCATTCCGGGGATTCGGCCTGTTCTCTTCCTCCCTATTCCCTGAATGAAACGGTGCTTGACGAGATACGACGGCAGACCGTGGCATTGGCACGTGAACTAAATGTGGTCGGTTTGATGAACATCCAGTTCGCTGTCCAGGGAGATTCGATTTTTCTCCTGGAAGTGAATCCGAGGGCCTCCCGGACCATCCCCTTTGTCAGTAAGTCGATCGGTGTTCCCCTGGCCAAGATGGGTGCCAGGGTCATGGCAGGGCAACGACTCTCGGATCTCGGCTTTACGGAAGAAAGAAAAATCGGACATTATTGCGTCAAGGAGGCGGTCTTCCCCTTCCTGAAATTTCCGGGGGTGGACACGCTTCTCAGCCCGGAGATGAAATCCACGGGGGAAGTGATGGGGATCGACCGGTCTTTCGGGAATGCCTTTGCCAAGGCGCAGATCGGGGCCGGCACTTTGCTCCCGAGTTGCGGAACGGCCTTCCTGAGTGTGCGGGATCGAGACAAAAAACCGATTCTCAAGACCGCAAGGAAACTGATCCGGCTCGGGTTCACGATTCTCGCGACGCGTGGAACGGCGCGTTTCCTGGAACAGGAAGGCATTCGGGTAGAGGTGGTGAACAAGGTGAAGGAGGGGCGGCCCCACATTGTGGATCGAATCAAGAACCGGGAGGTCGCTCTGGTGATCAATACGCCGACCGGGACGGACGCCAAACTGGATTCCTTTTCGATCCGCCGGACGGCGCTGACCTATGGTGTGCCCTATTTCACCACAGTGGCCGGCGCCCGGGAGGCTGTGAACGGGATTGAGTCGATCCTCGGAGAGGAGATGGGGGTTCTCCCGATCCAGTGGTACCATCGATCCGGAGGTGGGGTTGTCGGCAGTGAGGTGGGAGGAAACAGGCAATGAGCGGGAAAGTTCCCATGACCCCGGAAGGGCACAGGAAACTTCAGGAGCAGTTGAAGCGCCTGATGAACGTGGAACGTCCGGAGACAGTCCGGGCGATCGAAGAGGCCCGGGCTCACGGGGATCTGAGTGAGAACGCCGAATATGATGCGGCCAAGGAGCGCCAGGCGTTTGTAGAGGCGAAGATCGCGGAGTTGAATTCAAAGCTCGCGCGCGCCGAGGTGATCAATTCTTCCAGAATCCGTACGGATAAGGTCAGTTTCGGTTCGATCGTCACCCTGGTGAACCTGGCGACTGACGAAGAGGTGATTTACCAGATCGTCGGGGAAGACGAGGCCGATATCTCCGACGGAAAAATCTCGGTCTATTCCCCCATGGCCCGTGCCATGATCGGACGGGAGGAAGGGGACGAAATTGAAGTCCGGGCACCCGGGGGGATCCTGGGTTATGAAATTCTGAGCATCCAATGTCCCGATTCCTCATCCGGCAACTGACCGCCGAAATCATCGGCAACGAGGAAGTTTCTCCCGGAACCTTCAGGATGACCCTGGCGGTGGGGTCCTTTGCGTCATCCGTTGCGCCGGGACGGTTTGTGATGATCCGCGTCTCTTCTTCCCTGGATCCTCTCCTGCGCCGGGCCTTTTCCATCCATGACTGCGAAAACGGAAGACTCATGCTCCTCTACAAGGTTGTGGGAAGGGGAACGTCCTGGATGACACGGAGGAAGGCCGGAGATGGAATCGACCTGGTCGGGCCTCTCGGAAGAGGATTCTCCGTTTCTTCCAAAGTCCGTCACGCTCTACTGATTGCCGGCGGGACCGGTGTCGCGCCTTTCCGTTTTCTGATTCGGACGCTTCGGGAAAAGAAGGTCCGCTGTTCCCTCTTTTATGGAGCCGGGACCGGCGCGGAGTTCGTGGATCTTCCGGAGATGGGGAATACTGTGGATTCTCTGGTCCTGGCCACGGAAGATGGAAGCCGTGGAGAAAAAGGGCTGGTTACCGATCTGTTCCGAAAGCGATTCGGAGAATTCTCCCCAGCCGGGGGATGCCGCGTCTATGCCTGCGGTCCCCGCCCCATGCTCCACGCGGTGGCGCGTATCGTCCGGGGCAGCGGGATCCCCTGCGAGTTGTCCTTTGAGTCGGACATGGCCTGCGGTCTCGGCACCTGCATGGGATGCGTCATGGAGACCCGGCATGGATATCAGAGGGTCTGCCGGGAAGGACCGGTCTTTTCGGCGGAGGATCTTCCGGATGAAATGGGCGGTTCCTAATGAAGGATCATCCTGTACTTCGAAGAGGGCGCTTCCATGGCGAACCCTGAACAAACTCCCGATCTCTCGGTAAACGTCGGTGGGATCCTGATGAAGAATCCGGTGTTGACCGCCTCCGGAACCTTCGGGTACGGTGAGGAAATGGCCGAGATCTACGATCTCTCACGCCTGGGAGCGGTGACGGTCAAAGGCCTTTCCCTTCGGCCCCAGTCCGGAAACCGCCCTCCCAGGGTGTTGGAAACCCCTTCCGGCATGCTGAACGCCATCGGGCTCCAGAATATCGGGGTCCACGCCTTTGTCGAAGAGAAACTCCCCGTCTTGCGCAGGTGGAACACCCGTGTGATTGCCAATATCTACGGCCATACGGTCTCGGAGTACGCCGAGGTCGCCCGGATTCTCGATTCCGTTCCGGGTGTCGACGGGATCGAACTGAACATCTCCTGTCCGAATGTGAAAAAGGGAGGCATGGCCTTTGGAACGGATCCCGGGGAGGCCCGAAAGGTAGTGCGCCGGGTTCGCGAGGTCACGAGTTTGCCTCTGATCGTAAAACTGTCTCCCAACGTCACCGATATTACCGAATTTGCGAAAATTTCCGTGGGGGAAGGGGCGGACGCCCTTTCCCTGATCAACACCCTTCTGGGAATGGCCATTGATGTGGATCAGAGAAAGCCGAGACTGTCCAATCGGTTCGGCGGGCTCTCCGGTCCGGCCATTCGTCCCGTGGCTCTCCGGATGGTCTACCAGGTCGCTCGTGCGGTCCGGGTGCCTGTCATCGGAATGGGGGGGGTCGTTACGGCAGAGGATGCCGTTTCATTTTTTCTGGCGGGCGCGACGGCGGTGGCCGTGGGTACGGCTAATTTTCTGGATCCCATGTCTCCCATCCATATCCTGGATGGGATTGAAAACTACATGCGGCGTCAGAAGATGCGGGGTATGGACGATCTGATCGGCGCCCTGCGGGAGGGAGAGGCGTGAAGTTTCTTCTCCTCTTTTTCTTCCTGTTGCCATCCCTGTGTTTCACGGGGTGCGCCCCTCCCCCTGAAAGCCCGGCCACTCTTTTTCTCTATTATTCCGGAAATGTGGGCGGAGAACTGGAGCGGTGCGGATGTTCGGAAAAGCAGTTGGGCGGAGTGGCGCGGCGCAAGACCCTGATCGATCAGATGGATACGGGTCCGCACCTTCTCCTGGATGCGGGGGATTTCCTGTTCGGATCCTTTCAGGAAGGGGCTGGAAGCCGTGAGTTTTACCGGTACAAGGCCTCCGCCATGGTTCACTCCATGGATCGGATGGGATATGACGCGGTGATGATCGGGGATTATGATTTCGCGGAAGGGAAAGACTTCCTTCTCCAAAGGGTATCGGAAGCGTCCTTTCCGGTTGTCTGCTCCAATCTGATAGGGGCGGAAGGAAAGCCGGTCTTTTCCCCGTTCCGGATCGTTGTGCGGGAGGGGGTCCGGATCGCTATTGTGGGATTTCTCGATTCCAATGTGGTTACGAAGCGCTACCGGGAGGCCCTCGGAGACTTGAAGATTGAGGACCCGGCCGGGACAGCCGGGCGGATTCTTCCGGAACTTGCGAAAAAGTCCGACCTGATCGTGGCACTCCTTCATTTCAATCTCATCGATCCGAAAGATTTTCTGACCTCCTTTCCGCAGATACGGGTTGCCGTTCTCGGGCATTCCGTGGGAGACGGTAAGGTGAGACGTATGGGCCGGGCCTTTGTCGTGGCGGGAACCACTCTGGGGAAGGAACTGGGCCGCCTGACCCTCAGAGTCGATGGAAAAGGGAAAATTACCGATGCGCGTGGAGAACTGATTCCGGTGACTCAAGAACTCCCCGAAGATCCGGAAATCCGGAAGGTGGTGGATCATTTCAATCAGACGGTCCGTAAAAAACGGTTCTCCGAACAGGTCCATTTTCTCCCCGTTCCGGAGAACTCTTCCGCCTATGCGGGAGCGAAGGCGTGCGCCCCCTGTCACCCGCTGATCTACCGGCAATGGCGAAATACCCCTCATGCCTACGCCTTTCAGACCCTGATGGATAAGAGATCTGAGTTGAACCCGGAATGCGTGGTCTGTCATGTGGTCGGTTACCGGCAGCGGTCGGGGTTCACGGGAATCAGCAGAACTCCCCATCTGGCCGGCGTCCAGTGCGAGTCCTGTCATGGGCCGGCGTTGCCCCATGTGAACGGGGCCGATATCCAGCGTGCGGTTCCGGAAGAGGTCTGCAGAAGTTGTCATGATGATATTCACAGCCCCGCTTTTGATTATCCGCTCTATCTGCAACGGCTCGGTCACGGTCGGGAAGGTTCGGTTCCGGGTAGCTGATCCGTACGGTTTTTTGTGTCAGTTTGTATCGTACGTGACGAAAGGATATTGGAGCCGTCCTTGCATTTTTGTTATTCCATTTTTTTTGTGAATGACAAATTATTCCAAATAGAATTTGACATTTTTGCTTGCAATCCATTTTTCCTTGTGCTAAGTTTAGTTATAGAGTTTCTTTAACTCATTTTCAGAGAGGTGATGATTTAACCCTCTGATTTTTGAAGTCCGTCGTTCTTTATTAACCCAGCAAGGGAGGACAAGAAAATGGCTACAGCAAAAAAGAAGACGGCGAAGACGGCCAAAACGGCCAAAAAAAAGGCGGCTCCCAAAAAGGCTGTAAAGAAGACAATTGCCAAAAAGACAACTGCCAAAAAGACGACAGCCAAGAAGACAGCCGTCAAAAATCCCGGGAAGAAGGCGGCGAAGAAGGTGGTTTCCAAGCAGTGTGCCGCCAAGACACTTGCAGGGACGCAGTGTAAGAGGACTGCTTCAGGAAGATCCAAGTTCTGCTCGGTCCATCAGAGGAAAAAGAAATAATTCAAGGATCTGTCTGGGTGTTCAGACATCGCCTCCATGTCTGAGCACCCAGGCCTTTTTCTCTTCCCCTCTTCATGTTTCCATCTGCGGTCCGGCGCTTCCGATATTCTGATCTTCCTTCCTGCCTGGAATCATTGAGTAAAGATCCGTATTCAAGTTTATCCGGGATGAACCGATAAATAGGGTAAGTTCATACTGGATATTGTTTTTCTTTCCGTTTCAAGGCCAATCCGTATGATGAAGAAATATCTCTTCCCTCTGATTCTTTTTGGGGTCCTGTTGCTTCAAAACAGTCGGCTGGGGGCCCGTTACAGTTCCGGCGGGATTGAACTGGTCAAGTTCATGACGCTCAAGAACGACTACTGCAGGACCGAGGTATTCCAGGAGTATAACAAGTACGATGAAATGAACAAATACCTGAAGGCCGCGTTTCGGGTTTATCCGAGTTTTCTCCAGGAACGGACCGGACTGAGGTTGAAAGAAGAGCCCTTTTTCGACCGGAAGAAGGATCTTCAGATTCTGATCGTCTCAGATAAAACCTTAAACACAAGGATTATCGGACAATACGGTCTGCTTTTGCCGGTGGAAGGACTCTACGATTCCATGAAAAAGACTATCTATATTTCCAAGGACTACGACATGAGGACATTGGTACATGAATACTTTCACTTTCTCCGCGATATCTCCGGTGTCGCCATGGACCGTGAGCGGGAGGAATCGCTTGCCGATCAGTTCTCGGAATTGATTGTCGACAACGTCGGAGAAAAGTGGGGAAAATCTGCCTTGACAGCCTCTCTGGATTAGTTCCCGCTCATCCCTTTTCCTGTTATAGATGTTGAATTCCGGATTCAGGTTTCAAAAGCTTCCGGTTTGAGGTATACTCTCTGCTGAAAGGCGAGGAGTATATGGCGACAATACTTTCCATCCATCCGCACAATCCCCAGGGGCGTTATGTCAAACGAGCGGTAGAGGTGATGCGTTCCGGGGGGGTGATCATTTATCCCACCGATACCATCTACGGCTTCGGCTGCGACATTACCAATCCGCAGGCGGTGAACCGGATCATTCGGATTAAGGGGCGGGACCCCAAGAAACCGATTTCCTTTGTCTGCGCCGACCTCACCCATATCAGCCGCTATGCGACGGTTTCGAACTTCGCCTACCGGATACTCAGGCGGTTTCTCCCTGGCCCCTATACCTTTGTGCTTCCCGCCGGAAGGGAAACGCCGAGGACCCTGCGGAGCAGACGCCGTACCGTGGGAATCCGCATCCCCGATCATCCCGTTCCGCAGGCCCTGGTACGTGAACTGGGACACCCCATTCTCAGTACCAGCGCCAACCGGAGCGAGGAAGAGGTGATCACGGATCCCGACGATCTTTGTTCTCGTTTTGGCGGAGCGGTCGACCTCATCCTGGAGTGTGGGAGTCTGCCGGTGTTGCCTTCCAGCGTGATTTCTCTTGTGGATCAGGAGATCGAAATCCTCCGGGAAGGATCGGGCGATCTGAGTTGGTTTACCTGATTCGTTTCCGGAACCATGAGGGGGGCCGGGCTCCTCTCCGGAGGAGAAGAGGAACGGAATACGGTGCCGGATTCTATCTGTAACATTCTCCATCGATATCACACCGTGGCGGTGGTGGGACTTTCACCCAAGCCGGAGCGGGACAGTCACCGGGTGGCCCGGTACCTGAAGGAGAGAGGGTACCGAATCATCCCGGTGAACCCGGTCCGACAGGAAATACTGGGAGAAAAATGCTACCCCTCTTTGAGTGATATTCCCGATCCGCTGGAGATTGTAGACATCTTCCGCAAATCCGAGGCGATCCCTGCGCTGGCCGAAGAGGTCCTCCGGGTCGGAGCGAAGGTGTTTTGGATGCAACTCGGAATTGACCATGAGGAAGCGGCGGAAAAGTTGCGTACTGCCGGAATTGAGGTGATCACGGATCGGTGCATCAAGATTGAACATTCCCGCTGCAGCCGGCTCGGGTTACAATCCGGAGTGTCAGGATGAGGTTTGTGTTCCGGCAAGTTTTCCTGGCTGCGTTGTTTCTTTCCCTGATCCAAACCGGAGATCTCTTTTGTGCCCCTTCAACCCTTCAGGTGGAGACGGAGCCGTCGGAGCTCTTCCCCGGTCAGGCAGCCCTGCTCAGGGTGACCTCCCAAAGGGAGGTTACATCTGTTTCGGCGACCTTCCTGAAACAAAAAATTCTTTTTTTCAGAAGCAAGGGGGGGATGGAGTGGATCGGTCTCGCCGGAGTGAGCCTGGACGTCTCTCCCGGCGTACATTCTCTTTCTTATACTGTGCGTTATGCCGACGGGGGAAAAAACGAGGGGATCCATTCCGTGAAAATCCTCCGAAAAGATTTTCCTGTTGAAAGGATCCATGTGGACAAAAAGTTTGTCCAATTGTCGAGGTCGGATCTGGTCCGTGTCCGCAGGGAAAAACAGATGCTGACCTCCATTTATCGGGAACAGAGTCCGTTCCGGTCCTGGGAAAAAGGTTTCACGGTCCCTGTGAGCGGGCGGAGGGGAAGTCCGTTCGGTCTCAGACGGATTTTCAACGGCGAGCCACGAAATCCTCATTCCGGCGCAGACCTGAAGGCGAAACAGGGGACGCCGGTACATGCCTCCGATTCCGGGCGGGTTGTCTTCGCGGGGAATCTCTTTTTCAGCGGAAACGTAGTGATTCTGAATCACGGGGGTGGGCTTTTTACAATCTATGCGCACCTGCACGATATGCGGGTTGGAGAAGGGAAGGAGCTGAAGAAGGGGGACGTTGTGGGACACGTGGGTGCCACGGGGCGCGTCACCGGGCCCCATCTACACTGGGGCGCCGTTCTGAACGGGGTGAAAGTGGATCCCTTCACTTTGGTCTCCCTCCCCCTTCCCCTGCATTAGGGGCCCATTTCCGGATGGGGCGCCGGACCGGTTCTCTTTTTCCCGTTCGGTGGAAGTTCACTCCCCGGTCGGTGTCCAGAAGTAAAGGAAGGGAGTTCCGGTAACCGGCAGGTTTCCTTTTAAACCGAAAAGATGAATCTCGTTCACGGGGGGGATCCGTGCGGCGGAGTAGATGTTTTCCTTGTAGCTGTTGGGTAAGCGATAGAGAATGATCCGTGCCTTGTGAATCCCCGCCATCTGTTTCAGATCTTCAATAGCGTCTTCCATGTATCCGATTCGATCGATCAGGTGGTTTTCGAGGGCCTGCTTCGCCGTGTAAATTCTTCCGTCGGAGAGGGCGAGCACCTGCTCCCGGGTCAGGTCCTTCCGGTTTTTATCCACGATGTCGACAAAGCGGTTGTACAGGGTATCGATCGTTTCCTGAAGAATCCGGTTTTCCTCCGGGGTCCGGGATCTGAAGGGGGATCCGATGTCCTTGTGGGGACCTGATTTAACCGGAGTGTTGTCCACCCCGATCCGGGAGAGCAGATCCTGAATATTGAATTTCTGGAGGATGACCCCGATGCTGCCGGTGATACTGGTGGGTTCGGCGTAGATCCGGTCCGCGGCCAGTGACACATAATAGCCCCCCGACGCCCCGGTATCCAGTAACTGGGCCACGACGGGAAGCCCGGTCCGTTCTTTAAAGCGACGGATCTCCTCATAGATCGTGTCCGAAGCGGACACGGTTCCACCCGGGCTGTTGACGCGGAGCAGCACCCCCTTGATTCTGTGGTCCTTTTCGGCCTTGCGGAGCTTTTCTTTCACGTCACGGAGTAGTGTAAGAGGAGGAGCATAGGGTCTCGAAGTCGGCAGATTGCTTAAAAAGCCGGTAATGTCGAGGACGAGAATTTTGTTCCACCCACCTCCCCGGACTGTGGTTTCCTTGAGCCGGTCCCGGGGGGAGCGGCCTCCGATATAGAGCGTGACACATCCGGAAAAGAGAAGAAGAATCAGACCGGTAAGAAGAGTGAGAACAGTGCGTGAGGGTTTCATGGGTTCCTCTTCTGGGCAAGGAGTTTTCCGGGTTCCCGGCGAACGGCCCATCCGGATTCGCCTCAGTAAAGATAGCTTCAATCGGAAAAGTTGTCAATGCCGTTTTCCCTCGGGGTCTTGAGGGGTGGGAATACGGGCTGGTGGTGGATTAAAGAGGGTATAAACTTGACACCTTTCCGGAAACATGTTAGATAAAACACTCCTTCAGAATGAGATACCGCCCCCGTAGCTCAGGAGGATAGAGCACCGGTTTCCTAAACCGGGTGTCGGGTGTTCGAGTCACCCCGGGGGCACCAGAAACCGGAAAATTTTGTATAACCCATTGTTCATGAATAGTTTTTGTTTGCCGGTAAAATCTGTGCCCATGAATATGTGACCAGATTTTTTAGAAACCAGGCCGGTAATATTGTGGAAATGGCAGGCCTCCTCAATACACTTTAAACAACCCCTTTTTTTGTCTTGACAATGGGGAGCACCTTACTCCTCCATCTACAAAGAGCGTTGGCAGATCGAAATCTTTTTCAAAACCCTGAAACAACATCTGAAGGTCAAGACCTTTGTCGGCACCAGCGAAAACGCATTACGCATCCAGATTTGGACAGCCTTGATCGCCCTGTTGCTCCTGAAGTATTTCCACCATCTATCAAAAGCCGGATGGTCCCTCTCCAATCCGGCAACCATGTTGCGTATGAATCTCTTTACTTACCGGGATCTCCAGGAATGGCTCGATGAACCCTTTGGATAACCTCCGGTCACACCGGAAACCTTTCGAAAGCATAAAAGGGGACATAAAAGGGGACAGGCTACTTTTTGTGATCAAGGG